>CAZICD010000039.1:0-35487 GCA_964537725.1 uncultured Spirochaetaceae bacterium | reverse complement strand
AGGAGCCACTCGCCGTCGCTGTTCTTCGAGAAGCCGTTCTTCTCGAGCAGCTTCGTCGCCGCCTCGGGCGCGTACTTGTACCATCCGAGGCCGAAGGTCCGGTCGAGGACCTCGGGATCGTCGGGGACGACGTAGCCGCGATCGCGCGCGTAGTCGATCACGCGCTGCGGGGCGTCCGGGTCGTACGGACGGAACGTCTCGCCGTTACCCAGGTCGAGCTCGAACTCGCTCAGCCAGTCCTCCATGGGCCCGATGTACGCCTCGGGGTAGGCACCGAGCGAGGGGATATGGACCGGGCTCAGCGTCGCTTGACCGTCGACCGCCTGCGCCATGTACTCCTGGATGTCGATCGCGAGCAGGAGTGCCCAGCGGACGTCCCGGTTGTCGTACGGCGGCTGCAGCGTGTTGAACGTTATGCCGGTCAGAGCCGGGTCGTTGTTCACCACGTACGGATAACCGTCCTGGTAGGCGCGGTTCGTGTCGCCCTGTACCAGCGCTGCGTTCATACCCGACGGGGAGAGGTCTACGACGTCGAGCTGGTGCGTGAGCTGTGCGACGATCTTGGCGCCCTCGTTGTCAAAGTTGCGGAAGACGAAGTACTGCGGAACGGGCTCGCCGTACATGATGCCGGTCGGGCTGTTCTGCCAGTCCTCACGCTTCTCCCAGATCGTCCACTGGCCGGCCGGGTCGTAGCTGTGCAACACGTACGGTCCCGTTCCGATGGGTGGATTGTACTCGAAGGTCAGCGGGTCTTCGGCATCAGCCCACACGTGCTCCGGCATGATCCAGACGCATCCCCAGCGGTCGAGGAAGTTGGTGTGGAAGCGCGAGTTCGGTCGCGTGAGTTCGAAGACGACCGTGTGATCGTCCTCGGCGTAGACGTTGTCGACGTTCTCGGCCATGACCGAGTGGCTGTTGAAGCCTTCGACTTCCTTGAGCAGGTTCACCGTGAACACCACGTCGTCGGCGGTGAACGACTCGCCGTCTGACCACGTAACCCCGTCCTTCAGCGGAATGGTGACTTCGGTGAAGTCGCTGCTGTACTGCGCCTCCCCGTCGGCGAGCCCGGGGATTATTTCGCCGGTCGCGAAATCGACGCTCCACAGCGGTTCGTTCACGAGCTGCTGCGTCCCGCGGTCGCGGTTCTTCCAGCCGACCCAGCTGTTGAAGTTGGACGGCGAACCGACGCGTCCGGACAGCGGCGCTGCGATGACGGTCTCGCCGCGTGGCAGACCGCTCTCCGTCAGCTGCTGTTCGGGTGCCTCCGGGACGATCTGGGCGTCGTCCGACGGCTCCTGTCCGCCCGCGGCGAACGCGAGCGAAGCCGACAACAGCAGGACGAAGAGAACGAGCATCTTCTTGTTCATCTCGTGCCTCCTTTTTGTGCTTGCCCTCACAGAACGTGGGGGTGATGGTTCATTCTCAAACCAGATCCATGGACTGTCAAGGAAAAGATGTGAACGCGCTCCCAAGATACGGCTTCCGCCGCTAATTCACCTATTGGCAGTGATTTGCGCGATCGCCGGCTTTACAGCGCATGTAACGGGGTGTACCATGCGTGGACGAGGCAGGTATGAGCACCCTTACGTCGGACTCGGCGCGCCGTCGACGCGACGGCAGGCACCAGGTCGATGAGCGCCGCGAGCGGATTCTCGAGTCGGCGCAGACGTTGTTTCTGCGCGACGGTCTGGAGCAGACGAGCATGCGCAGCATCGCCGACGCGGCCGGGATTGCGCCGGTGACGCTCTATCGGTACTTCGCCGATCGGCATCCCATCGCGATCGAGATCGCGGCACGGATGGTGAAGCGCATCTGCGACACATCGAGCCGCACCGCGAGCGAAGGCGTTGAGACCGGCAGGTCGGCCGGCCGGAAGAGCCGCGAACGCGAGGTCTTCTGCCGCTACGCGCTCGCCATGGTCGACAAGTATCGCGATCTCAGAGACGCCTACCGGTACATCGGACTGTTCGATCATCTCTACGCCCGCTCGTATCCGTCGCAGGAGCTCGCGAAGCTCTACAGGCGCCGCCTGCGCGAGGCCGTCGCCGCGATGCCGGTGCTCGATCTGGAGCTCGCACCTCCCGAGATCGAGCTCGACCGCGAGCGGATGGTGACGCTCACGAACGTCATCATGAGCTACATGGAGAAGATGTCCGCCCGGGGGGTGCTGATGGGACGCGAGCAGCGCGTGAGCTTCAGAACGCAGATGCGCCACTTCCGCGATTACGTGGAGAGCGTCCTGGCGAGCGAGTTCGGCTGGAACCCGGAGACGGGAACCTGTGAACACGAAGACCAGGAGGGAATCGAGGCTGAGCAGGGATGACGAGTGTGCGCTCCTGCGGGATCAGATCGACGAGCGGGTGGAGTCTTGCGCGCGGAGCTCACGTTCGAGCATAACGCGTGCCATTGGCAGCGTCCCCGGGATGTCGTGGGCAACCGGATCCGCCACGGCAACTCGTACGACCGGTCCCCCTTGCCACGCGCGGAAATCGGCGCCGTGGCATCTCGCCGACCGGTTCACCGGTAACCCTCCCTGCGCCACGGACGTAGTCCCGCCTGCGCATCGGCCCGCATCCCCGCGTCGCGCTCACCACGGCCATTCGGTACCCTTCTCGTCGCGCATCACGAGCGGCTCTTCGGGGACCCCGTCGTCGAGGAAGTAGCCCAGCGCGAGCTCGGCCGCCTGGTCCGGGGTGAGCTCGGCGCGCGGGTCGGGCTGACCCTTCATGAAGGTCTGCATCCAGCCCGGGTGGTAGACCCGGAACGAGTAGCCCTGCGGGTGGAGGTCGGTGTAGAGCGTCGCGACCCCCATGTTGAGCGCGCTCTTGGACATCTGGTACGAGTACCAGAACGGGCGGTGCGCGCGCGTCACGCTTCCGGCTTCCGAGGAGACGAAGCACAGTCGCTTGAGGCTCGACCGGGACACGGCCGGAAGGAGCTCCTGCACGACACGGAGCGGACCGAGCGAGTTCACCGAGATCGTCGCGAGAATCGCCTCGTAGTCGAGCCCGTCGCCGATGCGGTTCTCCAGCCCGGAAAGGCCGAGCACGGCGGCGTTGTTGATCACGAGGTCGATCGCCTGGAGATCGTTCATCGCGGCCGTCGCGGCAGCCCGGACCGAGTCGAGGTCGGACACGTCGAGGGGCACGATCTTCAGGTTTTCGCCGTACTGTTCGGAGAGCTCGTCGAGGCGATGCTCATCCCGTGCGTAACGGCCGGCGACGACACGCCACCCGTCTGCGAGCAGTCTCGTAGCGAGCGCGAGGCCCAGACCGTGGTCGGCCCCGGTGACGAAAGCGGTGCGGGTATCCATTGGTGTTCTCCTTCGGGGTGAGAGCGTATCAGAAGCAGCCGCCTCACGCGAGCCCGCGACCACCGTGATGCGATGATCGTCGCCAGCCACGGCCGTCGGCCCCGTCGGGCAGGGCGGCTGTTGACGTTTCCGCGGGCGCGCGATATGGTTCAAGCAGAATGTCATCGAACGACATAAGGCGCCAATTCACGCCAGAAAACGACGATATCCTCACGCTAAGCGAGGCCGCGGCGTACCTCAAGCTCGGCGAGCGGACGATCCAGCGGATGATCGGGCGCAGCGAGATCCCCTGCGCCCGCGTGGGCGGCCAATGGCGCTTTCTTCGCTCGGTGCTCGACGACTGGCTGATGTCGCGCATGCAGGTACTTCCACGCAACGAGCTCGCTCCGTTCCTCGACGCGACGAGCGGCATCGTGCGCGTCTCGCCGCTGATCGACCGGGAGACGGTCGTCGACCGGATCGAACCGGGCACCCCCGGGGATGTCCTGCGACAGCTCGTCGCGCCCCTCGAGCGGCGCGGCGTCGTATCCGACGTGGATCAGCACGTGCGGCTCCTGCTCGCCCGCGAACAGCTCTCGTCGACGGCGCTCGGTCACGGCGTAGCGGTCCCCCACGTTCGTCGGCCGTCGGAGAACCCGGAAGGGGCGCCCGCGGTTCTGCTCGGACTCTGCCGGGAGGGCACGGATTTTGGCGCGTTCGACGCACGGCCGGTGCACCTCTTCCTCCTGCTCGGCGCGACGAGCGAGGCGATTCACCTGCGACTGCTCAAGCGCATCACGCTCATATTCCGAGACCCGGACGTGCTCGACGCGCTGCTCGCGTGCGACTCGGCCGGGGAGCTCGTAGACACGTTCGCGCGTACCGAAGACCGAATGTTCTCGGGGGAGGACACGTAGATGCTCGAAGCGATTAACGAAGTGCTCGACGCCGAGCAGGAGGCTGACCGCCTGATCGAAGAGGCACGGCAGGAGGCTTCCCGGTTGCGCGCCGAGTTCTCCGACGAGGAGGGCCGATCGTTGCGTGAGGCGCGCGGAGAGGCGGACCGTCGCGTGCGCGAACGGATCGCCCGGATCCGCGACGAGCAGGACCGTCGCGTGGAGGCCGTCCACGAGCGGCTGCGCGACGAGCGCCGTAGCTTCAGCGCGGACGAGGTGCCGAACTTCGATCGGGCAGTCGATCGACTGGTACAACTCGTGATCGAAGGGCCAATGGGAGTGGCCGCGGACACCGACGGGGAGGACGCCTGAATGGCGAGCGCGCTCTCCACCTACGCCTACATCAACGCGAAGCTCCGCGGGAGGATCAGCAAGCTCCTCGGCGAGGAATTCTTCCGGCGGATGGCAGGCGCGCGTTCGTTCCCGGAGGCGATGGGGATGCTCGCGCCGACGCCCTACGAGCCGGCCGCTGAGACCTACAGCCGGACCGGCGACGTCAGGATGAGCGAGCTCGCGCTCGTGCGCACCGAGTGGTCGCTGCTCGGCTCGCTCGACCGGTCGATCCCCGAGGCGATCAGGCCGTTCACCGACGCGGTACTCGGTCGGTTCGAGGTCGCGAGCGTAAAACACGCGCTGCGTCTCTGGTTCGAACGCTCGGTTCGCGGCAGACCGATCGACGAGAAGGTCGCCTACCTCCTGCGCGACGAACGCGTGCACGATGCGCCCGTGGACGCGTGCATCAACGCCTCGGGTTCGGACGAGGTCGCCCGGGCGCTCGCCGGCCGACCCTACGCGCAAGCGCTCGCGTCGCCGCTCGGCCGCGTCGAACAGTCGGGCTCGCTCTTCGAGGTCGAGGTCGCCCTCGACCGCTGGTACTACGCGTGGCTCCTGGAGGAGGCGCGCGGGCTGGGCGGTCGCGACACGCAGGTCGCGCTGCGCCTTCTGGGACTGCAGATCGACATCCTGAACGTGAACTGGATCGTCCGCATGCGCCGTTCGTACGGAAGCGAACACGGCGAGCTCCTCGAGGCGGTGCTGCCGGGCGGGACGCTGATCCGTCCGGAGGACGCTCGCGCCGCTTACGCGGCCGAACGCCCTATCGACGCGCTGCTGGGCGTGCTCGGCGGCCGCCACCCGATCCTCGGTTCGCGACGGCCCGACGAGGACGCGCGCGGCGCCCGTCGGCTCGCGCTGCTCGAGGATCTCCTGCGGTCGGTCCTGTTCGCCGAGATCCGCCGGACGCTGGGCGGTTACCCGTTCACGATCGGCACGATGCTCGCCTACGTGCTCCTCGTGGGAAACGAGGTCCGACTTCTGATCTCGGTGCTCAACGCGAAGTACTACGAGCTGCCTCCGCAGCGGATCGAGGAGCTCCTATGATGTTCACCTCCGAGATGAGGCACTTCACCGCCGTGGTCACGAAGGACCGCAGCGAGCCGGTCGCAAGGCGCCTGCTCGACCTGGGCGTCGTACAGTTCAACCGGCTCGCCGACGTCGAGCCGGAGATGAGCTCGCGGCTTCACGACGCGTCGGTCGACGAGCGTCGGACCGCGCTTGCCGAGACCCGCGGGCGCATCGAGCAGCTGCTGCGAATGGGGAGTATCGAGCCGCCGCGCAGCGTGGTCGCCGGGAACGCGCGCGGTACAGCGGCGGAACACCCCGCAGCGCCGGAAGCCGTCGCGGAGGTCGACGTGGACGACGTGAACGCCCGGATCGACCGGCTCGCGCGCGACGTCGAGAGCTATCGTTCGCGGCAGGCCGAGTTGCAGCGGCAGATCAACCGCGTGAGCGACGTCCGCCGGCAGCTTGCCGCGCTCGCGGAGCACGGCGAGCTCGCCGGGCTGGGACGCATCGGCGACGAGCGGCACCGGTTCCTCGACGTGCGCTACGGACGAGTGCCCGCCGACCGACTCGGGCAGGTCGACCGCGACGTGAGCAGGCTCTCCGGACTCGTGCTGCCGGTCGAGACGACCGGGGGCGAGGAGCGTGTGGTGGTTGTCGCGATGAAGCGCAACGCGTCCGAAATCGGCGATGCGTTGCAGGCCGCGGGGTTCCGCGCGGAGGAGCTGCCCGCCGCGCCGGAGTTGCGCGAGGTGAACGCGCTCGAGGAGGCGGATGCGCGAATCGGCAGGCTCGAATCCGAGCAGGCCGAGCAGTCCGATCGGATCGCCGCGATCGTCCGGGACCGGCGCCCCGAGCTCGAAAGGCAGTGGCGTGAGATCCGAGTCGTCGAGCTGCTCCTCTCGATACGCCGGGAGTCGAGCGAGAGCGGCCACGCCGCGGTCTTCTCCGGCTGGGTGCCGGCGCGCACGCGCGAGCGAGCGGAGGAAGCGGTCCGCGCTGCGGCCGAACACGCGTGCTACATCGAGTGGCACAGCGCGGAAGAGATGCAATCCGCCGCCGGGTCGCGGCTGCGGGTCCCGGTGGAACTGCGCAACCCGCGGTTCCTGAAGCCGTTCCAGATGCTCGTGACGAACTACGGCGTACCCGAGTACGGGACGATCGACCCTACGCCGCTGGTGGCGATCGCGTACCTCCTGATGTTCGGGCTCATGTTCGGCGACGCCGGGCACGGGCTCGTGCTCGTGGTGCTCGGCCTCGTCGGGGCGCGGCTCCTGAAGACTCCGGGCATGCGGCAGCTCTCGAAGCTGCTCACCTGGTGTGGCGGCGCTTCGATCGCGATGGGCGTGCTCTTCGGCGCCTACTTCGGCTACGAGCTGCTGCCGCCGCTCTGGTTCGACTATCACGGGGTCGTCGCCGGTCATCCGCGGGGCGGTGCGGTCGATAACCTGCTCGACATCCTCACGATCACCGTCTACTTCGGCATCGCGGTCATCGGCGCCGGCCTGGTGCTGAACTGGATCAACCGGGTCCGGCGGCGCGAGTGGCGCGAGCTCGTCTTCTCCAAGGAGGGAATCCTGGGCGGGACGATCTACGCCGCCGGCGTCTGGGTCGCCGCCGGTTTCGCGCAGAGCGGGTTCCGGAGCCTTCCCGACCTCAGCGTCGCGGGACCGGTCATGCTGGTCGCGGCCGTCGGGCTGTTCGTCAGGTTCCCGGTCGAGGCCGCGCGCGCCCGGGCGGCAGGGGCGCGACCCGGCTCGCCGGCGATGTGGGTGATGGACTGGGTGATCGAGCTTCTCGAGGTTTTCTCCGGCTACCTCGCGAATACGCTCTCGTTCATGCGCGTCGCCGGGCTGGGCATCGCGCACGTCATGCTGATGGTCGCGTTCTTCCAGATCGAGCAGATGATCTCGCCCTCGGGGGTGTCGGTCGCGTCGATCGCCGTACTCGTCGCGGGTAACGCGCTCGTGATCGCGCTCGAGGGGCTGTCGGCCGGGATCCAGTCGCTCAGGCTCAACTACTACGAGTTCTTCTCCAGGTACTTCGTGCCTACCGGCTCGGCGTATCGGCCCATATCGCTTGAAACGAATGCACAAGGAGGATGACATGGAAGGTCATCGGGAACAGCTGAAACGCAAGGTCGTCACGAGCGTGATCTTCACGCTGGGAATCGTTCTGATGCTCACCGCGATTCCGGTCGTGGACGCGTTCGCGCAGGAGACGACCGAGGCGGCTCCACCCACCGCGGAGGAGGCCGACATGGCCAAGTGGGGCTTCATGGCCGCGGCGCTCGCCTTCGGGTTCGGGGCGCTCGGCGCCGGCATCGGTATCGCGAACGTGGGCGCCGCCGCGATGGGCGCGGTGAGCGAAAAGCCGGAGATCGCCGGACAGGCGCTCATCTTCGTCGCGCTCGCCGAAGGGCTCGTCGTCTTCGGGTTCATCACGGCGCTCATCATCCTGGGGCGCATCTAGGTGGAGTACTTCGTACTCGGCGACGAAGACACCGTCCTCGGGTTCTCGCTCGTGGGGGTGGCCGGGCGCGTGGTGAGCGACGCCGATGATGCGCGCGCCGCGTTTCGCGATGTCATCGACGACGGTACGACCGGCATCATCGTGATCACCGAACCGGTCGCGGGTCTGATCCGCGAGACGGTGGACGCCTATCTGTTCACATCGGACTTCCCGCTGATCCTCGAGATCCCGGACCGCCACGGGCGCGACCCCGAACGTCCGGGGCTCCGGGAAGTCGTCAACCAGGCCATCGGCATACGGGTGTAGCATGAGCGATCAACAGACGAACAAGGCCGAGCTGATCGAGCGCATCCTCGACGACGCGCGCGGCGAGGCGAAGGAGATCCGCGACGAGGCGCGGCGCTCGGTGGAGGAACGCAGGAAGACGCTCGAGCGCAGACTCGAGCAGATCGCGAAGGAGGCGGACGAACGCATCGCCTCCGAACGGGAGCGCCTCGAGAGGCAGGCCGATTCGGCCATCGCGCTCGCCGAGAGCCGCGCGCGCCTCGAGACCGAGGACCGCGTCTACCGCGGCGCGTTCACGGCCGCCCGCGGGCAGGTGCGCGCGATGCGCAGCGACACGGGCTACGACACGGTTGTGCGCGCATGGATCGTCGAGGCGGCCGCCGGGCTGGGCGCCGATCGGGCGGCCGTCGCCGCCCCGGTGGCGGATCGGGACGTCGTCGAGCGCGTTCTCGAGGGGGCCGAAGGGCTCGTACGCGAGCGCACCGGACGGGAGGTTTCGCTCGAGCTCGACCCGCAGACCGATCCGGGCGGGCAGGGCGTCGTCCTGCGCGACGCCGAAGGCAGGCGGGCGTTCAGCAACCTCGTCGACGACCGACTCAGGCGCTTGCGCGGCGAGGCTCAGCGGATCGTCTACGAGGAGGCGGTGCGCGCGCTCGAGTCGACCGCCGGGACGGCGGGCGGCGACGCGGCGGGCGCCGGTGGAGGCGACGATGGCTGAACGAATCATCGGGACGATCAGGCGCGTCAACGGTCCGGTCGTAGAGGTGACCGGCGTCACCGACGCGATGATGATGGAGCTCGTCCACGTGGGCGAGGCGCGACTGATCGGCGAAGTCGTCAAGCTCTCGGGGGGCGAGGCTACGGTCCAGGTCTACGAGGACACCACCGGGGTGACCCCGGGCGAAGACGTCGCCGGAAGCGGGATGCCGCTCGGCGTCGAGCTCGGGCCGGGGCTCATCGGCACGATCTACGACGGGATCCAGCGCCCGCTCGAGCGGATCCGCGAGCACGCCCCGGTCTTCATCGAGCGGGGGCTCGAGGTCGACGCCCTCGACGCCGTGAGGCGGTGGTCGTTCGTGCCGTCGCTCGCCGAGGGAGAGCACGTCGACCGCGGCGACGTCGTGGCGACGGTGCGGGAGACCTCTCAGATCGAGCACCGGGTCATGGTGCCGGAGGGCTTCACGGGCAGGCTCGTGTCCGTCGCACCCGAGGGAGAGTACACGATCGACGAGACGGTCGCCGTGATCGAGGGCGAGGACGGCGTGCGGCGCGAGCTCACCATGCGCCGGCGCTGGCCCATCCGCGTCCCGCGTCCGTCGGCGAGGCGGCTTCGCGTGGCGGAACCGCTGGTGACCGGACAGCGGGTCATCGACACGCTCTTTCCGCTGGGCAAGGGCGGCACCGTCGCGATTCCCGGCGGCTTCGGTACCGGCAAGACGATGACGCAGCACGCGATCGCGAAGTGGTGCGACGCGGATATCATCGTCTACATAGGCTGCGGCGAGCGCGGCAACGAGATGACCGACGTCCTCACCGACTTCCCGCAGCTCGTCGACCCGCGCACCGGCCACAGCCTCATGGAGCGCACGATCCTCATCGCGAACACGTCGAACATGCCGGTCTCCGCGCGCGAGGCGAGTATCTACACCGGCGTGACGCTCGCCGAGTACTACCGCGACCAGGGCTACGACGTCGCGATCATGGCCGACTCGACGAGCCGATGGGCCGAAGCGCTGCGCGAGCTCTCCGGCCGCATGGAGGAGATGCCCGCCGAGGAGGGCTTCCCTGCCTATCTGCCTACGCGCGTCGCGCAGTTCTACGAGCGTGCGGGCAGTATGGAGAGCCACGGTGGGCGGCGCGGGTCGGTGAGCATCATCGGGGCGGTTTCGCCGCCGGGGGGAGACTTCTCCGAGCCGGTGACGCAGCACACCAAGCGCTTCGTGCGCTGCTTCTGGGCGCTCGACCGCCAGCTCGCCAACGCGCGTCACTACCCGGCGATCGGGTGGCTGGACAGCTACAGCGAGTACCTGCCCGACCTCCGTGCGTGGTGGGAGGAGCACGCCGGGCGCAGCTGGAGCGAGGATCGCACCGAGATCATGGAGCTCCTCAACCGGGAGGTCCGCCTCCAGCAGGTGGTCAAGCTCGTCGGTCCGGACGCGCTCCCCGACAGCCAGCGCTTCGTGATCGAGGTATGCACGCTCTTCAAGAACGCCTTCCTGCAGCAGAACGCCTTCGACGACGTCGACCGCTACTCCACGGTGGAGAAGCAGGTTCGCATGCTCGCGCTCGTGCTCACCTACTGGAGGCGCGGCGCGGAGGCGATCAAGAACGGCGTGACGCTCGTGAAGCTGCGACGGATGAAGGTGCTCACCGAGATCGCCCGGATGAAGTTCACCATCGGAAACGACGAGATCGAGCGGATCGACCGGCTGCAGGCGAGCCTCGAGCGATCGATCGAGAAACTGGAGTCCGTGTATGCATGACGAGAGCAACCTCGCCTCGGGGCGGGAGTACCTGGGCGTCGACCAGATCGACGGGCCGCTGCTCTTCGTCCGCAAGACGCACCCGGTGGGCTACCGCGACCTCGTCGAGTGCGTGGACCCCGCCGGGCACGTGCGCCAGGGCATGGTCCTCGATACCGCCGACGACGCGGTGGTGGTGCAGGTGTTCGAGGGCACGAGCGGGCTCACGATGCCTGGTACCCGCGTACGGTTCACCGGAGAGCCCATCACGCTCGCGGTGAGCGACCGGATGCTCGGGCGCGTGTTCGGCGGGCTCGGCGCGCCGCGCGACGGCGGGCCGCCGGCGGTGGGCGAGGAGCGCCCGGTCAACGGTCTCCCGATCAACCCGACTTCGCGTCGCTACCCGCGCGACTTCATCCAGACGGGGCTGTCGGCGATCGACGGCATGAACACGCTCATCCGCGGCCAGAAACTTCCCATCTTCAGCGGGAACGGTCTTCCGCACAACCAGGTCGCCGCGCAGATCGCGCGACAGGCGAAGATACTGGGGGGCGAGAGCGAGTTCGCCGTCGTCTTCGCCGCGATGGGGGTGAAGCACGACGTGGCGCAGTTCTTCGTCCGCTCCTTCGAGGAGTCGGGTGTCAGCGAGAACGTCGCGCTCTTCCTCTCGCTCGCCGACGACCCGTCGATCGAGCGACTCATCACGCCGCGCAGCGCGCTCGCGCTCGCCGAGCATCTCGCCTTCGAGCAGGAGATGCACGTGCTCGTCATCATGACCGACATGACGAACTACTGCGAGTCGCTTCGCGAGGTCTCGACGCTGCGCGGCGAGATCCCGTCGCGGAAGGGCTACCCCGGGTACCTCTACTCGGATCTCGCCGAGATCTACGAGCGGTCGGGCATGATCGCCGGCTCCTCCGGGTCGATCACGCAGCTTCCCATTCTCACGATGCCGAACGACGACATCTCGCACCCGGTGCCCGACCTCACCGGCTATATCACCGAGGGGCAGATCGTCTTCGACCGCGAGATGCACAACCGCGGGATCTACCCGCCGGTCGCCGGGCTGCCGTCGCTCTCGCGGCTGATGAAGGACGGCATCGGCGCCGACCGCACGCGCGAGGATCATCCTCACCTTGCAAGCCAGCTCTTCGCCTCGTACAGTCACGTGAAGGACGTGCGCAATCTCGCCTCGGTCATCGGCGAGGAGGAGCTCACCCCGCTCGACGCGCAGTACATGGAGTTTGGCGATGCGTTCGAGCGCGAGTTCGTCGCCCAGGGCGATCACGACGAGCGGACGATCGAAGAGACGCTCGCGCTCGGCTGGCGCGCGCTCGAGAAGTTGCCGGTCGAGGAGCTGCACCGGCTCACCGAGGAGGAGGTCGAGGAGTACTATGGCCGCTCGTAACGTAGCGCCCACGAAGTCGAACCTCATGAGCACGCGGGGCGAGCTCGACCTCGCGCGTCAGGGCTACGACCTGCTCGATCAGAAGCGCAATATCCTCGTCATCGAGCTCCTCTCGCTCGTCGACCAGGCGGTGGACTACGAGGCACGCGTGAACCGCGCGCTCGAGGAGGCGTACCGCAGCCTCGAGCAGGCGGTGCTCGCCGACGGCCGGCTGCGCGTGCTGCACCTCTCGAGCGCGGTGAACGTGGGTGCATCGATCGACCTGGGAAGCCGCAAGGTAATGGGTGTGCGCCTGCCGGTGGTCTCAACCGACTTCGCCGAACACCCGCCGTACTTCAGCCCGACCGATAACAGTTTCTGGATCGACGAGGCGATCGAGTCGTTCAAGGAGGTCCTGAACCTCATCGGGCACCTCGCCGAGCTGAAGGTTTCGATCGTTCGGCTCGCGCGCGACGTGCGCCGGACGATCCGCAAGGTGAACGCGCTGGAGAAGATCGCGATTCCGGAGCTCGAGGAGACGGTCGCGATGATCCAGGAGCGTCTCGAGGAGAACGAGCGCGAGATGTTCGTGCTCATGAAGATGGTCAAGTCCCGACTCGAGAAGAAGGAGCGTCGTCATGCCTGAGCTCGTCGAGCGTGTGCTCGTCCTCGTGGACGGTTCGGAGGAGTCGCTGACGGCGAGCGAGTACGCCATTCTGCTCGCGAAGCGGGTTGACGCCCGTCTCTATGCCTGTTACGTGATCAATACGCGTGCGCTGCAGGACCTCGTGCGTTCGCGCATATTCCTCGAGACCGAGGAGCGCGAGTACTCGCACGACCTCGAGGCCGACGCCGACCGGTACCTCAACCACGTCAGCCGCTCGGCCGAGCAGAAGGGCGTGCCGATCACCTGCATCAAGCGCAGCGGCAACGTTCACGCCGAGCTCGTCAAGGTGATCGACGAGGAGGAGATCGATCTGCTCGTCATGGGCGAGCTCGCGCGGGTGCGCAGCCGGCGCGACGAGTTCTACGACGAGAGCGAACGGGCGATGCGCAGCGCGAGGTGCTCGGTCCTGATCGTGAAGGACCCCGAGCGGGTCGACGACCTGTTCCAGAACGAATGAGACGGAGGAAGCGTAGATGAGCCTTTCCGATCTGATCCGACCCGAGGTGGTCAAGGTGCCGCTCGCCGCGCGAGCCAAGAGCGAGGTCATCGGCGAGCTGCTCGACGTCCTCGTCGACGCGGGGAGGCTCGTCGGCGAGCGCGAACGCGCGATGAACGCGCTGCTCGAGCGCGAGAGCCTGGGCAGTACCGGCCTCGAAAGCGGGATCGCCGTGCCGCACGCGAAGACCGACGCGGTCCGGCGCCTGACGCTCGCGATCGGCATTGCACCGGAGGGAATCGACTTCGAGTCCGCCGACGGCGAGCCGTCGAAGCTCTTCTTCCTCATGCTCGCGCCCCCCGACCAGTCGGGACCTCACATCGAGGCGCTCGCCGAGATCGCGCGGCTCGCGCGCGCGCCGGCCTTCCTGCGCGCCCTCGCCGGGGCCGGCAGCGCGCAGGAGGTCGTCGACCTCCTGAACGAGTAGTCCTGCCGATGCGACCGCAGCCCGCAGACGGCGCCCGGCGCTACGAGCTGCGCTCGTTTCACGCCGCATCGCTCGAAGGCAACCCGCTCGGCGCGCCGGCCGACCGGGAGGTCCGCGTCTACCTGCCGCCCGGCTACCACGGGTCGGATGAGCGCTATCCGGTCGTCTACCTCCTCCACGGCTACGGGGGCGACGCGCGCCACGCGATCGTCACGACGCGGGAGGAGTTCCTCGCATCGTATACCGGCCTCGCGGGGCGGTTCGTCTCCACCGTCCTGCGCGCCGCGGTCACCTTCGAGCGGATCGACCGCCTCATCGCCTCCGGGCGGCTGCCTCCTTTCATCCTCGTGCAGCCCGACGGGAGCCTCCATCTGCCGCAGATCCATGGGGGCGCGCATCCGGGGCCGTCGGGCCAGGCCGATCCGCTGCCGCGGCTGAAGGGGAGCATGTACTACGACTCCCCCGGCACCGGCCGGTACGGCAGCTACGTCTTCGGCGACGTCGTGGACTGGACCGACCGCGAGTTCCGCACGCTCGCCGACCGGGAGCACCGTTTCCTCGCCGGCGGCTCGATGGGCGGCTACGGAGCGCTGCTCGGCGGCATCTTCCACCCGGATCGCTTCTCGCGCGTCGCCGCGCTCAGCCCGAGCGTCTGCGGGCTCGACGTTTTAGACCTCGAGCTCTTTATCCCCTTCGTCGCGCTCGCGCTCGGCCGCGAAGCCGCGCGGCGCGAGGGCAGGGAAACCGTCGAGGACATCCTCGACACGTGCGACCTCGTCTTCGCGCCCGACCGGCCGCTCGTGCCGACGATCCGTCGCGACGAGGCCGGACGCGCGGTGGATATGGACCCGGTCGCGCGCGAGAAGTGGGCCGCCGCCGACGCCGGGAGGCTCGCGGTCTCCACAGCGGGCGCCTTCGTCGACGTGGCGCTGCGCGTCTCGTGCGAGGAGCACGACGAGTTCGGTTTCGCCGGCCCCGACCGCCGGTTGCACGAGCAGCTCGCCGGGCACGGCGTCGACCACCGCTACGTCCCCTTCAGCGACCTGCGCGCGAGGGCGCTGTCGGGCCACTCGCTCGGCATCGGCCTGCAGATCGAGCCGGCGCTGCGCTTTCTGCTCGGCCCGGACGACGCCGCCTGATCCGGTCCACGGCCGCGTGATAGGATACGGTCCATGAAGAGCTTCGCCGTACTCACCGCATCCGGCGCAGACCGGGTGGGGATCGTCGACGACGTGTCGAGCGCGCTGCTCGAGGCCGGCTGTAATATCGAGGAGAGCAAGATGTCGGTGCTCGGCGGCGAGTTCGCGCTGATCGTGCTCGTCTCGGCCCCGGAGGCGGGTATCGCGGCGCTTCTCGACGGGCTCGACGCGCTCGGCGAGCGCGTGGGGCTCGAGCTCTCCGCGCGCCGCACCGGTCCGCACGCGGCGAACCCGAAGGGGCGCCCCTACCGGATCGAGTGCGTCTCGCTCGACACGCCGGGCATCGTGCACTCGGTCACCGGGCTCCTGCGGCGGCGCGGGGTCAACATCGACGAGCTCGAGACCGAGACGACCGGCGCGCCGTTCACCGGAGCACCCATGTTCCACATGCGCATCGCCGCGATCGTCCCCGGCGACGTTCCGATGAGCGATCTGCGAGACGAGCTAGCGCGCGTGGCGTCGGCGCAGGACCTCGACATCACCGTGCGCGCCATCGTCGTCGGCGCCGAGGAGTAGGGGCGAGCGAGCGCCGCGCATCCCGGCGCGCCGCCTACCGCAGCAGCACCCCGAGCACGAGCCGGTCCTCGCCGGGCGGCAGGTCTCGGTAGCTCGCTCCCGCCTCGGTCCGCAGGAACTCCTCGTTCAGCTCTTCGATCCGCCGGTTCACCTCGTCCATGTTGATCCGCCCCTGCCGGTCGAAGAGCCCGGTCGCATCGTCCGGCGAGAGTCCGGTGAAGTTCAGATCGCACCAGAGGTCGGTGTACTGCGGGTGGTCGGGAGCGACCTCGCGTCCGTGGAGATCGTACTCGTAGACACGGTACGCGAGCGGCAGGCCGTGCGTGCGGCAGATCACCGGACGGCCGCCGTAGACGGTGCACTCGCCCGACCGCCCCAGGAAGGCGCACCGGCGCCTCGGGCCCGGAGGCGGGCCGAAGACACCGTCGGGCGAGCGGTCGACGCTCGTGCGGGCCGTCTGTCCGTGCGGGGCGGCCGCCGGTCCGTCGGCCGCGTTCGGTGCGCCCCGCCGCCGTCGTGCCTCGTCGCGCTCGCGGACCGCCTCCGGCGCCTCGCCCCGGTCCGACGGCGGGCCGCCGAGCCGCTCCCGCGGCGGCATCCCGTTTTCGGCGATCCACCGACGCAGCGCCTCGAGCTCTACGGGCAACACCGTGATCTCGTCGCAGCAGTAGTAGCAGCCGCGCCGGCAGCGAAGGTGCTCGTCGTAGCGGTCGAACAGCCGCGAGGCGCGCTCGCTCACCTCGTCGCGGAAGCTCAGGTACCGGTCGAGCGGATGCGGTGTTCGCGCACCCATCAGGAGACGAAGCCGAGCGCTGCCGCGACGAATACCACGAGGACGGCGAGCGTGATGGCCGCGTACACGAGCCTCCGGTGGCGAAGATAGAGAACCGCGGCCACGCCGGTCATCACGATCATGCTCGCGGGGAACGCCACGAGGGAGGCGAAGGCGAGCGATCTCCCTTCGCCCGGCGACTCGATCCACGCGCGCGTCCCGTCGCCGATCTCCGCGGCGAGCTCCTGCGCGCTCAGGTGCCACACGTCGGGGACCGATCCTACCTCGATCGACGACGGCAGGGCCCCGCTCGCGTAGAGGACCAGACCTGCGGCGAGGAGCACCAGGTCGAGCACGACGACCGCCGCGAGCACGCGCGCGTATCTGTGCTGGACCGGGTCGACCGGATACGAGGGTCTGCTCTGCCGCGTCATCGCACCATCTCCAGGATGCCCGCCGCCAGCGACCGCAGACCGGCTGCGCCCATCAGGCCGATCACGATCCACCTGATCTTCTGCGCCCGCACGCGGGGGAGAATCACCGCCCCGATCCGCGTTCCCAGCATCATGCCGACTATGGACGGGATCGCAACAAGAGGAAGCAGCGCGCCGCGGTTGATGTAGATCCAGGCCGCGGACGCGCTGTTGACGGTCATGATGAAGCCGCTCGTTCCGACCGCGATCCGCAACGGTGCGCCCATGAGGAGGTTCAGCGCCGGAACGTTCGCCCACCCCGCCCCGAGCCCGAACATCCCTCCGATCATCCCGATCAGCAGGTATCCGGCGAGCGCGATCGGGGTCCGGTGCACCTTCCATTGGATCGGTCGGCCGATGCTCTCGTCGAAGTACGTCGACCCGATTCCGAGAAACGCGCTCACCGGATCCGCCCGCGGGACTGCGGGAACGTCGGTACGCGTCGAGGAGAGCATCAGGACGACGATGGACACGATCGCAACGCCCAGGAGAGCCTCGACGATTCCGGTGGGAAGCGCGAGCCCGAGATTCGCGCCGACGATCCCGCCGATCGCGCCGAACAGCGCGACCGGCCAGCCGAGGCGCATGTCGGCGAGGCCCTTCCTGAGCAGAACCGGTGCGGCGCTGAGCGCCCCGCACAGCGCGACCATGAGTCCCGCCCCGCGAACGAAATCGAAATGGAAGGGGAAGACCGCCGAGACGATGGGGACGAAGAGCACTCCGCCTCCCACGCCGCCGATGACCGCGACCACGCCGAGCGCGGCGGTGAACCCGAAGAGAAGAAGCGCCCATCCCCACCACGGCAGGTCGGCCTGGATGAGACCGGTGCTCACGACATCGACGGGCGCGGCGGCCGGTGAGGCGTCGCTCGGCGCGGCCTGAGTCGCTTCGGACTGGGCGAACGCCGGGGTGAGGGCTACAGCAACGAGCAGAGCTGTCAGGAGGAACCGTTTCACGTGTCGGTAACACTACGGGGGAGCCGCACCCGTGTCAAACGCCTCCCGCGGCGCCGCGAACGACCGTGGCGACCGGCTTGCACGACATCGGTCGCTCCACTATCTTGTACGCATGTCGGACACGGTCCAGTCGTTGCAGCTCGTGACGTTCCAGCTCGGCGACGAGCAGTACGGAATCGATATCATGGATGTGGAAGGCATCGTCAAGATCGAGGACGTACGGCCACTCCCGAATGCGCCGGCGTACGTCGAGGGAATCTTCAACCTCCGCGGCGAGATCATCCCGGTGATCAATCTCCACCGGCGGTTCCACATCAAGCACGCCCAGCTCACGGAGGAGGATCAGCTGCTCAGCGGATTCGTGATCATCAACATCGAAGGCCGCCACCTCGCGGTCATGATCGACAAGGTCTCGCGGGTGGTGACGATCTCCTCCGACCAGATCCAGCCTCCGCCTCAGGTGATCTCCGGGATCGGCACCGAGTACATCCAGGGAGTCGTGAGCGAGGACGACCACTACCTGATCATTCTCGACATCGACCGTCTCTTCAATCGCAAGGAACTCCAGCAACTCGAACGGATTCAACGGTAATCGAATGATCAACGTTTCTCGTCCCAGTATCCGTCGCCGCGATATGGACGCGGTGCTCAGCTGCATGGTGACCGACAGCCTCGGTCCCGGGTCGCTCTCGGACCAGCTCTCCGGCGCGGTCAGCGACTATCTCGGTCTCGCCGGCGGAATCGCGCTGCGCGAACGCGCGCGCGCCTTCGCCATCGCCGTCGGCCTGCTGGATCTCGAGCCGGGCAGCCGGGTGCTGCTCGATCCGCTCGTTCCGCACGCCTACCACGCTGTCCTCCACGAGCTCGGGCTCGTGCCGGTCTACGTCGACGTGAGCGACGACTCGCTGTGCATCGACGCAGAGCGCGCGGAAGCGTTCGTCGAGACCACCCGCGGCACCGAAGCCGAACCCGCTGCGATCGTCACGCACACCACGCTCGGCTTCGTACCGGCTATGGAGAGCCTCGCCGGCCTGGGTATGCCGGTCATCGAGGACGTCTCCGAGGGGATCGGCGCGAATACCGGCGAGGAGCGGGTAGGCCGATTCGGTCGCTTCGTGATCGTGGGGATGGAACCGGAGGATGTTATCACCGCCGGAGGCGGAACCCTCCTGCTCGCCTCTTCGAAGAGCGACCGCACCGCGCTTCGGCGCCGCGCGGAGGGGCTTTCCGCGGATGCGCTGCTGCCCGACATGAACGCCGCGCTCGGCCTGACGCAGATTCGCGAGATAGAGAAGTTCGTCGCGCGTCGTGCTGAGATCGCAAGCGTGTACGCGCGGGCGCTCATGAGAGGACGACATCGCTCGCCGGTGCAGCCCGGCGACGGGCAGAACGTCTACCTGAGCTTTCCCGTGCTCGCCGAGGGAAGCGTGTCGGACGTGGTGAGCTACGCGAAGAAGAAGGGCGTGGAGGCGCGACAGGCGTTCTCCGCGGTGATGCTCGCGCGCTACGGCCTGACCGAGCGCGAGGTCGCCGAGCACGCCGAGGCAGCGCACACCGACGAGGCGGGCGCCGCGGCGGATTCCGGGTCCGCGCACGAGACAGCGGCCGGAGGCGCCGCGACCGCGCAGGCGACGGCGGTTGCCCCGGCGCCTTCACCCGATCCGACCGCGCCGGCCGGTGTGTCGATCCTCGCCGCAGGCCCTCCGACGGTCGCGGAGGCCGATTTCCCGGTGGCGCGCTCGCTGCTGCTGCGCTGCCTGGTATTCCCCCTCTACCCGTCGCTCACCGCGAAGGAGGTCGCGACGATCGAGCGGGTGCTGACGACGCTCCCGTAGCAGCCTCAGCCCGTCGTCGTCGCGTTTTCGTCACGAATTCTCTCCCGCGTCACGACGTTTCGCTTTGTAGCGAAGCTTTACAGCGTTTTTGGGCGTGGGTATAGTAGGTTCAAAAGGATGCCCGCCTTGAGCAGGTCCGTTCGCAACGTACTCATCATCGCAAATCTTCACAAGGAACGAGCCGGCGAAGTAGCCGAGTCCATTCGCGACGAGCTCAGCGAAGAGGGAATCTCCGCGGTCGTATTCAAGTTCAGGGGCAAGCCCGCCCCGCCGCCGACCGACCATTACGACCTCTGCTTCTCGCTCGGCGGCGACGGAACCGTGCTCTTCGCATCCCGGGTACTGTCCCGGCGGCCCATCCCCATCATCGGCATCAATATGGGCGACTTCGGGTTCCTGACCGAGATCATCGAACGCGAGTGGCGCGAGGCGTTCGAGGAGTACCGCACCGGCGCGCTCGAGATCGCCGACCGCATCCTGCAGGAGGTAACGGTCGAGCGTGCGGGCGAGCAGATCGCGAGCTTCACGGGTCTCAACGACACGGTGATCTCGGCCGCAGGGATCGCGAAGATCATCCGCCTGTCGGTTCGTCTCGGCGAGGCGAACCTGGGGAACTACCGCGCAGACGGTATTATCGTCGCCACGCCCACCGGCTCGACCGCGCACAGCGCCGCGGCCGGGGGCCCCATCCTCGACCCGCGCATGGACGCTATGGTCATCAACCCGATCTGCCCGTTCACCCTGTCGCACCGTCCGATCGTCGTCCCGGGAAGCGAGACGGTGACGATCGCCGTGGAGGAACAGCAGCGGACCGATGTCCTCATGACGGTGGACGGTCAGCTCGTCTTCCCGCTCGAGGCAGGCGACCGCGTGGTCGTGCGCCGCAGCGCCGCGTGCGCGCGAATCGTCCGCGCGAGACGACGCAGCTTCTACGACGTGCTGCGCAACAAGCTCAACTGGTCCGGCGGGCCGGAGCCTGACTCGTGGGGGATCCCTGCCGGTGCAGCAGGGGCGGAGAACGCCGATGCTTGAAGAGCTCTCCATCCAGAACTTCGCGCTCATCGACCGGCTCACCGTACGCTTCGCCGAAGGCATGAACGTGCTGTCCGGGGAGACCGGAGCGGGGAAGTCGATTCTCGTAGGCTCGCTCTCGCTGCTCCACGGGGCACGCGGCGACACGGGGACGATCAGGTCCGGAACCGAAGAGGCACGCGTCTCGGGGACCTTTCAGATCGGCGGCAACGCGAACGCGCTCGCGTGGCTGGAGGAGCACGGCATCGACGCGGAGGACGGGACGCTCATCATTCGTCGCACCGTCAAGCGTACGGGCCGCGGTTCGATCTACGTCCAGTCCACGCCGGTGACGCGTCGCGACCTCCAGGAGCTCGCCGCGCTCGTGTTCGATATCCACGGCCAGCACGAGCACCAGTCGCTCATGGGCGAGGACAGCCATCGGACCGTTCTCGACCGGTTCGGCGGGCTCGAATCGATGGCCGCGGAGCTCTACTCGCGGTTCTCCGAGCTCTCGTCGCTCCGTAAGCGGTTCGAGCGCATGGAATCGAACGAGCGGCAGCGTCTGCGCGAGATGGACATCCTGCAGTTCGCGGTGTCGGAGATCGAGGAAGCGGGGCTGCGAACCGGCGAGGAGGAGGAGCTCGACAGCGAGCGCCGCATGCTCAGCCAGCACGAGAAGCTGTTCTCCGCGCTCGACGAGATCTACGATTCGGTGGCCGAGAACCGCGGCGGAGCGCTTTCGCAACTGCGCACGGCGCGCGGCGCGATGGAAGCCGCGACGTCCATCGACGAGCGGCTCGCCGACGCCGCCCGCAGACTCGACGACCTGTTCTTCGAGCTCGAGGATGTGGGCGAGGTCGTGCGAGACCACCGCAACAGTATCGAGTTCACTCCCGAGCGGCTTCAGCAGGTGGAGGACCGCCTCGCGCTCATCCATCGGCTCGAGAAGAAGTACGGCTCGACGATCGAGGAGGTGCTCGCCTACTACGAGGAAGCCTCCGCGCAGCTCGAGGGCTTTGAGACGTGGGAGGAGGACAAGGAGAAGCTTCGCGAAGAGATCAGGGAGCGCGAGCAGGCGGTGCTGAAGCTCGCCGGCGAGCTTTCGGCGAAGCGCAAAGAGGCTGCCACGCGGCTCGCCGAGCGCATCCTCTCCAGCCTCCAGGTCCTCGGTATGCCCAAGACGAAGTTCGAAGTCTCGGTTTCACCGCGCACGGGAGAAAACGGGCGCTCGAGCTGCGGACCGCACGGGATAGACGTCGTGCGCTTCGTCATCTCGCCGAATCCGGGCGAGCCGCTGAAGCCGTTGTCCGACATCGCTTCGGGGGGCGAGCTCTCGCGCGTGATGCTCGGGATCAAGTCGGCGCTCGCCGGCGACGATCCGATCGGCTGCATGGTCTTCGACGAGATCGACACGGGCATCGGCGGTGAGGTCGCCGTCGCGGTGGGCGAGCACCTTCACGAGCTCGGCACGCGTCGGCAGATCCTCTGCATCACCCACCTCGCCTCGATCGCCGCGCGCGCCGACTACCATCTCAAGGTCCACAAGCTCGAACGCGGAGGACGCACGATCACCGACGTGACGACCGTCAGCGGCGACGAGCGGATCGACGAGATCGCGCGTATGCTCGCCGGTGACCGTACCGGAGCCGCGTCCCGCCATCACGCCGAAGAGCTGCTCGGCAAGTACCGCCTGACGGAGGAGAAGCATGGGTAAGATCTCCGCGGAAGCGAAGCAACGCTACTCCGACCGGGTGAAGGAGTACAAGCAGCAGATCGAAGCGCTGCAGAAGCGCGAGAAGACCGTCCTCGAGGACATCCAGAAGGGCGCCACCGGCGCCGGCTACAAGCGGGTCTCGCTCGCCGAACAGCGGCTGAACATGGCCTCGCTCTACCTCCTTCTCAACCGAATCTCGCTCAGCATGCTCAGTTTCAAGAACGACAACTTCGTGCGGGAAGCGCACCGGTGCTGCTACCAGAGCCTCCTCTTCATGGAGGAGGTCGTGACGGATCTTCTCGATGCTCCGTTCTCGGAGTACGCCGAGCAGCTTCAGGCGATCGAGGCGCTGCCGGAGACGAGGCGCTACGCGCTCGTGCGCAAGCTCGGCTTCACGATCCAGTCGGTCTCAGACGATTTCGGCGCGAACACCAAGTGGAGGTGGTCGTTCGTCGAGCTCGAGGGACGACTCGCGACGGTGGCGAAGAACGTCGTGAATCTGCGCACCGTGATCTCCGAGCTCGATCCCCGCGTAGAGGGCTACCAGGAGCGGGTCGAGCACATCAGGCTCATCAAGGAGCTCCTGCAGAGATCGGCCGATCGATACCTGGAACGGTACACGCTCGCGACCTCGCGCATCGACGACTTCAAGCAGGCGATCAACTTTCTTCAGGCGCTCAAGCGGATGCACACGATTCTCGGTGAGCCCGACCAGGCCGATCAGGTCAAGCGCAAGGCCGACGTCTGGAAGAGCCGGATGGACGACGAGGAGAAGCGGGCCGAGCAGGGCGGGCGACCTTCGTAGGCGGCGCCGCTCGACAACGATCGGCGATCAGTCCACCGGCCGGTCGCGCAGCTCGTGCAGCGCGTCGAACGGCAGGATCTCCTCCACCGTGTGCGTCTCGTCGTTTCCGTCGCGGTCCACGAAGACGATCTCCGCCTCCGGCTCCATGAACTCGCTCATCACCTGTCGGCACGCCCCGCACGGGGAGATAGGGTAGTCGGCGTCCGGAGAATAGACCGCGATGGCGGTGAACTCCGAATGGCCGGCGGTGACCGCGGAGACGATCGCGCTGCGCTCGGCGCAGATCCCGAGCCCGTACGATCGGTTCTCCACGTTGACGCCCCGGAAGACGGTTCCGTCGGCGGTCAGCAACGCCGCGCCGACGCGAAACCGGGAGTACGGGGCGTAGCTGTGGTGCGCTGCCTCGCGAGCGGATTCGATCAGTCTGCCCTTCGTCGCCTCGTCCATCGTTTCGACTCCTTTCGTTGACAGCGCTTCTTTCGATGGTATAGCATTTGCCACGCCTTGAGAAACAGCGAGCCGGTGTCATGAAGCGATCCGCACGACGCATCCTCTTCGCCTTGCTGCTCGTCTGTCTCTACGTCCTCTGGCATCCGGATCCCACTCGAGAGGAGCTCCTCGTAGAGGCGGCCTGGGCCGTGAGACCGGACAGCGCCACCGCCTCCGGCTTCGACGACGTCTCGGGTGCCGTGCTTCCCATCCGTGTCGCCGAGGCCTTCGCGTACGTGGACGAGCGCGGACGGGTTGCCTCGACCGGACGCGTCGCGCACGACGTCGCGCTCGCTGCAGACGCCTTCGTCAACTACGGCCGACTTCCCGCGCAGCTCGTCGTGCAGGACCCCGCCGGGGAGTTCACCGCGTCGCTGCCGCTGTCCGGGTACCCGCTGTTCGCGCACGGGCGGCTGTTCGTCGTGTCGGCCGGCGGGGGACGGCTGTCCGAATGGACGCGTGACGGCGCGCTGCTATGGAACGCCGAGCTCGTCGCGCCGTTGACCGCCATCGCGGCGTCGCCGGGCATGGTGGGGCTGGGGCTCGTATCCGGCGGCCCGATGGTCCTCGACGCCGCCGGCGACCCGATCGAGCTGCAGCGCCCGTCGGTCGCGGTCGAGCCGGTCGTGTACGCGGTCGCCGTCTCCGACGACCCGGACCGGTTCGCCGTGACATCCGGGGCGCACGCGCAGGCCGCAGAGCCCGATGAGGCGCTGCCGGCGACGGTCACGCTCTACGAGCTCGACGGGGATCGCGGTGTCCCGGTCGTCCGCCGGTCGATCGCCCGAACCGGAGCGGCGACGCCCATCGTGCGCCTCTTCGACGAAGGGCGAACGCTCGCCTACACGAGCCGGGCCGATCTGCCACGGCTGGTCATGCTCGACGTCGGCTCCGGAGACGACGCCCGGGTGGACCTGCGCTACCCGGCCGAAGACGCGGTGGAGCTGGACGCGCACGGTCTCAAGGCGGTCCTGAGCGTCGGTACGCGTCGCGACCCGGCACGAGGGTTCGCGAGGCCCGCCGAGCTCGCGCTCGCCTCGTCGGCGGGGACCGTCCCCGTACGCACCGGGTGGGCGAGCGACGCGGCTGCGCTCGACGTGCACGGAGATCTGCTGACGATTCGCGTCGACGATCGGGTCCTCGGCGTGCGACTGGAGGTCCGGTAGTGTCGGCCCGCGTACGTCGGTTGGTCGTGACGGCGGTTCTCCTCGTATCCGGCCTCGCCGCGGCCACCGCCTGGCAATGGCCGGTGCCGGCCCCGGCGATCGCGCGAACGTTCGGGCAGGATGCCGGCGGCTACCTCCTGCGCGGGGTCGAGCTCGCCGGCGGGGCGCAGCCTGTCTTCCCCGTGGAGGCCGGAATCGTGGTCGCGGCGCACCGCGAGCGCAGCGACGTGCCGTCGGGACTCGGCTCCTTCGTCGTGGTGGAGCACGAGCAGGCGTTCCGGTCGGTGTACGCGCACCTCGATGCGGAGCTCCTTCCGCGCGTGGGACAACCGGTGGAGGTGGACACCCAGATCGGGACGGTCGGAGAGAGCGGGCTCGTTGAGGGACGCGCGCTGCGCCTGTCGATCATCGACCTGGAGAGCGGCTGGTACGTGAACCCCATGCTGTTGCTCCCGGACCTCCCGGACTCGGTCAGGCCCGCCGTTGACGCGGTCTACGCGCGGAACGCCTCGGCGCTCTACGATCTGGACCGGACGAGCACGCTGCCGCCGGGGACCTACGAGATCACCGTCGCGGTCCGTGATCGCGTGTCCGCCGACCGGACCGGCGCGACTGTTGCCCCGTACAGCATCAGCATGTTCGTCGCCGGACAGGAGGCGTTCTCGACCGTCATGGACCGTATCGCCGTCCGTCCGGACGCCACGACGGTCGAGCCGGGGGGAGCTACCGCCGAGGTGCTCTACGGCGTCGAGGGGCTGATACGCCTGGGGACGATTACCGTCGGCGCGGGTCAGACCGAGGTCGAGATCGTCGCGCTCGACTTCGCGGGCAACGAGACGAGCTGGGATCACGACATCACGGGGAGCAGTACGCCGAATGAAGACGTTCAGTAAGCGGCCGGGCGCCGACGAAACGCACAAGCATGTTCTCTGCGCCGTCTGCGGCGCCGACTGCCCGCGCGAGCACTGGCAATGCGACGGCTACTCGTTCGTGCGCTGCTGCTCGTGCGGTCACGTCTACCAGGATCCGCAGCCGAACCCGTCCGACCTCATCGATCGCTACGACGAGGAGTACGCGCACTACGAGGTCGAGAACTCGGCCAACTTCCTCGACCTCATGCTGAAGGGGCTCAGCGACGTCTCGTTCTTCGAGCGTATCGAGGCCGAGGGGACCGATCGGTCGCTTCTGGATATAGGCTGCGCGACCGGCACGCTTCTCGAGCACGCCGCGGCTCGCGGCTACCGCGTACAGGGCGTGGAGGTGTGCGAGCCGGCGGCTCGCTACGGAATCGAGTACCGTGGCGTTCCCATCGCCGTGGGCACGCTCGACGAAGTGGATCTGAGCGGCCGGAGCTTCGGCGGCCGGAGCTTCGGCGCCGCTCACTTCTCCCACGTGATCGAGCACGTACCCGAGCCGAGGCTCTTCCTGCGCCGGGTACGCGAGCTGCTCGTCCCCCGGGGGTACATGGTGCTCGTCACGCCGAACACGGCCGGTCTGCAGGCGAGGCTGTTCGGCGCACACTGGCGAAGCGCGATCGCCGATCACGTGCACCTGTTCAGCCGCCGGAACCTCGAGCGTATCCTCGACGAGGAGGGCTTCGACGTCGAGCAGGTCCAGACCTGGGGCGGGCTGGGCGTCGGCGTCGCATCGCCGTGGATCAAGCGCCCCGTCGACCGGCTCGCGAAGCGCTTCGGCTTCGGCGACGTCGTTCTCGTGCTCTCGCGACGCCGCTGACCGATTCTTGACATGCAGCCGCCCACTCCCTATGGTTCAGGTGGTGAACAGGTGGACCCTGTCTGACGCATCGTTCGAAGCTCTGTTGCGACTGGCCGACAACTACGGCGCAGAAGTACCGGAGAATGTAACGCGAGACGAGCTCGAGGAGATCGTGGACGACGCCGCGGAGGAGTGGCGGCTCGAGCACAGGCGGGCGAATAACCACCCCGTCCGGGTCGAAGAGACGAAGTACGACATTCAGGCCGCCGGCGACCTGGAGCATCGGGCAGAGGAAGAGGTCGAACTGCCCGAGAGCTACAACGAAACGACGGTCGTCCTGATGTTGCGCGATCCGAGCTGGGCCTTCGCGTACTGGGATCTGCGGGAGAGCGATCGTACCGAGTTCCAGCGCTCGGATACCTTCGAAGGCCTGGTGCTGCGCGTCTACAGCATGGACGAGTCGGGCACGGAGCTTGCGGCGGCCCGGCAGCGGTTCGATATACCCGTGACGCTGCTCGACAGCCGATGGTACATCAACCTGCCGGACCAGGATACGCTCTACTGCCTCGCGTTGGTCGCGCTGAACGACGGCGAGGAGCGGGACCTCGCGGTATCGAACGAGATCGCCGTTCCGCGCGGTACGATCGCCGAGACGGGATCCGCCGCGGACGAGCGCACGGGCGACGAGATCATCGCGCAGACGGGGATCCAGGATCTGGATCTCGCCGCAACGCCGCGACGGATACCGCAGCGGATTCTCGACCTCGTAGACGAGGACCTCCTGTTCAACTAGATTCGGAAGGAATATGACCGGCGGCTACCTGATCCTCCTGCTCCATGCCCACCTCCCCTTCGTGCGACATCCCGAGGAGGGCTCGTTCCTCGAGGAAGCGTGGCTCTTCGAGGCGATCGCGGAGACCTATCTGCCGCTGCTGCGGGTGTTCAACAATCTGGAAGCCGACGGTGTTCCCTTCCGGCTGGCCTTTTCCATCTCACCCACGCTCACGGCGATGCTGCAGGACGAACTGCTGCAGCAGCGCTTCGTGACGTACTGCGAACGGATGATCGAGCTCGCCGGTCGCGAGATCGAGCGTACGCGCGACGATCGGCTGTTCAACGCGATGGCGAAACGGTACCGGGCGCTGCACGAGACCAATCTCCGCGATTTCGTGGAGACGTACGAGCGCGACATCACGCGCGGGTTCGACTACCACTACAAGCGTGGACGGATCGAGATACTCGCGACCGCCGCGACGCACGCCTTTCTTCCCCTCTACGCCCAGTATCCGCAGGCGATTCGCGCGCAGGTGCAGGTGGGGATGGAATCTCACAAGCGGGTGTTCGGCAAGGCGGCTCGCGGGTTCTGGCTCCCGGAGTGCGGCTATACGCCCGGGCTGGAGGAGTACCTCGCCGAGCACGGGAGCAAGTACTTCTTCGTCGCCACCCACGGTCTGGTCTTCGGCGAGCACCGACCTCAGGCCGGCGTCTACGCGCCCACGCTCTGCCGCAACGGCGTGGCCGCCTTCGGGCGCGACCACGCGTCTACCAACGCGGTCTGGTCGGCGGAGGAGGGCTACCCGAGCGACATCTCCTATCGCGACTTCTACCGCGACATCGGTCACGACCTGCCGCTCGACTACATCGGCGAGTACCTCCCCGAAGGCCGTATTCGGATGAATACCGGCTTCAAGTACCACGCGGTAACCGGCAAGAC
Source organism: uncultured Spirochaetaceae bacterium (assembly GCA_964537725.1). Classification (GTDB taxonomy): domain Bacteria; phylum Spirochaetota; class Spirochaetia; order DSM-27196; family SLST01; genus SLST01. Next base: position 7,333 of record CAZICD010000039.1, on the reverse strand, counting down.
CGACCAGAAGCTCCCCTACGACCCGGACATCGCCGCGAAGAAGGTCTCCGAACACGCCGACAACTTCATCTACCACCAGGCCAAGCGCGTGCGCCGGATCGCTAGCCTCATGGAGGCGCAGGCACGGTCGCACGGCGGTTCGGACGGAGGCCCCCCGCCGGTACCGCCGGTGATATCGTCCCCGTTCGACGCCGAGCTCTTCGGGCACTGGTGGTTCGAGGGCCCGCAGTGGCTCGAGCAGGTCATGCGCCGCGTTGCCGAGTCCGAGGAGCTCACGCTCGTCACGCCGAGCGAGTACCTCAAGGAGTATCCCGATCACGAGGTGAGTACGCCCACCTTCTCGAGCTGGGGCAGCAAGGGATACGCCGAAGTCTGGCTCGACGGGAGCAACGACTGGGTCTATCGGCACGTGCACAAGGCGATCGAGCGCATGAGCGAGCTCGTCGAGCGCTTTCCCGACGAACGGGGGCTCAAGCGGCGCGCGCTCGATCAGGCCGCCCGCGAGGTGCTGCTCAGCGAGGCCTCCGACTGGCCGTTCATCATGCGCGCCGGCACGGCCGTCCCCTACGCCGTGCGCCGGGTGAAGGACCACGTCGCCAACGTCGCGCACGTCTACGAGGCGCTCAGCCGCGGTACGATCGGCACGGAGTGGCTGACCCGCGTCGAGCGCCAGCACAACGTCTTCCCCGACATCGACTACCGCGTCCTCGGTCGGACCGGGATCTCCGGCACCGGCTCGCATAACCTGCCCAGCGTTCGTCGTTGACCCCGCGCCGGGCCGATCGGCCCCCTCGCGCCCCATGTACTTAACAGGCATATAGCTTCGCGACGTAATCCGATAAATCTGCCCGGATTATTCTGTCTACTCGCGTTGACAGGGGCCCGCTGCGTCATACAATGTGTGTGTGAGTGGGAAAAAGTGGGGAAAAGAGTAAAGGCGTGGTGAAACGGGCATGATCACGGGCGAATTCCACATCGCGCTCGACGAGAAGGGGCGACTGCTCATTCCGGCGCGCGTGCGCAACGAAGTTCGCGGGAACTCGCTCGTGGTCACGCGAGGCATCGATCGATGCCTCTGGCTCTTCGCCCCGGACGAGTGGCGTGAGTTTTCGGCGAAGCTGCTCGGCGCGTCGTCCCCGCTGTCCAAGCGTGGACGCCTGCTGCAGCGGCGGATCATCGCGCCGGCGCAGGAGATCGAGCTGGACAAGGCCGGGAGGCTGAACGTGCCGAAGGCGCTCCAGGAGTCGGCGGACCTGACGAAGGAAACCCGGCTGCTCGTGATGGAGCGCTACATGGAGATCTGGGACGCGGAAGCGTACCGACAGTACGAGCAGGAGAGCGAGGCGGAGCTGCAGGAAGCGGCCGAGGAACTGGGAGGGCTCGTCTCCTTCTGATGGGGGTTGCATGGAACCGATACACCGTTCGGTGCTGGTCGACGAGGTACTCGACTACCTGGAACCGACGACGACCGACGCGGTGCTCGTGGATGCGACGCTCGGAGAAGGCGGGCACTCGGCAAGCTTCCTGCAGCGTTTCCCCTCGCTGCGGGTAATCGGCGTCGATGTCGACGCCGCGATGATGGCGCGGGCGGCCGAGAGGCTGTCCGCGTACGAGGAGCGGGTAGAGCTGGTGAACGCCTGGTTCGATGACTACTTCGAACGCACGTCGATTGCTCCCAACCGGGTACTCCTGGATCTGGGCGTGTCGATGTTCCACTTCTCGCTCGCCGGCCGCGGGTTCTCGTTTCGCGCCGACGAGCCGCTCGACATGCGGCTCGACGCGGACGCGGATCGCTCCGCCGCCGATCTGGTCAACGAGCTCGACGAAGAGGATCTCGCCAATCTGATCTATCGCTACGGTGAGGAGCGCCTGAGCCGCCGGATCGCCGCGAGGATCGTCGACGAGCGCACCCACGCCTCCATTTCAACGACGAAGGAGCTCGCAGACGTCATCTGGCACAGCGTGCCGCCGAGCTACCGACACGGGCGGATCCATCCGGCGACGCGCACGTTCCAGGCGCTGCGCATCGCCGTGAACGGCGAGCTCGACCGGCTCGAGCGGGTGATACCGCTCGCGCTCGGGCGGCTCCCGGTCGGGGGGCGGCTCGGCATCATCTCCTTTCATTCGCTCGAGGACAGGATCGTCAAGCACCGCTTCCGCGAGATCGCCGCGGAGGGCCCCTATCGGGTTCTCACGAAGAAACCGGTCGTGCCCGGCGAGCGAGAGATCCACCTCAACCCCGCGGCCCGAAGCGCGAAGCTTCGCGTCATCGGTCGCGAGGAGGCCGCATGAAGCGCCCGCTCGTCGTGCTGCTGATCATCCTCGTGCCGGTTCTCGTGTTCGCGAACGTCGTGCAGGCGTTCCGCTACGGGCGGCTCGAGCGGGAGATCGACGAGCTCGAGCGCGAGCAGCTCACGCTCATCGAGGAGAACAAGCGCGCGATTCTGGCGATCACCGTGCTCACGAGCCCGCGACGCGTGGGTGATCTCGCCGAGGGAGTGCTCGATCTCGAGCGCATCTCCACCGGGGACGTCACGCGGCTTCGAACGCCGCTGGAGACGCCGCCGCTGAGATCGTCGGGCTCCGACGACCGGGGGCGCGAGTGAGCGGGATCCTCTTCGACACGATCGTCGAATGGCTCACGCAGGACGGTCACCTCGTCGACCGCATCGCCGCCATCGGGGCGCCCACGACGCGGGAGGTCGGCGGGGCGTGCGTGGACTCGCGGCTCGCGCGGCCGGGCTGCCTGTTCGTCGCGCTCCCGGGCGAGCGGACCGATGGGCACGAGTACGTCGACCACGCGGTCCAGGGTGGAGCCACCTGCGCGCTCGTCGCCGCCGACCGGCTCCCGTCGGTGCGTCGGTCGGTGTTCGGCAGCGTGCGGCTGCTGCCGGTCGACGACACGCTCGCCGCGCTCCAGTCGCTCGCGCTGCGATGGCGGCGGCGATTCAGCGGGCTTCAGCGCATCGGCATAACCGGAAGCAACGGCAAGACGACGACGAAGGAGCTGCTCGCGTCGATCCTCGGCGGAGTGGCCCCCACGATTCACAGTCACGGCAACTACAACTCGGACATCGGGCTGCCGGTGGAGCTGTTGCGGATCCGCGACGAGCATCGCTACGGCGTATTCGAGATGGGTATGAACCGGGTAGGGGAGATCGGCCTGCTCGCAGAGCTCGTGGAGCCGGACGTCGCGCTGGTGACGAATATCGGGCGCGCGCACATCGGCATGGTCGGGTCTCAGGAGGCGATCGCCCGCGAGAAGCGCGCGATCTTCTCGTTCTTCGACGGACGCCAGACCGCCGTCGTCCCGGCCGCGGATCCGTACGCCGACTATCTCGCCGGGGGCGTGGACGGCCGCGTCGTGCGCTCGAGCATGGAGACCGCGGGGGTGGAGAAGGTCGTCCCGCTGGGCATCGACGGCTCGCGTCTCGAGTGCGCCGAGGGGCCGATCGTGCTCCGGTTGCCCGGCGCGCACATGGTTTCCAACGCGCTCGCCGTGATGACCGTCGCGCGGCTGCTCGACGTGCCGTTTGCCGCGATCCGCGACGGGATCGAGCGCGTTGAGCCGGTCTTCGGACGTGCCGAGGTGCTGCGCGGCGAGCTCACGGTGATCCAGGACTGCTACAACGCCAACCCGGAGTCCATGCGGTCGGCGCTCGAGATGCTCGGGCAGAGCGCGACCCGGGGCAGGCGCGTCGCGATCCTCGGTGCGATGAAGGAGCTCGGCGAAGAGGCCGGGGCGAGCCACCGCGAAGTCGTCGATTTCGCTCTCGCGCAGGCGATCGACGAGCTCTGGCTCGTGGGAGACGAGTTTGCCGACGCGGTGGGCGACGAGTCCGACCGAACCGGAACCGCAGCGGGCTCGCAGGACCGGGGCGCCTCGCTGCGCGTCTTCCGCTACGACGATTGGGAGACCCTCGTAGAGGCGGCCGGAGAGCTGGCATCCGGGGACACCGTTCTCCTGAAGGGCTCACGCGCGCTCGCGCTCGAGCGACTCACGCCCGTGCTCATGCGGCGGGGAGGCGCAGCATGAGCGAACGGTTTGCGATCGAACGCGCTCCACGCCAGGGCGACGCTGTGCTGCTCGTCGTGCTGTTCCTGCTGATCGGTCTCGGACTGTCGGCGCTCTTCTCCGCGTCGTACAACTGGGCCGAGCAGCTCTACGGTGACCCGTTCCGGCTCATACGACGGCAGGCGATCTGGGTCGTTCTGGGTACGGCGGTTGCGCTCGTCGCCTATCACGTGCCGCTCTCCTTTCTGCGCTCGATCGTGCCGGTCATGATCGTCGCCGCCCTCGGGCTCATGGCGCTGACGTTCGTGCCGGGGCTCGGAGAGGAGTACCTGGGCGGCCGCCGGTGGATACTCCTCTTCGGCTCGAGCTTCCAGCCGTCTGAGCTCGTGAAGGTGGTCCTGGTCTTCTACCTCGCCCACATACTCGACCGAAAGCAGGAGCGCCTCGACGACACGATGAACAGCGTCGTGCCGCCGCTGATCGTGGTCGGCGTGTTCGGCGGGCTCATCTACCTGCAGAACGACTTCTCCACGTCGGTGTTCGTCGTCCTGCTCGCGCTGCTCGTGCTCTTCGTGGCGAGGGTGCGCTTGCGCTTCTTTGTCGGGCTCGCGATCGTGACGGTTCCGCTCACCGTGATCCTGCTTCTCACGCGTGAACACCGCGTGCTGCGGATCCTCGCGTTCATCGACCCGAACATAGACCGGTTCGGATCCGGCTATCAGGTGCTGCAGGCGCAGCGTGCGCTCGAGTTCGGAGGCGTGTGGGGCCGCGGCATCGGTCAGAGCGTACAGAAGTACGGCACGCTGCCCGAGCCGCACTCGGACTTCGTCTTCGCCGTGCTCGGTGAGGAGGTCGGTTTCATCGGCGTGGCGATCGTGGTGGGGCTGTTCGTCGCCTTCGCCGTCAAGGGGTACCGGCTCGCCTTCGGCGCGACGACCGTATTCCGGTCGCTGCTCGCCTTCGGACTGACGAGCGTGATTGTGCTCCAGGCGCTGCTGAACATGGCCGTGGTCGGCGGTCTCGTGCCGGCGACCGGCATCCCGTTGCCGTTCTTCTCGCACGGGGGCTCGGCGATTCTGATGACGCTGCTCATGAGCGGGCTCCTGCTCAACGTCGCGCGGGAAGAGGCCGACGCCCGCAGGACGAGCGCTCATTCGGGAGACATCCGACGAACGGAGGCGACCGATGGCTGACGTTCTCGCGGGCGAGAGCTACGTCAGGCGCGAGCAGCGTCCCGACCGGACGCGGACGACGCAGCGCGTGCTCGTCGTTGTGATCGTGCTGCTCTCGCTCGTCCTCGCCGGCGAACTGGTCTATCACCTGCTCGTCGCGCCGCGGCTCGCGATCGAGGAGATCCGCATCGAGAGCGATCTGCCCCTTACCGACGAGGAGCTCCTCGCCACCGCCGGCGTGCGAATCGGTGTGCCGTACTTCGCCGTGGACTCGGCCGCCGTGGAGGCGAACATCGAGCGGCACCCGATCGTCCGCGACGCTCAGGTGGACGTCACCTTTCCGAACCGCATGACGATCTCCGCGAGCCGCAGACGACCGCTCGCGGCGGCGCTCGCGGAGACGCCGGAGGGCACCGTGCCGCTCGTGTTCGACGACGAAGGCGTCGTGTTCCGAATCGGACTCGGCGAGGTCGCCGGCGAGCTTCCCGTCGTTTCGGGGCTGCGGTTCGAGTCGGTCGATCTCGGGCTCGAGCTGCCGGCGCTCGTCGTCGAGTTCCTCGGACAGCTGAAGCGGATCAGGATGCAGAGCCCCGAGCTCTACCGTCTGTTCAGCGAGTACCGCGTCGTGCGGAAGAACGAGTACGCCTACGAGGTCGTGCTCTATCCGATGCACTACGCGCTGCCGGTGCGTATCGGTACCAGCATAGACGAGGACATGATACAGTACGTGATGATGATGCTGGACGTCTTGCAGCGGGAGGGGCGACTGTCAACGCTCGCGGAGCTCGACTTCCGCAGCGGCGAGGGTGTGCTGCGCCCTCGTGAACGCGCGGAAGCCGCGACGGAGGGGCCCGATGGCTGACGATCGCCTCATCGCGGCGCTCGACATAGGTACGACGATCGTCTCCGCGGCCATCGCCGAGTACAACGACGAGGGTGAGCTCGAAATCATCGGGCTCGGGACGGCTCCATCGCACGGATTGCGCCGTGGGGTGGTCATCAATATCGAAGCGACGCTGCGCAGCGTCGGCATGGCGGTGGAAGCGGCCGAGCAGATGGCCGGCCGCGAGGTCGCAGACGTGGTCACCGGGATCGCCGGGGGCCACATAGAGGGGCTCAACTCGCGCGGCGTCGTCGCGGTCACCGGCAAGGGGCGCGAGATCACCCCGGAGGACGTGGACCGCGTGATCGACGCCGCGAAGGCCGTCGTCATCCCGATGGACCGCGAGGTGATCCACGTCATCCCGCAGGAGTTCATCGTCGACGAGCAGGGCGGCATCAAGAACCCGCTGGACATGATCGGCGTGAGGCTCGAAGCGGAGGTTCACATCATCACCGGCTCGGTCACCTCCGCGCAGAATCTGGTGAAGTGCGTCAACCGCGCCGGCTTCAAGGTCTCGGACATCGTGCTCGAATCGCTCGCCTCCGCGCGATCGGTCCTGACCGAAGACGAGCGGGAGCTCGGAGCGATGCTGATCGACCTCGGCGGGGGGACGACCGACATCCTCATCTACCGCGAGGGCGCGCCGTACTACACGAGCGTGCTGCCGGTGGGCGGGGCTCAGGTGACCGGCGACCTGTCTATCATGCTCAAGACTCCAACCGAGTCGGCGGAGCAGATCAAGCAGGAGGCCGGATGCTGCTACATGCCGCTCGTCGAGCAGGGTGAGCCGGTGATCATTCCCGGCGTCGGCGGGCGTCCGCCGGCGTCGATCCCGCGCGACGAGATCTGCCGGATCATCCAGCCGCGCATGGGCGAGATCTTCTCCATGGTCCGCGAGAAGATCGAGCCGAAGGGCTACCTGCGCCACCTGGGCGCGGGTATCGTGCTGACCGGCGGTGGTGCGCTGCTGCCGGGTGCGGTGGAGCTCGCGCAGGAGGTCTTCGAGACGTCGGTGCGGATCGGGCAGCCGGGCAATCTGGGCGGGATCGGATCGGTCTACCAGACGCCGGAGTTCTCGACCGTGGTCGGACTGGTTCTGCACGCGGCGGCCAAGGGGCAACCCGAAGCGGTCGCCGCTTCAGATAGCGATTCAGGAGGATTCCTCAAAGGAGTCAGAGCATGGCTCCGGAACTTCTTTGAGTAGAAGCCCGGAGTACAGCGATTCGATCATCTACTGGGAGGGGATATGAGGATCGAGATTCA
>CAZICD010000038.1:0-39751 GCA_964537725.1 uncultured Spirochaetaceae bacterium | reverse complement strand
CTCGACGGCCACGAGGTCGTGCTGCCCGCGAAGACGGGTTGCGTCGTTTCGACGGCGTCATCGTAGCCGACGCGCGGAGCGCGCCCCGCCACGGCGGCCGGCCGCTCCGAGCTACAGGTCGTGCACCCATCGGCCATCGAGCTTTGAAGACGGCTCGAAGCCGACGCGCTTCAGGTAGGAGCGATGCTCGTCGGTACCCGGGGCGGTCACGAGTCGCTTCACGCCCGGCAGACGCCGGTGGATGTTGGCCTCCGCGATCACGTACTGACCGATGCGGAAGTCCCGGTACGGCGGCGTGACGTAGTCGACGGCGATGAAGAACGTCTGCGGATCGATCCGCTCTCCCACGAGGATGCCCGCGGTGTTGTTGTTCCGAAGCAGGAAGAACACGTCGCACTCTGGTCCGATCGCGACATCGCCGAAGATCCGGTGTATCTCGTCTTCGTTCACCGACCAGAAGTACCGGAAGAGCTCGGACGCCGGTTCGGTCCGGACGATCGCCACCTGGTCGCGTTCGCGATAGAGAACGATCAGATAGTAGATGTCGATGACGGCGATTCCCGCGTTGAGCCCGCCGGTGGGGATCGAGCCGATCAGGAAGCCGAAGGTGCTGAACATGATCGCGCCGACGAGGTTGATCCACCGCAGCTTCACGATCGAGCTCATCATCAGCGAGACGAGAATCACGAGCGATGCCGCGTATCCGAACAGGTCGAGCCAGCTTGTCGCCATGACCGAAGGATAGTGAAGGTTTCGGCCGCCGACGAGGGGCGCTGCGCGGGGACCGACGCGACGCCGGGGTCGCGCCGCATTTACCTCGCGGGCGGTTTCGGGCTACTGTGAAGCATCCATGGACCATCTCGTTCTCATCGGTTCGGTGCTCGTCGTGACGGTCACCGGCGCGGGAGCCGCCGCCGCGCTCCTGCTGCACAATCGCCTGCGGACCAGGGCGACGCTCGCGACGGCGGGCGTTACGCTGGTGTTTCTCGCCTCGCTGCTGCTCGGCGTCGTCTCGCAGTACCTGAGCGCCGTGCTCCCGCCGGACGCGTACCCGTCAGGGGTGTTCGCGGCTGTCGGTACGGTGGTCGGAGTCGCGGTGTACGCGGGGATGCTCGTCCTGCTGCGTGCGGTCGATCCGGAGCGCGGCATTCTCCACGCGGTCGCGTCGACGCTCGCGATCCTTGCGCAGCTCGCACGGGGATTCGCCTACCTCGCCGGCGCCGATGCGCTGGTCGCTACGCTTCGCCTCCCTGCGATCGGTCTGATCTCCGTCTTTCTGCTCTACGCCGGGATCATCTTCAGGATCGCCCGAACCCGCCTCTCGTCTGCGACCGTCTCGGCGCTGGTAGGCAGGTTGGGGATGCTCCTCATCGTCTTTGCACCGGCGTCGACGGCGGTCTACGTCTCACTCGCCTTCCTCCCACCGTCGTACCGTCCGAGCGTCTCCCTCGACGTCGTCTTCGCAGTCGGGTGGAGCATCGTGCTCATCTCCGGATTCGTGCGCTACCTGGGCAAGCCGGAGGCGCCGCTCGAGAGTGGCGTGGGCGAAGGTTTCCGCAACGCGTTCGGGATCACCGATCGAGAGGCCGAGGTAATCGCGCTCGTCGCCGAGGGCCTGAGCAACCAGCAGATCGCCGACCGTATCCACGTATCGCTCGCGACGGTGCGGACGCACCTGTACAACGTCTTCCGCAAGACCGGCGCCCGCAGTCGGGTCGATCTCCTGCGAATGGCCGCCGGGTACCGCGAGTAGGCGGCGTCGAGCGGCGCTACAGCGGCATCGTGCGCGCACCGAGAATCTAGACGAGGACATCACGAATGACCGATTGCACGATACGGAACATGCCGGACGCCGTCGTCGAACGCCTCTGGGAAGTCGCCCGGCTTCGCGACCTCAGTCTGGACCAGGCGGCGCTCGAGGTCATCGCGCACGCGTTGGGTCTCGACGTCGAGTTCGAGTACTACGATCTCGAGGACCTGGACTGGGTCGCCGAGGACGAGCCGCCGGTCGCGACCGCCGTCACTACCGCCGCGCGGGGCGCCTGCGCGGCCACCGCTCCGGAGTAGCCGCCCGCCGCGACGACGTCTCCGCGTCTACTCCTCGACCCAGTCCACCGCGAAGATCGGGTCGGCCGTCCCGGCCCGCGCGCCGTTCGTCTGCTCGGGCGTGCCGAAGAGCGGGTAGCGCCGGGCGAGGCCGGGGCTCACGCGTGAGGCCACTTCCCAGGTACTCCGCGCCCGATCGCGGTCTCCCGACTCCCAGAGCGAGAACGCGAGCCCCATGAGGACACGAGCGTTCTCCGGTTCTTCCCGCCGCGCCTGCTCGAGGAGCGAGCGAGCCTCCTCGTGGTCTCCGGCGATGCTGAACACGTTCGCCAGGTTGACCATCGCGGGCACGTAGGTTCCACCGTCGAGCGCTGCGCGGAACGAAGCGGCCGCATCGTCGAGGAGCCCGTAGCTCGCGTAGAGCACGCCTTCGCGGTTGAAGATCTGAGGATCGTCGACCTCCTCGCGCTGCGAGCGCAACGCGCGCAGCCGTGGCTCGAGCTCGAGCTCCCGGAAGTAGCCCAGCTCGGCCCGGGCCGCCGTGCGCACCGGCGCCGCTCCCGGCCGCGGTGCGATGCCCGAAGCCGGCACGCCCACCGGCGTGTACTCGTTCCACGCTTCCTGAGCGGTGAAGAACTCCGCAGTTCCGTCGGCGGTCGCCCCACGCCACTGCAGCCCGCCGGTCTGCCAGGCGCGCACGAAGCCGTCGGCGAGTGCGGTGGTCTCTACCGGTATCCACACGGCCCCGTCGCGGACGATCAGGTTCTCCGCGGACGTGAAGGCGCGGTCGATCGTGCGCGGCGTCATGCCCGAATCGAACGCCACGAAGATATGCCCCGGTGTCGTGATGAAGGCGGTCGACACGCCGACGGCCTCGAGCATGGTCGCGTAGAGGACCGACAGGTCGTCGCAGTCGCCCGCACCGTGCGCGAGGGTCTCCATGGGAAATCGCAGGTAGTCGACCGCGGTCTCGTCGACCGACAGCCGCTGGTACGCCGAGTTCGGGTCGACGACGTACTCGATCCCGGAGAGGCGAAGCGACTCGAAGATCTGCACGGCGTAGAGGAAGTCGCGCGTGAGCACGTGGGTGGGCTGGGTCTCGACGGCGCCGGCAACCTGACCCGCCCAACCGAGCACATCGGGCTGCGACACGCTCATGAACGCCCCGATTCGCCGATCGTCGGTCCACTGGATCGCGTTCCGGTTGAGGTAACTCACCTGACGGGTGACCGTGTCGCCTCGCGTCTCGCCGAGTCGTCGGTAGGAGAGCGACAGCCGAAGCGTCGCCGTCCCGCCTTCGGTCGCCTCGAGTACCGACGACGATACCGGGGCGGTCAGCACGGCGTCAACGCTCTGCTGGGAAGCGAGCGACGCAGGGACCTCCACGATGTGGTCCGGACCGGTGAGCCCCTCGATCGAGAATCGGACGCGGAGATCGCTGACGATGCCGCTCCCCACGTTTTCCACGCGCAGCCGGCCCAGCGGACGGGTCGCGTAGCTCGCGTACAGCGCCGGGAAGATCGCGTCGACGGTGAGATCCCGCAGGACCACGTCCGGTCCCACCGCGATCGCGGGTATGAGGCTGCGGGCGGTATTGAGCGGCGCTCCGGTGTACGGGTTGCGCTCGAAGACGAGCGGGTACTCGATGCCGTCGACCGGGTGCACGAGTCGATAGTCGGCGTAGTCGGGACCCGCGTCGGTGGCGAAGCGCGTTGCTCTCACGCGCGCGTCCTGCCACCGCTGGTAGAGCGATCGGGCGGTACCGCGCTCGAGCTGGACCCATCCTTCCTCGTCCAGCACGCTGACCGTGTATCGCTTGCGGTCGATGTCGTAGCTGCCCCGGTCCCGGAGGACGACCTCCGTGTCGTGGATCGCCGCGTCGTTCGGCAGGCGCCGCGCGTCGTAGGCCGCCTCGATCTCGTCGAGCAGTCTGGTGCGTATCGCGGCGCCGGCCTGCCTCATGCGCTCCTCGTGCTCCTCCCGGGTCTCGAACATGTCGCGCGCGTCGAGCGCCGACGGCCCGAGCCCCGCGACGATCTCGCGCGCCAGCGCGTCGGTGAGGACGCCCCGCTGCGCCGCCGAAAGCTCGCCGCCCAGCGTCTCGACGATCCGCCCCGCCGCAGAACCGCCGACGCCGGTGATCTCGTAGCGGGCGAACGCGTTCTCGTCCGCACGGCTCGCGAGGAGCAGCTGCCTCCCGTTCGAAGCGACTTCGATGTCGTGCGGCAACGGCTGCTGCGTCGCCGAGGTCGCCGACTCCGCCCACGCCCCGCGGTCGTCGCGAGCCCACCAGCGCACGAAGCCGAAGTGGCCGCTCGCGAGCGCGCCGCCGTCGGGCGTGAACGCAAGGCTGTAGGCGTGGCCCAGGCCGATGCCGTCGATCCGCTGTTCGATCCGGAGCTCGTCCCCGGTCGGCGACAGGAAGACGATCGTGTCGCGATAGCCGGCGGCGACGGTCTCCCCGTCGGGCGAGACGGCGAGCTGGTCGATGTCGTTGGAGATGTTGCGGTCCTCGAACTCGTACCGCCCGAGCTCGGAGAGGCTCTCCCCGTCCGTGCTCGCGAGAACCACCGCCCGGAGAAAGCTTTCCCGGGTCGTGCTCATGACGAACCGCGTGCTGTCGGGCAGGAACTCGATCGAGTGGACCGCCGGGTCGTACTCGCGCCACGTGTCGATCTGATCGAACGACGAGCCCGACCGCCGCCACAGCACGACCTCGTCGTGGGAGGCGGTGATCAGGCGCGACCCGTCGGGACTGAGCGCGAGCGCCTCGACGGAGCTCTCGTGGTGGCGAAGCACGTCGATGGCCTCGCCGGTTTCGGGGTCACAGACACACACGTCCTCCTCGGTGCGGAAGGATGGGAAGAGGAGGTAGGACTCGTCGGGCGCGAACTGGAGAATCGAGCCCTGGTGCAGACTTCCGGCCCAGTAGAGACGGAGTCGGTGACGCCAGAGCTGGTTCAGCTCCCGATCGAAGAGCCGGACCGAGTTACCCTCGGTCGTGTCGTAGACGGCGATGTAGGTTCCGAAGCGCGAGATCTCCACGTCGCGCGCGTCGATCGAATCCGCGACGATCTCGCTCGGGCTCATGCCGATGGGGCCGGGTTGCGCGATCGCCGCCGCGCAGCCGCAGACGAGGAACACGAGCGTCGTCACCGCGCGGGTGGGCCGGCGGCTCCGCCGGATCGATCTGCTCACGCGGTTCCTCCTTCCACGCTCTGCGCGGTCGAGCCGAACAGGCGCCGTCGACCCTGGCCGCGAACCATCACCTCACCGATGAACTCGAGCGCCGATCCGTCGGTTGAGCCGGCGCCGGCGTTCTCGGCCACGGCGAACACCGTCTGCTCATCGGCGACCTCGGCGGAGATGATCAGTGATCGACCCATCTGCTTCGTCAGGCCCTGGAGCCGGCTCGCGCCGTTGATTGCACCGCCGATGACATCGAACTGGATCCGCTGCGAACCTCCGATGTTCGTGAATCGCAGTCGGCCGGTATCTATTCCGACACCGATCCCGTCCAGTACCGGAAGGTTCTCCACGCTCCACGCGGCGTTGAGCGCGTGGACTTCGGCGAGCATGTCGCGCGCTGTGAGGACGGCGCGCTGGGGGGCGTCTTCCTCGCTGCGCGGGAACCCGAATACGGCGATGATCTCGTCGCCCACGAACTTGTTGATGTACCCGCCGTGGTGGTGGACGATCCGTTCCATCGCGGCCATGTACGTCGTCATGACCTTCTGCACCTCGTCGGGAAGGCTGTCGGTGACGAACTGGGTGTAGTTGCGCACGTCTGCGCAGAGAACGGTCGTCGCGCGTTCGACGCCCGTCGAATGGTTCTCCACGCTCCCCAGGTGCTCTTCGAGCAGGTGGGGGTCGAAGCCCAGACTCGTCCGATAGTTCCGCGAGAGCTGCATCCTGTGCGTGGCGGCGATGATCGCCACCGCACCGCCCGCGAACAGGAGCATCGCCGCGTACGGAAGCCAGATCCGAGTGGCCGCGAATGCGATCGGGGGAATCACCACGACGAGCGCCGCTACGATCGCGGTTCCGGTTCGCCTGCTGCGCCGTCGTCGCAGGCCCCCGATCAGGATCACCGCCGCCGCGGGCAGGAACACGACCGCCCGCGCCGTCCAGCCGTCCACGCGCACGATGCGGCGCGGTGACAGGTGCGACCACAGCGAGGCGACCTGCGCGAGGACCCCGGCGACCGTGCGGTCGCGGGTGCCCGGAATGGGATAGCGGTCGGCACCGGGCAGGTCGGTTCCGATGAACACGATTCGATCGGTGAAGATCGAAGCGGGCGTGCGGTGCGGATCGGCCAGACGTTCGCTCGACCCGAGGATCACGTCGGCGATGTCGTACGTCGGTGCGGCGAGCGGGCTCCACGAGAAATCGAGCCAGATGCTTCGCGTGGGAGACGGCTCGGCGGGTGAGAACGAGTCGGCTACGAGTCGGCGAGCGACGGCGCCGAGCGAGGGCAGCGGCGCGTCGTCGGGGGTGCGGCGCGGGATATTGCGAACGACGACGAAGCGCTTCCATCCTACCCCGGCGAGCACCGGCCTGATCGTATCGTTGTTCCGCTCCACCGCGTTCTCCGCGGCGATCACCGGGAACTCGGCGAACGCGCTCGCGAGCTCGGCATCGTGCTCCGGGAGCGAGGCGAGGAAGGTGGCGTCCCAGACGACTCCCCGCGCACCGGCGTCGGCGAGCGTGTCGATGAGCTGCGGATACCACTCGCGCCACTCGGTGCTGTAGACCTCGTCGAGTCTTCGTTCGGAATCCGGCGTGACCAGCAGGACCCCTACGCGCGAGGCGAGCCGGCGCTCGGTCTCGTGCTCGAACGCGCGGCTGATGCCGAAGCGAAGGTCGAGCAGCGCGTACTCCACGCGGGTCGGGGACCAGCCCGCGGCGAGTGTCGCGAGCGCGATTCCGGCGATCAGGATCAGCCGGAGGACGGGCCATCTGAGTCGCGGCACGGTCAGCCCTCTATCAGGACGTCCCAGTCCGCGTCCGGATTCGCGGAACGGGCTGCCCGTTCGAGCTCCTCTGCCTGAGCCGGGTCCGACTCGCGCAGCAGCCGGATCCGGATCGCGACCGCCTGCGCATCGGCCTGCTCGAGACCGAGCTCGCGAAGGTAGTCCGCGGCCGCCCGATCGGCGAGCAGGTCATCTCCGCCGTAGTAGGCCCCGATCGCGACGATGAGCTGCAGGCGAGCCGGAAGGAGCGAGACGCCCTGCGGTGAGGGCTCTTCGATCGCGTAGTCGAAGGCCGAGCGGACCGCGGCGTCGAAATCTCCGAGACCCAGCAGCGCGTAGCTCAGCGACACGTAGTACTCGGTGAGGCTGAAGGTGCCGTCTTCCGGGTACTCGATGCGTCGGAAGTGGTCGACCGCGGTTCGGTAGTCGCCCGCCTCCAGAGCCTCGCGCCCGGCGGCAAACTCCTCGTCCGGAGCGACGTCCAGCACGAAAATGGAGCCGATCGAATCCGGAGACGCGGCTTCGCTCGCCCGGCCGCCGAAGTCGGCAACGTCCTCTTCCGGGGGAGCGAGCGAGTCGACGATGCCGCGCAGCAGGCGACCGAGGAGGCCGCCTCCAGCCTCCCGGCGGCGGTCCGTGATGAAGGTGGCCACGCGTGTCGTCGAGCTGGGAGCGACCTGGTAGACGGTGCCGCCGACCTCCATGCTGAGCCACGACTCGTACTCGGTACGCAGCACGCTGCTGCGGTAGAGCAGGTCGCCGGACTCGGCAGCGATGAAGCGGCCGGTGCCGAACGCGTCGATCTCCGCGTACCCGTCGATCGACTCGATACGACCGACGCGCTCCTGGCCGGCAAGGGGAAGGGCCGCGACAATGGTCAGCGCAACTGCGATGACCGAAACGTACGTGCGCGTGCTCCTCATGGCTCCATACTACTACAGTGCTGACGAACGTGCACGCCCGATTCGCGGAGTCGCCGTACGTCCTCGCCGTTATCGCGTCCCGGGAGACTCCAGGATGTCGTGAACGAGGGACTCGTTCGCTCCGCCGCGCGCATCGATCTCCCGGAATACGAGCTTCGCGGCATCGGAGTAGTCGACGCCGCGAAGCGCCGACACGATCCTGATGCTGCGGTCGATGAGTTTCTTGTTCGTCGGGGAGACCTGGACCATCCAGTTTCCGCGCACGCGTCCCAGGAGCGCCATGGTCGCAGTGGAGAGCGTGTTGAAGACCAGCTTGACCGCGAGGTGCGAGGCGAGGTCGAGCGCGCCTGCGCGCACACGGACGCAGATCGATGTCAGGTCACGATCAGAGGCGATTTCAAGTCTGCCTTCGTCCCCCTCGCGCACCCAGCGTACGTCCAGCGCCAGGTCGGTGTTGGCGCGGTAGCGCTCCGGAACCTCGGTGCCGACCGGATAGCTCACGATCTCGTCGAGGTCGAGCGGCGGCGGCGCAGCGGCGAGCGCGGGCGCGTGGAGCCGGCGGTAGGTGTCGGCGTCCCAGCCCAACCCGACCGGATTCCTGCCCAGCATGGCCAGCCAGGCGGCCTCGCCGCGCGCGCTCCGGTGGTACGCCGCCGCCCACGGATTCGGCACGTCTGCACCGTCGCTCGCGCGCTTGAGCGGCGGAACGGAGAAGGTCGGGGACCGCTCGGTCGTATCGGCGAAGACGTCGAGCAGGTGTTCTCCGGCGGCGTAGAGCACCATCCGCCCGCGATCGTACGCCGTCGCCTCGCGCTCGGCGAGGCGGGCGATCGCGCAGACGTTGTGCGGAGCGCTCAGGTCGTCGACGAGCCGTTCGAGCGCGGTGCACGCGCTATCGGCGAGTCCGGTGAGGGGGCGCGTCGCCGGGCCGGCCGCCTCGATCGCGGTGCCGATGAAGAACAGCTCGGCGGTGGTCGCCTGCATCCTCGTCGAGCCGGCGAGCGCCATGGGACCGGTCGTGAGGTCGATCGCGGTGACGCGCGGGTCGTCGATAATCGTTCGGCTTCGCTCGATGCGTCGTCGCAGCAGGTCGGCCGGGTTGTTGAAGAGGAAAAACACCTCGCATCCGTCGTCGAGCGCCTGCCGCGCGGTGCCGATTACCGACGAGGTCTCGCCGCCTTCGGAGATCGCGACGAACAGGTCGCCGGGGCGCAGCGCGAGCTCGCGCGTCTGCTCGCGCCCAAACTCCTCGAAGTCTTCGAAGCTCTCCACCGACCGGATCAGCGCCCGGTCGCCGCCGGTGATGATCCCGCGAGCGAGCGAGGCGATCTTCGCGTGTCCGGGCGCCGACCACGCGCGTCTCCAGATCGACTCGAGCAGCACCGCGAGCCTGCCGGTCGAGCCGCAGCCCGAGAAGACGACGCGACGGCCCGTGCCGGCGGCGGCGGCGAACGCGTCCGCGAGGCGCGCGAAGCCGCAGGAGGCCAGTTGCCCGGGCGCGGCGCGCACGATATCGCGGTCGACGGCGAGCAGAAGCCGCACGCCCTCGGCGGAGTCACGCCGGGTCGCTTCGCCCAGGTCGCTCGTGAGCGGATGGCTCTGCTCGGTTGTCAGGAAGCCGAGCTGGAACTGTGTTTCGCGCTCTACGAATTCGCGCGCCTTGCGATCGGAATCCACGGCGTCCCCCTTCTCGCGCATCCACTCTAACGCCGAATTGATCTTGCCGCCAGCGATTTTGCTTTACGGGACACGAGGCCCGTGTTACAGTTTTGATGCGCTCGACACGCAAACCACTGCTTAGCGAAAGGGGTGTACTGCGGTTGCGAAAGAAGGCGAAACGCCTCAAAGATAACGCGGAGCTGACGATCCTTGCCTTGCCAACGATCGTCTGGTACACGCTGTTCACCTACCTTCCCATGTTCGGGATCATCATCGCCTTCAAGCGGTACAAGCCGCTGCGCAACAGCAATTTCATCGTCAGCCTGATCAGGAGCGAGTGGGTCGGGATCGATAACTTCAAGTTTCTCTTCCAGACACCGGACCCGGCGATCATGTTCCGGAACACGCTGCTCTACAACGCGGCGTTCATCATCCTGGGCATCCTCGTACCGGTCACGCTCGCGATCATGATGTCGCAGCTGCACTCGCGAGGGTTTGCCAAGGTCACGCAGACGATGATCTTCCTGCCGCACTTCCTGTCGTGGGTTGTCGTCAGCTACTTCCTCTTCTCGTTCCTCAGCGCGGAGCGCGGGCTGGTCAACCGGCTTCTCGAGTCGTTCGGACGCGAAGAGGTGCAATGGTACCTCACCACGAGGCCCTGGCCGTATATCCTCGTTCTCACCAACCTCTGGAAGGGCATGGGTTACGGGATGGTGCTCTACCTCGCCGCCATATCGGGGATCGACGAACAGCTGTACGAGGCAGCGAT
The DNA here is from genome assembly GCA_964537725.1 of uncultured Spirochaetaceae bacterium. GTDB lineage: Bacteria > Spirochaetota > Spirochaetia > DSM-27196 > SLST01 > SLST01. Next base: position 29,381 of record CAZICD010000038.1, on the reverse strand, counting down.
CATCGACGGAGCGACGAAGTGGCAACAGACGTGGAGGATCACGCTTCCCATGCTGCGCCCCGTCATGACGATCCTCTTCATCCTCGCGGTTGGACGCATCTTCTCGACCGACTTCGGCCTCTTCTACCAGGTCCCGCGCGACTCGGGCACGCTGGTGCCGGTGACGCAGACTATTGACGTGTATGTGTACAAGGCTCTGATGCGCGTGAACAACATAGGGTTCTCTTCGGCTGCGGCGTTCATGCAGTCGGTCTTCGGGTTCATCACGATCGTCTCGGCGAACTTCGTCGTCCGGCGGATAGACCCGGATAGCTCGTTGTTTTAGGGGGACGGATGGCGACGGGGATGATGGATCGACCCGAACAGGTCACGCTTCGCAAGACGCATCGGGTGGGCGCGCGGCTCAACCGAATCTCGCACCCAATGAACATCCTGTTCTCGATCGTCTTCTTCGTCATCGCCGCCATCTGCGTCATTCCGGTCATCTTCGTCACGATCATCTCGCTTTCGTCCAACGAGTCGATCCAGGTGTTCGGATACCGATTCTTCCCGACCGAGTGGACGTTCAGCGCCTACCGGTATCTCTGGGTTCTGAAGGACCTCGTGGGGCGCGCGTTTCTCGTCTCCATTGGCGTGACTGTCGTGGGAACCGTGATCGGCCTCTACCTCAACGCGACGATGGGCTACGTCCTCTCTCGGAGAACGTACCGCTACCGGACGTTCATGACGTGGCTCATCTTCATCCCCATGCTCTTCCACGGCGGTCTCGTAGCGATCTACCTCGTCAACACGCGGTTCCTCATGTTGGGCAACACGTACTGGGCGTTGATTCTGCCCATCGCCGTCTCGTCGTTCTACGTGATCATCCTCAGGACGTTCTTCCAGCAGACGATCCCGGACTCGGTCATCGAGTCGGCGAAGATCGACGGAGCGTCGCAGCACCTCATCTTCTTCCGGATCGTGCTGCCCATCTCGCTTCCCGCTCTGGCCACGATCGGGCTGTTCCTCTCGTTCGCCTACTGGAACGACTGGTTCAGCGCGCTTCTCTATATCCAGTCGACGCACCAGCACATGTACCCGCTTCAGTACGTGCTCGTGAGTATCGACCGCAGCCTGCAGTTCCTCACGCGGAACGCCCAGTTCATGGGCGGCGAGGACACCTCCCGGCTGCCGGCGGAGTCCGCCCGCATGGCGATCGTGATCGTTGCCGTCATCCCCATAGCGCTGTCGTACCCGTTTTTCCAGCGCTACTTCGTCGCGGGGCTGACGGTCGGCGCAGTGAAGGGGTAACCGCGCCTGGGTTGCATTCAGTCCGGCCGGGCCGATTCGGTTCTGCCGGTGAATGACATTTCATCTCAGGAGGCCGAATATGAGTAGGCGGTTCTTCGTGCGAGCGGTTGCGCTCGCTGTGCTCCTCGCGCTGCCGTTCGCAGTGTCTGCGTCCGGTAACGGCGAGGACGAGGATGGTGCGGTCGAACTGATCTGGATGATGGGCAATCCGGGGCAGGTTCCGCTGGATCAGGCTGAGGTCGAGGCCGTCCTCGACGAGATTTCGGTGCCCGCCGTCGGGGCGAAGGTAACGACGCTCTACTACGACGCCGAGCGTACCAAGCTCGCGCTCTCGTCCGGCGAGGCGTGGGACATGGCGTTCGCCGCGGAGTGGTGGATCGATTTCCCCACGCAGGCACGACAGGGTCTCTTTGCAGACCTCACCGAGAAGCTCGACACGGTCGCCCCGGCGCTCTACGAAACGATGCCGGAGATCGTCTGGGAGGGGGCGAGAATCGACGGGAAGATCGTGGCGATCCCGGTCAAGAAGGACTACGCCGCAGAACTCTTCTACCGATTCGACAAGGAGCTCTTCGTCGACGAGCTGGGGATGGATCCCCCGCAGCTTCCCGACGACATGGAGTTCGAGGACCTGGAGGAGTATCTCGAAGCCGGCAAGGAGGCGTACGAGGACGGCCTGGTCGGTCCGGAGGGTGAATACCCCTTGATGATGACCAGCGGCGGGTTCGCCGGTCTGGACGGCAACTTCGACTGGGTCAACCGCGACGCGTTGCTCGCGATTCCGTACTCCGCCGTCGGCACCGCAGACTCGAGCGAGATCGTCGTCGCGATCGAGCATCCCGATCTCTACGACCGGTTCGTCACGCTGCACGAGTGGTTCAACGCCGGGTACATCAACCGCGACGCCGCCACGGTGCAGGACATCCCGACCTACAGCCCGATCAAGATCGGACAGGGGTTCTACGGGGCCGATGCAATCTGGACCGGCGCAGACGGCTACGTCCAGGTGATCTCCCGCTGGCAGGGGCCCTACCTGTCGACGAGCTCGATCCGCGGGTCGATGAACGCGATCAGCGCCGACTCGGACTACATCGACACGGCGCTGAGCTACCAGGAGCTGGTCAACACCAACCAGGAGTACCGCGACATCCTTCGCTACGGAATCGAGGGGACGCACTGGGATCGGACCGACGAAGGACTGGTACAGATGACCGACGTCGGCCGGCAGCGCTACCGCCCCTGGCCGTTCTCGCAGGGATCGTACTCGCTGAGCTCGGTGGAGGCCGCCGAAGGCGTGGAAGTGGATCCGGACATGTGGCAGGTCATCTTCGACGGATACCAGGACCTCGTCGCGACGAATACGATCGGCTTCTCGTTCGACATCACACCGGTCGAGTCGCAGGTCGCCGCGATCAGCGTCATCAAGCAGAAGTACTGGGCAGGTCTCGTGACCGGCACCCTCGACCCGGCTGAGGTGGTCCCCGACTTCATGGACGAGCTCGAAGCGGCCGGCATCCGGGACGTGCAGGCGGAGGCACAGCGTCAGTTCGACGCGTTCCTCGCTTCGAAGTGATTCCCTGGCGGCCGCTGCGGCGGCCGCCATTCTCACGAGGCAGTATGAACACACCACGCCGCATCATCGCCGGATACGCCATGGACCATTCGCTGGGCGGCATCTCCGCCGAGGACGCCGGAGTCCTCACCCATCTGTTCCTCGCGTTTGCCGTCGTCGAGGACGGAGGCGTAACCGACCGGCTCATCACGCAGATACACGAGGTGGCACGAATTCGCGAGTACAACCCGAACCTGAGGGTCCTCGTCTCGGTGGGCGGGTGGGGCGCCGGCGGCTTCTCGGAGGCCGCGGCGACACCCGCAGGCCGGGAAGGGTTCGCGACGACCGCCGCGTCGATCGTCGAGCGCCGCGGGCTCGACGGGATCGACATCGACTGGGAGTACCCGTGCTACTCGGAGGCGGGGATCGCGTCGGCCCCCGAGGACAAGGAGAACTACACGCGTCTCATGCTGGCGCTTCGTGACGAGCTCGATCGGCTCTCCGAGCGCACCGGCCGCCGCTACGAGCTCACCACCGCCGTCGGCGCCGACCAGTACTACGTCGACGGCAGCGAGATGGCGCGCGTGGCGTCGATCTGCGACTGGGTTAACGTCATGACCTACGACATGAGAGGCGGGTTCCAGATTCTCACCGGCCACCACACCGGCCTGTTCACGCCTACCGGAGATCTCTTTCGGATCAGCGCGGACGCGTCGGTGCGCATGTACGTGGACGCGGGTGTTCCGCCCGCGAAGATCGTGCTCGGCGCGGCCTTCTACTCGCGGCGGTGGGTCGACGTCCCCGACCGGAACAACGGACTCTTCCAGATGAGCCCCGGCTCCGGCCGGCACGGTCCCCGCTACACGGAGATCGCGCGCGAGCTTCTGCCCGGCGGGGCGTACACGCGCTTCTGGGACGACGAGGCGAAGGCTCCGTGGCTCTTCGACGGGTCCACCTTCCTCTCCTACGACGACGAGGAATCGATCGCGCACAAGTGCCGCTACGTCCGGGAAAACGGGCACGGCGGCGTCTTCTACTGGGAGCACGGCTGCGACGAGACGGGCACGCTGCTGCGCGCGCTGCGCGCCGGTCTCGCGGAGGACCGGGCGTGAGCGCCGGCGACTATCCCGGCTTCGTGATCCGACCGCTCGCGCCGGCCGATGCACAGGCCGCGGCGGACGTCTGGAACCGCTGCTGCGACGAGCCGGAGGGCCCGCTCTACCGGGGGTTCCCGGCGGTCGAGTTCGACGCGCTGTTCCGGGAACCCGTCGACGACTTCGCGAAGGTCTCGCTCGTGGCGACCGATCGGGACCGTGTCGTGGGCTTCGCCAACGGGACGGTGCGTCCCGGCGCCGACCGGGCCTACGTAACGGCCATCATGGTGGCACGCGAGCGGCGCCGACGAGGAGTCGGCTCGCGGCTGCTCGCCGAGCTCGAGCGCGCGCTCGCCGCGGCCCCGGGCGCGGGCGCCGTAGAACGCTACGAGGTCGTCTTCTTCAACCCGATCACGCTGACCTGGCTGATCCCGGGTACCGACGGGCACGACCATCCCAACTCGCCCGGCGTGGACGTCCACGGCGACGGCTACGTCTTCCTGAAGAATCACGGTTACCGCGACTTCGCGTACCAGAACTCGTACTACCTGCCGCTCGCAGAGTACGTGCCGCCCGCGAACATCGACGAGATTCGCCGTCGGCTCTCCGACGGCGGTCTGCGTATCTGCCGCTACGAGCCGGACCGGCACACGGGGCTCGACGAGCTCTTCGACGACCTGGGAGCCGAGGACTGGCGGCAGATCGTGCACGCGAACTACGCGGCGGATGGCTCCGCCGAGCCGGTGCTCATCGTCGAGGACGGGAACCGGGCGTGCGGCTTCACCGGCCCGCTCCACGTGCAGCCGAGCGGTCGCGGGTACTTCGCGGGGATCGGCGTCCATTCGGACTACCGTGGCCGCGGCGCGGCGAAGGCGCTCTTCTCCGGGCTGTGCACCGAGCTGAAGGGCATGGGGGCCGATTTCATGAGCCTGTTCACCGGCGAGACCAACCCGGCGCGGAACATCTACGAGGCCGCGGGCTTCAGGATCGTCCGCTGCTGGACGGACATGAGAAAGGAGATCCGGCGATGAAGATCATGGCGATAGGCGCGCACGTTGGCGACATGGAGCTGACCGCGGGCGGCGTGCTCGCGTCGCGCTCGCTCGCCGGCGACGAGATCGTCACCGTGGGGCTGACCGCCGGCGAGAAGGGCAACCCGCCTGAGATGAGCGTCGCCGACTACCGCGAGCAGAAGGTGCGCGAGGCGGAGGAGTTTGCCGGCATGCTCGGTGGGATCGCCGTCGTTTTTCCGTACGCCGATGGCGAGCTCCCGGTGACCGACGCCGTCGCCTACGAGCTCTGCGACGTCATCCGCGAGCATCGACCGGATGTCCTCGTCACCCACTGGCGCGAGAGCATTCACAAGGACCATACGGCGGCGCACGACATCGTCGAACGCGCGCAGTACTTCGCGGGGGTCGCCGGATTCGAGCGCACGAAGCCGGCGCACTTCGCCGCCGGCCCGTACTACGCGGAGAACTGGGAGGACCCGACGGGGTTCACCCCGACCGTGTACGTCACGGTGAGCGAGGAGGGGTTCGCGCTGTGGCGCGAGGCGATCGCGAAGCACTGGTTCACCGTGCACAGCACCTCCTTCGAGTACCGCGAGTACTACACGCACCTCATGTCGGTCCGCGGGATCGAGGCGCGCGCGACGTACGCGCAGGCGTTCGACGTCGCGCCGTTCGCGAGGCGGCGGGTCGGTGACCGGTTCTGAGGGCGCGGTCGCGGCGTGGCTGGGCGAAGCGCGCAGAGCCGGAGCCTTTCCGCTCGCCTCGGCCGCGGTCGGTACCGCTGACCGGGTCGCCGTCCGTGTCGACGAGCCCGAAGCGCTCGACGGGAGGCAGCGGCTCTACGACCTCGCCTCGCTCACGAAGGTGATGGGCACCGCGATGGTCGCGTTGCGGCTCGTCGACCGCGGCGAACTGCGGCTCGACGACACGCTCGGCATGTTCGGCGGCCCGGACGACGTGCCGCCCGAGCGGCGCGCGGTCTCGGTCCGACAGCTCCTCACGCATACCGCCGGGTTCGAGGCGCACGTCGTGCTCTCAGACCTCGTTCCGCCCGGGGACGCACCGCTCCTCGACCGCGCGGTCGCCACCGTGCTCGCCCGGCCGCCGGCGTACGCGCTCGGTCGCCGCGTCGTCTACAGCTGCCTCGGCTTCATCGTGCTGCAGCACGTCCTCGAGCGCGCGACCGGCGCATCCCTGGACCACCTGGCGCGCGAGCTCGTCTTCGCGCCGCTTCAGATGGCGTCCACGGGGTTTCGCCCGCGGACGTGGGATTCGGGCGCGTTCGACATCGCCGCCACCGAGCTCGATCCGGCGACGAACCGCCACGTGCACGGGGAGGTACACGACGAGAACGCGCGGTTCCTCGGTGGGGTCGCCGGTAACGCCGGGCTCTTCGCGACCTGCGACGACTGCGCGCGCTTCGCTCGCATGCTCGCACGACGCGGGGAGGAGTTCCTCAGCCGCGAGCTCTTCGACGAGATGGTCCGCGACCAGACGCCCGGCCTCGACGGCGCGCGCGGTCTGGGCGTGAGCGTCGCGCGGGCAGGCGTCGACTGGTCCGCCGGCACGCGGCTCGGCGACGGTGCCTTCGGGCATACGGGCTTCACCGGGACGTCGCTCTACGTGAGCCCCGCGCGCGGGGCGTACGCCGTGCTGCTGACGAACCGCGTCTACCTGGGCCGCGACCTGGAGGTGATGCCCGATTACCGCGCCGCGTTCCACGGCGCGGCGGTCACCGAGCTCGAGGGGTGGCTCGCGTGAGCGCGCGCGTGCGGTTGGGCGTCGAGAACCTCGCGACGGTCGACGCGGAGCTTCGGGGCCGCCGGGTCGGTCTGCTCACCAACGCCGCCGCGACCGACTCGGCTCTCGTACCCTCGGTCGACCTCGTCGCCGCGCGCTACGACGTTCGCCTCCTCTTCGGGCCCGAGCACGGCGTGCGCGGAGACCTGGCGGCCGGCGAGGCCGTCGCCTCCGGGGTCGACGAGCCGACCGGGATCCGCGTGCGCAGCCTCTACGGCGAGCGGCGCGCGCCGTCTGCGGAGGACCTCGACGCGATCGACGTGCTCGCCGTCGACCTCCCGGACATCGGCTCGCGATACTACACCTATCTCTCCACGCTCGCGCACGCGATGCGGGCGTGCGCGGACGCCGGGGTTCCAGTCGTCGTGCTCGACCGGCCGAACCCGCTCGGCGGGGCCGTCGTCGAGGGCGGCGTGCTGCGCCCCGAGTTTGCCTCCTTCGTTGGCATGCACCCGGTCCCCGTGCGCCACGGTCTGACGATCGCCGAGTACGCGCGCCTGGTGAACGCGCTTCAGCCGGCGTGCGAGCTCGCCTGGGCGCCGCTTTCGGGCTGGCGGCGGTCGTGGTACCACGACGAGTCGGGTCTGCCGTGGGTGATGCCCTCGCCGAATATCCCCACCGCGGAGACCGCGCTCGTCTACGCGGGGACGTGCCTGTTCGAGGGCACGAACGTGAGCGAGGGACGCGGCACCGCGAAGCCGTTCCTGCTCGTCGGCGCACCCTGGCTCGATCCGTCGCGCGCGCGCGCGGCCGTCGATCCGCGCCGGCTCGCCGGAGCCGCCCTGCGCGACACCGTGTTCAGGCCGACCGCCTCGAAGCACGCGCACGAGGTCTGCCGCGGGTTCGAGCTCCACGTGCTCGACCGGGGTCGGTTCGCGCCGTACGCCGCGGCCGTCGCGCTCCTGGACGCGATCCGCCGGTCGCACGAGGAGTTCGCCTTCCGCGAGCCCTCCGCGCCGGGCGAGCGCTCCTTCATCGACCTGCTCGCGGGCACCGACGAGCTGTGCCGGGGTGAGTCCGGCGTTGACGCCTACCTCGAGCGCTGCGCGGCAGAGGCCGATGCCTTTCGGACGCGGCGCACGCCGTGTCTCATCTACGCCGGGTAGCCGCCGGCATGCGGTCCTGGAGGGGGAGTGGCGTCCGGCCCCCGCGCCGGGTATCATGGTCGTGGGAGGAGTCATGAAATACCGATACCTGGGCGAGTCGGGCCTGCTCGTCTCGCGGATCTGCCTGGGGACGATGACCTTCGGCAACCCCGAATGGGGCTGCGACCAGAAGACCTCGTCCCGGATCGTCGACGCGTTCGTCGACGCCGGGGGCACGTTCATCGACACCGCCGACCTCTACAGCGGCGGCGTCTCCGAGGAGATGCTGGGCAAGGCGATCGAGGGGAAGAAGCGCGACGATCTGGTGATCGCGACCAAGTGCTGGTTCCCCGCGGGCGCAACACCGAACGCGCGCGGCCTGTCGCGCAAGCACATCCTCGAGGCGTGCGACGCGAGTCTCACGCGCATGGGGACCGACTACATCGACCTCTACCAGATCCACGGGCCCGATCCCTACACGCCCATCGAAGAGACGATGGACGCGCTCGCGAGCCTGGTCGAGAGCGGCAAGGTCCGCTACATCGGCTGCAGCAACCTCTACGGGTGGCAGATCGTGAAGGCGAACGCCGCGAGCGCCGCATCGGGCGGGCCCACCTTCATCTCCGCGCAGCACCTCTACAACCTGCTGCGACGCGACATCGAGCGCGAGATCCTTCCGGCGTGCGACGATCAGGGCATGGGCATGATCTGCTGGAGCCCGCTCGCGAGCGGGATGCTGACCGGCAAGTACCGGGGGAAGGACCAGCCCGACCCGGAGAGCCGATTCGGGAAGAACGCCCGGGTCTACCTGCCGCGCTACTGGTGGGACGAGTCGCTCGCGCTGGTCGACGAGGTCGTGGCCGTCGCGGACGAGCTGGGCAGGACCCCGGCTCAGGTGTCGCTCGCGTGGCTGCTGGGCGACCGCCGCGTGACCGCGCCCATCGTCGGTGCCCGTACCACCGAACAGCTCGCGGACAACCTCGTCGCCGGCGACTTCGACCTTCCGTCGGAGGCGAGGGACCGGCTGACCGAGAAGATGCCGCTGCCGCTCGGCTATCCGAAGGAGTGGATGGCGAACCAGTTCCCGAATACCTTCAAGTTCGCCGAGTTCGAGCCGCGCCACGCGGAGCGGCTGCCGTAAGGGCCGGGCGCAGCTGGCCGCCCGGCGCGGTGCCGCCCGGCGGCCGGGTTCGGTGCGCCGTCGGTCAGCCGGCCCCGTACGTCGCCGTCGCGTACTCGCGGCGGGTCATGCCCCGCCGCGCCGGTCGGCCGGCGGCGGCGAGCGTCGCGACTTCCGCGGGCTCGAGCGGTGCCTCGGGTCTCACGAACGCCTTGTTCGCCCAGCCCTCGCTGAGGTAGGCGAGGCGGAGATCGCCCGCGACGATCGCGCGGTGCAGCGAGGCGAACCCGTGGTCGGCGGCGGGGGCGTCCATCGCGGGACCCAGAAAGACGCGGGCGGCGAGGAGCTCCTCCTGCAGCTCCGCGACGGCGAGCGTGCGCGGCTCGATGCCGTGTTCGACGCAGAGCGCCGCCGCCGCGCCGGCGGCCTGCCCCAGCTGCATCACCACCGGCTGCAGCCGCGTGCACCCGTTTACCAGTCCCGTCACGCCGATGCTCTTCTCCGCGACGAGCACGCCGTCGCACTCCGCCGGAACCATGACGCCGTAGGGCACGCCGAACGCGCACACGCGCGGGAAGTCGATCGGCGGCGCGTCGGGATCCATGGTGCGGTGGTGGTCGACCGGGTAGTCGCCGACGGCGACGGAGTTCCGGAGCGAGCGGCTCGTCGCGGGTTCTGCGATGTCTCCGATCGTGAGCGTGTCCACGGCGTGGATCCTGCGCGCCTCGCGGACGTACGGGATCGCCGCGAGATGGCCCGGGTAGACGTCGGGCAGGCCGACCGTATCCTCGCCGTACGCGTCGCGCAGCGCGTCGACGAGGCGCGACGTCTTCGCCCGCGCGGACGCGAGGACCGCCGGCCGCGTCGCCGGGTCCAGATAGTCGCCGTGCACGTCCTGCGTCGGCCAGTTCAGCATCATGAGGTTGCCGGGCAGACGCCCGTAGTCGAGGAGCCGGTCCCAGCCGATGGGCGGATCCCCCAGAATGCCGGCGTACTCGTCGCCCGGAGGAAAGACCGGTCCCTCCCGGTCCGCGGCGAATCCGGGCGCCGCGCTCACCGTCGCGGCCCAGGTGAGGTCCTGCGGATGCGGATACGCCGTCTCCGGCGCCTGCGGCTCGCCGGTCTCCGCGCGCGCCTCCAACCCGGTCCGCCACGGCAGCGCGGCGAGCTCGACCGCGTCGCCGAACTCGTCGGCGAGGATCGTAAGCGGCGCGCGCACCGTGAGCGTTTCACCGGGCGCGAGACGGCGTGCTCCGCCGAGCGCCTCCGGTGGGCGCGGCGCGTCGCCGCCGGCGAACTCCGCGGCGACCACGCGGTCGCGTTCGCGGATCACGCGCGTGCACGACGCGCCGTGGTAGAGGGTGATACCCGGCGACTCGGTGATCCAGCGGCGGAGGATCCGCTCGCCCGCCCGAGGGTCGAAGAGCGTATGGCTCACCCAGCCCGTCGCCAGCGCATCGGCCCCTCCGTACTCGCGGCGGAGAGCCGCACGGTATTCGCCCCACAACCCCGAGGGGAGGTTGTGGTTCCCGTCGATTGCCGAAACGCCGGCGGCGGTGAGCATCCCGCCCACCCAGCCGGTCGGTTCGCACAGCACGACGCTTCTGCCCATGCGCGCGGCCTGCACCGCCGCACACACGCCCGAGGCGGACGCGCCAACGACGAGGACCTCGGCCTCGAGCGTCACGAGCGCGACTCCAGGTACTCGCGGTAGCGATTGTAGAGGTGACCCGCCTGCAGGTAGGCCGACTGCGGGCTCATGAAGTGGGAGAACTCGAAGGTGATCGCCCGGGTGATGCCCGCCCGTTCGGCCGCGTGAAGCTTCAGCAGGAGCTTCTCCCATTTGATCGGCATGAACCTGATGGGCATGTCGCGGTCGAAGCTCTCCGAGTTCGTCCAGCACGCGAGGCCGTGCCGATCCGCGAGGCGTTTGTTCACGCGCAGGAAGTCCTCGAGCACGGGGAAGTCCACGTGCCCGTCCTGAAAGGCGACCGTGTCCACCGCCCCCGAGATGCCGCCGAAGATCTCGTCCCACTCGCGCTCGTGGGTCTCGAGCGATACTCCCTCCTCGCGCGCGACGACCCCGGCGTCGGGGTCGACGTTCTTGGGCCCGTCGATGTAGGGCGAGATCAGCACCGGCAGGCCGCCGGAGGCGTTCTTGCACGCGCGCCCGAGCCGTGCGTACATCTCCGCGTTGCGGCCTGCCTTCCGGCTGCACTCTTGCGAGAGGTACCAGCCGGCGAAGGCGGGGTGGCCGCCGTAGCGCGACCACGCTTCCTCGATCACCCGCCGGTTGAGCTCGACCTCCGCCTCGTAGTCGCCCGACGTCCAGTACTTTCCCGAGTCGTAGAGCCCGAAGTGAAACGCCATATGGTGCTTCGCGCTCAGGTCGAGGAAGAGCCGCACGAGGTCGACCGGCGGCTCGAAGGCTCCCTCTTCGCTCATCGCGACGGCTGAGGGGTAGGTCAGCCAGCGGCGGTATCCGCATCTGATGAGAACGACCGTGTCGATGCCGATCGCCCGCATGTGCGCGAAGTCCGCGTCCCATTCGGCGGGGCCCCAGTTCTGGTGGGGGATGTCGTGGCTGATCTCGTCCAGAAACGTGCCGCGTATCATCATGGCGTCAGACTAGCCTGTTTCCCGCTCCCGCACAAGGTTGCGCGCGGCGGTCGGGGGCTCTATGATCGAGTCATGGCGATCTCACCCGACCGGCTTCGCGAGCTCGTGGCGGTCTACCGCGACGGGCTCCTCGACGACACGCTGCCGTTCTGGCTCCCGCGATCGGTCGACGAGGAGTACGGCGGCTACCTCCTCATCCGCGACCGCGACGGGTCGCTCATGGACACCGACAAGGCAATGTGGCATCAGGGCCGCTTCGCGTGGCTGCTCGCCGAGCTCTACCGCACCGTCGAGCCGCGCGAGGAGTGGCTCGCGTGGGCGCGGCACGGCATCGAGTTCATCCGAGCGCACGGTTTCGACGCCAACGGTCGGATGTTCTTCCACGTGACTCGCGACGGCCGCCCGGTGCGCAAGCGCCGCTACATCTTCAGCGAGACCTTCGCGATCGCCGCGCTCGCCGGGTACGCCGCCGCCGCTCGCGAGGCGGACCCGGAAGGGGCGGCGCGGGCGGCGGGCGAGGCCGAGCAGCTCTTCGCGCTCGTCGAGCGTACGCTCGCCGATCCGGCGGCGAACCCGCCGAAGTACGACCCCGCTGTGAGGCCCGCGAAGGGACTCGCCGTCCCCATGATCATGATCGTGACCGCGCAGATCGTACGGCGCGTCGCCGCGGATCCGGCCGCGTACACCGAGCGGATCGACCGTGCGGTCGCCGAGATCGAGCGCGACTTCGTGCACCCGGAGCACCGGGTCGTCATGGAGACGGTCGCGCCCGACGGGTCGATCATCGACCACATGGACTGGCGGACGATCACGCCGGGCCACTCGATCGAGGCTGCCTGGTTCATCCTCCAGGAGGCCTCCGACCGCGGCAACGATCCGCGCCTCGTCGAGCTGGGAACCACGATCCTCGACTGGATGTGGGAGTGGGCGTGGGACACCGAGCACGGAGGCATCCTCTACTTCCGCGACGTCACCGGCCGGCCGGTCCAGGAGTACTGGCACGACATGAAGTTCTGGTGGCCGCACTGCGAGGCGATCATCGCTTCGCTCCTGGCGTATCGGCTCACCGGCCGCGAGCGCTACGCGCGCATGCACGCGCAGGTCCACGAGTGGGCGTACGCGCACTTCCCGGACCGCGAGCACGGCGAGTGGTACGGCTACCTTCACCGCGACGGACGGATCTCGGTCCCGCTGAAGGGCAACCTCTGGAAGGGGCCCTTCCATCTGCCGCGGATGCAGCTCGTCGCGTGGCGCGAGGTGGAGGCGTTGCTCGCGGGGACGTAGCCGTGCGGTGCGCCCCGCGGCGCCCGCCGCTACCCCTCGATCTCCTCGCGAAGACGCGCGAGGACGACTTCCGCCTCGCCCGGCTGGAGCGTCATGGGGTTGAGGTGGAGCGAGCTTCCTCGGCCCTTTGCGACCGCGACACTCGGCTCGCCGGATCTCAGCCGGTCGACGATGCCGTCGCGCGTCGCTTCGTCTGCGAAGGTGACGAGCGTCCACGGGACCGGCTGGCCGGCCTCGTTGGGGAAATCACGCGTCGCGGTGACGCCGGCGAGCCCGTCGAGGCCGTCGACCCAGAAGGCGACGGTCTCTTCGAACCCGCGCATGCGCGCCTCGTGGTCCATGCTCACGTAGCGCTCGACCGCGGCGAGGCAGCCGGCGAGCTCCTCCTTGCCCACCTTCATGGGGCGTCCCACCGACTGGTTCGGGTTGCCGTGGAAGCGGCACGCCTCGATGAGGTCCGCGCGGCCGAGGACGAGGCCGCTCGACTGCGGCCCGGCGAGGTCCTTGCCGCCGGAGAAGAGCGCGAGCGCCGCACCCATGCTCGTGAATCGCCAGAGGTTCTCGACCGGCGGCAGCTGCGCGGCCGCGTCCACGAGGACCGGCACGTCGTGCGCGTCGGCGATCTCGATGACCTCGGCGAGCGGGAGCTCGCCGGGCGCGTTCATCGCGCCCTGGAACCAGAAGACAGCCGCCGTCCGGTCGGTGAACGCCGCCTCGAGCTCGTCCCGTGTGGTCCCGTCGGAACCGCCCACGTCGACGACGGTCACGCCCACCTGGCGGACGGCGTAGTCGTACCCGTTTCGGTGCATCGCCTGCACGATGATCTCGTTCTTCACGTCGTAGAGCCGCGGCAGGCGGGCGTGCGCGACGGGGTCGGTGCCCACGGTGCACGCCGCGGTGGCGAGCACCATGCCGGCGGCGGCGCCGGAGCTGACGTAGGCAGCCTCGTTGTTCGTGAGCTCGGCGATCCGCGCGCCGACGCGTCGCTGGAGCTCGTCGAGGTCGACGAAGCTCTTCGCGGCCTCGTTCATCGCCGCGACGACCTCCGGCGGCATGATCGACCCGCCGAGCCGGGTGAGCGTTGCGCAGGCGTTGATGACCGGGCGCAGCCCCAGCTGCGCGTAGGCGGACGTTTCGGTGGTGGTGCTCATCTGGCCTCCGGGGAATCGGCCCAGTCGGGCATGCTGAGCGCGTTCTCGTCGTAGACGATCTCTCCCGCGCGGATCGTCATCGCGCAGCCGAGCGCGCGCGGAGCCGTCACACGAACGCGAGCGCAGTCGTAGAAGCCGAACTCACCCTCGTCGACGCGCAGGAGCGCAACGTCGGCGTCGCTTCCGGGCGAGAGCGTTCCCAGCTCGGGGTGGCCGATTTCGCGGGCGGGTGCGACGGTCGACTTTTCGATCACGTCCTCCAGATCCATCCCGATCGCGAGCATCTTCGACATCGTCGCGAGCATCGAAAAGACCGGGCCGTTGACGCTGCCCTTGTGGAGGTCGGTGCTGATCGAGTCGGGGTAGAAGCCGTTGCGGAAGGACGGGATGGCGTTCCGGAACCAGAAGCTGCCGGCGCCGTGACCCAGGTCGAAGACGATACCCCGCTCGCGCGCATCGGCATAGAACGCGTTCGGCCTGTTCTGCTCGTCGAGGACGGGAAACTGTTGCGCGAAGACGTGCGTGTGGATGTCGCCGGGGCTCATCTTGCGCAGCAGCTCGTCGTACGGTCGTTCGGGGCGCGGGAAGAAGTCGACCATCAGCGGCTTGCCGCACAGGCGCGCGGCCTCGAGGCCGCGGTCGACCGAGAGCCACGGGGTGTGGATCTCGTCGAACGGTTCGCTCGTCCAGTAGTGCGCGGTCTTGATGCCCACGCAGATGTCCGGGTAGGCGAGGACCGTGCCGGCGGCCTGCTCCGGGTCCATCTCCGCCGGGTCGTGCTCGAAGGGCCCGACCATGCCGGACTTCACGACGTTGACGAAGGCGAAGATGCGGGTCTTCGACTGGTCGATCACCGTCCGCTTGAAGTGCAGGAAGTGGTTCGCACCCGCGGTGCCGGTGTCGGCGACCGTGGTGACGCCGGAGCGGAAGGTGTGATGGTCCGCGATGACGCTCAGACCCTCCGGCTCGCGCGTGTGGAAGACGTGGACGTGGATGTCGACGAGGCCGGGCGTGACGAGAAGACCGGTCGCGTCTATGGTCTTCGTCTCCGGGCCGGTCGGTACGTCGCCTACGGCGATGATCTTCCCGTCCCGGATGCCGACCGTCGCGACGTGGTCGATCCCGTTTGCCGGGTCGAGCACGCGGCCGCCGGTGATCGCGAGCTCGGGTGTGCGTGGGGTTGGCATGCTCGCCTACTTTCCGAGCGAGCGCTGAAGGAGGCCCACCCCGTAGAACTCGTACGACGCGGCCTCGTCGGGAACGTCGATCACGTGGACCGTGAATCGGGCCGGAACGCCGTTGTCCGGGCAGTTCTCCCTGAAGAAGCCCGAGTACGCCTTCGCGTACGCCGCGCGCAGGCGTTCCTGCTCCTTTCGGTAGCCGGCCGGATCTGTGATCGGGCTCGGCGACTTGGGCTGACAGCCGAACGCGTGGACCTCGATGAAGTCGACGTCGGCGATCGAGTCGCAGATCTCCGCCTCCTGCAGCCACTTCTCCCAGCTGCGGAAGACGAGCGGCACCTCCTTCTCCGGATCCATCGTCGTGAGCTCCTCGAGGCCGAGGACGCCCTTCGCCGAGTAGCCGCCGGTGAGCCCGGAGAAGTAGATCTTCAGATCGCCGTCCGGCTGCTCCTCGGTGACGAGCGCCGAGAGCACCGGCGCGTCACCGTTGTAGTAGTAGGTGATCTTCCCCCGCTTCTTCACGTTGAACGCCATCGCTTCCTCCTCACTGTACTGGTCGTGCGAGCGGCTCCCACCCGAGGAGTCGCTTCGCCTTTTCCATGTTGAGATACTTGTTCCGGTAGTCGCCGCCGATCATGAAGACCTGGAAGCCTCCCTGAAATTCGAGCGCGGCGAGCATCGCGCGCGCGAGATCGTCTCCGGAGGTGGCGAAGTCGGGGGTGTCGTGCCTCATCCGCCGCTTCCACTCGTTAGGGGCGAGCGGCAGGCAGAGGCGGAGCGCGTTCACGTTCATGCCCCAGCGCCGCGAGGCGTTTCGGCACACCTCCTCGCCGAGCCACTTGGTGAAGCCGTAGATGTTCGTCTCGTCGGGCTGAACGTCCTCGTCGGCGAAGAAGCGGTTCTTCAGGTCGGCGTAGACCGACATGGTGCTGCAGTAGATCGCCTGCGTCGCGCCGGCTTCGGCGACCGCGCGGAGCGCGAAGTGCAGTCCCTTGACGTTGACGTCCATGGACGACTCCGATCCGCCCCATTCCTGCCAGCGCTGGTTGCCCATCGCCATGTAGAGCAGCGCGTCGATGCCCTCCGCCGCGCTCGCAAGCGCCTCATGGTCGGTGACGCTGCCTTTCACGTACTCGCACCCCTCCACCTGGGGCGGTGAGAGATCGTACACCCTGATGGTGTGGTGTTCGGTGAGATAGGGCAGGACGATAGTCCCGACGATTCCGCTGCCGCCGACGGCGAGAACGTTCATGCAGAGCTCCAGCGTAGACCGGGTTTCGGGAGCGGTCAACTGAAATCTGCGCGGGCGCGCCGGGTAAGGCCCTCGGACGGTTCACGAGCGCCCCGTTGATGGTATAGTGGGCGCATGAGACGTCTGTGCATCGGCATCCTCCTGACGACGATCGTCGCCGCCGCGATTCCGGCGGACAGCTGGTACGGAATCGACGGGTTCACGCTCACAACCCCCGCCGACATCCGCATCGAGCCGACCGACGCCGAGAGCGACTTTCTCGAGTTCTGGTTCGGCCGCGACGAGGAGGCCGCCGTGAACGCGCGCCTCGTCGAACGGGGTGCGGTGCTCTCCGATCTCGACATGGCGGCCATCCAGGGGCTCTCGCTCGTGCGGGCGATGGGCAGCGGGCGCGCCGACGAGCTCGAATCGATGGAGCTCCTCCCGCACACCACGGGCACGGGCGTCGACGGGTACTTCCTCACCGTCACCTCGAGCAGCGGCTGGCACGAGGCGTTCATCGCGGATCTGGGCGATACCCCCGGAGGCGCGTACGGCTACATGGTCGTCTTTCCCCGGCAGCCGGGAAGCCGCGGGCGCGCGTATCTGGACCAGCTGCTCGAGGGCCTGTCGATCGAGGTCGCGGACGCGGCCGGGTAGCGCAGCTCCTCGCTTCGGTGGTCGCGCCGATCGATCCCATGTAGAATGCGCGCGATCATGCGACAACCAGCCAGTGACAGACAGATCGTAGCGCTCAACTTCGCGTCCATGGCGCAGCACGGGATCATCCTGCTGCTGGTCGGGCCGCTCGTGCCCGACCTGATGGCGACCTTCGGGATCGGCGAGAGCGTGACCGGGCTCCTGCTCGGCATGGGCTCTGTGGGGTTCGTCGCCGGCCCGCTCTTCGCCGGCGCGCTCATCGACCGGATCAACGTACGCGCGGCGCTCCTCGTGGGGTTGGGGATCGAGCTCGTCTTCCTCGTTCTCTTCGGAGTCGCGCCGCTGTTCATCGTCGCGGTCGCCGCGAACCTCCTGCTCCACCTGGGTGCGTCGTTCGTCGAGACGTCTGCGAACGTCATGCCCACGCTGACGCGCAGTACGAAATCGGCCCACTCGGTCATGAACCTCGTGCACATGTTCTTCAGCGTGGGCGCCTTCGCAGGGCCCTTCCTGATCGGCCTCTATCTGGACGCGACGGGTGCGTGGAGGCCGATCATGTTCTTCACGCTGGTTCCCACCGGCGCGCTCGCGCTGTGGACCTTCTCCGCGCGGTTCCCCCGGGCACCGCGTCCGGAAGCGCGAAGGACGGACGGGCTCCCGACGGAAGATGCCCGCCCCCGTCCTCTCGCCCACGTGGGCGAGGTGCTGAGGATGCCGCACGCGGTACTCGGCGCGCTGACGCTCCTCCTCTACGTGGGGGCCGAGGTGGGCGTGTCCAGCTGGGTCGTCTACTACCTCCAGCGCCGGTTGAGCCTTTCCACGGTCGCGTCGACCACCGGGCTGTCGGTTCTCTGGATCGCGATCATGGCGGGCCGATTCGCGAACAGCGTGCTGGGCAACCGCTTCTCGAGTACGACGCTCGTCACGGTCTCCGGACTCACCGGCGCGGTCGGGGTGGGGCTGTTCCTGCTCGCCGACGGCATCGTGGGCGCCTACGTCTTCCTCGTCTGGGTCGGGCTCTGCTTCGCCGGGATCTTCCCGAACGTCATGGCGGAGCTCAACAACCGCGTTCCGGAGAAGACCGGGACGGTCACCGCGGTCATGGCGATGGGCGCGTCTTCGGGCGCCGCGATCTTCCAGTGGTTCGTGGGATTCCTCGCAGAGACGGCCTCGATCGTGGTGGCGTTCACCGTTCCCGCGGTGCTGCTCCTGCTGCTCGTGGCGACCTTCCACGCCGCCGTCCGCTCGCGTTCGATACCCGAACCCGCTGTCCATGGAGGTGCCTCATGATCGTCGATCCCGTCCACACTCGACGCGTCACCGCCGGCGAGCTGTCGCTCCCGGCGCTCCTCGACGAGTCGCTCCCGTCGATCGAACCGGGGTCGGTCGTCGCGATCACCTCCAAGGTCGTCGCGCTCTGCGAGGGACGCGCCGTCGACCCTGCGCGCGTGGACAAGACCCGTGTGATCGAGGAGGAGGCCGATTCGTACCTCCCGCGCTCGAGCAACCGCTACCACGTCAGTCTGACGATCAAGCGCAACGTGCTCATCCCCTCGTCCGGGGTCGACGAGTCGAACACCGGCGGGCTGATCGTGCTCTGGCCGGAGGACCCGCAGCGCGCGGCGAACGACGCGTGGCGCCACCTCGCCGAGCGGTTCGGAACCCGCGAGCTGGGCGTTATCGTCACCGACAGCACCTCCGCGCCGCTGCGCATGGGCGTGGGCGGAATCGTGATCGCGCACGCCGGCTTTCGCGCGGTCAACGACCTCGTGGGCACCGCAGACCTCTTCGGTCGGCCGCTCGCGATGACGAGGTCCAACGTCGCCGCCGGCCTCGCCGCGGCGGCGGTGACCGTGATGGGCGAGGGTGCCGAGCAGACGCCGCTTGCGGTCATCCGCGATCTGCCCTTCGTCGAGTTCCAGGGCCGTGTGCCCACCGACGAGGAGCTCGCAGAGCTCGTGATCCCGCCGGAGGACGATCTCTACGCGCCCATTCTCGGTTGCGCCCGGTGGCAGCCCGGGGGCGGCGGGTACGCCGGTCCACAGGCCTGAGGCCCGGGCGGCGCAGGCACCAGCCCGCCGGCGCAGGCGCCAGCCCGGGGACGCGCCCTACCGCCCGAATTTCTTCAGGAACTTTTTCTTCAGGTAGACGACGTTGCTCTCGGCGACGAGGCGACCGTCGCGGTAGTAGCGCACGTAGGGAATGAGGTCGTTCGAGAAGATCGTCTCTTTGAACGCCATCACGTCGGTGAAGTTCTCGAGCCGATCGTAGACGATCGCGTAGACCGTGAGCCCCGGCTCGTCGAGCCCGTCGAGGTAGCGGCGCATCACGAACCAGTCGGGGCACCAGCTCTGCGTCAGGACGACGGCGACCTTCTCGCTCGCCGTGCGAATCGACTCGGGCACCTCGCCCTCGTCGATCATGCGGCGACAGGTGTCGGCGGAGAGTTCCTGCATGCAGCGAAGATGCCCCTTTGCAGGGCGAGGGTCAACGCCGGTCCGGCGGGTTCCTCGCGGGCGCCTCTCGCCCCGCCTCCGAGTGGCGAAGACCGGCGCTCTCCGCTATCATGGCCGCGGAGAGGCCATGGAACACGTACCCGCATTCGAGCTCAAGCCCGACTTCGCCGTGTCGTACGAGCGCTACGAGGCGTTCTGGAACCGCGAGGTTGCCGACCGGCCGCCGGTGGGCATCACGCTGCCGCTGCCGCACGACGCCGAGCGTCTGCCCCCGGCGCTCACGAAACGGTACCCCGACGAGCGGTCCGCCTGGCTCGACATTGGCGCGCGCGTCGAGCGCGACGTCTGGAGGCTCGAGCACACGCGTTTCCTCGGCGACGCGATGCCCATCGCGTGGCCCAACATGGGCCCGGAGATCTTCTCCGCCTGGTGCGGCGCGGGCTACGAGTTCGGCGAGACGACGACCTGGTCCGAACCGTGCATCGACGACTGGGAGCGCGACGCACCGAATGCCCACCTGGACACCGGGCACCCGCTCTTCGCCGCGACCCTCGAATACACCGACGCGCTCATCGATGCCGGTCGCGGCCGTTTCATCGTCGGCCTGACCGACTTCCACCCCGGCGGCGACCACCTCGCCGCGCTGCGCGATCCCGCGCGCCTCGCGATCGACCTGATCGAGAACCCTGACCACGTGAAGCGACTCGTGGACGAGGCGGCGGCGGAGTACTGCCGCGCGTACGACGTCTTCTACGAGCGCATCCGCGCCGCCGGCATGCCCACGACCTCGTGGCTGCCGCTCGTGAGCTTTGGCCGGTACTACATCCCCAGCAACGACTTCTCCGCGCTCATCGGTCCGGCCATGTTCGAGGAGTTCTTCCTCGACGGGATCCGCGACGAGTGCCGCTTCCTCGACCGAAGCATCTACCACCTCGACGGCCCGGACGCGCTGCGCCATCTCGACGCGATCCTGGGTATCGACGAGCTCGACGCCGTGCAGTTCGTTCCTGGTGCCGGCAACGAGGACCTCGCCCGCTGGATCCCGGTCTATCAGCGGATTCAGGCCGCCGGCAAGTCGATGCAGATCCTCGACGTCAGCGTGGAGAACGTGCACCTGCTCTTCGAGAACCTGCGTCCGGACGGCGTCTTCGTCGCCGACGTCGCCGGCGTGCGCGACGAGGAGACCGCTAAGCGCGTGCTCAGCCGCTTCGCCGCCTGGTCGTAGTCAGGGCCGCTCACCCGCCCCCCCATTTGGTCTATTCTCCGCCTCCGCGATGCTCGTGAGCTTAGGGTCCAAGGAGGATCGTATGCGCGTAGCACGCCTGGCATTTCTGCTGATCGTTCTCGTGACGGCCGTCGCGCTCGCCGGCGGCGGTCAGGAGGCCGATGTACCGACGGACGTCGACGAGGAGATCGAGCGCGACATAGAAGCAGCGCTCCGGCGCGACTCGAGGGTCGACGCCGAGGACATAACCGTATCCGTGGACGGGGGCATCGTCCGCCTGGGCGGAGTCGCGGACTCGCTCCGCGAGCAGGACGCCGCGATCGACGCCGCACGCGGGGTGCTCGGCGTGCTCGAGGTGATCGATGAGATAGACGTCGTTACCGACGTCGAGACGAATACCGAGGAGCTCATCGAGCTGGACGTGAGGCGCGCGATCAGGACGAACCCGGGCATCGACGTGACCGGACTGATGGTAGAGGCCGAGGGCGCCCAGGTCACGCTCTCCGGAACGGTCGATTCGCTCTACGAGCGCGAACGCGCGGCGGAGATCGCCGCCGACGTCACCGGTGTCGTGACGGTCATCAACGAGATCGCCGTGGAGCCGGTGTCGGCGCGGACCGACCGTCAGATACGCGAGGACATCCGGGCGGCGCTCATCCGCAACTCGATCGTCGACGAGGAGGACGTCACGGTCTTCGTCGATGACGGCGAGGTGACGCTGACCGGCGTGGTGTCGAACTGGGTCGAAGAGCAGGAAGCGCTCGACGTCGCGCAGTTCACCGCAGGCGTCGTATCGGTCGTCGATCGGCTCGAGATCTCGAGCACCGCCTTCGACGACGTCACGACCCGTTCGATCCGCGAGCAGGTGCGCGAGCAGCTCGAGTGGGACATCCGCGTGGACGACGACAACATCTCGGTCGCCGTGAGCGACGGGGTGGTCACGCTGAGCGGGACGGTCTCCAGCGCGTCGGCGCGTTCGGCGGCGATCGCGAGCGCGTGGAACGTAGCCGGGGTACGGGACGTCGTCAGCCGCCTCGAGGTCGCCACCGCCGACCAGCCCGCGCTGGACACGGGGCTCGCGCGCGTCGTCGAAAACAGCCTCGAGCTCGACCCGGACATCGAGATCGACGATCTCGAGGTCGTCGAGGAGGACGGCGTCGTCGAGCTCTACGGAAGCGTCGACGAGGCGTGGATGGCCGACGAGGCCGAGAACATCGCGCAGAACACGATCGGCGTACGCGACGTGCAGAACAACCTCGTCGTCGTTCCGCAGGAAGAGCGAACCGTCATGGAGATTCGTCTCGACGTGGTGAGCTCGCTCCAGTCGGACGTCCGCGTAGACGCCTCCGACGTCGAGGTCGTCGTCGACGACGGGCTGGTCACGCTGACCGGCACGGTCTCGAGCTGGGACGCGTGGGAGGCTGCGTACGCGATCGCGTTGCAGACCGACGGCGTAGTTGAAGTCGAGTCGAACCTCGACGTCGAGACCGCACCATAAGGTGCGGCATAAGGTGCGGGGCGACGAGCCTCGCGAAGGGAGATACCATGAGATCCAGGTACGAACACAGACGATGGGGCGTCCTCGGCGTCGCCCTGATGCTTCTCGTCGCGCCGATCGCGTGCTCGAACGGCACCGACGAGGAGGCGGAATCGCAGGAGCAGGACGGTCCGATCACGCGAACCGTCGTGGCCAATCCGGAACAGATGCAGCAGGCGTTCATGGACGTCGCCGATGGCGTACTGCCGTCGGTCGTGGAAGTGAACGTCCTCCAGGTCGTGCAACAACAACCGCAGTCGCTCTTCGAGTACTTCTTCGGCAGCCCCGACCAGCAGGGCCAGCAGCAGCGCCAGGGACTCGGTTCGGGCGTGATCGTCCGCACCGACGGCGACACGGTCTACGTGGTGACGAACTATCACGTCGTTCGGGAGGCCGACCAGATCAGCATCGTGCTGAGCGACGGCAGAGAGTTCGAGGCGAGCCTCGTAGGAGGTGACCAGCGCACCGATCTCGCGCTGGTCGAGTTCACGAGCTCGGACAGCATCCCCGTCATCGACCTGGGTAACTCCGACGACGCCCGCACCGGCCAGTGGGTACTCGCCGTGGGCAACCCGTTCGGATTCGAGTCTACGGTGACCGTGGGCATCATCAGCGCGATGGGACGCACGGCTCAGCCCGGTACACCCGTCGGCGGGTTCACCGAGTACATCCAGACCGACGCGGCGATGAACCGCGGGAACTCCGGCGGCGCGCTCGTAGACCTGGACGGACGCCTCGTGGGCATCAATACGTGGATCGCCTCGCAGTCGGGCGGGAGCGTGGGGCTGGGCTTTGCGATTCCCGTCAACGTCGTGACCAGCGCGATCGACGACTTCATCGAAGAGGGCCGCATCGTCTACGGGTGGCTCGGCGTGACCGCGACGAACGCGGGATCGCGCGCGCTGCCGGGACTCATGGAAGACCTGAACGTCGCGGAAGAGACCGGGGTCCTGATCGACAACGTCCATACCGCCTCGCCGGCCGCCGGGGGAGGGCTCATGCCCGGTGACTACGTGACCGCGGTCGACGGGTCGAGCGTCACCAACCCGACCGAGTTCGCGCGTTCGGTGGGCGGCAATCGGCCCGGCACCGAGGTGAGCTTCACGCTCGTCCGCTACGGCGAGGAGCGCGAGGTGACGATCACGCTCGACGAGCAGCCCTCCCAGGAAGAGCTCAACGACCCGGAGAATCTGTGGCCCGGGATGAACATCATCCCCATCACCGACCAGATTCGCCAGCAGACCGGCATACCCTCGTCGGTGGACGGCGTTATCGCGATTCGCGTGATCGCCGAAACCCCGGTCGCTACGGCGGGACTCCGCCGGGGCGACGTGGTCGAGGACATCAACGGCAACGCGACGCCGAACGCGCAGGCGTTCTACCGCGAGCTGAACGAGGCGAGCGGCCGGGTGGAGTTCGGAATCAACCGGGGTGGACGTCAGATCGGCATCCGGCTGACCAAGCCGTGATGAAAGCCAAAGCCGGCCCCGTCGTCCCGCCGAACGCGGGCGGCGGGCGCTCGCGCCGCTACGCGCGCGGTGCGAAAACCTTCGTGCGAAGCGCGCCCAGGTAATGGTCGGTCATAAAGGTGTACGCCTTCGTGGCCGCGAGGAACAACTCGCGCACCGCGTCGACCGCCTCCGCCTCGTCGGAGGCGACGGCGCCCCCTTGAAGCGCCTTCCGGTACGAGTCGGGCCCCAGCTCGTAGAGCTCCGGGATCGACGACGAGTCGGCGAACACTCCGCTCTGGAAGAGCGCGACTTCGCCGATGCGCCGGTAGACGATGGGCCTGCGCTCGGGTTCTATACGGCCCACGTATCCGAGAAGGCTGTGAACATCGTAGTCGCTGACGGTGTACCTCCGCCAGACCGACCGGCGCACCCGGACGCTGCGCGTCACCGAATGGATATGAACGAAGCTCGCGAGCACCCACGAGAGGTAGGCGATAACCGCGTCGTCGTCGAGCAGGTGGCGGACGTCCTTGATGTCGAAGACGACGACCATCCGGCCGGAGTCGCGCTCGTGCGTGTACGCCCGGGTTGCGAGATCGCGTCGAACCCGGTAGAGCAGCGCGGCGAAGAACGCGTGCGGCGCGATGGCGATCATCTCGTGCGGGCGTTCGAGGAGCCAGCTGTGCAGCCTGCGGTCCTGGAGAATCGAGGACAGGAGCCTCGCGTCCCTGGCCGCGGCGCGGACGATCCTGCCGGGCTCGCTCGCGTCGGGCGACACAACGTTCACCAGCAACCCGATCGTGTGCTCATCGAAGTGCCACATGGGGAAAGTGTACGCGCGTACGCGCGCGTCGTCATCCCCGTGTGCATCGCTCCGGCGCCTTGACCGCCGCCGGCGTCGGCCCAATACTGGAGACATGATGCGACGCGTCTTCACGACGACAGTCTGCCTCCTCGCCGCGGGTATCGCGTTCGCAGGCG
This sequence comes from uncultured Spirochaetaceae bacterium, assembly GCA_964537725.1. Classification (GTDB taxonomy): domain Bacteria; phylum Spirochaetota; class Spirochaetia; order DSM-27196; family SLST01; genus SLST01. The sequence goes on along the minus strand of CAZICD010000038.1, from coordinate 4,651 downwards.
GCGTGAGCGAGGGTCAGGAGGGGGCCGATGCTCCGGCTTCGGGCTCCGACCGCGAGTCCGCGGCCGGCCCGTCGGCCTTCGACGAGCGCGTGGACGAACGCGAGCGTCTCGTCGAGGGCCGCATCGTCGCGCAGGGGATCACCGACCCGGCGGTCGTCGACGCGATGCGCAGCGTGCCGCGGCACGCCTTCGTGCCTCCCGAGCATCGCGACGCCGCGTACGCCGACCGGCCGCTTCCCATCGGCCACGGCCAGACCATCTCGCAGCCCTACGTCGTCGCCTACATGACCGAGATGCTCGAGGTCGGACCATCGTCGCGCGTGCTCGAGGTCGGTACCGGAAGCGGCTACCAGGCCGCGGTGCTCGCCGAGGTCGTCGGGACCGTGCACACGATCGAGGTCATCGAGCCGCTCGCCAGGTCGGCTCGCGCGCGATTGGAATCTCTCGACTACGACAACGTCGTCGTCCACGCCGGCGACGGGTACTACGGCTGGGAGGAAGCGGCGCCGTACGACGCGATCATCGTGACCGCCGCCGCCGGCCATATTCCGCCGCCGCTCCTCGAGCAGCTGAAGCCGGACGGACGGATGGTCATCCCCGTCGGTCCGGTGCACGCCGTCCAGCAGCTCATCCTGGTCGAGAAGGCAGCCGACGGGTCGATCACGACCACCCAGCTGCTGCCGGTCCGGTTCGTTCCCATGACCGGACGCGCGCAGGAGTGAGCGTGAGGAGCGGGATGCCCGCGGCATCGGTGCGAGCGGCGCGCCCCGGCCCGGCGCTCGAGGGCCCTCGCCGGGCTGTCGAGCTTTGCGTGCTCGCTGCCGCATCGGCGGCGGTCATAGCGCTCCAGCTCGTGTTCATTCGCTCGCTCGCGATCACCTCGTACCACCACTTCGTCTACCTCGTCGTGAGCACCGCGCTGCTCGGCTTTGGTGCGAGCGGAACTCTCCTCGCCGTGCTGGGCGCGCGCGCCGACGAGCGCTTTGGGCAACTGTCCACGTGGGCGCTCGCCGCCTTCGCGGCCGCCGCCGCCTGGGCGCTTCCCGGAGCCTCGCTCGTGCCGGTCGATCTCTCGTATCTGCTCTACGATGCCGGCGAGGCGGTGCGTCTGTGGGTGGTCACCCTGGTCCTCGCCGTGCCCTTCTTCTTCGGCGGGCTCTTCGTGGGCTCGGTGCTGCGCCGGGAGCGGGCGCGACCCGGTGCGACGTACGCGGCGAACCTCATCGGGAGCGGGGCAGGCGGGTTCGGCGCCGTGCCGATCTTCTCCCTGCTCGCCCCGCACGATGCGGCGGTGGCGATCGCCGCGCTCGTCGCCGTCGCGACGCTGGTCTGGTCGCTGCGCGGACCGCGCGCGGGCGCGCTGCCACGATCGTCTGCATGGAGCGCGCCGGTCGTTGCGCTCGTCCTCGTCGCGGCTGCCGCGCTGATTCCCTGGACTCCCCCCATCGACGAGTACAAGGCCGGGGCGTTTGCGCGGCGGCTCGAGGACCAGGGCGACGCGCGCTTCGTCGCGGCGGCCCGCAGTCCGATCGCGACGTGGGAGCTCTACGACGCGCCGTCCATGCACTACACGCTCTTCGCATCACCCGGGGCGCCTGCGCCGCCCGAGCAGCTGCAGCTCTTCCGCGACGGGTTTCTCGCCGGCGCACCGTTTCACGACGAGAACGCCCAGAGCGCGGCGATACTCGGGTGGCTGCCGCAGTCGCTGCCCTACGCGGTGCTCGACGATCCGGACGTGCTCATCCTCGGCGAGACGAGCGGCGTGAACGCGCTCCTCGCGCTCGGCGCGGGCGCGAGGTCGGTGACGATGGTCGTCCCCGATCCGGCGCTCGCGGAGCTGATTCGCTCGCCTGAGCTCAACGGGGGTGCTCTCTCGGATCCGCGCGTGACCATCGTCTCGATCGACCCGAGGAACGCGCTCGCGCAGCTCGACACGCGGTTCGACCTGATACACCTGGCGGACACCGAGGCGATGCCGGCCGCGTCCGCCGGGCTGGTGTCGCTGGAGGAAGACTACCTGCTGACGACCGAGGCGATCGCGCTCGCGCTCGAGCGGCTGCGGCCCGGAGGGGTGCTGACGGCAACGCGCGGCCTCCAGTCGCCGCCGCGCGACACGCTTCGTCTCGTCGCGCTCTACGCGCGCACGGTGCGCGAGGCCGGCTATGACCCGGCGCAGCGGATCGCGCTCGCGCGCAACTATCTCGCGGCGACGACCATGCTCTTCCGCGATCCGTTGCGTCACGAGGCGATCGACGCGATCGTCGCGCGGGCAGCCGAGCTCGTGATGGACGTCGACTACGTCCCGGGGATCCAGCCCCGCGACCTCACCACGCGCAACCGGATCTCCGGCCCCGCCGACGCTCCGGGCTCCTACCTCTATCACGGCGCGGTCGAGCTCGTGGGCGACGACCCGCAGAGGTTCATCGACCGCTGGATCTATCGAATCGATGCTCCGCACGACGATCGACCCTACTTCCACAACTTCTTCAGGCTCTCCTCGCTCGGCACCTACATCGAGTCCTACGGTCACCTCTGGTTCTCCCGCCTCGAGCTGGGACCGGTGGTCGTGGCCGTCACGCTCGTCCAGGCGCTCCTCGCAGGCGGGGTACTGATACTCCTGCCCGTCGCGGTCGCGCGTCGGCGCGCGCGGCCGGGGGCGCTGCTGACCGGCTGGACGGTCGCGCACTTCGGCGCGATCGGCGTGGGGTTCATGGCGCTGGAGATGCTCTTCATTCAGAAGGCGGCGCTGATCCTGGGCGACCCCGTCTACTCCACGGCCGCCGTCGTCACCGCGATCCTCGTGTGGGCCGGAGCAGGCAGCGCCGTGCAGGGGCGCGTTCGCGCGGCGCCGGCGAGGGTCATCGCCGCCACAGCGGGTGCGGTCGTCGCGCTCTCGCTGGCGACGCTGGTCGCGTTCGATGCGCTGAGCGGCGTGCTGTCCGGGGCCGGTACGCCGGTGCGGTTCGTCGCCGTGGTTCTCGTGCTCGCGCCGGTCTCGTTTGCGATGGGGTGGCTGTTCCCCGCCGGCGTCGCACGCGTGCACCTCTCCGGCGGCGAAGTGGGCCTGGGTCTGGCGGTGAACGGCGTCGCGTCTGTCGTCGCGGCGCCTCTGGCCGTGTTGTTGTCGGCTTCCTTCGGGTTTCCGGCTACGATCGGGCTCGCGGTGGGGTGCTACGCGGTGGCCGCGCTGCTCGCCGTGGCCGGTCGCGGGGGCTCAGAGCACGACGACGCGGCGGCCGTGTCGGAAGATGCTCACCTGGCGCGTTGACTCGCTGATCGCCACCGCCACCGCCTCGCTCACCGCGGTGATCGCGGCCGCTGCCGTGTGGCGGGCGCCCAGTCCGGAAGGCAGCGTGGGGATGTCTGCGTCGACCCGGAGGTAGGTGCCGGCGGATTCGATCACGCCGTCGTCGGTGATGACGAACGCACCGTCGATACGGGAGAGCTCCTTGATCGTTTCGGTCAGGCCCGGGTCGAGGATGTTCCGATGCCCGGCGTCGTACCCCTTGAACGGGTTCATCAGCATCTGCTGGCAGTGCGTCTGCACGCGCTCTGAGTCTCCGACGACGAAGAGCGCGCCGGTCGGCTTGCCCTCCCGACCTTCGGTGGCGAGCTCGGCGGCGATCTCCACGACCCGCAGCATCACGCGCTGCGTGGAAGCGTCGAGCGAGAGCTCGCGCGACACCGAGAAGAAGAGTCTGAACGCCGCCTCCACGTCGGTAACCTGAATCGTGTCTATGATTCCCGGATCGTAAGAGCCGTAGACGTTCACGATCACGTCGTTCTGTCGGATCCGCTGCTCGGTCAGCGCGTAGAGCAGCGAGATGGAGATGCTACCCGAACCTCCCCCGGCCATCGCGTGGTTCGGCATGCCAAGGTCTTCCGGGGTCATGACAAAGACCTCGGCTTCGAGCTCCGGGGGAACCTGGTACCCCTTGGCGAGTGCGCTCGAGGTGTGGAGGAGGATACACCGCGCGCCTACCAAGGGAGCGAGGTCGAGCGCCTGTCGCCATACGCGTTGCGCCCGGGCGCTTCGCCGCGCGGCGCTCTCGTCCCGGTCTACCGACTCCTCCTCGTGCCGCTGCGCGGTGAGCAGCCGATGCGCCCGATCCCGGTCGCCGGTCTTCGCCGCGTCGAGCAGCGCGTCGAGCGTCCCGGTTATCTGGAGCGTTACCGCCACGCTGCTCAGCGTGTCCAGATGGTTGGCCTGGTCGCCGACGATACAGAAGACGAGGTGCACCGGCTCGTTCTCGTGGGCGTCGTACACGATGCCGTCCGGGCAGAGCGCGACGATGACGATCGTATCCTCGATCTGCGCAAACTGTGCGTGCGGCATCGCGAGCTCGTTGCCCAGGCGCGTCGAGAGCATCTCCTCGCGCTCCCACAGGCGTTGCTCTACCTGCGTTGCGTCCACAGCCTCGATCTCGGCGGCCGCGGCGCGCGCGAGCGTCGCGAACAGCCGCTCCTTCCCGGTACCGTTGACCGTGACGACGTGACGAACGAGGAGTCCTTCCATGAACCGATAGTGCTTCGCCATCGCTTCGACTATACCACGACCGGACGATTCCCGTGGCGTGGGCGTCGGGCGCGAGGCCGGTGACCTGTCACGAACCCTGGGGCCTGAAGTGAAGCACGAGGAGCGTTTGGCGCG
>CAZICD010000037.1:0-39924 GCA_964537725.1 uncultured Spirochaetaceae bacterium | reverse complement strand
TTCTTCGCCTCCAGCGGACGTATCTCCGAAGTGAGCTTCGCCTTCGCCACCGAGGGTCGCGACGCCGCGCGCCTGCGCGAAGACGCCGACCGCGTGCTGAAGCGGCTTCGGGTGCTCTACGGTCGACCGTCGAGCGTTGTCCGCGAACCCGGCGGCTTCAAGAGCCACCTCTGGCGCGACGCGCGCGGCGAGATGCTGCACACCGTCGTCTACGCGACCGACCGCGAGGAGCACTCGCTGCGCCTCGCCCGCGGCGCGCAGCGCACGTTCCCGGCACGCGCCGGGGAGCCCGGCCGCCGGTACCCCAAGGAGGCGTCCAAGTGAGACGAAACGCCCGCCTGACCCCGCACGACCTGCGCGCCGATCCTCCCGATCCGCCGCGAGCCGAGCGTGAGGAACACGAACGCACGGTGCACGGCACGACGCTGCGGGATCCGTACGGCTGGCTCCGCGATCCCGCGTATCCGGACGTCACCGACGAGCGCATCCTCGACTACCTCCGGCGGGAGAACGACTACTTTCACGCGATGCTCGAACAGCACCGCCCCTTGGTCGATCGTATCCACGACGAGCTGCGCGCCCGTATCCGCGAGGACGACCAGTCGGTACCCGTGCGCGACGGGGCGTGGTATCACCAGTGGCGCTTCAGCGAGGGCGACGAGTACCGGGCCCACTATCGTCGACCGGCGGACGGCGACCGCTGGGAGGTCGTGCTCGACGAGCGGGATCTCGCCCGGGGCCACGACTACTTCCATCTCGGTGGAATGGATGTGTCAGACGATTCGCTGCTCGCCTTCTCCATCGACGTCGACGGCGACGAGCGATACACGCTGCGCTTTCGCGACCTCACCGGCGAGCGTGAGCTCTCCGAGACGATCGAGGGGACGATAGGCGAACCCATCTGGCTGCCCGGCAGCGAGACTCTGCTCTACCTCGAGCTCAACGACCAGTGGCGACCGTACCGCGTCAGGGCGCACACCGTCGGATCCGATCCGGCCGACGATCCGGTCCTCTACGAGGAGGCCGATGAAGGGTTCTTCGTCGAAGTCGACCTGAGCCAGGATCGGCGGTACATCGTGATCGAGACCGGCGACCACGAGACGACCGAGGTTCGGGTCGTGCGCGCCGAATCGGTCCACGGCCCGCTCCAGGTCATCACGCCCCGCAGACGGGGGCACGAGTACCACGTCGACCACGCGCACGACCGGTTCTACGTTCTGACCAACGACACGTCCATCAACTTCAGGGTCGTCGCAGCCCCGGACTCCGCCCCCGGCGAGTCCGCATGGGAGGAGATCATCCCCGGTCGGGACGACACGTACCTGCACGGCGTCACTCCGTTCTCGACCTTCCTCCTCGTCGAGGAACGACGCGACGCCGTCGACGACGTGGTCGTCTACCCGTACGAGCGAACGCCGTTTCGCGTCGCCTTCCCCGAAGACGTCCACGCGGCGCACGAGGGCGAGAACCCCGAGTTCGACGTTACGACCGTCCAGCTGCGCTACGAGTCGATGATCACCCCGCCGACCGTGTTCGATCTGAACGTGGAGACCGGCGAGCTCACGCTGAGGAAGCAGATCGACATTCCATCCGGTTACGACCGGGGACGCTACCGTACGCGTCGCCTGACGGCTCCCGCTCGCGACGGCACGCCCGTACCCGTGACGGTCGTGCACCGGGACGACTTCCCGCTCGACGGCAGCGGCTACGTCCACCTCACCGGCTACGGCGCGTACGGTTACGGCATCACACCGGGCTTCTCCCGGGACGAGCTCAGCCTGCTCGACCGCGGCTTCGCGTTCGCCGTCGCGCACGTTCGCGGCGGAGACGAGATGGGCCGCCGGTGGTACCTGGACGGCAAACTCGACCGACGCTGGAACACCTTCACCGACTTCATCGACGCGGCTCGTCATCTCGTCGACGAGGGCTACACGTCGCCCGGCAGGATCTGCGCGAGCGGCGGATCCGCCGGCGGCGAGCTGATGGGGGTGGTACTCAACGAGGCGCCCGAGCTGTGGGCCGCCGTGGTAGCGCACGTGCCCTTCGTCGACGTGACCAACACGATGCTCGACGACACCCTTCCACTCACGCCCATGGAGTGGCCCGAGTGGGGAAACCCGATCGACAGCCGCGAGGACTTCGACTACATCCGTTCCTACAGCCCGTACGAAAACGTGCGGGCGCAGGCGTATCCCCCGCTCTTCGTCACCGCGGGGCTCAACGACCCGCGGGTCACGTACTGGGAACCCGCAAAGTGGACCGCCGCGCTGCGCCACGCGAAGACCGACGAGAACGTCGTCGTGCTCAAGACGAACATGGGAGCAGGCCACGCCGGCCAGTCGGGCCGATTCCAGCACCTTGAGGAGGAAGCAGAGGAAATCGCGTTCATCCTCCTCGCGACCGCGGCCGATGCGTGATCGCCTCCCGTGACGCTCGAAGCAAACAGCCGTATGTTTGATGTATGAGCGACCTGAACGATGAACGAACCGAATCGAGCAGCCAGCGCACCGTTGCCGAGAGCGCGCTGTGGGAGCAACTGCACACGCTTCGCGACCGGGTCGCCGAGGTCACCGGGGAGAATGTCGATGTACGCCCGGAGGACGGTGCGGTCGTGATCAGCATGGGCGAGTCGGGCACGCTGACCGTGCGCCGCGGAGCGCCGGTAGACACCGATGGCGTCGACCAGCAGACCCTGGACGCGGTCACGCTGGACGAGACCGTACGCGCCGAGCTCGACGCCGTCGCGCGGCTCTTCGACCAGCTCGACGCGATCGCGATGCGGGAGAACCGCGTCGACACCGGCGACAAACCGTGGCAGGAGTGAACCGGCCGGTGAACCCTGATAACCATCGGACACGAAGAAAGCCACCGGTCGGTGGCTTTCGAGTGAAATCGGGCTGGGCAGATTCGAACTGCCGACCTCTCGGTCCCGAACCGAGCGCGCTAAGCCCCTGCGCTACAGCCCGTCTGGTACGCTCGCCCCGTCGCCGGGGCGAAAAAAGCGGCCCCGGTGACGGGGCCACAAACTGCGGGAGCGACGGGGATTGAACCCGCGACCTCCGGCTTGACAGGCCGGCGCGATAAACCAACTTCGCCACGCCCCCGTTTGTGAGCCCGAAATATAGCGCCTGTTCCTACCCGTGTCAAGATCACCGCGGAACTTCCCGGGAGGCGCTGCGTTGACAATGGCGGACGCTTCGATTACGTTCTGGTGAGCTTGCAAACACCGTCCACAGAGTAAGTAATGAGTACACCCAGGGAACAGAAACAGTCGCAGGAGAGCCCGAAGCACCACCGCTCGACGGGCAAGACGCTCACCTACATAGGAACCGTGATCCTGCTCGTCGTAGTCGTGGTTGCGTTCGTCGGCACCCCGGCGGTCGGCGGGCTCGCCGGCGGCAACCGGATCAGTTTCGGCTCGTACGCCGGTCGCGAAATCGACTATCAGCCGGGCAACTACCTTGCGCGCCAGTACCAGGGCCTCGCGCAGCGCGTCCAGCAGCAGGACCAGGAGATCACCGATTCACTGGTCCGCCAGATATGGCGTGCGGCGTTCGACCAGACGGTGTTCCACGAGGCGCTCATGGTCGAGGCCGAGAAGGCGGGCGTCGATGTCTCTACGAATGCCGTCGATCGGGCCATAGCCCGGTGGCCGGAGTTCCAGGTGGATGGCCGGTTCAGCGCCGAGGAGTATAACGCGACATCGAGCCAGAGGCGGCTCGCGCTGCGCAACTACCTCAGCGACTCGCTCGTGGACGAGCGCGTGAGGAACGACCTCTTCGAGCGGGTGGAACCCGCCGAGGCGGAGACGAGCTTCCTCGTCGACATGGCGGGTCCGGAACGCCAGTTCCGCTTCGTCCAGTTCAGCTCGGCCGACTACCCCGACGCGGAGGTGATCGAGTACGGCGAGGCGAACGCGGACCGGTTCCGAAGGGTGAATCTCTCGGTGATCACCGTCACCGCGAGTGAGTCCGAGGCCGAACAGATCCGCGAGCAGGCGGTCAGTCGCCAGACCAGCTTCGAAGACCTCGCACGGAATCAGAGCACCGACTCCTACGCCGACGACGGCGGTGAGATGGGCTGGACCTACTTCCACGAGCTCGAGCCCGATTTCGAGGATACCGCGGTCATCGAGGAGATCTTCGCGCTCGAGGAGGGGGAGATCAGCCGGGTCTTCGAGACCACCTTCGGCTGGACGATCTACCGCGTGAACGAATCGCCCATCGAACCGGACTTCACCGACGCGAACGTCATCACCGCGGTCCGCGACTACCTCACGGTCTTCGAGCGCGGGCTGATCGAGGACTACCTGGAGTCCCAGGCCGATGAGTTCGTCGCGCAGGCGCGGGCCGACAGCTTCGCGGCGGCGAGCGCCGGCATCAACCAGTCGCCGGCGACCACCGACTTCTTCCCGGTGAACTACGGGAACACGAGTTACTTCGGACAGGTGAACGCGAGCTCCAACGCCGCGCTCTCGGCCGCCGCATTCCGTGAGGGCTTCTTCGAGGAGCTCTTTGCGCTCTCCGGAGACGAGGTGAGCGAGCCGATCGTCGTGCGCGACTACGTCTTCGTCTTCCAGCTCGCGGATGAACGCCCGCCGGAGGAGAGTACGATCGACTTCCTCGAGTCCTACGTCCCGCTGATCATCCGGGACTTCGCCCAGCGGCAGGTCCAGGACGCGCTGGTGGACGACGAACTGCTCGTCGACAACTTCAACGCGACCTACAACAGGGCTATCCTCGGACGCTAAGTGGAGCCTGAGCTTCGCCTCGAGCAGACCTCTCACGGAACGCAGGTCTACTACCGAGGTCGCGCGCTCTACGGTCCGAACCCCGAAGCCGACGCCGGCCGCCGCGCCGGCGCGACCACGATCCCCCCTGACACGCTCGTACTCTGGCTCTCGCCGCTCGTCTGGCACGGGTGGCGCGAGCTCGCTTCCGCTGCCGAAGGTTCGACCCGGATCGTGGCGGTCGAGGCCGATCCGATCCTGTTCGAGCTCGCGCGCCGAACCCGCCCGGCAGAGCTCGGCGGGCGCTTCGCGCTCGTCCGCGCGACCGCGAGCGAGGTGCTCACCGAGCTCAGACGCGACGGCGAGCATCGCTTCCGCCGCGTCGTGGAGGTCACGACGTCGGGCGCGTCGCTCGCGCACCGCACAACCTACCGCTCGATTCGCGACCTCGCCCGGCGTGAGATCCGGGTGTTCTGGCAGAATCGTCTGACGCTCTCCGCCATGGGACGGCTGTGGATCCGCAACCTCGTTGAGAACATCCCGCTCCTGCTTCAGGCGGACGCCCTCCCCTCGCTCGCCGGCCCCGTCTTCGTCTGCGGCGCCGGTCCGTCGCTCGAAGCGGCACTACCCGCGATCGCCGTGTATCGCGACCGGATTCGAGTCCTCGCCGTGGACACCGCGGTTCCGATTCTCGACGCGGTCGGCATCCGCCCGGACGTCGTGCTCGCGCTCGAGGGGCAGCTGGCCAACGCCTACGACTTCCTGCCGGTCTCGAGGCGGGACTACCGTCTGGTAACCGACCTCACCTCCGACCCCACGACCGCCCGCGCGCACGGTCGACGCAGCATGACGCTGACCGGTTTCGCGCCGGTGCGTCTCCTCGACCGCGCCGCCGGGCTGCCGGGCGTCTCTACGACGATGCCGGCGCTCGGGTCGGTAGGGGTCGCGGCGTTCAAGCTGGCAACGCTCCTGGGGGCACGACCGATCGTCCTCTCGGGGCTCGATTTCGCGGTGCTCCCCGGCGCGACGCACGCGCGCGGCGCGCCCGCCTTTCTCAACGCGCTCGCGAGCTCCGACCGGCTCCACCGCCCCGTCGACCCGGCGCTTTCGGCACGGATGGTCCGGCTTTCCGGTGTGAGCGGTACGGTCGCCTCCACGCTCGTGCTCAAAGGGTACGCGGACGAGCTCGCGTCGCTCGTCGCCGATCGGGACGACGTGTTCGCGCTCGAGCCGATCGGTCTGAACGTCGGGGCGACCCCGCTCGCCGCTGCGGATCTGGGCGGGCTGCTCGAGCGCGGGAGCGGAAGCGACGGGTCCTCCGATGCGGCTCGCGACCGCGCCCGCGACCCGGCCGCGGACGGAGACCGAAAGCACCAACTCGAGGGTTTCGTTCGCCGGGAGATCGAGCTTCTCGACTCGATCGATCTGTCGGATACCGCCGGAATCGACGAGCTTCCCCCGGAGCTCGACTACCTCGCGAGCGAGATCCCCGAGCGGATCGAGAGCCTCGCGACGGGGGTGCGCCTGGCACGGCTCGACCGGTCGGCGCGCGCGCGCCTTCGCGTCACGGCCGACTACTACCGCGACCGCTGGGAGGCGACGCTCGGACGACTGACGAGGTGACGAGACCGCGGTCGCGCCGTGGCCGGTAGCGCGTGCGGGGGATTAGCTCTCGTCGCTCTTCAGCGCTGCGAGGAAGGCGGTCTGCGGGACTTCGACGTTACCGACGAGCTTCATCCGCTTCTTGCCCTCCTTCTGCTTCTCGAGGAGCTTCCGCTTTCGCGAGATGTCGCCGCCGTAGCACTTCGCGGTGACGTCCTTACGGACCGCGTTGATCGTCTCGCGCGCGATGATCGTTCCTCCGATCGCGCCCTGCAAGGGAATCTTGAACTGGTGGCGAGGAATCTCGTCCTTGAGTCTGCGGCAGATCTGGCGCGCCCGGTCGGCGGCGGTGTCGCGGAAGACGAGCTGGCTGAGCGCGTCGACCGGTTTGCCGCCCACGAGGATGTCCAGCTTGGCGAGCTTCGTCTCGCGGTAGCCGATCATCTCGTAGTCGAACGAGGCGTACCCGCGGCTGATGCTCTTGAGCTTGTCGTAGAAGTCGAAGAGCACTTCGGCGAGCGGCATCTCGTAGACGAGCTCCACCCGCCGGGAGTCGAGGTAGTGCATCGTGACCTGCACGCCGCGCTTCTCCATGCACAGCGTCATGACGTTGCCCACGTACTCGGTAGGTGTCATGACATCGGCCCGGATGAACGGCTCGTACGCCTTCTCGATCCGGTCTTCGCCCGGGTAGAACTCCGGGTTGTCTACCTCTATCTCGCTCGCGTCCTCGAGCTCGAGCCGGTACTTCACCGAAGGCGCGGTGAGAATTATGGACAGGTCGAACTCGCGCTCGAGCCGTTCCTGGATGACCTCGAGGTGAAGCAGCCCCAGGAACCCGCATCGATAGCCGAACCCGAGCGCCGCCGAGCTGTCCTTCTCGTAGACGAGCGAGGCGTCGTTCAGCGTGAGTCGGTCCATCGCGGCCGACAACTCGTCGTAGTCGTTCGCGTCGATGGGGTAGATCGAGCTGAACACGACAGGCTTCACCTCGCGGAAACCCGGCAGGGGCGCTTCGCAGGGTCTGTTCGCGTGCGTGATCGTATCGCCGACGCGTATGTCGGAGATGTTCTTGATCCCGGCGATGATATAGCCCACGTCTCCGGCCTGCAGCTCCTCGGTCTCGGCGAGGATGATGCGGAACTGTCCCGTGGCTTCAACCTTGTACTGTCCGCCAGACGCCCAGACGAGGATCTCATCGCCCGGACTGAGCGTGCCGTCGAACACGCGCAGGTGCACGATCACGCCGCGATACGGGTCGTAGTGGGAGTCGAAGATGAGCGCGCGAAGCGGCGCCTCGGTGTCGCCGCTCGGTGGCGGGATGCGCTGGACGAGCGACTCCAGCAGCTCGGGCACGCCTTCGCCCGTCTTCGCCGAGATCAGCAGCGCAGAATCGGCGTCCAGCCCCAGATCGTGCTCGATCTCCTCCTTCACCCGCTCGACATCGGCCCCGGGCAGATCGATCTTGTTGATCACCGGGATGATCTCCAGATTGTGGTCCATCGCGAGGTAGAGGTTCGACAGCGTCTGCGCTTCCACGCCCTGCGTGGCGTCCACGAGCAGCAGCGCCCCGTCGCACGAGCTGATGGCTCGGGAGACCTCGTAGGAGAAGTCCACATGGCCCGGAGTATCCACGAGGTTGAGCTCGTAGGTTCTGCCGTCGTCTGCGACGTACGGAAGCCGAACCGCCTGGCTCTTGATCGTAATGCCCCGCTCCCGCTCGATGTCCATGGAGTCGAGGATCTGGTCCTGGAACTCGCGCTCGGCGACGATCTTGGCGCGCTGGATGAACCGGTCGGCGAGCGTACTCTTCCCGTGGTCTATGTGGGCAATGATGCAGAAGTTACGGATGTGGTCTTGCGTCATAGGAGGTGGAGCAAACAATAGTGAAACACGGCTCACTCGTCCAGAATGAGACGCACACGTGCCACGAGCCGTGCCGGGTCGATCGGCTTCTGCATGAAGCGCGTTCCCAGACGCTTGCGCTCATCGTCACCGAGATACGCTTCCGGATAGCCCGAGATGAACAGACACTTCAGTCGCGGGTGCTCGCCCGTGAGCCTGTCGGCGAGCTCGCGGCCGGATAGATGAGGCATCACGACGTCGGTGATCAGGAGCTGCACGGTATCGCCGTGCTGCTCGTTCACGAGCACCGCCTCTCCCGCGTTCGCCGCCTCGAGGACCTGGTAGCCCTTCTGCCGGAGCACCCGCGCGAGCAGTGCCCGAATCGCCTCGTCGTCCTCGACGAGGAGGATCGTTTCGGCGCCGCCCGAGGCGTCGCCGATCGATTCGGGCTCGCGCCGATCGCTCGATTCGCCGGCGTGCACGGGCAGATGTACGGTGAACGTCGTACCGCGCCCCTCGACGCTGTCCAGCTCGATGAAGCCGCCGCTCTGCGCGACGATTCCATAGACCGTGGACAGGCCGAGCCCGGTGCCCTGGCCCATTTCCTTCGTCGTGAAGAACGGTTCGAACACGCGTTCGACGACATCCTCGCTCATACCTGTGCCGGTATCGCGCACGCTGATAGTCACGAACTCGCCCGGCTCCACGCCGTCGTGGCCCTTCATCTGTTCGGCCCCTACGGTCCTCACGCCGGTCCGGATGGCGAGCCGCCCCCCGTCGGGCATCGCGTCGCGCGCGTTCACCACGAGGTTCATCAGCACCTGCTCGAGCTGGCTCGGGTCCACGAGCACCTGCGCCGGGTCCGCAACGAGGTCGACCTGGGTACGCACGTCGTCGCTCACGAGTCGTTGGATCATCTTCTCCATGTCCGCGACGATCTCGTTGACGTCGACAATGCGCGGCTCCATGATCTGATGGCGGCTGAACGCCAGCAGCTGTCGGGTCAGCGCCGCCGAACGAATGGCGGCCTTCTGGATACCGTCCACGTCGGACTGGAGGGCCTCGGGCTCCTCCGCCCCGCGAGGCAGCCCTTCCTTGAGCAGCTTCGCGTAGCCGAGGATGACGGTGAGCAGATTGTTGAAGTCGTGCGCGATCCCGCCGGTGAGCCGTCCCACCGCTTCCATCTTCTGCGACCGACGCAACTGCTCCTCCTGCCGACGCAGCGCCTTCTGCTGCTCGAAACGCTCGGAGACGTCGTGGATGACGACCACCCACCCGCTGCGCGCGCCGCCCTTTGCGAGCAGTGGCGCGAGGTATCGCTCCACGGCGATCGAAGTTCCGTCGTCGCGTTCGAGAAAGAGCTGTCCGTCGCGCTCGTCGGTCGGGCTCACCCGGGCGCCGTCGTCGGTACGCAGGCAGAGGATCGCGGAGAGCGCGCTTCCAACGATATCGTCGCGTTCCTTGCCGAGGATTGACTCTGCGACGCTGTTGGAGAAGTCGATCCGATACTCCTCGTCGGTGACGAGAACACCGTCGCGGATGCTCTCGAGCGTCGTGCTGAACAGCCGCTCGCGACGCTGCAGCTGTTGCTCCATCGTGTGCCGGTAGAGCGAGATCACGACCGCGTTGCGCAGCTCCCGTTCATCGAACGGCTTGACGATGAACGCGAACGGCTGCGCGAACTTCGCGCGCTCGAGCGTCTCCTGCGTGTCGAGCGCCGTCAGGAGTATTACCGGGACGTCGAACCGTTCCTTGACCAGCTTCGCCGTCTCGACCCCGTCGAGATCGCCCTTGAGCACGATGTCCAGCAGCACGAGATCGGCATTCAGCTCCGGGAGCCCCTCCAGCAGGCGCTCACCGCTCGCAAAGACGGCGGGCACCACGTACCCGAGGTGCTCGAGCTGGAGCTTGATGTCGAGTGCAACGATGTTTTCGTCTTCGACGACGACGATGCGCTGCGTATCCACTCGGTACCCCCGGGCAGGACTCTCGTTACAGGAGGTTGTCGCGCTCCACGTACGCGCCAAGCTGAATGCCCGTCTGCATGAATCCCTCTGTGCGCTTCTGGATGAACATCCGCAGATACACTATATCGAGTTCGTCGTCGAAGTCGAAGTCCCGTTCCACGAAGGTGTCCCCGGCCGTTATGCCCGTCTCGTCGGCAACGCTGCCGGGATAGACGCGCGTGACGCGATAGTTCTGCCGCAACGAGAAGCCGCCGATCCGCCTGACGCGCATTCCGAAGAGTACCGGATAGAGCCGATCGTGGAGGTCCGCCTCCAGCGCTTCCTCGACCGGGCTCGGCGGTCGTTCGACGAGCGAGATCAGCCCGGTCGTCGAGTCTCCGTCTCGCAGCCATTCGAGCTCGATGAGCGAACCGGGCTCGTGGCTCAGCAGGTACGACTGCGCGGCGCTGATATCGCTCGCCGGCCATTCGCCGAACCTCGTCAGGACGTCACCCACCACGATGCCCGCTTCGTCGGCCGGGGAATCGTTCGCTACGTAGCTCACCTCGAGCCCATCTGCTCCGCGCTCGACCGCGATGCCCACCCAGGGTACGACGACCTCCCCTTCGTCGTAGAGGTCCGGGAGGAAGGAGTCGACCCAGTACGACGGTATCGCGAAGTTCACGCCTTCGAACTGCTCGATTCCAGCGAAGACCACACCCACGAGGCGCCCCTGCCGGTCGAGGAGCGGCCCACCCGAGCTGCCCGGATTGATCGGCACGTCGACCTGCATCGCGTCGCCCATCTGCAGGAAGCGTCGGCCAACTGCGGAAATGATCCCGGAGGTGATTGAGTTCTCGAGCCCGCCCGGCGATCCGATCGCCATGATCCGCGAACCGGGCTCGAGCGACCGGGTATTCGTGAACGAGAACACGTACGGCGCGTCGACCTCGATCTTCAGCAGCGCGACGTCGAATATGCGGCTGAAACCGACGACGCGCGCCGGGATCCGCGTGTCCGGGTCGGCGGGCAGACGAACGTAGAGCCGTGAGTACCCCTCGTATTCGGGGTCTACCTCGCTGGAGATGACGTGATAGTTGGTTACGATGTACCCGCGAGGGTCGATGAAGAAGCCGCTTCCGATGACCCGGTCTGGGACGCCCATACCGTTCTCGAGGCGGATGCCGCGGTTCAGCCACACGGTCACGACGCCCTCGCTCATCTCCACCGGGCTCGGCTCGCTCGACGCGAACGCGACCACGTCCGGGTTCTCGCGTCGCCAGCGCGGTCCGAGCACCTCGACGAGCAACGACGCCGCGTGCCGGTTATTCAGCTCAACCGCGGTGGTCGCCGCCCGCGCGAGCGCGTCTTCGGGAAGCGACGACAGCGACGGAGCGCGCAGGAGAACCGAGAGCGCGGCCGGCTCGTTGCCGTCCGCCGCGAGATCCTCGGCGTACCCGGCGTAGAGCCGCGAGACGAGCTCGGGATCGCGCTCCTCCACTCCGAGCACCACGAGGTTCCTGTAGGCGCGCAGCGCGTCGCGCGGCCGGCCGTCTTCGCGGGCCGCGTCGTACTCGCGTCGAATACTGTTCACCGCGTCGACGAGGAACGAGTCGAGCTCGTTCGCCGGCAGAACCTCTTCTCGTCGCAGCGCGGTGATTCGCTGCACAGCCCGCTCCGGGTGACCGGCGTCAATGTGGTCGAGCAGCTCCGCGCGTACGGCGTCCGGACGCAGACGAACCGGGCTCTCCACCTCCGTCGCGCACGAGGCGAGCACCACCGCGAAGAATCCGATTGCGACACGAGTCATCGATCTCACGCTACCTCCGCTGCTCCGCGAGCGGAAACTCCCGGATGACCTCGTCGGTCCACCACGAGAACTCACGCACGTCGATCGCGCCGTCGCCGTTGAGATCCCATTCCCGAACCGGCACGCCGGCTTCGCGCTCGAACACCTCGGGCTCACCGTCGTCGTCGGCGTCCACGGCGAGCGCGACCAACCGTCCGTTGCGGTACCCCTCGGCCACCTCGTAGTATCCGTCACCGTCCAGGTCGCGGACTCCGCTCGTCGCGAAGCCGCCGTCGGCGAGCAGGAGATGGTCCCAGGCGCCGTCGCCGTCGGCGTCCCGCATGATCTGGCGCGCCACGCCGGCTTCGCGGAAGGTACGCTCCGCGACGGTTCCGTCCTCGCGTACGAGATCGATGCGGATCGCGGCCGAGATGAGCTCGTCGCGCGCAACGGTCCGGGGTTCGTTCACCAGCTCGACATCGCTGCCGAAGACCGGACCGGCCGAGGGAAGCTCCTCGAGCGCCTCCAGCCGCAGGCTCCTCGGCCGCAGCACGAACACCTCCTTGCCAATTTCGGCCCGAATACTCGCGCGCGAGACGAAGGGATACTGCCCGTACTCCAGATCGACCGGGGGGACTCCCGGCACGGCCAACCTCACCGCCGCGGGCTCGTCCCGGGCGAACGACAGATCGATCTCCGAGCGTCCGTCCTGATCGGCGTCCCGCTCCCACCGGGTGATCATGCCGTCGGCGACGGCGATGCGCTCGTTCCAGACGCCGTCGCGCCCGTCGTCGATAACGCTCAACCCGGTGTACGCCCGCGCGGCCTCACCGAGTCGTTCGGCGTCCTCGGCTGCGACCCGAGTCAGCAGCGCGCGTCCGGTTCGGTAGTCGGCCCACCCGTCGCTCGCGAGAAAACGGTCGATCGCCCGCTCGGCGTCGACCTCGAGCTCGAGCAGGGCGAGGTGAGGTTCGGACCACCCGCGATCGTCGAGCGCGGCGTGCGCCCAGGCGGTCTCCTGCGCCACCGGAGCCCGCATCCCGTACTCGAAGAGCAGGTCGTCGAGATCCGGGCCGTACTCGCTCGACGCATCGGCGCGGATGAGCCGCTCGAGCTCTCGGCGGTACTCGAGAGACGGAAACGGTTCGGACCGAATGAGGAACCAGACCAGACGAGGGTCGTCGGGGAAGCGATCCCGGGCGAGATCGAGGACCGCATCACGCTCGGCCTCGCGTCCCAGCTCGTGAAGCGCCAGAGCGCGCTCGTAGTAGTAGCTCGATCGCAGAGCCGGTGTCGTGTCGGGCAACAGCGTCGTCCGGGCGAGCAGCCGAGCGGCCCCCTCGTACTCACCCACCCGATTTCGCAGCCGCGCGGCGAGCACCGTCGCGTGCATCTCGCGAAAGCTCTGCCACGTCGCGGCCTGCAGCGCACGCGCGGTCAGGTCGATCGCAGAACGGATCTCGCTGCGGTCTTCCGCCGCGAGGAGCGCAGCGACGTAGAGCGCGTCGCTCGAGGCCGGGGCGAACTCGCGTGCAACGTCCGAGAGCCGGCGTGCCCGTTCGAAACGACCGTCCTCGTACGCGTCGTAGGCGGCATCGACGTAGAGCAGCGCGATATCACGATCCTGCTGCGCACCGATCGCGACGGGAAGCGCGAGGAGGAGACAGCATACGCCCGCTCGCCACGCCCGCCTCATCACTCGCCGCCGTTCTCCCCGGCATCGGGCTCCTCGTCGCTGAGATCGGTCAGATCCTCGCGCTCGGGCAGGCCGAGCAGCACGCGGACCTCGCGGTCGACGAGCGTCTCGCGTTCGACGAGCGCGTCGGTGAGCTTCTCGAGCTCGGACCGGCGTTCGGTCAGGATCTGCTTCGTCTCCACGAACGCGTCGTCGAGGATCGTGTGAATCGCGTCGTCGATCTGCCGTGCCTTCTCCTCAGAGTAGTCCTTGTGGCGCGCGATCTCCTTGCCAAGGAAGATGGGCTCGTCTTCCTGCCCGTATGCGACCGGACCGAGCGGACTCATCCCCCACTCGGTCACCATCCGGCGCGCGATGTCGGTCGCCTGCGCGAGATCCGCCTGCGTCCCGGTGGTGGTCTCCTCGTAGAACATCTCCTCGGCGATGTAGCCGCCGTAGGCGATCTTGATCCGGTCGAGCAGCCATCCGCGTCCGTGCGAGTAGGTGTCCTTTTCGGGCAGCGAAAAGGCGACCCCGAGCGCGCGCCCGCGCGGAACGATGGTCACCTTGTGCAGCGGGTCCGAGTGCGGCAGGTAGTAGTGGAGCAGGGCGTGGCCGGCCTCGTGGCACGCGGTCTTGCGCTTCTCGTCCTCGGTGAACACGCGCGAACGGCGCGCGACGCCCATCATGATCTTGTCCCGCGCCTCCTCGAAGTCGTCCATCTGGACGAGCTCGCGGTTGCGACGTGCCGCGTAGAGCGCGGCCTCGTTGACGAGGTTCGCGATATCCGCGCCCGAGCAGCCCGGCGTCGCGCGCGCCACGCGGTCGAGGTCGACACGCGGCGAGAGCGGCACCTTCGACGCGTGGATCTTGAGGATCGCCGCCCGCTCGCCGTGGTCCGGCATGTCGACGACGACCTGGCGGTCGAAACGCCCCGGACGCATGAGGGCCGGGTCGAGGACATCCGCGCGGTTGGTCGCCGCGAGGATGATCACGCCATCCTTCGTGTCGAATCCGTCCATCTCGACGAGCATCTGGTTCAGCGTCTGCTCACGTTCGTCGTGACCACCGCCGTACCCGGCCCCGCGTGTCCTGCCGACCGCGTCGAGCTCGTCGATGAACAGGATGCACGGCGCGTTCTTACGGCCCTGTTCGAACAGGTCCCGCACCCGGCTCGCCCCCACACCGACGAACATCTCCACGAAGTCCGAGCCCGACATGTGGAAGAACGAGACGCCGGCCTCTCCCGCGCACGCCTTCGCGAGCAGGGTCTTTCCGGTGCCCGGCATCCCGACGAGGAGAACCCCCTTGGGAATCTTTGCCCCCATGCGCGTGAACTTCGCGGGGTTCTTCAGGAATTCCACGACCTCCTGGAGCTCGTACTTCGCCTCGGCCTGACCGGCGACGTCGGCAAACACCACCTTGCGCCCGTCATCGGCGTACTTCTTTGCCTTGCTCTTCCCGAACGAGAACGCCTTGTTCCCGCTGCCCTGCAGCTGCCGGAACATGAACCAGATGATGAAGATCCCGAAGACCCACGGAAAGAGGTTCAGCAGGATCTGCCATGTCGGGATGCTCCCGGTCTGACCGCTCGTCGGGACGTTCTCCTCGCGCAGCAGCTGCATCAGCTGGTCGTCGAAGTAGGGAATCCGCGTCTGGAAGATCGACCCCTCGCCGCCCATTCCGCGCAGGCGCCCGCGGATCTCGTACTGGTCGATGATCGTGACCGATTCCACCCGATCCTGCTCCACGTAGTCGAGGAAGGTCGAGTAGTCGATTTCGATGCCCGTTTGCCGACCGGGTGACGAGAGCAGAAGAATGAAGATTCCCAGGATCGCCAGGAGCAGAATCAGCGCAAAGCGGTTGTTGCGGAAGTTGAAATTGAACGGTCCCTGATCGTTGCCGTTGTTCTTCTGGTCGTCACCCATACTCACTACTCGAGCGCCGACCGCACGATCAGGAAACACTCGTCCGCGCCGCGCGTGTCCGGGCGAAGAACGTCGCGATAGCCGAGAACGGAGCCGAGAACGGCTGCCACGCCGTCCCGGTCGACGACCACCGGAATAATACCGCGATCTGCACGGGGAACACCCGCCTCTGCGAGCGTTTCCGGAACCGATCGGTCTGTTCCTGTCACGCGGTCTCCGGACCGCGGTGCACGCACCACGACCGGCCGCCTTATCCTATTCAAGTGTAGCACACGACCACGCGCCGGTGTATCCGAATCCCTCGTGAGCGTGAGCGACCAGCCGAGTCCGGCGTCCACCGGACGATCGACGGCCATGACTCGAAGATACCCACTTTGTCCAGACCGGACAATATCAGGCTCTACGACGAGCTCCTCGGCCGAAAAACTCACGCGGACCCCTCTCGACGCGATCGCCGTTCCACTCCCGCCCGTATCTGCGCCGAGCAGCGGTCCAAAGAATCGGTGCGACGGTCGGTCGCGCCGATCGAGAAGCCCCAGCGTCCGCAAGGTGTCGTAGAGCAGTTGCAGCCTCGCGGCCTCGTCGAGCTCGAAGAACGCCGCACGGTCGATCCTCGCCGTACGGCCGGCGACGGCGACGGCGCACTCCGCCGCACGCTCGTTCGCCCGGCGACGCGACCGCTCGGTCGCCGCGGCGAGCAGCGAGAGGTCGTGGCCGACGGCCGGCCAGAGCTCCTCGATCTGCGGCAGGATGTCGTGGCGGACCCGGTTACGGCGATGCACCGGGTCGGCGTTGGAGCTGTCCTCGGCCCAGGCGAGCCCGTGGCGGTGCAGCCACGCGCGCAGCTCCTCGCGCGACACCGCGAGAAGCGGCCGGTGGAGGTCGACGAGCCGGTCGAGCCTGCGACGCTGCGGGATACCCGCGAGCAGCGTGCCCTCTACCCCGTCGAGCAGGCGCATCATGACGGTTTCCTCCTGGTCGTCCCGCGTATGCGCGGTCGCAAGCGCTCCGGCACCCGCGACGCGGCAGACGTTGACGAGAAACCGGTAGCGCGACGAGCGCGCGACGGCTTCGTGCCCTCCGGCGGCGCCGTCGTGGTGCGTCGTCGTGACCCACGAGTCGCTCGGCGCCCGACCGGTCACCAGCGGCGCCTGGTAGATCGCGGCGAGCTCGCGGACGACCCTCAGGTCCTCGTCGCGTTCGCGGTCGCTTCGGATACCGTGGTCGAAGTGCGCGAGCACGACCGTCCCGGCCGGCGCACTACCGCGCCGCCGCAGGCCCTCGCAGACCGCCGCGGCGAGCGCGGTGCTGTCCGCGCCGCCGGACACCGCGACCGCGATGCGCCCCGGGCCGACCTCGTGCAGCCACGCTTCAACGGCGTCGTCGAGCGTCATCGTCGTTTGTTGATCTGGTTCATCGCCGCGTCGAGGCCGCGGTCTGCCACGTCGAGCACCGTCCGTGCCGCCACCTCGAACGCTTCTTCGTAGAGCGGTGCTTCGCCCGCGTCCGGAGCGGAGAGCACGTGGTCGATCACACCTTCCGTGGACCCGGGATGGCCCACGCCGACGTAGAGCCGTGCGAAGTCACCGGTGTCGAGTGCGTCCATGATGGAGGCAAGACCGTTATGCGAGCGGCTCGAGCCGCGTCGTTTGATCCTCACCGCTCCCGGTTCGAGATCGAGGTTATCGCACACCACGAGCAGATCGTGCACCGACGAACCGGTAGCGCGCATGAGGCCCGGAATCACCTCGCCGGAGCGGTTCATGTACGTCAGGGGCAGGGCCAGACACAGCTCTCCCCTGCCCGACCAGAGGTACGGGCGGAAGAGACGCTTGCGAATGGATAGATCCCGGATGGAGGCGACGCGCCGCACGACGTCGAACCCGACGTTGTGGCGCGTGCCCTCAAAGCGTCGGCCTGGATTTCCCAGGCCCACAACGAGCAGCAGAGCCCTACTCCTCGGCCGCTTCCTCTGGCTCGGCGCCCTCGGCTTCCTCGCCTTCCTCGGCAACCTCGCCCTCTTCGAGCTCCTCTTCCTCGGCCTCCGGTTCGACCTCGAGCCGCGGCATGGCGACGAGCGCGATGACGTTATCCTCGCTCGTGAGGATCGTAACGCCCTCGGGGGCCTCGAGGTCGCTCACGTGCATCGAGTCACCAACCGCGAGTCCGCTCACATCGACCTGGAACGCGTCGGGGATGTCCTGGGGCAGACACTCGATTTCCACTTCGTAGAGCTGCTGTTCGAGAATTCCACCTTCGCGGGAGCCGATGGCGGAGCCGTTGAGATGGATACCAATATGGGTACGAAGAGTCTTCCCGGCCTCGATCTCGAAGAAGTCGATGTGCTCGACGTCGCCGGTCAGGATGTCTTCCTGATAGTCCTTGATGAGGACGTCGTACGTTTCGTCTCCGACGGTCAGCTTGATGATCTGGCTTTCCGTGATGATCTTGAACTCACGAATGAACTCGAGTCCGTCGATCGTCACAGGCACCGGCTCGCGATGACCGTAGATGACGGCGGGAATCTTGCCGGCGCGTCGCAACCGACGGGCTGCACCGGTCTTCAGCTCGGTCCGCGCAGATGCGCTCAGCGTCTTCTGCTCCATTGCTAACTCCTGATCGCGAAAGCTACTAAATCTTCAGGGGCTCGACCAGACCCTCAGGACTGAACGTCGTCTCCGGATTGCACCCCGCCCGGCGGCGGCTCGTGCGGACCGGACGCCGACGGTTCGGCGTCGGCCGTCCCCGGCTTCCTGTCGCCGCCCGGCGAGTCGGGCAGAGGCCCGTCGTCTGCTTCGTAGGCCGCCACGATCTTCTCCTGGAGCGTATTCCGGAACTCTGAGGTGATCGGATGGGCCACGTCCTTGAAGTCGCCGTTTTTCGTCTTGCGACTCGGCATGGCGATGAAGACACGATCTCCGCCCTCGATTACCTTCACGTTGTGCACCACGAAACAGGCGTCGAACGTGACCGTCACATAGGCCTTCAGCTTGCCCTGAGTGTCTACCTTCCGAACCCGGATATCCGTAATCTCCATCCCGATGCTCCTTTGAGGCTCAGTAGACGAATCACGAGACCATACCGTGGCAACGGGTTATTATACGTCAGAGACAGCACGTGTCAATGAAAGAGGAGCGGTGCAGTCCGGATTCTGCTCAGGAGGAGGATGATGAGCGATTGGGACGATGAGGAGGAATACGACGACATCGAGTCAGACGCGGACTTCGACGACGTCGACGAAGTCTACGAAGACGACGAGGAAGAGTACAACGACGCCGATGATTTCGAGGACGACGACGTCGAGTTCGACAGCTACGACGAGTCGTTCGAGGAGGAGGAGTTCGAGGACGATGAGGACGACGAGTAGATCGTCTTCGCCCCGAACCACAGCCGTTCGAGCTCGTAGAACTCCCGGAGATCCTCCGTCATGAGATGAATCACCGCAAAGCCGAGGTCGATCAACACCCAGCCGATCTCGGTATCGCGCTTACGCGGATGAAGCGGCTCGAGATCGAGCGAACGGAACAGCTCGTCGAGCTGAAGAATCAGACCACGGAGATGGCCCTGCGAGTTCACCGTCGCGATGACGAAGAAATCCGCGAACCCGCAGCTGCCGCTCACGTCCAGCGCGACAGGGTTCCGGGCCTGCGCGTCGTCGAGCATCCGCGCAACTTCCAGTACGTACGTACGGTGATTATCTGACATATCGTCCATCAAAATCCTTACCGAGAATGACGGTCACGTCAACCGCCGCCTGAGGGTCCGGTTCGCTCTCCACGAGCGGGGCCTGAATGATGTCCGCCGTGCGCCGCGCGAACACGTCGCTGCCGACACGGTCGACGACCAGTGTACTCTCGACATCGCTGCTCTGAGCGTTACCCACCGCGACGACGTCGAAACCGTAGCTTCTATAGAGTTCGGCGGTTCGGCTCGCGAGGCCCGTGACCCCGGTGCCGTTGAGGACCTCGAGGCGGATGACGATGTTCTCGTCGCGCACCGACTCGTCGGAAGCGAGATTCTCCACGACCTGGCGGACCGACTCCTTCAGCCAGCGTCCCTCCTGATGCGGGAAGAGCAGAAGCTCCTCGTTCCCGTCGGTGATCACGCGCCGCTCGACCCCTTCGATCTGTCGTGTGATCATGCGGTCGTTCTCCAGCGCGTCGAGCTCGCGCATCAGCGAAATCAGCGCAGACCGCTCGATGTTGGTGTTCACGTGCCCCATCAGGATCCGTGATGCCGACCCGCCGGCCAGTCCCTCGTGACTGTTGCCGAGCTCCTCGAGCAGCGAGATCACGAGCTTCTGATGCCGCGCGAGACGCTCCCGATCGCGCTCACCCTCCCCCGCGTACCGGACGTACTGCAGCGCCTTCGCGCCGTCGAGCACCACGTCGCCGTTCGGGACTCGCACCGCGTCCGGGCCCTCGTTCGGGAGATCGGTCACGAACACGGGAACGCCCGCGACGAGATCCACGACCGCCTCGAGTCCGGCCTCGTCGACGTGGATCGAGAACGGGATGTCCACGCCCACGAGCGTCGCGACGGCGCTCCGATAGGCTTCGATGCCGTCGGCAAAGAAGACCGTATCGATCGAATCGATCCGGTTGAGCGATTCGACCACGACGCCGGTCCGGCTCGGCACGTCGAACAGCGCTCCCCGGTCGGTCGCGAAATCGTAGAACAACGTCTGAGTGGACAGACGCCGATCGTCGAGCTCTATGACGAGGAGCGCTGCGAGCTGCTCCTCGGCAGCGACCAGGTCGGATACCTCGTCTGTGCGCAGCGCGAGGCCCACGATCACGACCGCGGCCGCGACAACCGCTACCATCACGATGAGGAACACAACACCCTTGTCGATTCCGCCTCGCTGCATACCCCGATCTACCTCGTATCGCGATAGAGACCGTTCGTCTCAATGTACTCGAAAACCGGTGGCGTCACGAGGTAGCGGTACGGCAGACCGCCGCGGATGCGCTCGCGAATCTCCGTCGACGAAACCTCGAGGAGGACGTTCTCCACCAGCGTATGCGGTCGATCAAATCGCACCGGGCCGTCCACCGGTCGTCGAACGAGAATCAGATCGGCAAGAGCCTCGACCTCGTCGACCTCGCGCCACGAGTCAAAGCCGGCCACCAGATCTTCGCCCATGATGAGGCCGGGCTTCCCCGTCACCTCCGGGCTCTCCGCCAGGTGTCGCAGAGTACGCACCGTGTAGGACACGCCCTCCTGGTCGATTTCGAACGTGTCCACCTCGAACGCGTCGCGATCGGCAACCGCGCGGCGCAGCATTTCAACCCGGCTCGATGCATCGGCCACCGGCGCATCGCGCTTGTGAGGCGGGACGCGCGCGGGGATGAAGAGGACACGTTCGTACCCGAGTCGTACGAGCACCTCGTCGGCCATCAGCAGATGACCAATGTGGACCGGATCGAAGGTTCCGCCGAGTATCGCCGTCTTCACCGCTCGTCTCCGAATTTCAGGAAGATGCCCGCGAGCTCGCGAATTCCGTCCCCGGTGAGCGCGGACACCCCCACGATCGCCGCGTCGTCGAGCCCGTCGCGCAGCTCTCGCAATCGCTGCGGCGCGCCGTCCTCGTCCATCTTGTTGCCAACGACGATCCTCGGCTTCCTGGCAAGGCCCGCTCCGTAGTCTGCAAGCTCGTCCTCGAGCATGGAAACCGTCTCCAGCGGCCCCTCCTCGCTCAGATCGACGATGAAGGCGAGCGACCGCGTCCGGGAGATGTGCCTCAGGAACCGGTACCCGAGCCCCGCGCCGTGCGAGGCTCCCTCGATGAGCCCGGGAATGTCGGCGAGAATCAGTTGCCGATGATCGAGCTCCATCACGCCGAGGTTCGGAATCTTCGTCGTAAACGGATACGCGCCGATCTTCGGGTGCGCGGCGGTCATGCGCCCGAGCAGACTCGACTTGCCCGCGTTCGGTTTGCCGACGAACCCGATGTCGGCGATCAGCTTGAGCTCGACTCGCAGCTCGCGCTCGCCGCCGGGCTCACCGTCCTGCGCGAAGCGCGGCGTCTGATTGCGCGAGGTCGCGAAGTGGCTGTTGCCCTTGCCGCCGCGTCCGCCTTTGAGCAGGACGTGTTCGGCTCCCGGCTCCACCACGTCGAGGAGCAGCTCTCCGGTGTCGGCGTCGTAGATCGCCGTACCGGGGGGCACTTCGATCACGGCGTCCTCGCCGTCGCGCCCGTGCCGGTTTCGTCCCGCACCGGGGCGACCGCGCTCCGCCCTCACCGTGCGCGATCGCGTCAGGTCGATCAGCGTACGCAGATCGCTGCGGGCTCGCACGATAACGTCCCCGCCGCGACCGCCGTCGCCTCCGTCGGGACCACCCTTGGGAACGTACTTCTCACGCCGGAAAGAGACCGATCCCGGCCCTCCAGCTCCCGACGCGATGTGTATTCGTACTTCGTCTACGAAACTCTGCAATGAAAAAGCGCGAGGCTACTCTGCAGACGGTTCGATTGCTATGATCTTGCGGCCCTTGCGGTCGCTGAAGCTGACCGTCCCGTCGACCTTCGCAAACAGCGTGTCGTCCTTGCCGCGGCCCACGTTCGCCCCGGGGTGGAAGCGCGTACCGCGCTGGCGCACGAGGATGGAGCCCGCGCTCACGAGCTGCCCACCGGACCGCTTGAGCCCGAGCCGTTGCGCGTTCGAGTCCCGTCCGTTCTTGCTTGATCCGCCACCCTTCTTATGAGCCATGCGTGTCTCCTTCGTATTCAACCGTCATCGCCACCTCGCGCGGCGCGTCTCGCGCGACGCGCCCGATCCCGGTCACGATGACATCGGTTATCCCGCGCAACCACTCGGTCGCCGTCGCGGGCACCGTATCGATTTCTACGACGAGGTCGCCGGGACCCGTAGCCGAGCCCGACGCGACCACGTCGCCCCGCTCGTCGATCGCCTGCGCGCACGCGCGGACGATCCCGCTCACCGCGGCGCATTCGGCGCTCACCGCGTTTCGGTCGAGCGTCGCGTGTCCGCGGACCGTGAGCGAGGAGAGCGCGCCGCTCCCGTCGACCACGACCCGGACCTGGATCACGACCCGGTGATCTCCTCGACCCGCAGAAGCGTGTAGTCCTGCCGGTGACCGCGCGTCCTCTTGTACCGCTTGCGCCGCTTGTACTTGTGCACGATCACCTTGTCGCCGCGAACGTGATCCTCGACGACCGCCTTCACCTTTGCGCCCGTGACGTAGGGCTCGCCGATCTTCACGTTCGAGTCGTCGCGGAGCATCAGGACACTGTCGAACTCGACGACGTCACCCTTCTCCGAGGCAACGCGCTGCACGGTGAGGAGGTCGCCCTTCTCCGCCTTGTACTGGTTGCCCTTGATCTCCACCATTGCGTACATACTTCTTCCTTGTAATGCTCGAGGTAGCGCTATAAGTAACCAAGATTCGCGCGCTCAGTCAAGACGACGTGAGCCGTGCGTGTTCGCCCATCAGATAGCGGTCGATCGCGTACGCCGCGCCGCGACCTTCCTTGATCGCCCAGACGACCAGGCTCTGCCCGCGCCTCGCGTCGCCGGCGGCGAAGACCTTATCCTTGCTCGTCGCGAAACGACCGTAGTCGGCGGCGACGTTCGAACGCGGATCGCGCTCGACGTCGAGCATGTCGAGGATCTCCTGCTCCGGCCCGAGGAACCCGAGCGCGAGCAGCACCAGATCGGCCTCCCACTCCTCTTCGGTACCCGGAATCTCCTCGAAGTAGGGACGCTCGCCGCGCGGCTTGTGCCACTCGACCCGGACGGTCTTCAGCTTCTTCACGCGCCCGTTACCGTCGCCGACGAACTCCCTGGTCATGATCGAGTACTCGCGCGGGTCGCGACCGAAGACCGCGTCGACCTCCTCGTGTCCGTAGTCCTGCTTGTAGAGCCGGGGATACGTGGGCCAGGGGTACTCGTCGGTCCGCTCCGGGGCGGGTTTGGGCAGGAGCTCGAAGTTCACGAGGCTCGCGCATCCGTGCCGCATGGACGTGCCGATGCAGTCGTTGCCGGTGTCTCCACCTCCGATCACGATGACTTTCTTTCCCTGCGCAGAGATGAACCCGCCGTTCGCGCCCGCGACGTTCAGCTCGCCGCCGGCGTCGAGGAGCGCCTTCGTGTTCGCGTGGAGAAACTCCATCGCGAAGTGGATCCCGCCGAGCTCGCGTCCAGGGACCGGCAGATCTCGCGGCTTCGTCGCGCCGCAGGCGAGGAGCACGGCGTCGAAGTCTCCCACCAGCTCGTTCGGATCGACGTCGCGACCGACGGCCGTGTTCGCCACGAAGGTGATTCCCTCCTCGGCCATGATCCCGTTCCGCTTCTCGACGAGGTTCTTGTCGAGCTTCATGTTCGGGATCCCGTACATGAGCAACCCGCCGATTCGGTCGGACCGCTCGTAGACGGTAACGAGGTGGCCGGCCTTGTTGAGCTGATCGGCCGCGGCCAGCCCGGCCGGCCCGCTGCCGACGACGGCGACCCGCTTCCCGGTACGCGACCGTGGTGGCCGGGCCTTCATCAGACCGCTCTCGTAGGCGCGGTCGATGATCGTCACCTCGTTGTCCTTGATCGTCACCGGCGGTTCGTTGATGCCCAGCACACACGCGCTCTCGCACGGGGCCGGACACACGCGCCCAGTGTACTCGGGAAAGTTGTTCGTCTTCAGCAACCGCCAGAACGCGTCGTCCCACTTGCCGTGATAGACGAGGTCGTTCCACTCGGGAATCAGGTTGTCCACGGGGCACCCGTAGTCGCTCTGACAGAACGGCACGCCGCAGTCCATGCAGCGCGCGCCCTGCTCCTGCCGCGCGGCCTCGTCGAGCGGCTCGTGAAACTCATCGAAGTCCTTGACGCGTTCGGTCGCAGGTCGATCCACGACGGTCCTGCGCTCGTATTCCATGAACCCGGTAGGCTTACCCATGAACGGTCTCCCGTGTGTTCTTCTGTTCCTGCAGCTCGAGGACCCGGCGGAACGCCGGTGAGATCACCTTGTGGAACTTCGCCACCGACGCGTCCCAGTCGTCGAGGATGCGCGATGCGATCTCGCTGCCGGTGTACTCGAGGTGCCACTCGATCAGTTGCCTGACCTCGTCCCTCTCCTCGTCGTCTTCGAGCTTCATCAGTTCCACCATCCCCGGGTTCACCTTGCCCGGGAAATCTCCGATCGTGTCGTAGACGTAGGCGATACCGCCGCTCATACCGGCACCGAAGTTCCGGCCCGTTCCCCCGAGGATCACCGCCCGACCGCCTGTCATGTACTCGCACCCGTGGTCGCCGACGCCCTCGATGACGACGTGCGCGCCGGAGTTGCGGACGCAGAACCGCTCGGCGGCCATGCCGCGGAAGAATCCGTAGCCGCGGATCGCACCGTAGAGCGCGACGTTTCCGATGATGATGTTCTCCTCCGACCTGAACCGGCTCCCCTTCGGCGGGTAGGCGATAACCGTGCCGCCGGAGAGCCCCTTGCCCACGTAGTCGTTCGCGTCGCCCTCGAGCTCGAGGGTCACCCCGCTCGACAGCCACGCGCCGAAGCTCTGCCCGGCGGAGCCGGTCAGTTTGACGTGGATCGTGTCGCGCGGCAGCCCGTCGAGCCCGTACCGCTTCGCGATCTCGTGGCTGAGCATCGTGCCGGTGGTGCGGTCGACGTTGCGAATGGGAAGATCCAGGCGAACGGGTTCCTGCCGATCGAGCGCGGGCGCGCTCAGCTCGATGAGCCTGCGGTCGAGTACCGTAGCGATGCCGTGGTCCTGCGGAATGCAGCAGATCACCCGGCTCGACGGGCTCTTCCTGACCGCGGGGCTGAGCACCGCCGAAAGATCGACCCCGGCCGACTTCCATTCGCGAACCGCATCGTCGGCCTCCAGCATATCGACCCGGCCGACCATCTCGTCGAAGGTGCGGAAGCCGAGCTCGGCCATGATCCCGCGCAGGTCCTCGGCGAGGAACATCATGTAGTTGACGACGTCCTCGGGCCGACCGGTGAACTTGGCCCGCAGGCGCGGGTCCTGCGTCGCGACGCCCACGGGACACGTGTTCTTCTCGCACTTGCGCATCATGATGCAGCCGACGGCGATGAGCGCGCTCGTGGCGAATCCGCACTCCTCGGCACCGAGCATCGCGGCGATCGCGATGTCGCGCCCGGTCTTGATCTGTCCGTCGGTCTGTACGACGACCCTGCTTCGAAGGTCGTTCAGCACGAGCGTCTGGTGCGTCTCGGCGAGTCCGAGCTCCCACGGCAGCCCGGCGTGCTTGATCCCGGTCAGCGGACTCGCGCCCGTCCCGCCGTCGTGTCCCGAGATGAGGATGTGGTCCGCGTGCGCCTTCGCGACGCCGGCCGCGACGGTCCCGACCCCGACCTCGCTCACGAGCTTCACGCTCACGCGCGCCTGGGGATTCGAGTTCTTCAGGTCGAATATGAGCTGCGCGAGATCCTCGATCGAGTAGATGTCGTGGTGCGGCGGTGGGCTGATGAGTCCGACACCCGGCGTTGAGAACCGCGTCTTCGCGATGACGTCGAATACCTTGTGGCCGGGCAGCTCCCCGCCCTCGCCGGGCTTCGCCCCCTGCGCCATCTTGATCTGCAGCTCGTCGGCCTGACTCAGGTACTCGATGGTCACACCGAAGCGGCCGCTCGCAACCTGCTTGATCGCGCTTCGCTTCGAGTCTCCGCTTTCGAGCGGAACGTAGCGCTCGGGCATCTCGCCGCCCTCTCCGGTGTTGCTCTTCCCGCCGAGCCGGTTCATCGCGATCGCGAGCGTCTCGTGCGCCTCCTGACTGATCGATCCGAAGCTCATCGCCCCGGTCGCAAACCGCCGGACGATACTCGTCGCGGGCTCCACCTCGTCGATCGGAACCGGCGTGCCGGCTCGAAACTTAAGCAGTCCTCGAAGCGTCGCCTGATCGCGACTGCGCTCGTTCTGGTGGTCGGCGAACTCGCGGAAGGCATCCGAATCGTTCTGTCGAACCGCCTTCTGCAGGAGCGCGATGCTCTTCGGGTCCCACATGTGCTTCTCGCCACCCGTGCGCCACTGGTAGTCGCCGGGGTTGAGCAGTTGACCGCCGTCTTCGCTGCCGTCGAGCGGATAGCCAAGCCTGTGTCGTCGGTCGGCTTCCTCGGCGAGCTCGGCGAAGCCCACGCCCTTGATCCGACTCGCGGTTCCGGCGAAGCACGTATCCACGACGTCGTCTTCGAGCCCGACGGCCTCGAAGATCTGCGCACCCTTGTAGCTGTCGAGGGTGCTGATCCCCATTTTGCCGAATACCTTGCGCATGCCGTAGGCGATCGCGCGCTGGTAGCGCTCGACGACCTCGTCGTCGGTCAGCTCCGGGTTGAGATCGCCGTCGTCGCGCATCTTCCACATCGTCTCGTAGGCCAGGTACGGGTTGATCGCATCAGCCCCGTAGCCGACGAGCATGCAGAAGTGGTGCACCTCGCGCGGCTCGCCGCTCTCCACGACGACGCCTATCTGCGTACGCTGGTGCGTGCGCACGAGGTGGTGCTGCACCGCCCCCGTTGCGAGCAGCGCGGAGATGGGAACTCGGGTCCTGCCGGCCGCCCGGTCGGAGAGCACGACGATCGAGTAGCCCTGCGCGATCGCCTCTTCGGCCTCGTTCGCGATCCGGTCGAGCGCGCCGCGCAACCCGGCTTCGCCGCTGGACTCCTCGTAGGTCGTGTCGATCACACGGCTCTTCCATCCGCGGTGATCCATTTCGACGATCTGCGAAAGCTGGGCATTGGTGAGGATCGGCTGGTCGAGCTGAAGGCGATGCGCGTGCTCGGGGCTCACTTCGAGCAGGTTCTTCTCCGGCCCGATATAGGCCGAGAGGCTCATGATGATGTCCTCGCGGATGCTGTCGATGGGCGGGTTCGTCACCTGCGCGAAGAGTTGTTTGAAGTAGTCGTACATCAGCCGCGGCTTGTCGCTGAGACAGGCGAGCGGCGTGTCGTTTCCCATGCTGCCGAGCGGCTCCTTCGCGTTCTCGGCCATCGGCCGCAACACGAGGTTGAGGTGCTCGAGCGTGTAGCCGAACATTCGCAGGCGCGGGATCAGCGTCTCGGTGTCCAGCCCGCGAACGCGCCCGGCCGCCGGCATGTGCTCGAGCCGCAGCCGCTGCTCGTTCAGCCATTCGCGGAACGGGTGCCGCTCGGCGATATTGTTCTTGAGCTCCACGTCGTCGACGATCCGCCCCTGGTCGAAGTCCACGAGGAACATCCGGCCGGGCTTGAGGCGGTCCTTGATCTTCACCCTGTCCGGCGGCAGATCCAGCACGCCGACCTCGCTCGCCATGATCACGACGTCGTCGTCGGTCACGTAGTATCGGCTCGGACGCAGCCCGTTTCGGTCGAGGACCGCCCCGATGACGTGCCCGTCGGTGAACACGATCGACGCCGGCCCGTCCCACGGCTCCATCTGCGTGCTCATGAACTCGTACATGGCCGCACCGACGTCGGGCATGTGCCGGTGGTTCTGCCACGCTTCGGGGACCATCATCATCACCGCTTCGGGAAGCTCGCGCCCGGTCATCAGCAGGAGCTCGAGCGCGTTGTCGAAGTTGCCGGAGTCCGACTGGTCGGGCTCGATCACCGGGAACGACTTCGCGAGCTCGTCGCCGAAGGGCTTCGAGGAGAGCACGCCCTCGCGCGCGGCCATCTTGTTGATATTGCCGCGCAACGTATTGATCTCGCCGTTGTGGCTCATGAAGCGCAGCGGCTGCGCGCGGTCCCAACTCGGGAAGGTGTTCGTGCTGAACCGGGAGTGCACCATCGCGAGGTGGCTCTTGAAGTCCGGATCGTTGATGTCGGTGAAGTACTCGAAGAGCTGCTCCGGCATGAGCATGCCCTTGTAGACGATGACCCGCACCGACAGGCTGCAGATATAGAAGGCCGCGTGGGGGTCGTGCGCACCGCCGTGCAGCTCGTGCGTTGCCCGCTTTCGTATCACGTAGAGCATCCGCTCGAACTGCTCGCTCGTCGACCCGTCGCCGGCGCCGACGAAGAGCTGCTTCATCACCGGCTCGCTCTCGAGCGCGGTGGGACCGATCATGCCGTTGTCGCGCGGCACGTCGCGCCATCCGAGAACGCGCTGCCCGAACTCGGCGACGATCCGCTCCACGGTAGCGATGCACGCGGTCCGGTCCGCCTCGTCCTGCGGCAGGAACACGATACCGGCCGAGTAGAGTCCCCGCGGCGGCAGCGTGATCCCCAGGTCGCGCTCGGCTACCTTTTCGAGGAACTCCTGCGGCAGCGTCGTGAGTATGCCGGCCCCGTCACCCGAGTTCCGGTCGCTGCCGACCGCGCCTCGGTGCGTCATGTTCAGCAGCACCTCGCGCGCATTATCGATGATCTGCCGACTCTGCTCTCCCTTGATGTGCGCGACGAAGCCGACCCCGCACGCGTCGTGCTCGAATCGCGGGTCGTAGAGTCCTGTTGGCCCGGGTCGTGATCTCATCGGTCGCTCCTTACCCTGCAGACTCGAGTCGAGCAATGGCTGCATACGCCATGCATAAATATCGAGTCTGGAGCGATATTCTTACAAAGATCGGGGTTGAAGGTCAAGTGCTACGAACTGGTAGGACGTAAATTCGTGAATCCTACATTTGTGTACCCAACATGGTCAATTTGACCCGCTACATGATTTCGAGATACGGGATGTTCAGCAGCCGGAGCCCGCTCTTCAGCACCTGGAGGATGCTTCGGGCGAGGACGAGTCGCGCGTGACGTACCTTCGGCTCGTCGGCAGCGAGAATGGGATAGTCGTGGTAGTAGCTCGAGAAGAGCTTCGCGACGTCGTACAGGTACGTCGCGAGCACCGCCGGCGTGTACTCGGCCCCGGCCTGTCGCACGACGTCGGGATATCGGCCGACCAGCCGCACGAGCTGCCACTCCGGCTCCGCGTCGAGCGTGTCCCAGTGGACGCCCGTCGGGTCGGCGTTCACGCCGCGCTCGTCTGCCTTGCGCAGCATGCTCGAGATCCGCGCGCACATGTACTGCAGGTACGGCCCGGTATTACCCGTGAACGCGAGCGACTCCTTCGGGTTGAAGATCATGTCCTTGCTGGGCGTGACCTGGAGCAGATAGTAGTGCAGCGCGCCCACCGCGACGGCGTGGGCGGTCGCGTCGATGTCGCCGACCGCCTCCTCGCGCTCTTTCGATCTGATCTCCGCCGCGGCGAGCTTCTCGAGCTCGGCGATGAGGTCGTCCGCGTCGACGATCGTTCCCTCGCGGCTCTTCATCCGGCCCTCGGGCAGGTTCACCAGGCCGTAGGAGAGATGGAAGAGCTGCGACGCCCACTCGTAGCCGAGCTGCTCGAGCACGTAGAAGAGCACGCGGAAGTGATAGTTCTGCTCGCTGGCAACGACGTAGACCATACGATCGAACGGCCAGTCGGCGTAGCGCGCGAGCACCGTCCCGATATCCTGCGTGAGGTAGACCGAGGTCCCGTCGGCGCGCAGGAGGATCTTCTTGTCCAGATTGATCGGCTCGAGGTCGACCCACACCGAGCCGTCCTCCTCGCGGTAGAACTTCCCCTCCTCGACGCCGCGCATGATCTGCGCCTTCCCGGAGGCGTAGGTGTCGCTTTCGAAGTAGAGCGCGTCGAAGTGCACGCCGGTCGCTTCGTAGGTCGTCTTGTGCCCCTCGAGGACCCAGCTGTTCATCGTCCTCCACAGCGCGACGACCTCCTCGTCGCCGGCCTCCCACGCGCGCAGCATCTCCCGGGCCTGCTCCGCGGCGGAGGGATCCTCCTTCGCCCAGTTCGCGTACTTCACGTAGTAATCGCCGACGAGCCGGTCGCCCTTCACCCCGGCGCTCTCCGGCGTCTCGCCGTGACCGAACTTCTGGTACGCGAGCATAGACTGGCAGATGTGGATGCCGCGATCGTTGATCAGGTTGACCGAACGTACGTTGGCACCGCACGCGTCGAGGATGCGCGATACGCTCTCGCCGAGCGCGTCGTTGCGCAGATGGCCCATATGCAGCGGTTTGTTGGTGTTCGGTGAAGAGAACTCGATCGTCACTCGCGAGCCGGCGAGGCTGTCGTTGCGACCGTACTCGTCGCCGGCGTCGAGGCACGCGGTGACGACGGCCTCGCTCACCCCCGCTCTCGGGTAGCGCACGTTGATGTATGGTCCGGCCACCGTCGCCTCGCCCGGTGCGCCGTCGGCGAGACGCGACGCCACCGCGCCCGCGATGGCAGCGGGACTCTTGCGAAACGCGCGCGCAAAGGGAAACATGGGAAACGCGAGGTCACCGAGCTCGGAGCTGGGCGGGGTTTCGGTGGGCAAATCGGTATCCGGCAGATCGACCCCGGCCTGCGCAGCCTCCTCGGCCAGCGCCGAGCGAACCGCATCGATCCATGCCTGCCTGTAGTCCTTCATGGTCCATCCTCTTCGTTCGTAATCCCCGTCGGTCCCAGAATCGCGAGCATCCCCGTGTAACCGGTGGCTCCTTCGCGCCTGAAGCTCCCGAGCTGGGACGTCGTATACGTACAGTGATTCACCACGCTCACCGCGGATACGCCCGCCTCGCGGGCGATCCGTGCGTTTGCGGCGCGCATGTCAAGGTACGGCCGATCACCGCGATAAACAACCGCGTCGCGACCCCACCTCCGGTACTCGCTCGCCCGCTCCTCGTCGACCACGTAGGCGTCCGCGCTGATGCACGGCCCGATCGTCAGCACCAGGTCCTCGCTCTTCGAGCCGTAGTCGCGCACGAGTCGATCGATCGCACGGCGGAGGATACCGGTCCCTCTCCATCCGGAGTGCAGGAGCGCGTACGCGCCGGTGCGCAGGTCGGCCAGATACAGCGGTGCGCAGTCGCCCACCCCGACCGCCAGGAAGGGTCCTCCGGGTCCGGAGACGATACCGTCGCCCTGCACGCGGTCCTCAGCGGCCGCCGTACTCGCCGCGCGGACCAGATCCTGCGCGTCGACGACCGTATGAGAATGGGTTTGACGGACCATGCACACGCGGTCGGGACGGAATCCCATGTCCTCGAGCGCGGCGATCCGCGTCGACCGATCGCGCATGTCGCCGGCCGACCGTAGCGTGAGCCACGCAGGGTGAGCGAACGGGACCTCTACGCGGCCTGTCGGTTCACCAGCCGACAGGGGCAGCTCGAGCGTAACGATTTCGGTCGGGGGCATTACGCCGAGTCCATCGTCGTTTCTACGTTCTGCAGGTCCGAGAGGACGTCTGCGACTCCCTTCACGCGCACGTGCGCTCGCTCGAGCCGCGCGACGTACCCGTCGGCGGAGCGACCGCCGAGCTCACCCAGGTTGCTGACCGTGTCGTAGCGGCCCCCGACGGTGCCGTAGAGCACGCCCTGAATGAGCTCGCCGAGCAGCCGAAGCGTCTCCACCGCGCGGTGAAGAAGCGCCGACGCGTCCCCGTCGATGGACGCCACCAGCGAAAGCCGCCGCTCGCGAGCGGCGTCGGCCGGCATCGAATCCTCGTTCGCCTGCTGCCACGCCATGCCCAGGTCCCCGCTCGGCCGCAGCCGCACCTCGAAGTTGGCCAGGTCGGTCTGAAGCCGTTCGAGCGCCCGCCACGCGCGGTCCATGTCGGCGCGGTTGTCCGCCTTGTAGAACTCGCCCTCGCGATAGAGCGCACCGACCGGGACGGCGACGTCGCGATCGAACACCTCGTCGAAGAACGCCTTGAGAAGACCCATGGAGAGGCCATGACGCCCCAGCTGATCGAGGCCCGAGGGGGGATAGCCGGGGAAGGTGCCGATCGACTCGATCTCCAGCGCCGAGCGCGCCTGCGAGAGCAACGACTCGATGTGCCGCTCGTACGCGTAGCGCCGATGCGCCTCCTCGACCCGATCGCGCCAGAACGACTTCCACTGGTTGAACCAGTCCTCGCCGCCGCCGGGCGGCGTGGGCCTGAAATGGATGTTCGCGTGCGCGATCCTCACCAGATCCACGAGCGGATAGTGGCGGCCGAACTCGCGGATCTGCTCGTACGCCTCGGCAAAGCGGTTCACGTGCTCCTGCACGACCCGCTCCACCGCGTCGTCCTCGCCGCCGAGCTCGTCGCGCTCCTCGTAGAGCGCGAGCGCCTCGAACAGCACGGGACTCGGGTCCTGTCGCAACCCCTCGAAGATGCCCGCGAGCCGGGCGACCTCGTCGACGATCCGGGACAGGGGCACCGGTACCGCGTCGCCGCCGGGTGCCGGCTGGAAGGCGATGCGGATCCGGTCGAAGGGGAACGAACTCAGCAACATCAGGTTGTGCAGGCCGCGAACGTCGGTATAGATCTTCTGCCGGATCGCCGGCGGGAGCGTGGACACCGCCTCTTCGACCTCGTTCAGCGCCCGCCGCCTGACATCGGCCTCCTTGAGCTCCGGCTGCTCGGCGGCGATCGCGAAGGGATCGGTGTCGCGGTGAAGCCGCTCGTGCGCCTCCGGGGCGTGCAGGCTCGCGAGAAAGGCGACGAATCCGCGCCGCTCGCGTCCCATCACCCGGGCGAGAATGTCCGCGAATCGTCTCGAGTACTCGGCGAGCCGGCTGAAGTCCTCCACCGCTCCGGGACGCAACTGCTGCTGGACGATGTCGAACCCGTGCGGCAGGCGGGCGTTCACCGAGCGCCCGAGATCGCGAAGCAGCTGGGTCTCCACGACCGAGAGCAGCTCGCGACCGGTGAAGAACGCGACGAGAATGACGACGAGGCGTCGCAGCAGCCCCATGCGCGCGAAGCGCTCCTCGAGATCCACCGTCGCGTACTCGTCGGGCGTCTCGTCCGGATCGATGACCTTTACCGACGAAG
The DNA here is from genome assembly GCA_964537725.1 of uncultured Spirochaetaceae bacterium. Classification (GTDB taxonomy): domain Bacteria; phylum Spirochaetota; class Spirochaetia; order DSM-27196; family SLST01; genus SLST01. Next base: position 6,651 of record CAZICD010000037.1, on the reverse strand, counting down.
CGATGCGCTGCAGCATGTCCCGCCGTTCGCTCGTCGAGAGTCCCGCCACGAGCTTGTCGAAGACGCTGTACTCGGCCACGGCTTCATCGTAGACGCGCTCGCGTGGTCGGTCAACGTCAATGTAGCTGTCCGTTTCACTTGACAAAGAGGCGCGAGAGGCCGACTATAGTCACGATGAGTCGCACGCTCGCGCAGGTCGCAATCGGTATTCTCATTATTGACGGACACCGGAGACCGCGGGACGTGTGAGCCTACGCTTGAGAGCAAGGCCGTCTTCCCGCGGGAAGGCGGCTTTTTTTTGGCCCGAGGAGGACAACGATGGCCGACAAGGAACTCTACGTATTCGACACGACGCTTCGCGACGGTATGCAGGGGCTGGAGATCAACTTCACGCTCGAAGACAAGTTGCAGATCGCGCAGGCGCTCGACGAGATGAAGGTCGACTTCATCGAAGGGGGCTTCCCCATGTCGAACGAGAAGGAGGCGGCCTTCTTCCGCGAGGTGCGCAGGATGTCCTTCTCGCACTCGGTGATCTGCGCCTTCGGGTCGACGAGGCGCGCCGGGACGAGCGCTGAGCGCGATCCCCACATCACGGCCCTGCTCGAGGCCGAGACACCCGGCGTCGTGGTCGTGGGGAAGACCTGGCTCGCGCACGTGGAGAAGGTCCTCGGCACCGACGAGGAGGAGAATCTGCGGATGATCGCCGACTCGATCGAGACGCTGAAGAAGCAGGGGCGCCACGTCATCTTCGACCTCGAGCACTTCTTCGACGGCTACCAGGACAGCCCCGAGTACGCGCTGCGCGTGCTGCGGGCCGGAAGCGAGGCCGGAGCCGATACGCTCTGCCTCTGCGACACGAACGGCGGGACCCTGCCCTCGGCCGTGACCCGGATCATCGACGAGCTCCCGCGCCACGAGCTCGCGCCGCTCGGCGGCCACTTCCACAACGACACGGGCACGGCGGTCGCGAACTCGCTCGCCGCGCTCGAGGCGGGAGCCGTCCAGGTCCAGGGCACGATCAACGGCTGGGGCGAGCGGTGCGGCAACGCCAACCTCTGCGCCTTCATCCCGAACGCGGTCATCAAGCTCGGCTACGAGCCGGCCTGCGCCGAGCGGCTGTCGCACCTGACCTCGCTCAGCCGGTTCGTCGCCGAAAAGGCGAACATCATCCCGGACAAGCGTCAGCCCTACGTCGGCACCGCGGCGTTCAGCCACAAGGCCGGCCAGCACGCAGACGTGCTCGCGAAGGCCGACTACCTGATGGAACACATCGACTCGTCGCTCGTGGGCAACGAGCGCCGCATCCTGCTGAGCGAGCTCGCCGGAAAGAGCACCGTGGTCGAGAAGCTCTCCAAGTACGGCAGCTTCACGAAGAACGACGAGGTCGTCAGCGACCTGATCGCCGTCCTCAAGGAGAAGGAGCGGCTCGGCTACGAGTACGAGGCCGCCGAGGCGAGTTTTGATCTGCTCGTGCGCAGAGCGCTCGGTCGCTACCAGCCCATCCTGAAGATTCGGAACTACCACCTGGAGAGCTACAAGGCCTTCGAGTCGCCGTCGAAGACGGTGGGCAGGATCTTCATGGAGGCCAACGGTCGCGACCTCATGGGCGCCGCCGTCGGCGTGGGACCGGTGGAAACCCTCGACGCGGCGCTTCGCGACGCGCTCGGCCACGATCATCCGTTCATCGAGAGGATCAGCCTCACCGACTACCGCGTGCGCGTGCTCAACCCCGAACGCGCGTCGGCGGCGCGGGTGCGCGTGTTCATCACGTCGACCGACCACGAGAACCGAACCTGGGATACGGTGGGCGTACACGAGAACATCGTGGAGGCGAGCTGGGAGGCGCTGGTGGACAGCCTCGAGTACTACTACAACGAGTGCGTGCTCGAGGCCGAGGAGAGATGCGCGACGTAACGGCGGGCTGCGCGCGCCGCGCACGACGCGGGCGGCCGGGCCCCCGCCCGCCCCGCGGCCGGCCGGCGATCAGCCCGGCAGCCGCCGGGCGGTGAACTCCTTCTTCATCCGGTAGCGGATGCCCTCGACCGCCGCGGTCGCCGCGGACGTGGTCGTCGTGTACGGGATGTGCCGCCTCACCGTCTCGATTCGCAGATAGTCGTCGTCGCGCTGCGTGTAGCGACCCTTCGGCGTGTTGATCACGAGCTGGATCCGGCGGGTCTGCATGTGGTCCACGATGTTCGGGTGGCCCTCGTGGATCTTCAGCACGACCTCCGGGAAGATCCCGTTGCGGAAGAGGAAGTCGGCCGTCCCGCGCGTGGCGACGATAGAGAAGCCCATCCCCTCCAGGTCGCGGACGACCGGGAGGATCGTCTCTTTGTCGTAGTCGTTGACCGAGACGAATACGCGCCCGCTCGTCGGCAGGTGCGTACCGACCGCCGCCTGCGCCTTCGCGAACGCCTCGCCGAAGCTCTCGCCGATTCCGATCGCCTCGCCGGTCGAGCGCATCTCCGGACCGAGCATGGGGTCCACGTTCACGAAGCGATCGAAGCTGAACATCGCCTCCTTGACCGCCCAGCCGGTGATGCAGGAGCCGCGTCCGACGCCGGGGATACCGGTGTCACCCTTCTTCGTGAGCCCCTGCTCCTCGAGCGACTGCCCGCGCCAGATGCGAACGGCGGCGTCGACGAGGTCCACGCCGCTCGCCTTCGAGAGGTACGGCACGGTGCGGGAGGCGCGCGGATTGACCTCCAGTACGTAGAGCGTGCCGTTCTGGACCGCGTACTGGATATTGAGGAAGCCGCGCACGCCAATCTCGCGGGCGATCTGCGCGGTCGCCTCGATCATCTCGTCGAGGAGCCTGGGGTCCGACTTATACGGCGGGAAGACGCACGCCGAATCGCCGGAATGGACGCCGGCGGCCTCGATGTGCTGCATGATGCCGCCCACGTAGACGTTCTCGCCGTCGCAGAGCGCGTCCAGATCGTACTCGAAGGCGTCCTCGAGGAACTGATCGACGAGGACCGGCTTCTCCTCGGAGATCACGATCCCCTTCCTGAGGAACCCTTCGAGCTCCTCCTCGTTGAACGCGATCGACATCGCGCGCCCGCCGAGGACGTACGAGGGACGAAGCAGAACCGGATAGCCCATCTCGGCTGCGGCGGCCTTCACCGCGTCGACCGAGCCGGCCATCCTGTTGTCCGGCTGCGCGAGACCGAGGCGCCTGATCAGATCGCTGAACAGCCCGCGGTCCTCCACGCCGACGATGCTCTCGACCTCTGTCCCCACGATCCGCGCGCCGGCCGCCTCGAGCTCGGCCGCCATGTTCAGCGGCGTCTGCCCGCCCAACTGCACGACCACGTCGCGCACCCGCTCCTTGCGCATGACTTCCTTGACGTCCTCGGCGGTCAACGGCTCGAGATAGAGCCTGTCCGAGACGTTGAAGTCGGTGGAGACGGTCTCCGGGTTCGAGTTCACGATGATCGTCGTCACGCCGAGCCGTCGATACGCCATGGACGAGAGCGTGCAGCACGTGTCGAACTCGAGCCCCTGCCCGATCCGGTTCGGACCGCTCGCGAGGATGATGACCGCGCCGTGGTCGTCATCCTCGCCGCTTCCCGAGGGCGCGCCCTCGTCGATTTCACCGTAGGTCGAATAGAAGTACGGCGTGTCCGCCGCGAACTCGCCCGAGCACGTGTCTACGAAGTGGTAGCCGGCGTGGATCCCGTGCTCGTCGCGAAGCGCCTCGATCGTGGTCTGGTCGCAGCCGCACATGGCGGCGATGCGCCGGTCGGTGAGGCCCGCCTGCTTCGCCTCGAGGAGCAGCGCGGCGTCGGGCGTGCCCCCGCCCGGTCGGTCGGGCGCGCCCCCCGCGCCCGGCTCCCCGACCCCAGCGCCCCCGAGCCGGCGCTCGAGCTCGGCCTGGCGAGCCATCTCGTAGAGGAACCACCGGTTGTACCCGGTCACCTTCTCGAGCTCTCCAACCGCGTCGTAGCCGTCGCGCTTGAGGATCGTGTAGGCGGCGAGCAGTCGCCGTGGGTGCTGCGTGCGGGTCATCGTCTCGAGCTGCTTCGCGTCGGCATCCACCTCTTCGAGCCCGTCGACCCCGAACTCGGCGGCGCGAAGCGCCTTGTTCAGCGCCTCGAGGAAGCTCCGCCCGATCGCGAGGCTCTCGCCCACGCTCTTCATCTGGGTGCCCAGCTCGTCGTAGCCGAGCGGAAACTTCTCGAGCTCGAACCGCGGCACTTTGACCGCGACGTAGTCGAGCGACGGCTCGAAGCAGCTCACGGTCTTTCCGGTGATGTCGTTGATGATCTCGTCCAGGGTGAAGCCCACCGCGAGTCGCGCGGCGCAACGCGCGATGGGAAATCCGGTCGCCTTGCTCGCGAGCGCTGAGCTGCGGCTCACGCGAGGGTTCATCTCGATCACGAGCATGCGACCGTCTTCGGGGTTGATCGCGAACTGGACGTTGGACCCGCCGCAGTCGACACCCACCGCGCGCAGGATCTCGATCGCGGCGGTGCGCATCTCCTGGTACTCGCGGTCGGAGAGCGTCTGGACCGGTGCCACGGTGATCGAGTCTCCGGTATGCACGCCCATCGGATCGATATTCTCGATCGAGCAGACGATGACGGCGTTGTCCGCCTCGTCGCGCATCACCTCGAGCTCGAACTCCTTCCACCCGATCAGCGACTCCTCGATGAGCGCGGTGTGGATGGGGCTCTCGGCGAGCGCGCGCTCGACGAAGAGCTTCACCTCTTCGGGCGTGTGCGCTATGCTCCCGCCCTTGCCGCCGAGCGTGTAGCTGGGTCGGATGATCAGCGGCAGGCCGTACTGCGCGACGAAGTCACGCGCCTCCTGAACCGTGGAGACGAGTTCGCTCTGCGGGCTCTCGAGGCCGATACTCTCCACGACCTTCTTGAACTCGCCGCGGTCCTCGGCCTTCGTGATCGACTGCAAGTGCGCGCCGAGCACCTCGACGTCGTAGCGGTCGAAGACCCCCGCCTTCGCGAGGTCCATCGTCAGATTGAGCGCGGTCTGGCCGCCCATCGTGGGAAGAACCGCGTCCGGCCGCTCGGCACGGATGATGTCCTCCAGGTACGGCACTTCGAGCGGATCCATGTAGATCGCGTCCGCGGTGCCGGGCGTGGTCATGACGGTTGCCGGGTTCGGGTTGACGAGGACGACCTCGTAGCCCTCCTCCTTGAGCGCCTTCACCGCCTGGTTGCCGGAGTAGTCGAATTCGCACGCCTGACCGATGACGATCGGGCCGCTTCCGATGATCAGGATCTTCTTGATATCTCGCCGTGCAGGCATGGCTACCTCAGGTTCTCCAGGAATGCTCCGAAGATCCAGTGCGAATCGTTCGGGCCCGGGGCCGATTCGGGGTGGAACTGCGTCGTGCGGACCTTCAGGTCGTCGAGGATCAGTCCCTCCACGCTCTGGTCGTTGGCGTTGCGGAACCACACTTCGCACCCCTCGGGAAGCGACTGCTCGTCGACGGCGAACCCGTGGTTCTGGCTCGTGACGAAGACGCGCTTCGTCCGCTCGTCGCGTACCGGGTGGTTCACGCCGTGGTGACCGAACTTCATCTTGTACGTCTTCGCGCCGAGCGCCTCGGCGATGAGCTGGTGCCCCAGGCAGATCCCGAGCACCGGCCGCTTGCCGATCGACTCCCGGATGAGCTCCACCTGCCGCTCGAGGACCGCAGGATCGCCGGGCCCGTTGGAGATGAACAGCGCGTCGGCACCGACGCTCCGGACGAGCTCGTCGTCGGCGGTGCTCGGCACGATCGTCACCCTGCACCCGAGCCCCGTGAGCCGGCGCACGATGTTCGCCTTGCTGCCGCAGTCGAGCAGCGCGATGTGAGGCGAGCCCGCCTCGTTCACCACGATCGTCTCGCGGCTTCCCACCTCGCCGATGAGGTCGCGGCCCTCCATCTCCGGGAAGGCCGCGAGCGCGGCCTTCACCCGGGCGAGCTCCGCGTCGGTGAGCGCATCACCCGAAGACGGACGCACGATGACGCCGTTCGTCGCCCCCCCGTCGCGCAGCCGAAGCGTCAGCGCGCGCGTGTCGATGCCGGTGATCCCCGGCGTCTGGTTGTCGCGCAGGAACTCGTCGAGCGTCTGGCGCCCGTCGGGAACCGGCCCCTCGTAGAGCGACCTGACGATGAAGCCCGCCGGCTCGATCCCCGACCGTGCCGGCTCGCCCGCATCGGCCTGCCCCGGACCCAACTCGCTCCACTCCGGATCGCATCCGTAGTTGCCGATGTGCGGATACGTCATCGCGACGAGCTGGCCGGTATACGATGGGTCGGTCAGCACTTCGTGGTACCCGCTCATCGCGGTATTGAAGACCACCTCGCCGATCGCCTTGGGAGCGGTCGCGTCGAGCGCGATCTCCGCGACCGTCGGTGCGGGATGGCCGAAGCTTCGACCCGTAAACTGGGTGCCGTCTGCCAGCACCAGGATGCACGTCTCTCTCATAGCGTCCCCGTCTCCGGACATAAAAATGGCCGGCTTACGCCGGCCAGCCGGATTGCTCCGTTACCCCCTAGCGGAATCGAACCGCTCTTTGAAGACTGAGAATCTTCCGTCCTAGCCGATAGACGAAGGGGGCATCTATCGCTTCCCGGGGAGGACTCGAACCCCCACTAGCAGAGCCAGAATCTGCGGTGCTACCATTACACAACCGGGA
>CAZICD010000036.1:23207-40530 GCA_964537725.1 uncultured Spirochaetaceae bacterium | reverse complement strand
ATCCGGATCGCGGCGCGATCGGCCGCGCTCCTCGCGCTGCTTGCAGCGCTACTCGCGTCCTGCGGGTTGGGACTACCCACCGAGATCGACACGCCAACCGGAGCCGAGGCAACGACCGATCAGGTCGACCAGATCACGGTCTCGTGGAACCCGGTCGCAGCCGCAACGCGCTACTACGTCTACCGTTCGACCTCGCCGGCCGCGCCCCTGTGGACCGAAGGCGACTACGGTCCGATCCCCTACGCCACGACGAACACCACGAGCTTCGTCGATCCCGTTCCCGGAACAGCCACCTACCACTACCAGGTCAGCGCGGTGCACGAGTTCACCGGAAGCGAATCGGCCCCTACCGACGTCGTTACCGGCGTCAGCGTGGACGGTCCCAACGAGTGGCAGGCGGCGAACATTCTTGCGCTGGAAGCCCTCGGCACGGTGCGCGTCGCCGTAGACCGCGACGCGCTGCCGCCGGTCGCCTACGTGCTGAGCGTGCCGCAGAGCGACGAGAGCAGCGTGACCGTCTCGCGCGTGGAAGCTGAAGGAACGCTCACCCCGCTCGGGAGCCCGTTTGCCACGGTGAACGGATTGCTCCCGCGTGTCGCAGATCTCGCGGTGACCGACGGGCAGCTGCGCGTCGCGTTGTCGAACTCGGCCTCCGGCGAGATCGAGGTCTGGGGCTACAGCGGGTTCACCGACGCGTTCTCACGGCTCAGCACCGCCGGAACGACGCCCTGGGGCGACGTCACGCCGCCGGCGAGCGGTCCCCTCCTCGCGCTCGCCGCACGCGCGCGGGACGACTTCTGGCTCGCCTACAAGGGGGGTGCAGCCTCACTCGCGACTTACCGCAGCAGGGCAGCGTGGTTGCGATGGGGTACGAGCTCGTCGATGGCACGGAGACCCGCGTGGAAATCGCGGTCGCGGGGCCGAGCGACTGGGGATTGCCCGCCGACGCGTTCGTCTCGGAATCCGCCGATGTGACTGCACTCGACGTGGCCGTGGACCCGGCCGACGGATCGGCATACGTCGTCTACGGCGACGACGCGGGCGATCTCTTCATGAACGACGACACAGGCACGCTCGACGCCACCATCACAGACGGCGACTTCGGCGGAAGCTCGCCGGCCTCCCCGGCGGACGTCGCGCTCGCAGGGGACGACGGTGTGCTCGCGCTCTTCTACCTCGACGACGCGGCGGGGGCCGGAGTGATCCGCGAGAGCAGCGACCGCGGGGCGACGTGGTCGGTCACGAGCCCCGCCGACTTCACGGGAACGGCCGACCTGGGAGTGCTGGATCTGTCAGCGGCCGCGGGCTCACGGTTCGCCGCCTACGCAACATCCGGCGGATTCGGTTTCGCCCGGTCGTTCCAGTAGCCCCGCCCCGCGGCCCCATGACGGCCGCCCCGCGGCCTTCATGAGGTTACTTCGCCGCGAGCTCGAGGATCAGCTCCACCTCGCCTCGTGAGAGGCTCGTCGCGCGCGCGATTTCATCGACATTCCAGCTCTGGCGCGCGAGCTTGATCACCGTGTCGCGCGTCGTCACCGGCGGAGCTCCGGCGGCGTTCTTCTCGCCCCCGCCCTCCTGCTTCATGATGGCACCGAGGAGCTTCACCTGCTCCTCGGCCTCACGCTGCACCTCTTCGAGCCTCGTTTCGGTACGCGCGAGCCACTCGCGCGCCTGGGTGAGGTTCTCCATGCGCTCCTCGACGTCCTCGAGCGTTCGGTCGAGAAGCGCGAGTTGCTTGACCGCCGCGTCGGCGTCGCGCTTGTTGGACGCGAGCTGACTCAGTCGCGTGGACAGCTCCTCGATCTTCTCGGGGACCACGTCGATCTCCGATGAGACCTCGGTCAGCCGCGTTTCGATCTCCTGCAGGCTCGAGAAGTTCTTGTCCACGCCCTCGGTCGTGAGGTCGAGGATCGACCGCTTCTTCTCGAGGCGCTGGAACTTCCCTTCGACGTCCTTCTCGAGCTGATCGAGGCTGCGCAGCTGTGCCTGCATCGCCTGCAGCGCATCGTTACTCGCGGTGACGTGCTCGAGCTTGAGCTCGACCGCCTGACTCATCGAGAGCAGCTTCTTGTAGTCCTCCTCGAGCGAGTCGATGCGACGTTTCTCGCTGACGAAGCGGTTCATCTTCTCGCTCACGTCGTCGGCTGACTTGCGCAGCCGGTTGAACTGCGCTTCGATGTCGCGCAGCTCCTTACGCTGCGATTCCACCCGCTCGAGATCCTGCCGCAACGCCCCGAGCTCCTCGCCGAGCTGCTCCTTCAGCGCGTCGGCGCGCTCGAACACTTTCGTCTGCTCCACGAAGTTCTTCTGTTGCCGCTGAATCTCCTGGAGGTTCGACCCGAGCGTGCTCGCCTCCTCGTTCAGCTTGCCGAGCAGCCGCTCCTGGTTCGCGGCGAACTGATCGCGGCTGTCCTGAACGATGCCCCGGAACTCCTTGATCCGCGCCTCCACCTCGCTCTCCATCGAGCGGACCTGCTTCTCCGCGTCGACCTTCAGCTGCGAATAGCGCTCCCCGAACTCGGCGAGCGCCTCGTTGCTGCGCGTCTGCATGTCATCGGTCACGCGCAGCATCTGCTCCCCGAGGTCGTCGAGCTCGCGCTGCAGCCGGTCGCGCTCTGACCGGTTCTCGGCGAGCGCCTCGTCGCGCTCGCCCGAGAAGGCGTCGCGTAGCTCGGACATCGTGTCGTTCATGTAGACGCGGAAGTCGGCGATCTGCTGGTTCACCTCCGAGGTCGTGCTCGCCAGCTGGCGATCGACCTGGTTCTTCCACTGCGTAGCCTCGTCGCGGCTCGTCTGGAGGACCGATTCGAGCTCGCCGCGCTCGCTCGCAAAACGCTTGCCCAGCTCCTCTACCTGCTGGCGCACGCTCCGCTCGAGTTCACCCAACTCGTCTGCCATCTGTTCGCGATGCTGGGTGAACTGCGCCCGCAGCCCGCTCTTCGACTCGGCGGCGAGCTGCTGGATCTCGTCCTCGATCTCCCGTTCGAGCGACGCGATCAGCTCGCGCGAGTCGGAGACGCGCAGCTCGATTCCGCGCTGGAACTCGATCGCTTCTTCCTGGATCTTCTCGTAGGTGCCGTACGTCGACGTCTGCAGTTGTTCGAGCTGAGCCTTGACCTGGTTCGTGTACTCGGTTTCGATCTGCTGCCGCTCCTCGCGAGCGCTCGCCGCCACCTCGTCGAGCTCCTGCTGGAAACCGCCCTGCCAGTCGACGAGGCGCTGTTCCATCGCGACCTGGCGTTCCTTGAGGTCGGCGAAGAACTCGTCCTCGAAGACCTTGAGTTTCTCGTTGACGTTCTCGTAGGCGCTGTTCTTCAGGTCGGTCAGGCCGCTCTCGAGCTCGGCCATCTGTTCGCGCACGCGGTTCATCTCCGCTTCCACGTCGCCGCGATCCTTCTCGCGGCTTTCGCGGAACCGGTCGGTGAACTCGGTGAACTCCCCCTGCACGCGGTTGGCGACGCGGTTCATCGCCTCCTGGAGCCGGCCCTCGAGCTCCTCGATCTCCTGCCCCACATCGCCGAGCTTCTCGAACCGGTAGGTGATCTGCGACTCGTACTCGCCGAGCTGCTCCTCCACCTCGCCGAGGATCGACCGCTGCAGCTCGTCGGCTGCCTGCTGAACCCGGTCGTTGAGCTCGCTGCCGAAGCTCTCGATGCGCCGGTCGATCTCGGCTCGTGAGGTCTCGAGCTGCCGGTCGCGTTCGGCAAGTTTTTTCTCTGCCGCCTCGACTTCGACGAGCGCGTGGTCGATGCGCTCGCCGAGAGCCCGCTTCTGGTTGTCGAGCCGCGAGGCGAGCTCGCGCGAAACGTCCTGCGAGGCTCCCTCGATCCTCTCGCGGAGGTTCGAAAGCGCCTCGGTCTCCATCTGCTCGCCGCGCTCGGCGAGCTGCAACAACCGCTTCTGGTAGTCGCTCTCCATCGCCTCGAGCTGTCCGCGGATCTCGCTGAGTTGCTCAGAACCCTGGATCGAAGCTTCCTGAACGCGGTGCGTCACGGTCTCGGCGACTTCCTCGAGTTCCTCGCGCGTGCGCCCGCTCATGGTTTCTGCGCGCTCTTCGGCGCCGCGGATGTACTCGCTGAACTGGTTCACCCGCTCCTGCAGGCCCCCCAGCTCGCCGCGCATGGACTCCACGCGTTCGTCCGCCTCGCGGAACACCTCCGCCTCGACGTCGCGCAGCCGCGTGTCGTTCTCCGCGCGGAACCGCTCGGTGATCTCGTCCAGTCCCTTTTCGACGGTCTCGAGACGTTCCTGACTCTGCTTGATCCGTTTGCCCACCGTGTCGACGTACGACGATTCGTCGCGCACACGGTTGATGTTCTCCTGCGCGCGCGCGGTCATCTGGACGAGCTCGTCCAGCGCCGAGTCGTACTCACCGATCCGGGTTCCGATGCGCTCGATCTCCTCGGCCCGGCTGTTGAGACCGCTCTCGATCGCCTGGACGCGCTTGAGCACCTCCTTGGCGGCCTTCTGGTGGACCTCCAGCTCGATGCCCATGTCCTTGATCGTGACGACCTTCTCCTGGACGTGCGCGTCGAGCTCGCCGTGTACCCGCTCGGCGTACTTCTTCACCTTCTCCAGCGAGCGGTTGTTCCGATCGAGCTGGCGATAGACGAAGAGCACAATGAGAACTATCGCGATGACGATGATATCTGCACCTGAGAATTGCATCGTTCCCCCCCCGAAGAACTTGTCACGGCAATTATAGCCGGTTTTCGGGAGGTTGACCATCGCCTTCGCGCGACTTTAACGGGGAATTAGTGGCGGAGGGACTTGAACCCCCGACAAAGCGGATATGAGCCGCTTGCTCTACCGACTGAGCTACGCCACCGTGCGAAAAACGCTCCGTGAAGATAGCCAATGCCGCCGTACGCGTCAACCCGCGCCGAGCGGCGGCGGGCGCGGCCTCCCGACGTTGCCGAACCGCGCCGGCGGTTACCGCCTAGACGAGGTTATGCGACTGCGCGTGCCCCATCAGGCGCGCGTTCCACTCGTTGCGGCGCAGGTAATCGGTCTTGTGAGCGTACTCGTCCATCCTGCTCGTGCGCTGCTGGATGTAGCGGACCGCCTTGCCGAGCACCGTCGTCCCGTCCTCCACGCTGAGCTCGCCGCTCTCCGGCAGGATGAGGCTGTAGAGGTAGAAGTAGATCCGGTTGTACGGGTCGATCTCGCTTATGCGCAGCTCGCGCGTGAGGCGGTGCATCTCATCCACCCCGTCTGCGATTCGTCCGCTTTCGGCGAGCACGTACCCGCGAAGCGCCATCATCTGGTGGGTGAGCACCTGCGTGCCGCCGAGCATCCCGATCGCCCTGTCCTCGAGCGAAGCGAAGCCGCTCGCCCACGAGACCGACTCGACCGGTCCGGGCGTCTGCGGCATGAGCGACAGCCCCTCGTCGAGCAGAGTGATCGCCTCGGCGTGCTCTCCCCGCTTCAGGCACGCCTCGGCGAGGAAGAAACACGACTCGGGGTTCGTCGTGTGATCGCGCAGGATCGCGCTGCCGCGGGCGATTCGGCCGTCGTAGAGGAGCGAGCGCGCGAGCCAGCGCTCCATCACGGCACCCGGGGAGCTCATGCCGTAGAGCCGCGCGCGGCTGCGTCCTCGCGAGAACACGTCCGCGGCTTCGTCGTAGCGCCCAAGCTCGAAGCTGACCCGCCCGCGAGCGAGCTCTGCGAAGAGCTGGATCTCGCGCATGCCCGCCTGTCCGGCGTGCGCGTCGAGCGCCTCCGCCTGGCTCAGAGCGCGGGTGAGGTTGCCGTAGACGTAGTCGCAGACGAGCGACAACGCGCGCCCGCGCACCTGCTCGAAGGTGTCGGCGCTGTTTGCGGCCGACTTGCCGGCGAGAAGGAAGTACTCGCGGGCGCCCAACAGATCCTCCTGGGCGAGCAGCACCAGACCGAAGTCCAGATTCGCGCGGGCGAGTCCGGCCTGATCGTCGATCTCCTGGTAGATCATCACGGCGCGCTTGAGGAGCGCGATCGTCTCCCGCGACGGCCCGTCGTTGAACGACAGTCGTGCCTTCTGGACCGCGAGGTCGCCCTGGACCGAGTCGCACTCCCCCGCATCCGCGAGTCGATCGCTCTGCGAGCGCGTCCGCTCGGCCGCCTGCGCGTTACCCTGCAGCACCGCGAGCCTGATCCGATTCGTCGCCACGACCGCCTGCATGCACGCGCGCGTGTCGGCGGCCAGGCCCCCGGGCGGCATCGTGTCATACAGAAGACGCTGCGCCTCGTCGAGGCGGCGTTCGTTCATGACGCGAGTGAGAAGCTGGTGATAGAGGCGTGGAACCTGCTCGCCCCGCGCGAACGAGCCGAGAAAGTGTACGAGTTCCTCGCTCGCTTCGGTCCGGCGGCCTTCCACGAGCTCGACGAGTCCACGGCTCACCTTGTCGTAAACGGTTTTCGCAGCGGTGCCGAGCGCGGTCTCCAGCCGCGACTCGAGCTCGGGATACGCCGGCACGACGTCCTCCCGGTCCTCGAGCAGGCCGAGCAGACGCAACCGCGAGAGTGTGGTGGGCACACGAATGCGGTCGGTGCCCAGGCGAACGGCGAGCTCGGTGTACTGCTCGCGAGACGCGAACGGTGAGGCGTAGCAGGCCGCGAGGAGGAGCTCCTGGATCTCGGAGTCCTGCGCGGTGACCACCCGCCACGCGAGATCGACCTCATCGACCTCCGCGAGCTCGCCGTCGGTGAGGCTGTCCCAGTGCGGTGCGTTCGTCAGGTAGTGGACCACCGGGGCGGACTTTCCGCGGGTGAGACGCATGAGGCGCTCCCAGTTCGCCTGCGCGCCCGAGAGCTCCCGGAGCTCGCTGACGGTCCGACGCGGAAGCCGAACCGTGCGTTCGACGAGCTCGGAGATACCGGCGCCTGGGAGCGAGCGCGAGCTCGTTCCCACGAGCATGAGCCCCGGCTGATGCTCCGGGACCGGCAGGCGCGACACCGTACGTACGATCGCATCGACCGCCTGCGAAGGCCAGCGGTCCACCGAGTGACAGAGCAGCACCGGCGGCACGATCGCTTCGGCGGCGCGCCGCACGTAGGCGAGCAGATAGCTCTCCAACGCGATGAGCAGGTCGGTCGCGAACGCGTCGGGCAGCACCACCGGTCCGCCCGGAGTAATCAGCGACTCGATCAGCGCCGACCGTTCGTCCCACGATCCACGTTCGGCTTCGTTGAGCCAGAAGGGAGTCTCGTGCGCGTCGAGCGCCGAGAAGATCGACTCCAGCGGCGCGTACGGGTGGCGGTCGTCCGCCTCCGCTTCGAGCAACCTCACCGCCGGCGAGGATCCGGCGAGCTGCTCGAGCGCGGCGCGTGCGTTCACCCGGAGCGCGAGCGGGTCGTCGCCGACGAGCAGCAGCATACGGCCCACGAGCTGGTCGGGCACGAGCTCGTCGATCACCGCGTCCACGGCCCGCTCGTTGCGCGCGTACTCGATCGCCGAGCCGACCTCCTCGCTCGTGGCCCCGGTCATCCCAGAGATACGATAGAGTCTCGTCGGGACGGCAGGTTCGGCGTCGACCTGGAGATGATGCGCGAGCAGCGAGTGCGCCGCCTCGCCGAGCCAGGCGGTATCGTCCTCGTAGACCGGCAGGAGCGCGGTATGAATCCGTTCGGCTGCCTCAGCCGGCGGCAGGTCGATGTAGTCGAGCACGACGCTCCACCCGGCGAGCTCGTTCTCGCGAGCGGCGAGCAGCGCGGTCGTCTGGGCGAGCGCGTCGAGCACGCCCTGGCGGTCGTCGGGCTCGGCACGCTCGAAGCGGAACACCCACAGCCCGCCCTGTTCGAGCGCGAACGCCCCGCCCTGCACCTCGAGCGCGGCGATGATCCGTCGTCGCAGGTCGCCGATGAGCTCGCCCTGCAGGCGCTCGAGCTGTCGCAGACCGTGAATCTCTACCGCGAGTGTGTACATGAGCTCCCTCGCTTCCATTATCGCCCGAATGGAAGCGGCAGCTTACCCCGACCTAGAGCTCGTCGAGCGGAAGGTTCTTGGGGTCGGCGGCCCCGATCGAATCGACGTCGCCCCGGTAGCTCGAACCGTAGATGTGCTGAAACAGCGTCTCCATGTCGTCCGGGTCGAGCTGGATGAACTGGATGGCGATGTAGACCCGTCCCGAGTCGTTGTACTTGCGCATCACGCGTCCACGGGCCGGAATCGTCGTCTCACCGAGCGTGATCTTCAGGTCGAGATCGGTATACAGCAGGATGTCCGGCCCGTCCGGCGGATAGCTGAACAGGAGTCCGGACCCGGAGATGTCGATGAGCTCGGCCGCGCCAAACTCGTCGATGTGCGGCTCGGCCTTGAAGTAGCCGTTCGACTTCAGCGAAAACGCGAGGACCCGGCCGAACTGAAGCACGAAGTCGAACACGCCCGGCTCGAAGCGCTCCTGGTCGTTGTCCGCCCGGATCAGATACATGTAGCCCACCACGTACTGGCGGTAGAGGATGGGGCAGTAGAGCTCGTGCCACAGACGCTTCTGTCGATTCGCCTCGACAATCTTGCCGATCTGTTCGAGGACGCTGAACATGTCCTCACCGTCCTCGGCCTTCAGCGAGATGATCTCATCCTGCGTGAGGATCCGCTCGCGGACCTCCATCGACCGGATCTGCGCCTCGGCGGCGTAGAACGGCAGGACGAGGATCTTCCCGGATCTCGCGATCAGCTTCTCCTGGAAACTCTCCGGCCGCCGCTCGCGGAACATGACGATCTTGTTTTCGGTGGCGAACCGCGCCGCACGCTCGCGGAACGCCTTCAACAGCTCGGAGATCTTGGACGCGTCGAACCCGGGATCGACACCCGGGTCGTCGGCGGGCTCGTACTGGTCGGAATCGGGGTAATCGAGATTGACCTGCTGGCCCTTGAAGAGGAACGAGACGCTGACGTCGCGTGGGGCCTTGATGCGTTCGAAGCTGCGCGAGAGGTCCCGGAACAGCTCCGCGGGCTGTTCCGCCTGCGCCACGTCGTCCGAGCTTTCGAGAATTCGCGACGTGAACGTCATGGGGTTATTGCGAAAACGAAAGAAGACGGTGATCTCGCCGGGCTCCTCGGGGAAGACATCCTCGGCGAGCCGGATCCAGACGTGATCCTCGTCCATCCGCTCCACGAACGCCTGCAGGCGCTCGGCACCGAGATGGACCTCGAGCGGAGTGCGCTGCTCGCAGACGTTCTTCAGGATGAATTCCTTCTCGATCCGCTTGATCTCGTTTGCCACAGACGCTCCATTACCAGCGGGGAGAATCGCGTGCGGGATCGAACTGCGCCTCCGCTCCCGGACTCGACGTAACTACCTGAATATCCGAAGTATACCACTGCCCATCGGCCAATTCCAGAATGACCTCGCCGTGCGCGCTGAGCTCTGCGCCGAGCACGCGGTACGGGATCGACGTCTCTCCGCCGGCGAGCATCACCGGCCGGCCTACCCGCAGGCCGTCGGGGGGCAGGGCCGAAGCGACGAGATCGTCGACCACCGCGCGCGTCCCGGGCGCAGGCTCGAGGAACGCATCCTCCGGCGGCTCCCCCTCCTCGAGAAGAGTCGCGAGGAAGCCTTGCGCGTACGCGCGGGCGGCGGACTCGAGGCGCGAGAGACCGCTCGTTCGCAGCGACCCGATGACGAAGTCGGCCGGATAGCGCGGAGTCGCCGCGAGTCGGTGCGCGGCGAACGCCTCGTCGCGCGGGTCGATGGCCACGTCGGCGGCGACCGGGTCCGCGCCGCGCGCGTCTCCATCAGCGGAGGCTTCCCCCGGGGAGCCCGACTCGCCCGAGGCCTCCGCCTGACGCTCACGCCCGGCCCGGGTCACGCGCATGGGAAGGCCCTCGCCGTCCGGCGACTCCGCCGCAGCCGCCGGCGCGCCTTCGTCTCCCGGCTCACCGTCGCGACGGGTACACCCGACCTGCGCAAGGACGAGGCCGATCAGAACGAGGACGGTGAGCGTGAAGCGGATTGGTGGACGCACCTGGAGGCATACTATAGATTGGCGGCACATGCGTGTAAAGGATCATGTTCTCTGGCACCTCGACCACGATTACACCCGGCCGATCAGGGATCCGCTCTGGGGTCACATCTACCTCACCGAGGGCCTCGTGTCGATCGTCGATTCGATCGAGTTCCAGCAGCTGAGCCGCATCAAGCAGCTCGGTCCGGCCCACCTCGTCTACCCCGGGGCGACGCACACCCGTCTCGCGCACAGCCTGGGTGTCTACCACATCGCCTACCGCATGATCCGCGCGCTGCTGGTCTCCGAGGAGACGCCCACGATCGACCGCGAGATGGTGAGCGCCTACCTCTGCGCCGCGCTGCTGCACGACCTGGGCCACTTTCCGTTCACGCACAGTCTGAAGGAGCTCCCGCTCGAAGAGCACGAGGCGCTCGCCGCCGACATCGTTCGCGAAGGCGACCTCGCCCGCAGGATCCGGGACGATCTGCACACCGACCCCGACCTCGTCGCGCGCATCATCGACGAATCGCTCGACGACGGGGCGAGACCGGAGGTGCGCCTCTTCCGCCGACTGCTTTCCGGTTCGCTCGACCCCGACAAGCTCGACTACCTCAACCGAGACGCCTACTTCTGCGGCGTGCCGTACGGGACGCAGGACATCGACTTCGCGCTGAGCCGTCTGCGTCCCAACGGGGAGGACGGGATCGCGCTCGAGCGGTCGGGGATTTCGGCGGTCGAGAACATCCTCTTCAGCAAGTACCTCATGTACCGGGCGGTCTACTGGCACCGCAACGTCCGCGTCGCCACGGCGATGATCAAGGCCGGCCTCTACCACGGCCTCACCGGCGGACTGATCGACGAGCGTGACCTCTACGGGCTCAACGACGAGACGTTCTACGCCGGCTTCTCCACGCGCCCCGAGCGCCCCTTCCAACTCATCCGCCGCGTCTACGACCGACAACTCTACGTTCCGGCCGCCGATCTCGGCTTCGACGAGACCAACCCGGCGCACACCCGCCTGGAGAATCTGAACGAGCGCACAGCGGTCGAAGAGCGCCTGCGCCGCCTCGTGTCGCGACGAGTCGGACGCGAAGTGGACCCGCTCGACGTCATCATCGACATCCCCGAGGCGGTGAGTTTCGAGGTGAACTTCCCCGTCATCGACGACGGGACGGTGCTCG
This sequence comes from uncultured Spirochaetaceae bacterium, assembly GCA_964537725.1. Lineage (GTDB taxonomy): Bacteria > Spirochaetota > Spirochaetia > DSM-27196 > SLST01 > SLST01. The sequence continues at coordinate 29,422 of CAZICD010000036.1, read as the reverse complement.
ACTACCCGGACGCCGGAACCGTGTTCACCCCGCACGTGGTGGAGGATTTCACGCGCGCGCTGCGCAGAATCCGCATGATACTCGAGCCCGACCTCGCCGCCGATCTCGACGCGCACCGCGAGCTCCTCGTCGAGGCGGTCGAATCTCCGTGATTGATTCTGAATCGGCCATGCAGTAAGATCACAGGAGAGCCAGCGCATGAAGTACTCCAAATTGATGAAGGAACGGGTTCGCAGGGTCAGTGTTCTGCTGCGGGAGCTGGGCTTCGAGATGCTCGACGGAGAGTTTCTCGAGGAGACGTACTCCGCAGCGTTCGAGTCGAGCGACGGATTCCAGGGCGCGGTCTACATCGACCGTGACAGCAAGTTCCTCGAGCTCGCCTACACGTTCAGCTTTTCGAGCAATCTGGCGGATTTCGTGCAGACCAAGCTCGAGGACATCATGCAGATCTGCTACGAGTACGGCTGCTACAACACGCTGATGACGACGCAGCGCGAGATCACGCTCACCGTCTTCTCCAAGATCTACTACGCCGGCCTCAACTACTACGCTCTCAAGGAAACGGTCCGCGACTACCGCGACGCGGTGGACTCGCTGGCCGAACTGCTCGAGCTCAAGAGCGAGCTGGGCAAGGGGGCTACGGGTGGCAACGCATAAGTCGCTCGTCATCCACAACGTCATGGAAGAATCGGTTCTCTGCGTGGTGGACGAGATCTGCGACGAGGACGAAGCCTCCGACGAGCCGAAGTACTGCACAACGCCGGAGTGCCGGATGGACGCGGCGTGTTACGTGCTCAACCGCGTCCCGCAACGCTACGTGAGCTCCGCTCGCGGGCAGGCCCATACCGAGCTCGAGCTCGCGAAGGATCAGCAGCTTTTCGTCGATCTGGTCACGCTCGCGCACGAGGGACTTCGTCGCGTCAGCAGCGTGCGTCGATCGTTCTACGGCGACGAGCACACCTCGGTAGCCTCGGTTACCGGACCGCACTTCTACCTGCCCACCATCAAGGGGCGCCTGTTCAACGGGGTGAGCTTCGAGCTCGTCACGAACGTGCCCGTGCTCCTGTTGCTGGACAACGAACCGGTCACCATGCTCGACTCGCGCTGGCAGAACCCCTACCAGATCGTCGACAACACCGCCGGGACCTACCTCTTCTGGCCGGCGCCGGTGCCGGCGGAATCGCAGGGGATCGAACGGACCTTCGAGTTCGAGATACGCGTTGAGGCCGACTCGTACGAGCCGCTGCGTCACTTCTTCACGATCAACCGGACGAGCTTCGATCAGATCCCGGACGCGCTCGAAATGTCCGGCGAACACCGCCTGCCCGATCTCTACCTGCTCCCGGCGTAGCCGGGCTCCGCGCCGGGGCTCGCGACGACCGCGCTAGAACCGCTCGCTGACGATCTGGACGTCCTGGATGCGGCCGAGCGACTCCTCCTCCACGAAGTGCAGCGCCTTCTGCATCACCCGCTCGCCGTGCTGCCGCGAGTTGGAAACGACGGCACCGCCGAGCTGGGTGAACGTCAGGCTGTCGTGCAGGTCGACCTCGGCCATCGAGATCCGGTAGCGGCGAATGAGCTTGTCCTTCAACGACTTGACCATCCGGCGCTTGTCTTTGATGGAGCCTATCTCGGGCAGCTCGATGATGAGTTGGATCATGGAGACGACCATAGACTACTCGTTCAGGATGTCCTGGATGTCGTCCATCTTCAGGTCGAGCATCTCCGCCTCGTCTTCGCCGCTGGTACGGTCCTTCAACGGGAGGTAGACCTCGTTGTAGAGCCGGCCGAGCCGGTAGACCTCATCCTCGCGGTAGAGCCACGGAACCTTGACCTCGAGGTTGTAGCCCTTCTCGTTCATGCCACGCCTCATGACGTGCAGAGGGTCGGAGACCGTCAGCGCGAAGTGCGGACTGTAGTAGAGCATGAACGCCATCACGAGCAGCACGATGACCGCGAAGTAGATCAGGTTCGCTCGAGACTGCTCCTGGTTGACGGGGCGCAGGTCGAAGAAGACCCGCACCTCACCACGCTCGCCGTACCCGTAGTCCACCGGCCCGAAGTAGGTCTCGTAGTGCTCGGTGTCGAAGCGGCTGAAGACGGTCCTGCCGTCGCGCTGCACGACGAGGAGCGACTCTTCGATGTCCGCGAGCTCTTCGACCTCGTTCACGGCCTCACGGGTCGCGAGATCGTAGGAGCCCACGCGATCGAGCAGCTCGAGCGTCTGCTCCTGATAGCGCGATTCGAGGCTGGGAACACCGAGCACGCTCAAGAGGACGGTCAGGACGAGGACGCCGGTGACGACCACGGTCACCGCAACGGTCGAGATCTTCGCGACGTGACGCTGCGCCATGGTCGATTCGGTGTTGCGGATCCGGGCAAAGATCTTGAGCACGCGCAGAAGCCTCAGGATGCGCGCGATGCGGATCGCCTTGACGACCTTGAGCACGTTCAGAATCCCGGCGAAGCCGACGATCGTCGCCGAGCCGCTGAGATAGGCGAGGACCTGTGGGCCGGAGGCGAGCAGAAGCAGTGGAATCGAAGCGAGCAGATCGATCCAGCCGCGCTCGTACCAGAAGTAGACGCCCGTTCTCCGATTGATGAAGGCGACGTAGAGCCGGGTGAGGAACTCGATCGTGAAGAACAGGTCGAAGGCGAAGCCGGTGAAGAGCAGCACCCGCCGCACGCTCCACGACCATCCGGCGAGCACGGCGAAGTCCTCGAGAAAGGTCTGGATGAGGACGAGGACGATCGCAACGATGACGAGATTTTCCAGGAATGCTCGTGTCTTACTCATACTACCACCCGTTCTCCGCGGCTATCGAATAGAGCTCGTCGAGGACCTTCACGTCGAAACCGTAGAACTTGTAGTTCCTCCTCGCGATGCTGAGCCAACTCTTGTCCGGGCTGTCCGCACCGCGGTCGACGCGCACGTTCGGCTGGTAGCCCCGCGCGCGCGCCGAAAATACGGCAGCGAGGCGGGCGGTCGCCTCGATGAAGCGGTTCTCCACGTACGAGACGTTGGCGTTGACCCCGCTCTTGAGCACCTGATCCGGCACCGCGGGAAGCTGCTTCTTCGCGGCCGCGAAGACCTTCTCCGCGAACTGGTTCTGGACGATCCCCGAAGTCTGCTCGGACTGCATGCTGCCGCTACCGGCCGACACGAGGTTCACGACCGGCTTCAGCAGGAGCGTCACCTCGATCATGGACGCGGTGTCCTCCTTGCTGAGCTTCAGCCGCTGCACCTTCGTCAACTCGAAATGAATGTAGCTCTTCCGATTCCAGATGGGGTCGATGTATCGATCGACGAAACCGTAGGCGAGCGCCGCGTGCGCGCCGGTGAACGTGCGCCGCGCCTCGGGGCGCGCGAGGAGCCCCTTGACGAATGAACCGACCTGAGCACCGACCTTGTCGCTGCCGGCGGCCTGCTGACGGAGCACGCTCACGAAGCTGAACCGAATTCCCGAGACGATACTGTCGAGCTGCGGGATGAGCTCGCCGTCGACCTGTTCCATGAGAGCCTGCATCAGAAGTGCTACTATCTGGTTCCAGGACTTTCCGGCGAAGAACGCCTGCGAGCTCAACGTGGGGGCGAGCTGCGCGGCGTTCGTATGCAGGAACTGGATGATCTGTTCCTCGCGCTGCAGGGGCGTGAGCGCCTTCAGCGCGGGATTGGCGAGGAGCCGTGAGACGAATGCCGATGCCTTCTGCTGTTCAGCGCTCATTCTTCCCTAGTCTCGGTCCGGGGTCGCGTTTACATGACTACCGCAGCCCAATAGTATACCGCACGTGCGTTCCCGCATAGCCCTCCTCGCGCTCGCAGCCCTCCCGCTCGTACCGCTCGCGGCTCAGGCGCCGCCCGATCCGTTCGACGAGGAGGCACCGGCGACGCTCTACGACTTCGAGGTGGGAGACGCCGAGGTATCGCTCTTCTCCGCCGGAACGTGGACGGCCGGGGTCGCGCCCGCGATCGGCTGGCTCGTGACGCGCAACGACGACGGAACGCTGCGTTCGCTTCCGGGATACGGCTTCCCCGGGCTCGAGTCGGTGCCCTTCGAACAGCAGGCGAATCTCACGCTCTCGCTCTGGCTGCTGCAGCGCTACTTCTTCGAGACGACCGTGAGCTTCGGAGGCTCGGCGAACGACGACTCCTTCGCGAGCGACGCGCTCTCCGACTCGACCTTCCTCTTCGGCTACGCCGGTCGCGCGGACGAGAGCGTGCAGTCGGTGCTCGTGGGCAATACCGCGATCGGCATCGGCGCCTATCCCTTCCTCGACTTCGGCGACGAGACCGGCTCGGTGGGGCAGGACGCCCCCGGGGCGAGCGCGGCGTTCCGCACCGAACGGAGCACGCACGAGCTCATGGTCCGATTCGCGCCGAGCGAGCGCGACGAGATCGTCTACGCGAACGGCGGGATCGTCACCGAGACGCGCGTCTCCGCCTCCCAGTACGAGCGAAACCGCCACTTCGTCCTCCCCGACGGAGGGCTCGACTTCGTCGAGGTCTACGTCGAAAGCCCGACAGGCGGCTTCGCCGGAGACGACGGCAGACGATACCGTCGGCTTGATCTGGACACCGAGGTCGTCTTCTCGCTCGCCGACGGCACGTTCAGCCTCCGCGACCCGCCGTCGACGCGCGTGCTCGTGTACTACGAGGTGGAGAGCGTGCCGATCGGGGACGCGACGCTGGGCAGGGAGGCGTACTTCGGGCTGGACTCCAACGACCGGCCCGACCCCGGCGAGGTCCGCGACTTCAGCTTCGAGGGCGCGGAGCTGGACCCGTACGCCGCGCTGTTCGGATCGGGCACAGAGGTGGTCTCGGGCGATCTCACCGTCACCCTCACCGGCGGCCCCGCCGTCCGCGAGTCGTTCCTCATCCACGGGCCCGGCCGGTTCGCACCGTTCGCGAGCGCCGCCGTGTACGCGCGCCCGCAATCTGCGGGCGCCACCGTCGCGCTCGAGTCGACCCCCGGCTCGCCCTACCCGACCTCGCTCGACCTCGTCGTCTCGGAGGCGCGCGAGCTCGTCACGGTCGCCGCGAGGGGAAGCGACCCGCGCGCGTTCGCGAACCGGTATCCGCTCGCCTCACTGCTCGCCGAGCGCCCGGTCGTCGGGATCTACGGCCCGGCCCCCGACGAACCGCCGCAGACGCCCGAGCTCGTCTTTCGCCGCGTCGCGGCCGCGGAAACGATCGTCCTGCCCGACGGGTTCATCCCGGGAAGCGTCCGCGTCGAGCGAAACGGCACGGTGGAGACGCGCTTCGTCGTGGAGGACAGCGGGCGCATCGTCTTCGACACGCCGCTTCGCCGGACCGATCTCGTGCGCGTGTCGTTCCGGACCGCCGCCGCGGCCGGCGCCGGTGACCTCCTGTTCGCGAGCGGCAACCGCTTCGACCTCGCGCCCGGCTCGCAGGCCGAGCTCGCGCTCGGCACGCGCTGGAAGCCTCCGCGCGCCGACTACTCGACGCGCGCCGGCGAATACCCGGGCCGCCTCACGCTCTCGGGGTCGCTCGAGACCGACAGCTCGGCGTGGCGCGAGCCTCCGGCAAGCGGGCTCGAGGCGCGGGTCGCCGCGGCGGTAACGCTCTCGAGCCCGGACACCGCCGGTGCGCTTCGCGTGGCGGGCATGAACGAGGGCAGACGCTCGCTCCCCGTCTCACCAACCGGGCTCTTTCTCGCGCCGCGGAGCCTCGACGCAGGTCCGGGCCCGGACCTCACCGGCGACCGCGGCACGCTGCGGTTCGTCGACCACCTCGCCGTGAACGCGCTCGGCGACCGCTCCTACCTCGCGTACACCGCCGACCCGCCGGCGGTGACCGCCTACGACTACGCAGCCGGCGGCCGCGGAGGCCCCTACCCGGCGAGCACGCCGGCCGGCGAAGAGTACGCCGGCACGGTCGCGGTCTTCGACTACGAGATCACGACGACAGAGCGGTGGGTCGCGGGCCTCGTCCGCATCGACGGCGGGCGCGGGCTCGACCTCAGCGACGTGCGACGGATCGTCGTCCCCTACCGCGTCGTCGACGCCTCGCCAGCCGCCGCGGAGCTGACCTTCGAGCTCGGCGCGATCGGCGAGGACCTCGACGGCGACGGCACGATCGACGCCGGCGCGGACTCGCTCGCGTTCAACGAGACCGGCTTCACGCTCGCCACCGGCGCGCCGCCACCGGCGGGCGTCACCTACACCGAGGACGCGAACGGCAACGGCGTGCTCGA
>CAZICD010000036.1:0-23107 GCA_964537725.1 uncultured Spirochaetaceae bacterium | reverse complement strand
CTCACCGACGCGACCGCCGGCTGGCAACTGGCTGAGATCGACCTCACCGCCGCCGAGGCACGCCGCCTCGCCGACACCCGCGGCATGCGCGTCGTGATACAACCCGCCACCGCCGGGGACGCGGTAGCCGGGAAGATCGTCGTGGGCGCGATCGACGTCTTCGGGTCGGAGTTCTCCGTCGAAGCCTCAGGGAGCCCGCCGGAAGTAACGACGAGCGTCTTCCCGGAAACCGCGTTTTCGGGCGAGCGGCTCGCAACCGCGTTCCCGGAGACCGCCGCGCGCCTGACCGGCGAGGACGCCGAGCAGCGCGTGCTCGAAGTCGAGTGGAGCGGCGCGAGCGCCGACGACGCGATCACGCTCAGCCGGCAGACCACGGTTCCGGCGTCCGACTACGAGGAGCTTCGCCTCTACTACCGCTGGCCGGACGGGCTCGATGCGTCCGGCGCGACGGTCACCGTGCGCGCGAGCGACGGTGCGGGTGGCTTCGAGGCGGCGCTCGCGGAACCCGCGACCGTCGTCGACGACGCGTGGCACGAGCTCTCGCTGCCGCTGCCGGGCGCGAGCGACGCGGTCGTGCGCCGTATCGACATCGTCGTGGAGACCAACGGCGTCGCCGGGGCGACCGTGCTCTTCGACGAGCTCGCGTTCTTCGGACCCCGCGCGCGCGCCGGCGTGATAGCCGAGGCGGAGCTCGCGTGGCGGCCCGACGCGGAGCTCGCTGTAGGCGATACGACGGTGGTCTCGGACATCGGCGTCGAGCAGCGCATCACCGCGCAGACGGCGAGCTTTCCGGACGACCTCGACGCGACGCGAAGCGGCGTCGAGAGCTCGACCGACGTGACGGCGACCGTGCTCGCCGCGCGCACCGCGTTCGGACTCGACCTCCGCGCGAGCGAGGCGGGAACCGGGCTGCAGGGCCGCCACGACGTCACGCTCGCCCCGCCGGTGGTGCCCGTCCGCCTCGCCGACACCTTCCGTGCCGGCTACGGCATCCTCGCGCCGGGCACATCGCACGAGACGACGCTCGAGCTCGGCTTAGGGCCGATCGGCAGCGTCGCAGCCGGCTGGCTCAGCGACCAGCGCGAGACCAGCCGCGTCGACTGGTCGCTCAGCGCGAACGTCGGTCTCCCCGCCGGCGGCACCTCCGGTAGCGGTGCGGCCGCGCGGGTCGGGCTCGGCGAGGTCGACGAGGCCGACGCGGAGGTTCCCCCCTACCCGCTCGCGTGGAGCGAGAGCTTCGCTCGGATCGCGCCCGCCTCCTCGCCGCTCAACCGGAGCGCGTCGATCGACCTCGACGGGACGCTCTCCTTCGACCGTGCGGGCCTCGCGACCGCGGCCGGGTCGTCCTTCGAAACCGACGCCGGCTCCGACCGCCGCGCGGTGGAGTCGTACCTCGAGCTCGGCGTCCCGTGGCAGATCGGGGAGCGGATCGACGTCGGGCTGACCGTGCGCCGCGAGGCGCGGCTGGAAGCAGCGGGCTCGCCGGGGCCGACGCCTTCGGACGACGTCGAGGCGTCCGCAGCCCTGATCGCGGATCACCCGCTCGTAGCGGCCCTCGTACCGTTCGCCGAGCTCTTCGCCGACGACTATCCCGAGCGAGTCGCCGGGCTCAGCGAGGGCCTCCTCGCGGCGCGCTACCGCCCGTCGGCCACGCTCGAGGCGAGGCGCAGCATCACGAGCTCGCCGTGGTCGCTCGTCGTCCCGACCGGCGTGGAGCTCTCCGCGGCCCGGCCGGCACGACGCGACCTCGACGCGGCGACGAGCGTGTACGAGCTCTCGGCGCGCTCGCTCTTCGTGGCGCCCAACCTCTTCGGCCGCCTCGGCGTGCGGCCGCTCTTCGACTTCTACGACAGCGACGAGTTCCAGGCCCGCGCGCGCGTCGAGCTCACCGGCGGCGACGGGGCGTCGTGGACGACCGAGATAGGCCTCGATCAGACGGCCCGCCTCATCTGGACCGACGACCGCTCCGTCGAGCTCGAGACGAACGCGACGACGGTCGTGCCGGACGACGAAAGCACCCGCGTCACCGCGCGTCTCGCGCACGTGCGCTCGCTTCCGACCGAGCGCTTCGGAGGACCGCCGCTGCCGCGAGTGCTCACCGAGGCCGATCGGCGGATCGAGCACGAGACGAGCCTCACCGTCGAGTACGACCAGACCCCGGGCGACCGCGTCGTCGCTCGCGTGGAGCACGGGACGAGCCTGCTCTTCGGCGATACGGGCGAGATTCGGCTGCACGGCGGTTTCGGCGCGGGGACGCAGACGTTCGCGGGCGAGCCGGGCACGCTGCTGGGCCTTCGCGTCGGAATCGAGGGGCGTCTGAGACTGTAGGCAAGCCGCGGCCATCTTGGTTTTTTGATCCGGCCGGTACTATATTCGGGCTTTGAGGAGGGACTCCGATGAAGCGAATCATCGCATCTACGCTGCTTCTCGCCTTCGTGGCGCTTTTCGGCGCCGTCGCGCAGGACGAGGAAGCCGAAGCCCCGCAGGGCGAGGGATCGAATACCGATTTCGGGCTCGGGATCACGATCGGCGCGCAGAGCTTTCCCAACCCCGACTACGACGGCACCGACGCGACCGACAAGACGATCACCTACCAGTCGGTCGGCCTGACACCCGATATCGGCATTGGCAAGTTCGGCCTCGGACTCGACCTGACGCTGAACTACCGGTTCACCGGCGGCGACGGCACCGAGTTCGAAGTTCGCGCCGCCGACTGGGTTCCCGACGACGACACGACGTTTCTCGAGCTCTACCTGCCCAAGCTGCGCTACGTCCGCTGGGCGCAGAAGGGCGATCCGCTGTACATCCTGCTCGGCCAGGTCGACAACGGCCTGCTCGGTAACGGCTTCATCATGGGCGGCTACACGAACACGCAGTTCCTGCCCGACCAGCGGATCTTCGGCATGAGCTTCGACGTGGACGGGGCGCTGTTCGACTTCCCCTTCGTGGGGATCGAGACGTTCGTCGGAAACCTCGCTGTCTTCGACCTCATCGGAAGCAGGCTCTACGTCCGGCCGCTCGCCGGCACCGGGCTCCCGATCGTCCGGAATCTCCAGATCGGCGGCACGATCGCGACCGACCTCAAGCCGTTCCACTACGTGGAGGACGAGCTCGCGGACAGTCCGACCGCGAGCGTATCAGACTTCCTGCCGGCCGGGACCTCTCAGAGCGCCGCGCGCGCGCTGGTCTGGGGTACCGATTTCCGGCTGCCCGTGCTCAACAACGACGCGATCTCGCTCGCCGGATTCGGCGACTACGTGAACCAGAACGGTAATTCGGGCGGGATGCTCGGCATCGGCGGCAGGCTGTTCCGCGTGATGACCTACGGCGCGCAGCTTCGGTTCCTGGGTGAGAACTTCATCCCGGTCTACTTCGACGGAGCCTACGACCTGTTCCGGCACCGGAAGTACGCCGTGTACGCCGGCGCGGATGGGTTCGCGACCGACCCGTACGTCGGCTGGTTCGCCAGCACCGGATTCTCGCTCCTCGACGACCAGCTCGTGTTCACGGCCAACGTCGACGGCCCGTTCGGCGGCGCCGACCCGGACGACACGTTCAAGCAGCCGCATCTGCTCGCGACCTTTATGCTCGGCGAGGGAATCCTCGGCGGGTTCAGCGTCGAGGCGAGCTACGACAAGAAGGGCATCGAGGACTTCGCTGACCTCATCAACCCGGAGGACTCGGTCATCGGGGCACGCGTCAACTACCGGATCGAGAGCGCCACCATTTCGCTCGTCTACGATCTGCAGTACGACCCGTTCCCGGAGCCGGGCGACGATCCGTGGATTATTACGTCGAAAGTTGAAACGGCGATTTCCCTGTTCTAGGGACCGGAGGCTCTCATGAGACGATTTACGGCATTGATCATCATACTGGCGCTCGTCGGCGGCGCCGTCGCGGCGCAGGAACTCGTCTACTACGAAGGCGACGTCCGCGTCTACGAACGCGTCGACGGCGAGCTGTTCGAACTGCAGGATTCGCAGGACGGCATGCTCGACTTCGGCTACCGGCTGGACCTGAACTACGTCGTGAAGACGTTCGACGGGTTTGCCGAGGTGCTGCTGCCGAACGGGCACGTGCTCAAGCTCGCCGACACCACCGAGGTTCAGCTCGAGAGCGTCCTCGCACGCGGAGCGGAGTCCGGCGACGACGTCGTCTCGGTGGCCGCGGGACGGCTGCGGAGCGTCGTGTCGAATCTCACCGGAACCGGGCGCGGTTTCCAGGTGCGCACGCCGACCGCGGTCGGCGGCGTCCGCGGCACCGACTTCGTGACGCAGGTCGCCGGCGACGACGAGATCATCGCCGTCCGCGAAGGCGTAGTCGAGTTCACCAACGGCGCGGGCTCGACGATCTCGCTTCAGGCGAACCAGTTCGCCAACGCGCTCGCCGCCTCGTTCGCGGCCGCTCAGGCGAACGTCGCCGAGCAGTTCTACGGTTCGCTCGACCAGCTCTCCGAGCAGACCGAGAACGCACGACAGCAGGTGCTCGACGAGCTCGGCGTGGGCGACGAGGAACCCGTCGAGGACGAGGAGCCCGCCGAAGAGGAGCAGCCGGCGGAGGACGAGGAGGCCGACACCGGAGTCGACTCCGGCGACGCCGTCGTCGTGGAGCCCCAGGAGCCGGCGACACCCGCCGAGCCCGACGAGGGCGCCGCGGCAGACACCGGCGAAGGCCCGGTTGACGAGTTCATGGCGAACCTGACCGAAGCGCTCGGACTCGAGATCGGCTCGATCAGCCTCGACGGAACGACGTACAGCAAGCTCGTCGCACAGCCGAACTTCCAGATCGGCAAGCTTCGCGCGGGACTCTACCTGCCGGTGATCTACTCGGGCAATCTCTTCGATCGCGACGACTGGTACAAGCCGAAGGGCAACGACGAGTGGTCGTTCGGGACCGATCAGGATTGGCGCAACGACACGCTCGGCGCGATCGCAGACCTCACCGGCGACATCGCGCTCAAGGTGAAGTTCATCGAATGGGGCGACATGCGCGACCCGTTCTTCCTGAAGGCCGGCAATCTCGACACGCTGACGCTCGGCCACGGTCTGTTGATGCGAAACTACGCCAACGACATCGAGTTCCCGGCGATCCGGCGCATCGGCTTCAACGTCGGTATCGACTTCGGGCGCGTTGGCTTCGAGGTCCTCACGAACGACCTCGCCGCGCCGGAGATCTTCGGAACCCGCCTCTACGCGCGGCCCTTCGGAGGCTTCCCGCTCGCGGTGGGCGTCAGCGGCGTGGCGGATATCGCACCAGCCTCCGAACTCCCGGAAACCGACTCCGAGGGCGCCACGGTATTCACGACCGAACGCGACGCCGACCCGATTTTCGTGAACGTAGCGCTCGACCTCGACCTTCCGGTCTTCGAGCGCGACGCGTTCACGCTCGTGCTCTTCGGCGACGTGGGCGGGCTGCTTCCCTACCTGCGCAACGCAACGCCGGGGCTCGAGCAGGGCTTCCAGGAGCAGGCGCTGACCCACGAGACGGCGAGCGGCACAGAGCTGCGCAACTACGGCATCGCGTCGGGTGTGCTCGGAAACGTCTCGCTGCTCGATTTCCGCCTCGAGTTCCAGAACTACCACGGCATCTTCGAGCCGGCGTTCTACGACGCGAACTACGACCGCTCGCGCGGCGAGAAGGTTGCCCAGACGATCGAATACCTGCAGGATCCGGGAGCCCCGGAGTACGAGAACGAAACGCTCGGCATCTACGGCGAGGCGGGCTTCACGATCGCAGAGCTCGTCCGCTTCGACGCGGGCTACCTCTGGCCGTGGACGCGCAACGCGCAGACGAATGAAGTCGAGACCGGCGACAACGATTACCTCCTCGCGAGCCTCACGCTCCGGGAGGGCCTGCTGCCGCTCGATATCAGCACAAGCTTCGCCTACGAGCGGACGCAGTTCGTGCCTACGTTGATCAACAAGACCGGCTTCGAGGGCGCACGCCTGTTCGACGCGAACACGGTGCTCAAGGGCGAGATCGTCTATCCGGTCGCCCCGATCATGGACATCGTGGCCACGGTCACCACGACCGTGCTCCGCGACGACGCCGGGAACATCATCTACGAGCCGAACAACGGCGAGCTCTACCCCAAATGGGGCCCGGTCATCAGCATCGAGACCCGTATCGGGTCCGGCGCGGGACTCTGACCGCCCGACAGCCTTCTCCGGGGCCGGCCTCTGCGAGGCCGGCCCCTTTTTTTGTCCGTCCGGCCGCGGTAGTATTGCCGCATGAGCGAGGCGCAGTCGCGCATCCACATCCTCGATCCGGCGGTAGCGCGCAAGATCGCAGCCGGCGAGGTCATTGAGCGTCCCGCGGGCGTCGTGCGCGAGCTCCTCGACAACAGTCTCGACGCAGGCGCGACCCGTATAGACGTCGAGCTCACCGCCGGGGGCACCGAGCTCATTCGGGTCGTCGACGACGGGTACGGCATGGTCCGGGACGACCTCGAACGGGCGGTGCTGCCGCACAGCACGAGCAAGATCACCACCGACGATGACCTGCTGCACGTACGAACGCTCGGCTTTCGCGGCGAGGCGCTCTCGAGCGTCGCGGCGGTCAGCCGTCTCGAGATCACGAGCGCCCCGCCCGACGGCACGCCTCACCGCCTCCGCGTGGAGGCCGGTCGCGTCGTCGCGCTCGAGCCGGCTCCGGGCGCACCCGGGACGAGCGTCGCCGTCGCAGACCTCTTCGCCAACGTCCCCGCCCGCAGGCAGTTCCTCAAGCGACCCGGGAGCGAGTTCACGACCGCCCGATCGGTCTTTCTCGACAAGGCGCTCCCCTTTCCCGATGTCGAGTTTCGCCTCACCGCGAACGGAGAGCCCAGATCGATCCTGCCGCGTGCATCGCGCATCGAGCGGATCGCCGCCGCGTATCCCCAGCGAACCGAACCGGCGCTCCTCCACGAGATCGAGGCGTCGGGTGACGGGTTTCGTGCCGTCGTCATCGCCGGGGAGCCCACCTCGCCGCGTAAGGACCGCAAGGGGCTTCAGGTCTTCGTCAACCGTCGCCGCGTCTGGGAGTACGCGCTCGTACAGGCGGTCGAGTACGCGTACCGCGACTATCTCCACGGCGGGCTCTACCCGGTCGCGTACCTCTTCCTGGAGGTCGAGCCGGAGCTCGTCGATTTCAACATCCACCCGGCGAAGCGCGAAGTACGATTTCGCAACCTCCCCGAGATCCACCGCCGCGTGGTCGCCGCGCTGTCGAACTATCTCCGGGTCTTCGACCGGCGAGCCGCCTCGATGGGAGAGGCGCTACCCTTCGGCGACTCGCCGGTTGCCGAGGCTCCGGCGGACTCGCCCGGACCCGGGCGCGACGCCGGCTTCCCGGCCTCTTCGTGGACGCCCACGGGAACACCCGCGGGCGGACACCGAGCCACGGTCGCTCCCCCATCGGGCGCGAATGCGCCCGGCGCGACCGGCCGCGCCGCCTTCGACCTCTCCCGCGTGTTCCACCCGGCCTCCGCCCACGCGGGCGAGGCTTCGGCGCGTGAGACCGACAGCGCGGGACCGACGCCCGACGGTGCGGGCTTCCGCTACCTGGGACAGATCATGGGCCTCTTCCTGGTCGTGGAGCGCGGCGAGCGGCTCTACCTGGTCGACCAGCACGCGGCGCACGAGCGGATCATCTACGATCGTCTCCGCGCGGGAGCCGGCGGCCAGGAGCTGCTCTTCCCGGTTCGCCTGGAGGTGGACACCGACGCGGAGCAGACCCTGCGCGGAAAACGCGAGGAGCTGCGGCGCCTCGGGATCGAGGTGGAGGAGCGCGACGGCGGATGGGAGCTTCTGACGGTGCCGTCGTCCGTCTCGATCGAGGCGGAGTCTCTGGCCGCGCTCCTGATGGATCTGCTCGGTCAGCCGTCCGACTTCGAACGCGAGCTCTACGCGTCGCTGTCGTGCCGTTCGGCGGTCAAGGACGGCGACGCGCTCGCGCCGCAGACGGCTGTATCGATCGTCCGCGGGGTAATGGGCCTCGAGAACGCGCGTTGTCCGCACGGTCGGCCGCTGTGGGCGGAGTTCAGCCGCGATCAGCTCGCCTCGCTCGTGGGTCGAACCTGACCGCCGGTGAATCGGTCCGATCAGGAACTCTGGAGGTTGGCGAGCATCTGCTCGACGCGCTCACGCTGCGCGTAGTCCGGGTTGAGCTCGAGCAGCCTCGTGAGCACCGTGGTCGCCTCGTCGTTCTTCTCCTCCGCGATGAGCGCCTCTCCCAGCCGGTGGTATGCCTGCCAGTGGTTCGGATCGACCTTGATGAGCTCGCGAAGGCTCGCCTCCGCGCGCGGGAACTGCTCGGCCTGCAGGTACGCGATGCTCAGGTGGTAGCGGATGGCCGTATCGTTCGGCCTGATGGCGATCGCGACCTGGAAGTGCTCGATGGCGTCCTCGTAGAGCTCCTTGTTCAGGTAGACGTTGCCCAGATTGTTGTTCACCTCGAGCCCCTCGGGGTTGAGCTGGTAGGCGGCGAGCAGGTAGTCGAGCGCCTCGTCGTAGAGCTCGAGCTCGTCGAGCAGACTGCCGAGCTCGTTCAGCGCCTTGTAGTAGCCGTTGTCGAGCCGGACCGCCTGCGCGTAGCTCGCGAGCGCGGCGTCCACCTCGTCGAGCGCCTCCTGGATCTGACCTAGCGTGTAGTGGTACTCGGCGATCTGTCCGTCGAGCGCCACCGCCTTCTGCGCCGGGGCGAGCGCCTCGTCGTAACGTCCGCGCTCCAGGCGGGTGAGCGCGAGGTTGTAGTTGTGCGGCGCGACGTCGGGCTCGAGCCGCACCGCCTCGGCGAACTCGGCCTCCGCACGCTCGAGCTGGCCGGCGAAGTAATGGGCGAGCGCCAGCCGGAAGTGGTAGTTGCCGCGATCCGGGGCGAGCTCAACCGCCTTCGTCAGCGCGCTGACCGCGGCGCTGTAGTTCTCGCGGTCGGTTTCGATCAGGCCGATCCGGTACCACGCGCGATGGTCTTCCTCGTCCACCTGAGCGGCGAACTGGAACGCTTCGAGCGCGCGGTCGCTCGCGCGTAGCGCGAGGTTGGTCACGCCCAGGTTGTGGTAGGCATTCGGGTAGTGCGGGTCCATACCGACGACGGTCTCGTAGCTCGCGCGCGCGTCGCGGTAGCGTCCGGCGCGGAACTGGCTGTTGCCCAGTTCGAAGAAGATCAGTGCGTCGTCCGGGTTGAGTCGCGCGGCCTGTCGGAACGACTGGATCGACTCGTCGTAGAGCTCGGTCTGCTGGTAGATCTCGCCCAGCGTGAAGTGCGGCTCCCAGACCTCGTCGTCGCGAGCGATCGCGCGGTTCGCAAGCCTGATCGCCGTCTGTCGGTTGGTCGCGTTCTCCTCGTCTTCTTCGAAGTAGCTGCGGGCGCTGCGGGCGAGCGCGAGCGCGTGGCTTCGATCCTCGACCGCCTGGTCCTGCAGGTCGATGCCCAGAACCTCGTCGAACGCCTCGCGGGCTGCAGCGTACCGCTCGTCATCCACCGCTTCGAGCCCCTGGTCGAGCAGCTCGTTGATGCGCTCGAGCTTGCGACGCTCCTCCTCGTTCATCCGAGCGAGCTCTTCCTCTCTCGCACGAGCCTCCGCCTCTTCGCGGGCGCGTTCCTCTTCGAGTCGTCGCTCTTCCTCGGCGGCGAGACGAGAGGCGATCTCGGCCTCGCGCGCGCGCGCCTCAGCCTCGGCCGCTCGCGCCGCCGCTTCAGCCTCCCTGCGCCGGGCCTCGGCCTCCGCCTGGCGGGCGGCGAGCTCGGGGTCGACATCGCTCTGCGCGGCTCGCTCGTCCGCTTCGCGCTTGGCCGCGAGGATGTCGTCCTTCAGCGCCTGAGCCTCTTCGTCGGAGCCGTCCTGGATCAGCAACCGGTCCACGAGGTCGAGAGCGCGCTGGTACTCCTCCGCCTCGAGATAGTCGCGCGCGAGCTGCAGCGTGTTCAGCCGCGTCTGGTCGACCTCCTCGACCGCGGCCGCGTCGACGGGATCCGTTGCCGGCTCCGCCTCGCCGCCACGCGAGCTGAGAATCGCGAACGTCCCTCCCGCGAGCGCGAGAGCGAGGAGCACGGCTCCACCAATGATCAAAATCTTGCGTCTATCGTACACGTAGCGCCCTCCCTCGCCGCCTTGTGTCAGTCTGCGATGTCGAACTCGTCGTCTTCGTAGGTATCGATCTCTTCGTTGCCGGCCGACATGTTCTCCGTCTCTTCGGCCGAGCTGTCGATCGAATTGAGCACGTTGTCGAGCAGGGCACGCCGACGCGCCTCCGCCTCTTCGCGCTTGCGCTGCTCTTCGGCGAGACGTCGCGCCTCTTCCTCCTGGCGTCGACGTTCCTCTTCGGCCTGCCGGCGCGCTTCCTCTTCGGCCGCGATGCGGGCCTGCTCGATGTGATCCTGCAGCATCGCGATCATGCGCTCGATCCGCTCACGCTGGGGATGGTCGGGCTCGAGCCCGAGCACCCGCGTGTAGTCGGCGATCGCATCCTCGTAGCGCTCGAGCGACACGTTGAGGTTCGCCCGGTTGAGGTGCGCGTCGGTGGATACCTCGTTCGCTTCGATCGCGGCGGTGTACGCCGCGTGCGCTCGCTCGGCGTCTCCGAGATGAAGGTAGTTGTTGCCCATGTTGAAGCGGATGCGGCCCCGGTCCGCGCCGGGTACGCTCTCTGCGCGCTCGAGCGTCGCGATCGCCCGCTCGTACATCTCGAGCTGCTCGTAGCTCAGCGCGAGGTAGAGGTAGGCACGCGAGTTGACCGGCTCCGCGGCGATCACCTGCTCGAAGATCGTGGCCGCTTCGCGCGGCCTGTTGTAGAGCAGCGCCTGCGAACCCTCGTCGAACAGCTCCGAACCAACGGCGCCCACGCTCACCACGACGAGGAGCAGCAGCGACACGACCGCCCGAAACCTCGTTTGACAGGGGTATTGAAAGTACGTACTCTTCGAAGAAGCAGAATTTATGGCCTTGACCATCGCTATTATCATCCTCGGAATAGCTATCGCAGTTGTTGCGTTTTTTCTCGCCCGGTCCATCCTGGTGCCCAAGCGCGTGGAGTCGCTCAACAACCTGCTGAAGCAGAACAAGACGCAAGCGGTCATCAAGGCGGCCAAGCAGCTCGTCGCGAAAGACGCGCGAAACGCAGACGCCCACTACCTCCTCGGACTCGCCTACGACCAGGACAACAAGAGCGAGCTCGCTCTCATGGAGCTCAAGACGGTCAACCAGATCGGGAATTTCGACGGCCTGGTCGACGAAGTCCCGTTTCGAAAGAAGATAGCGGAGCTGTACGCCAAATTCAATCAACCGGAAGAGGCGCTCAAGGAGTACCTGCTGCTCCTCAAGCGCGAACCGAACAACGCCGACCACTACTACGCGGTCGGGCGGATTTTCGAAGACCGCAACCGCACCGACAGGGCGGCGCAGTACTACAAGAAGGCGACCGAGCTCAACCCGCGTAACGGCGAGGCGCACGCCCGGCTCGGGCTGTTGCTCTACCGCGCAAAGCGCTCGGTGGAGGCGCGGGCCGAGCTCGACCAGGCGGTACGGGTCCAGCCGGAGAACTACGACGCGTGGTACTACATCGGGAAGATCCTCAAGGATTCGCGTGACTGCGTCGCTGCGATGAGCGCGTTCGAGAAGGCGAGCCGCGAGCCCGCGCTCAAGGTAAAGGCGCTCATCGAGCGCGGCGGATGCTTCATCAACATGGGCAGCCTCGATCGAGCCGTCTCGGAGCTCGAGCGCGCGGCGAAGCTCGCGGATGCCGGTACGAGCGAAGAGCTCTACGCGCGCTACTTTCTCGCGCACTGCCACGAGAAGCGGAGACGGATCGAGCTCGCGGTCGACGAGTGGGAGTACATCTACTCGAAGAAGCCGAACTTCCGGGACGTTTCAGAGAAGCTGGGAAAGTACCAGGAGCTGCGCACCGACGACCGCATGAAGGACTTCCTCACGCTCGGTCGCGACGAGTTCATCCAGGTGTGCTCGCGCATCACGCAGGCGATGGGGCTCACCGTCCGCGATACCCGTGAGGTCTCGGGCGGCGGTGAAGTCGTCGCGGTGGAGAATACCTCGAAATGGCGCAACGCTCGCGCGATGCCCAAGTTGATCCGCTTCCTGCGCGTGGCCGACATCATCGACGAGTCGACGGTCCGCGACACGCACGAGGAGATGCGCAAGCAGAGCATCACGCGCGGACTCATCGTGACGAGCTCCACGTTCAGCAGACTGGCGCAGGACTATGCCGAGAGCAGGCCCATCGACCTGTACGACAAGGAGAAGCTCCAGTCCCTGCTCCAGCAGATCGAGATGTAGCCGGCGATGAAGATCCTCTGCGTCGCCGACCACATCGATCCGCTGGTCTACAGCGCGGCGGTCAAGGAGCGCTTCGCGGACATCGACCTCGTCCTCAGCGCCGGCGACCTTCCCATGGAGTATCTGGGATTCATTTCGGCCAGCCTGAACAAGCCGATCTACTTCGTCTTCGGCAACCACCATCTCAAGCACCTGTCGAGATTTCGTCGCTGGGGCGTTGAGAGCGACGCTGTACGCTACGAGAGCGCGGTCACCGACTCGCTGCGCAACTACTTCGGATCGACGTACATCGGCGCGAAGGTCGTCAGACACAAGGGCCTCATCATCGGGGGCCTCGGCGGTTGCCGTCGCTACAACAAGGGCGAGAACCAGTTCACCGAGCTGCAGATGCTATTCCGGATGCTCGGCATGCTCCCCGCCCTCGCGTGGCACCGGGTGTTCCACGGACGCGCGATCGACATCCTGCTCACGCACGCATCACCGTTCGGCGTGAACGATCGGCCCGACCCGACGCACGTCGGCTTCAAGGTGTTCCGATGGTTTCTGCAGATCTTCAAGCCGAAGTACCAGCTGCACGGACACGTGCACCTCTACGACCTGAACGCCGAGCGCGAAGCACGATTCGAGTCTACGGCGGTGATCAACGTGTACGACCACTACGTCCTGGAAATCGATGAACAGGGGTTGTAGGGTCGAACTCAGGAAGGCTCCATGAGCAGTTCGTTCATCAGACACGAGGCAAATGACGATTTCTCAAAGGCTCGAAGCCGCGAGACCATCCAGAAGATCCTCAACCTCCTCAATCCGGGCCGACACGAGATGCTCTCGCTCCGCGAGGTGCGCGAAGTGTTGCGGCCGAGGAGCGAGTCGTACCGCGGGCTTCAGGTCGTCTCTCTCGACCGGATCGTGGGCTCGGAGGGGCGTTACGCCGACTTCAACCGCGAGTTCCTCCCTCGGCACGAGCACCTGCGAAAGCGGTGGACGAGGGTCGACGAGGCGCACCTCACTCAGGTCAACCTGCCGCCCATCCGGCTCTACGAGATCGGTGGCGTCTACTTCGTCCGTGACGGCAATCACCGGGTCTCGGTCGCCCGATCGCAGGGCGGACGGAGCATCGACGCGGAGGTCGTCTCGCTCGACTCGGCGATCGAGCTCGACCCCGACCTGACCCGCGACAAGCTCAAGCAGGCCGTGATCGGCTACGAGAAGAAGCAGTTCTATCGCAGAACGCGGTGGGACAAGATCTTTCCCGACTACGACCTCGAGTTCACGGCGACCGGTCGCTACGACGAAGTGCTCCACCACATCTACGGCCACAAGTACTACGTCAACATGAACTACCAGGAGGAGATCCCCTTCGAGGCTGCGATGCGCTCCTGGTACGCGAACGTCTTCATGCCCATCATCCGCGAGATCCGGGAGCAGAAGCTTCTCGGCCGCTTCCCCGGCCGAACGGAGGCCGACCTCTACGTGTGGCTGGTCAAGCACTGGGACGAGCTCAAGCGCAGATACGGCGAGGGCTTTTCGCTGTCCCGGGCGGCCGAAGACCTCTCGGTGAAGTATGGGCGGTCGATCTGGGAGCGGGTCCGCGACGCCTTCCGTCAGCGCCGGGAAGCGCGCGAGCGCAAGAAGAAGATCGCTCGCGGCGAGATCATCGAGGAGTAGCCCTACGGCCGCAGCGCTACGGGTCCCGTCTCCCTCGCGACACCCTCTCCGGTCGTCGTGACGTACGCGGTCAACCCGGACTCGTCGGGAATCCGGCGGACGACCTCGGCGGGGACCTCCCCGGGTGAGACGGCAGCGCTCACGATCATCTCACCGGCGCGTCCGTAGACGCGCAGCACGACCGGACCGTCGGCCTCCACGACCAGCCGACGGCCATCGACCTCGAGCCGGGGAAACGGCTCCTCCCGCGACGCGGGCTCGCCCCCCAGGAGGAATGTCGTCTCGTCGCGCGAGAGCCCTGCGTCCTCGACGATCAGTCTGTAGGGGCCGCGGGGCAGGTTGCGGCCGTCGGGCATGCGAATCTCGGGGACACCGTACCACCGGTCTCCGGCGTATTCGAACGACACCCAGCTCTCGCGAGCGAGCTCCCAGGAGAGCTCGCTGTCGTCGTGAACGACGAAGATACGCGTCGGATCGTCGGCTCCATCCGGATCGCGGACCGCGACGTAGAGCCGCAACACCTCCGCGATCTCGCCGGTAGCCGGGTCGCGCACGAGCGAAAGCCTCGTGTCGGGGAAGAGGATCTCGGGTGCGCCTCCGCTGCACGAGGCGAGCAGCGCGAGTAACACCACGCCCGCGAGCAGCGCGGACAGCCTACGCATCGTCGGCCTCCGCGCGCGCGAAGGTGCCGCCACGGCGGTGGACCCTCCCCTCCTCGGCCATCCTGCCCAGGATCGCCCTGGCCCGACCGTGCGAGCACCCCCATCGCTCAGCCGCCTCCCGCGAGGAGAACGACGGCGGCAGCGCCCGCGCGCGCGATTCGTAGGTTACACGTTCGACCAGGTAGCCGCCGTCGAGCTTGAGGACTTCGCCGCGGTCGACGAGCTCGCCGACGATGGGCGCGCGGCCGGATGCCTCCATCGCCGCGGTGTGCAGCTCGCGGGGGTCGTCGTGCTCGAGACGACGCAGCTCTTCCAGCAGCGCGCGCCCCGCCGGGCTCGAATCGTCGCGCGCGCTCCGGGAGGCGGCGGGCGAGCCCGCGATTCGCCGCGCGAGCTCGGTCGGGTCGTTCCAGCCGGTGTCGGCAATCAGGCGAGCCGCGCGACGGCGGCTCGACGGATCGAGGGCGTCCAGCGCGACGAGCAGGTGGATCGGCTCACCGTCGAGCCGACACGACTCACCGGGTTCGAACGAAACCGCCGAATCACAGACGAGCCGGAGCACGCCGCCGTGACGCGCGTAGCGGACGTCGACCGCCCAGCGGTCGGCGGTGAGCGTTCCCCGTCGGCGCAGCCGCCCCGACAGACGCGGGGGTCGCGCGAACGGTCCCGCGGCGGGTTCCACGGCGAGGAGATCGGTTCCTTTGGTCGGGCTCATCGTGTCCATTCGTCGTCGTGTGTCGCGCGCGCAGCCGGTTCGCGCGTTGCGCGCGCCCCCCGGGCGCGAGGGCAAAAAAAGGGGGTGCGACCGTCCGGCCAGCACCCCGCTTTACGAGCTCATCGATCAGTAGTTCTTCGACTGCTGCATCTTGCGCAGCTTCTTCTGAATCTTGCGCTCGAGGCTCTTCTTCTTCCGATTCTTGATGGTGGACGGTTTCTCGTAGTACTCCCGCTTCTTCCACTCGCGGATAATGCCCTCTTTCTCGACCATGCGCTTGAACCGCTTGATGGCCTTCTCGAGGTTTTCACCGTCGTCGACCTTGACGTAGGCGATAGAATCACCCCCTTCCTGACGCCGATTGCGTCCCATCAGGACGTCGCGCCGAGGTATCAAAGCTCGCAAAAAACGCCCCTCCTGTCAAGGAGCGTCCCCGCCCGCATCGGTTTCCTGCGGGTCGGGACCGGACTCGCCGCCGTTCGGGCCGGCCTCCGGAGCGGGGACGGTCGCGTCGGCGGCGCGGGTCAGTCCGGTCACGAGCGCGCGCGACGCGACTGCGGCCGGCGAGACGGGGACACCGCCCACGCGGATCTCCCAGTGAAGGTGCGCTCCGGTGGCGAGACCGGACGCGCCCACGGTCCCGAGGACGCGCTCCTCGTCGACGACCTCGCCCACCTCGACGTCGATCTCGTCGAGATGGTAGTAGAGCGAGAAGACCCCCGGCAGGTGCTCGATCACGACCGTCTTGCCGGTGACGATGCGATCGGTCGCCATACGGACGATCCCGCGTCCGGAGCTTCGAATCGGCGTGCCGGTCGGGGCGGCGAGGTCGAGCCCGGTATGAATGGCCGGCGCCTCGCTGCCGTCCGCGTAGATGTAGGTTCTGCGGTCGCCGAAGAGCGAGGTGAGCCGGGTGTCCTCGGGCAGCGGCCAGCGCAGCTCGCCGAAGTGGTAGACCGCCTCCGGGTCGCGGGAGAGGACGAGCTCGGTCAGGATGCGCGTCTGTTCGACCTTGCGCGGGTCGTAGTCCGCCCGCAGGCTCGTGAGCGATCGGTTGAGCGCGATCCGTTCGGCACGGAAGCTCGACGGGGCGATCTCGACGCTGCGTTCGAAGAGCGTGTCGCCGTCCGCAGAGACGCCTCGAAGCCGATACACCCCCGGAGTGCGCGTCGAATCGACACCGATCAGGTACACCCGCATCGTCACCGCACCGGTCATGCGAACCTCGATCGCCGGGGCGCGGACGACGGTCCCGCCGTCTTCGTCGACGAGCTCGACGGCCGCCGGGCCGTCGTCGCCGTGGGCGAAGACGCGGATGATCCCGCCGGGCTCGCCGAGCGGCGGAGCCACGACGAGCGCGCCTCGTCGCGGCGAGGCGTTCTCCTGCTCCCCGCCTGGAACGAGGCTTTCGGCCGGAAGCGGCCCGACGGCGACGAGCGTGACGAGGACCGCGAGCACGACGGCGGTGCTCGGCGTCCGGCGTCTCCTCACCCCGGGCCACCTCATCATCGCGGTGCCGTCTCCGCGCGGCGCAGGTCGAGCACCGTCAGTTGCGGCGTCTCGTTGCCCTGGTAGAAGTTCGTCCCCACGTTCACCACCGCGTCGACCGAATCGCCCTTGTCGAACGCCACCCCCACCCGCTCGGCGGCGCCCCAGTACACGGCCGGCCACTTGCTCGTGCCCGCGTCGAGCGTGAGCCTCAGGTGGTTCTGCTCGCGTCCGATGAACTGAACGTCCATCAGTCGGATCCCACGAACCAGGAACGCGAGCGGGGGGTTCTCCTGCCCGAACGGCGCGAAACGCCTCACGACGTCGAGGAGCTTGAGCGTCAGGAAGTCGGTGGGGATCTCCGCGTCGATCTCCAGCGGAGCCTCGGCGGCCTCCTGCATCTCGAGCGCGGGAATGACGTCGAGCAGACGCTGCTCGAGCTCGGTCACCCGATCGACCGGCAGATGAAAGCCTCCCGCCTGGTCGTGCCCGCCCCAGTCGGCGAGGATGTCGTCGCAGCGCGAGAGGAGATCGGTGACCACGACCCCGCGCGCGGTGCGCACGCTTCCCACCGCCTTGCCGGGCAGCAGGCTTACGACCGCCGCCGGCGCGTCGAACTGCCGCGCGAGCCGCCCTGCGAGGATGCCGGTGACCCCGCGATGGATCTCCTCGTGGCGGACGAGCACGAACCGCCCGTCGTGGGCCGCGAGGCTGTCGCGCGCCTGCGACTGGACGAGGTTCCACGCCTGATCGCCGACCGCCCGGCGCTTCGTGTTGAGCTCCACGACGTAGTCGGCGAGCTCGTCGCGCTCACGGTCGTCGGTCGCGAGCAGAAGCCGGACCGCCCGGTCGGGCTCGCCCATCCGACCGCTCGCATTGATGACCGGCGAGATCGACCAGCCGACGTCGCGCGCGACGATGGTCTTGCCGAGCAGCTTCTGCCGCTCGAGCAGGCTGCGCAGACCGGGGCGGGGCGACTCGCTCATCCGCCGCAGGCCCTGCTTGACGAGGATACGGTTCTCGTCGACGAGCGGCATCATGTCGGCCAGCGTTCCCATCGCGACCAGGTCGAGGGTGGAGACCAGATCCTCGAGGACATCGGCCTCCTTCCGGTTCACGAAGGTCGTGAACAGGCTGTGAAAGACGTCGATCTCTTCGGGTTCCACGCCGGTGTAGCGGGACAGGCGCGACTCGGACTTCAGCCGCAGCAGCGTCTTGCCGTCGAGCGTCGGGAAGAGCTTCCACACCTCCGGCGCGACGTCGACCACCCCCACCTCCACGTTCGCGCCGAACGCCTGGAGGAGCAGCTTGCGCTGCGCCGCCTCGTCGTAGACGAGGATGGGGAGGCCCTGGAGAAACGCACCGAGCCGGGAGTGCTCGACGTCCACGACTCCGGGGACGATGTTCTCGCTGATGCGGTCGATCTCGACCATGTTCTCGAGCTTGATCGCGTCGAGGATGAGCGACTCGTTGCCGGGGCGCACGTTGAGCAGGCAGATGGGCTGGTTGAAGAAATCGGACTGTGCGAATCCGAGCGCGTAGCGCACCTTGCTCACGAGCGCGCACGCGCACAAGCCCTCGAAGGGATAGCTCGAGTCGGGCATCTTCGGGTTGACGAGCGCCACCGCCGGCGGGAGCTCCTCCTGCGGGTTGTGGTGGTCGACGATAATCGTGTCCATGCCCGCGTCCGAGGCGTAGGCGATCTCCGCGGCGTTCGTCGTGCCGCAGTCGACCGCGACGAGAAGCGTCACGTCCTGCGCGAGCAACTCGTCGATCACGTCGGTGGTGAGCCCGTAGGCGTCGTCGCCCATGGGCACGCCCCAGCTCACCTCGAGCCCGAGTCTCTGCAGCGCCTCGGTCATGAGCACGGTGCTCGTGATGCCGTCCACGTCGCGGTCGCCGTAGACGTGCACCCGCTCGCCCTCGCCGGCGGCCTGCAGGATGCGCTGCACCGCATCTGCCATCTCGTCGAAGAGAAACGGGTTGTGCAGGAAGCGGAGGTCGTCCTCGAGGAAGAACTGGACGGTCGACGGGTCGTCCACGCCGCGGCGCACGAAGATCGCCGCCTCGAGCAGGTCCATGTTGAATCGCGCGGCGAACTCCTTCACGCGCGCGGGAGCGATCTGCTTCTTGTTCCAGGTCATAGCGCCGACAGCTCGTCCACGATCAGCGGCAGTCGTTCCGGCCGCTCGTCGCCCACGGTGAACGCCTCGCGGGTCTTCCCGGCGGCGGTCCTCGCCGCGTCCTCGCTCTCGCCGTACACGGTGCACAAGAGGTCCCCCGCCGACACCTCTTCGCCCACCTTGCGGGCGATTTCGAAACCTACGTTCGGCAGGACATCGTCTTCGGTCGTGTTGCGGCCCACGCCGAGTCCGACCCCGGCCATGCCGATCGTGTACGCGTCGATCGCGGTCACCACGCCGTCGGCCTGCGCGGTCACCTCCACGCTCGCGCTCCCGCGTCGCTTCCCGAGCTGTCGCTCGAGCTCGTCGGGATCGCCGCCCTGCTCCGAGACGTTGCAGCGGAACCGCTCGTACGCGCTGCCGTCGGCGAGCGCGGCGCGGCACCGCTTCTCGCCCTCCTCCACCGACGACACGACGCCGCCCGAGACGAGCATCCACGCGGTCAGCCGCAGCGTGACCGTCATGAGGTCCTCCGGCGGGACGAAGCCGTCCGGCGCGCGGTCGCCCATGAGGCAGTGCACCGACTCCTCGACCTCGAGAAAGTTTCCCACCATGTATCCGAGCGGTTCGTTCATCCTCGTAATCACCGCGACGGTGCCCCGCTCGAGGCTCCGGCCCGTGTCGATCAGCGACTGAGCGAGGCGCCGCGAGTCCTCCACGCTCTTCATGAACGCGCCGGAACCCGTCTTGACGTCGAACACGAGCGAGCGGGCGCCCTCGGCGAACTTCTTGCTCATGATGCTCGCGGTGATCAGCGGCACCGATTCCACGGTTCCGGTGACGTCGCGAAGCGCGTAGAGCAGCCGGTCGGCGGGGACGATATCCTCGCTCTGCCCGGTCATCGCGTACCCGCACTCCGAGATGATCGACCTGAACCGGGCCACATCCATCGCGGTGGAATAGCCGTCGATGCTTTCGAGCTTGTCGAGCGTTCCTCCGGTGTGGCCGAGCGCGCGTCCGCTCATCATGGGAACCTGCAGTCCGCAGGCGGCCGCGAGCGGCGCGAGAATGAGCGAGACCTTGTCGCCCACCCCGCCGGTGGAGTGCTTGTCCACCAGCGGCCCGGGCAGCTCGTCGAGGTCCATGGTCGACCCCGATTCGATCATCGCGCGCGTGAGCGCGCCGGCCTCCTCGCCGTCCATTCCGGCGAAACACACCGCCATCAGCCAGGCGGAGATCTGATAGTCCGGGATCGATCCGTCGACGTAGCCGTCGACGAGAAACTCGATCTCGTCGCGAGAGTGGTGCTCGCCGCTGCGCTTCTTCACGATCAGGTCAACAGCTCTCATTCGCCTCCGAGGATACCATGGCGCCCCCTCCGTTGAACATACCGACGGATCCGCGCCGGCGCTTCGTAAGTCCGCGAAGCGCGGGACGGAAGGCCCGGCGCCTTTGTCGTCGGCGCCCCGGTATGAGTAGCTTCACTGTCGATGTACGAACTCTTCGTTGACCTGGACGGCGTGCTCGTCGACTTCGACGAGGGCGTCAAACGCATAACCGGATCGTACCCGTCCGAGCTCTCCTCGCGCCGGATGTGGACGCAACTCGCACGAACGCCCGGCTTCTACGAGCATCTCGACTGGACGCCCGACGGCCGGGAGCTGTGGAACGCGGTGCGCGAGCTCAGCCCGACCATCCTGACCGGTCTTCCCATGGGACGCTGGGCCGAGCCGCAGAAGCGCGCGTGGTGCGCGCGCGAGCTCGGCGAGGACGTCCCGGTGATCACGTGCCTCAGCAGGCATAAGGCGAAACGAGCGCGCGAGGTGACCCCTGCGCGCAAGACGCCGGTGCTCATCGACGACCGCGAGCGGATTCGCGAGGCGTGGGAGGAGATCGGGGGGATCTTCATCCACCATACCGACGCCGCGTCGTCGATCGCGCGCGTGCACGAGGTCTTCGACCGCGAACACGCCGGCTGACCCGAGCGGAGCACGTGACCGAGCGCGCGCCCACCGCGCTCGCGCATCGGCCTACAGAATGCCCGAACCGCTTCGAAGCGCGTTCAGCGGCGCCTCCACGTGTTCCTCGAGAATGCCGTAGAGCACGCGCTTGATCCGCGCGATCGCCCCGTCGGGCGGCACGACCCGCAGCGAATCCGCGAGCGCCTGCCGCCCGGAGTAGCGCAGGTACGCCGCCGCGCCCGGTTGCCACCGGGCCATCTCCTCGCGCGCCTCGTCGGGACCGCAGAACCCCTGCTCGCGCGGCGAGTAGTAGATGGGTTCGTTCTCGGCGAGGAACTCGCCGCTCACCGCGCTGTACTCGAGGTCGGGCTGCAGGCCGCTGTACTCGAGAAACCGCCAGACGAACTGGACGCTCACCCGCTCAGCCTCCGCGGCGGGCCGGCGCTGGAGCTCGCCGAGCGAGTCTACCAGCAGCGCGTAGAGCCGCTCGGACTCGCCGCCGGTCGCGTAGGTCTTGAGTACGCTTTCGGCCCAGAGGCTCGCGGTGTAGAATTTCACCAGGTCGTCGCGGATGCCGCTGAAGTACTGCGAGACGTCGAAGTCGGTGATTTTGACCGATTGCTTCACCGGGTCGGTGTAGAGGTAACAGGTCCCCGTGCAGAAGAGGTTCGTCGTGCCACGGAGCTTTCCCTTCTGCGAGTACGCGCCGTGCGCGATCGCGCGCACGAGGCCCTCGCCGGGGGTGAGCATGACCACGCCCTTGTGGATGTCGCCGATGCGGTTGTTCTTCAGGATGATCGCCTGCGTCGTGCTCGAACGGTTCATCGGCTGGCCCGCGATTTGCTTGACTCGACCAGAGAGCGCTCCATACCCTAAGTATACAGTACCGACATACGAAGTAGAGGCCCCATGGAAAACGAGAATCAGAGGATGATCATTCCGGCCGACAGCATCCTCCCGAACCGGCTGGTGATCGTGCCGTTGAGCGGCAAACCCATGTTCCCCGGGATCTTCACGCCGGTGATGATTCGCGACCGCAACGACATCGCCGCGGTGGAAGAGGCTGTGAACAACGACAGCATGATCGGTCTCGTGCTCACGAGGCAGGAGGACGACGAGAACCCCTCCGGCGAGGATCTCTACGAGATCGGCACGGCGGCGAAGATCGCCAAGCGGATCAACCTCCCCGACGGCGGCTACAACATCTTCCTCTCGACGGTGAAACGCTTCCGCATCAAGAAGATCCTCAAGAACGAGACGCCCATCGTCGCGGCGGTAGAGCACATCGAGGACACGAACGACACCGGCGACGAGGTGACGGCGCTGACGCGCAGCCTGATCAGCGAGATGAAGCAGATCAGCGAGAACAATAACCTGTTCAGCGAGGAGATGCGGCTGAACATGGTCAACATCGACCACCCGGGGAAGATCGCCGACTTCATCACGAGCATCCTCAACATAGACCGCGACGAGCAGCAGAAGGTGCTCGAGACCGTCGACGTCTACGAGCGCATGGAGCTCGTGCTCATGCACATCAAGCGCGAGCAGGAGCTGCTGCGCATCCAGAAGAAGATCCAGAGCCAGATCAACGAGAAGATCGAGAAGAGCCAGCGCGAGTACTTCCTCAAGGAGGAGCTGAAGGCGATCAAGAACGAGCTGGGCATGCCGACCGACGCGAAGTCGAGCGAGTACCAGCGATTGAAGGAGCAGATCGACGCGCTCGCGCTCACCGGCGAGGTGGCCGAGCAGGTCGAAAAGGAGCTCGAGAAGTTCAACCTGATGGACCCGAACTCGAGCGAGTTCCACGTCACGCGCAACTATCTGGATACGATCGTCAACCTTCCCTGGGGCGAGCCGCCGGAGCGCGAGATCGACATGGAGAAGGCGCAGAAGGTCCTCGACGCCGACCACTACGGGCTCGACGACGTGAAGCAGCGGATTCTCGAGTTCCTCGCGGTGCGCAAGCTCAAGGCCGACTTCAAGGGGTCGATCGTCTGCCTCGTCGGCCCCCCGGGCGTGGGCAAGACCTCCGTGGGGAAGTCGATCGCGCGCGCGCTGGGCAAGGAGTTCTTCCGCTTCAGCGTGGGCGGCATGCGCGACGAGGCGGAGATCAAGGGCCACCGCCGTACCTACGTGGGCGCGATGCCCGGCAAGATCATCCAGGGGCTCAAGATCGTGAAGACGAAGGACCCGGTCTTCATGATCGACGAGATCGACAAGCT
>CAZICD010000035.1:0-42632 GCA_964537725.1 uncultured Spirochaetaceae bacterium | reverse complement strand
CGAGCTCGTCGTCGAGTACGACGGCGTCCCGCTCCCGCCGGACGAGGTCCTCGAACGCGCCACCGGCTCCGGGCTCGCGCTCATCCGCGGCCTCGTCCGCCAGCTCGAGGCGGAGCTCACGATCGAGCGCGAACCGCACAACGCGTTCCGCATCCGCTTCCGCACGCCCTGACCCGCTCTCGGTTCGCGACTACCCGCCGTCGCCCACCAGAACCTCCGCGCGCGGTTCGTCGGCGGCGAGCTCGACGACTACCGTTTCGCTGTCGCGGAAGTGTGCGACCCCGTTCGAGAGCGCGAGCGGCGTCGCGCGGTCGCCGGCGCTCGCCGGCTCGAGCACGCGTCCCGCGCCTTTGACCACGCGCTCGCCGGGCGGCAGATGCATCCGGACCGTCGCCGGCAAGGGGCTCGCTCCCGCGTCGATCTCCACGGCAATGGTCGTACCCCTGCGCTCGACGCGAACGGTGGCGCAGGTGAACTCGCCGCGAAGGTAGGCGTTCGTCTCGCCGTCATCGTCGTAGATCGACACGCTCGCGGTGAAGTCGAGCGAATCCACGAAGACGTCGCAGACGATCGCGTCGAGGCCGGACGTTCGAGCCCGCACCGGCGCGACCGGAACGATCGACCCCAGGCGCGCGAAGCCCGGCAGCTGGTGCGACATCGCGACCGTCTCCACCTCCACGGGGCCGTCGTAGACCCCGCCCTCCCACAGATCGCGCCAACGGCCGGCCGGGAGCCATGCGATCGACCGTACGGGCGGCAACGCGTCGAGCGCGTCGACCGGCGCAAGGGAAAGGGTGAGCTCGGTGATCACTCCGTCACCGTGGAGATAGCTGCACAGGAGGTCGTGAACGCCCGCGGACAGCCACACGTTCGCCTCCTGGTACCCGCCGTCGAAGAGCCGCAGCAGGTGCGGGTACTCGTCGTGATCGATCGTCAGCCCCTTGCGCCCGTTGCCGCGCAGCGCGATCCGATACCATCCCGGTTCCTCGACCGCGAAACGACCGTCCCATACCGCGTAGAAGCCGTCGCCCCATCGACCGCGAAGCTCGGATGCGTTGATCGCGTCGAAGCGGATCTCGTGGTCGAATCCGATCTCGTCGGCCGGTCGCTCCGGAATCTCGTGCCCGCGATTACCGATCCGTTCGTCCTCCTGCCTCCGCCAGACGCGACGACGCAGCGGCTCGGGGAAGTGAAAGGGATGGCGCTCGCGGGCGTCGCTCGCGGCCGCCGAGGTCACCGGCGCGAACAGCAGGTCGTTCCCGAGGAGGAACTGCGTCTCGTGCGTCCAGGCAGGCGGGTTCGGGTCGACGAGCTCCATCCCTCGCAGGAGCGGGCGTCCGTCGCGGTGGTTCTCCCGGGCGAGCGTGTAGAGCAACGGCACGATGCGGTAGCGAAACCGGACGTAGTCGGCCGCAATTTCGGAAGCGGAGTCGCCGAAGCGCCACGGCTCGCGGAACCGGTTCCGCGGACCGCAGTGCAGCCGCATGGTCGGGCTCACCGAGCCCCACTGGAGCCAGCGGACGTACTGCTCCGGAGACGGGAATCCGCAATGGCCGCCCAGGTCCTGACCCGTGTAGGCGCGAAGCTGGTACCCTTCGGCCACCGAATCGCGGACCGCCGTGGCGAGCGTCTGCCAGTCGGACCGGATGTCGCCGGTCCACTGCAGCGGATACCGATGAGCCGCCGGATGCGGTGCGACCATACTGAGCAGAACGACCCGCCCGTCGCCCGGTCGGGCGTGCATGATGTCGTAGTAGAGCTTCTGGCCCCAGACGGCGGTCTCCAGCCCGTCCGCCGGCCCGCGGATGATGTCTCCCCAGTTGCGATCGAACCACCACGACGTCAGTCCCATGTCCAGGATCCGGGTGAGGTTCCGCTGCCGGTACGCGAACAGCTCCGGGTCGAGCGGCTCGAGACCGCGCGGCTCCGGATGATCGTTGAACAGCGTGCGGATGCCCCGATCGGCACAGTGCCTGAGAAAGCGCTCCATGTCGGGGAAGTGCTCGGTACTGATCTCGTACCCGCGGCTCGCGCCGACCCGCCAGTCGGTATCGACCACGAAGACGTCGAGCGGGATCTCCCGCGCCTCGTACTCGTCGAGGAGCTCGGTCGCCGATTCTTCGGTGTAGGGGTAGTAGCGGCTGTGCCAGAGGCCGAACGTCCAGCGAGGCGGCAGCGGCGGTCGGCCGGTGAGCGCGAGCATCTCGCGAACCAGGAGCTCGTAGTCGCCGTCGCACGCGACGAGGTAGAGGTCGAACGCGTCCCGCTCCACCGCCCACGATTCGGCGGACGAAACGGCGTCTGGAGGCGGCGCGGTGGACCCCCACGCCGGGGGCACGACGCGCGGGCGGTCGTGGAGCGCCCACACGAGGCCCACCTCCGCGGGACGCGGCAGGGTATCCGGCTGAGGCGGCGTTGCGATCAGCCCTCGATCCGAGCGCGCCGCGTAGACCTGATGGTCGCCGGCGTAGACCACGAGGTCGGTGACGGTTCGAAGTGCATCGTCGTTCGCAACCGGCAGCGCGAGCGTCAGGCCGCGAAACGACGCGATCGCCTCGTGCGTGCCGGGCAACGCGGCGGTGGCATCGCGCGCCGGCGGATCGAATCGGCACGAACCGTACGCCCGGTCCTGCACCGTGAAGCTGGAGGCGTTACAGAACGAACCGTCGGAACGCGCGAGCTCCACGCGCACGGTCGCCTCTCCGAGTGCCTGGAGGCGGATACGCGTGCCGCCGCGTTCGAGGGTGCGCTCGTGCGCCCGGTCGGTGGTGTGTTCGGATGTCATGAGTCCTCCACGTCGACCATATCAGCGGGACGGCGCGAGTCAATACCACCGCGGGCGGTTGGCAGGTCGCGCGCCGCCCGATAGAGTCGAGGTATGGGATTGCGAACCGCTCGGCCCCGCACCACAATGCCGCTCGACGGCGTCTGGGACTTCGCCTGGCTCGGCGACGCCGACCTCTCACCGTCCGCGGTCGAAGCCGGCACCCCGCTCGAGGGTGCCGTTTTCCGGCGGCGCGCGGCCGTCCCCGGTTGCTTCGACACGCTGCCGGAGCTCGCCGGTGCCCGCGGTACCGCGGCGTGGCGCACGACCTTTCGTCAGGCCGACGAGCCTGCGGGCGAGCTGCGGTTCGACGGCGTGGGTATCTGGGCCGCGGTCTACCTGGACGGATCGCTCGCGCACGTGCACCGCAAGCCCTATTCGCCGTTCAGCGTGGAGGTACCGGGTTCTCCGGACGCGACGCGCGAGCTCGTCGTCGTGGTCGACAACCGGTTCGACGTCGACCGCTCGCCGCTACAGGAGAACTACTTCGACTTCTACGCCTACGGCGGGATCTTCCGGTCCGTCGCCTACACCCCCCTTCCGGCGGTTCACATCACCGACGTACGCGTGACCACGGCGTCGCTCGATCCCGCCGCGGTGGACGTCGTCGTGCGCGCGACGACCGAGGAGGGCGTGGAGTTCGCCTACCTCGTCGACGGGAAGGAGGTCTCCCGGGCCGACAGCGAGGCCGGCACCGCGGTCGGGACGCCGCACCAGATCGCGCTGCCCGGATGCGGCCCCTGGACCCCGGAGCACCCCGAGATGCACACGCTCACCGTGCGCATGACAGCCGGCACCTCCCGCGACGAGTACTCGGTGAGATTCGGGGTGCGAACGGTCGGGGTGGACGGGCCCCGGATCCTGCTCAACGGCGCGCCGATCCGGCTCTTCGGGTGGAACCGTCACGAGGCGCACCCTCAGTACGGCCCCGCGCTCCCGGAGCAGCAGTTGATTCAGGACATCGAGCTCATGAAGGCGGCCGGTGCGAACTTCGTCCGCGGTTCGCACTACCCGCAGGACGACCGCTTCCTCGACCTCTGCGACGAGATGGGGATGCTCGTCTGGGAGGAGTCGATCGGCTGGCAGCAGGAGGAGCGACACTTCGCGAGCGACGAGTACCGCCTGCTGATAACCGAGCAGCAGATCGAGATGGTGGAGGCGCACGCGAACCACCCGTCGATCGTTCTCTGGGGGTTCCAGAACGAGCTGCACAGCGAGCTGGACACCGCGCGTCCGCTCCTGGAGAGCCTCGCGACGGCCACCCGCTCTGCGGACCCCACGCGCCCCCTCACGTTCGCGACGTGCCGATTTCCCGACGACCGGTGTCTCGATCTCGTAGACGTCGTGAGCATCAACTCCTACCCCGGGTGGTACGCGTCCGACACCGACGAGTACCGGCCTCTGGGCGAGATCGCCGCGCGCCTGAACGCGATCAGCGCCGACCTGGAGCGCCAGGAGCTGGACGGCAAGCCGCTCGTCATCAGCGAGATCGGCGCGGGTGCGATCTACGGATGGCGCGACCCGCACGCCGGCCACTGGTCGGAGGAGTATCAGAGCGACTACCTCGCCGAGATCTGCAGCCAGTTTCTCGCGCGCGAGGAGATCGCGGGGCTCGCGCTCTGGCAGTTCTGCGATTGCCGCACCTACGGCAGCGCCCGGGCGATCAGGCGGCCGCGCGGTTTCAACAACAAGGGGATCGTGGACGAGTACCGCCGGCCCAAACTCGCCTACGCGACGGTCCGCGCGCTCATGACGTGAGCAGCTCGATCGGCCCGGCGCGATCGGCGGGCGTGATCACGGCGCGCCACCCCCGGGGCGAGGAGCAAAGACCGGCGGCCGCCGCGAGGCCTCGGCGTGCTCCTCTTCGGTCATCCGCCCGCGCTCGAGCATGATGTCGAAGTAGCCCTTCATCCGCTCGAACCATCCCGGGCTGATCCCGCTCTCGCGGTAGGAGGCGTGGTATCGCTTGGGCGACGGGAGGATGCTCGCGAGCCAGGTGGCCTCGCCCGCGGTGAGATCCGCGGGATCTTTGTCGAAGTACGCGCGCGCGGCGTCGGCGACGCCGAAGATTCCCGGACCGAACTCGGCGAGGTTGAGATAGAGCTCGAGGATCCGTTCCTTGGAAACCGGCACCCGGTGCTCCATGAGATAGACGAGGAAGACCTCCTGAAGCTTGCGCGAGACGAGCCGCTGCTGGTCGAGGAAGAGCATCTTCACGAGCTGCATGCTGAGGGTGCTCGCGCCGAACTGGATCTCACCCGCGCGCACGTTCCGCTCGAGCGCTCGCGGGAGCGTGTAGAAGTTCACCCCTTCGTGGAAGAAGAAATCGCCGTCCTCGGTCGTCAGCACCGCGCGAACGACCCACGGCGACATCCCGGTCAGACGAACGTAGCGGTAGGCGGGGTCGGGAGCGGGGTCGGCGGCCGCGCGCGCACCGTTCCGCGCGTCGGCACCGGTCGAGGCGGGCACGACCCGGGGCGGGTCTTCGGCAACGCCCGCGGCGATTCGCGCGTCCTCCGCGCGCCAGGCGCGGACGAACCGCACGGCGTGCTCGCCGTGCTCGACCGTCCACGAGACGGGAGGCGAGACCGTCGCGGGAATCCGTACCGTCCGTTCGTAGCCGACCGACCGGTCGCGAATCACGTGCACGAACGAGTCGTTGAGACCGAAGGGACTGACGGCTCGCGGGATACGCTCCACCCGGAACCCGTCGAGGTCAACGCGCGATCGCCACGACATCTCGCCGATCCGGTGCAGCGGGACCGAAACGTCGAGCTCCCACCCCAGCGCCCCCTCGAGCTCGATCGCCGCCAGATCTCCCAGGAGCGCGTCCGGCACGGCGTCCCGGATGCGCCCGAGCGGCTCGGGCCCCAGCCGAACGGCGAGCTCGAGCACGCGCCGGCGACGGTCGATCTGCTCGAGCGGGGAGAGCCCCGGCTCGAAGCCCATCCCGATGAGCTGGGGTCGCAGCTCCATCACGATCCCGTTTATGGTCAGGTCGCCTGTGTGAAAGCGAATACGGCCGGGAGGATGCGTCGTCACGGGAAACGGCGGATACGCGCCCAGGGCCGGATGAACCGGAAGGCTCGGCTCCACGGTCGCGGCGAAGCGATAGTCGAGCGAGCCGATCTCGACCGGCCGCTCGGCGAGGCTTCGAACGTCTGCAACCGCGTCGCGGGCGCCGAGCGACCCGGCGACGTCGTAGTGATCGTCGCCGTCGACGCGCACGATGAGCTCGCCGCTCGCCCGTCCGCTATGGAAGCCGAGCGTAGTCAGATCCAGGTCGCGTATGCGCGACTCGATCGTGGCGCGGCGCTCCGCGTAGTTCGCCCGCACGGCGAGTTCCGCGCCCGGCGAGCCCGGCGCCCTCGCGGTGGCGTCCACCGCAGCCGCTCGCGCGTCGTGGCGCAGTCGCGCCTCGTCGACGAGGAGCGTCACCCGGCGCCCTCCGGCGGGCAGCTCCAGCCGGAGCGAGTCGACAGTCGCGCTCGCCGGCACGATGCCCGCGCCGGCGGCCATCCGCAGCGAGGGCCAGGCACCGTCGGCGCCCGCCAGCGACGGCAACCCCTCGCGTCGCAGCCGCAGCAGCGAGCGCACCGGGTAGCGCAGGCGCGCCCGATCGAGCGACAGCGCCGCGCCGCTTCCCGCGTGCCCCGCAAAGACGTCTTCGACCAGGAGTCCCCGCAGCGGACGATAGCGGGCCGCGCCTACCGCGAGCTCGACGCCCGCTTCGGACTCGGCCCGCGCGACGAGCGCGTCTACCGCAGGAGGAATGACGCGCGTGTTGACGAGCGCCACCGCACCCGCGACGGCGAGCAGGCCTGCTGCGACGGGGACGAGCGTCCAGAGGGCGATGCGCGCGGCGAGCGCGGGTCGGCGACGTCGGACCATTGCCCCAAGGTACCACACCGGGTTCGCTTCGTGCGCCGCTTCACGGTATGATGGAGACGGAGGCACCATGACGAAGAGAGACCGACTGCTCCAGCTCGCGCACGAGGGCACGCTCGCCGACGACTACGTGCCGGCGGCGTTCTTCCTGCACTTCCCCGAAGAGTTTCACGCGGGACGCGCCGCGGTGGACAAGCATATCGAGTACTTTCGGGCCACCGGCAACGACATCATGAAGATCCAGTACGAGCACAAGTATCCGCTGCTCGACAGCATCCGCCGCTCGCACGACTGGACGAACATGCCGTGCTACGGCGAGGACTTCTACGCCGACCAGCTCGACGTGGTCGAGGGCATCGTCCGGGAAGTGGGAAGCGAAGCGGTCGTCATCGTCACGCTCTACTCTCCGCTGATGTTCGCCTCGCAGGTCGTGGGCAAGGACGCGCTTCCGCGTCAGTTCGAAGACGATCCCGACGCCGTCCGGAAGGGTCTGGACACCATCGTTGAGAGTATGGGGCACTTCATCCGCGGGTGCATCGAACGGGGCGTCGACGGCTTCTACGCGTCGACGCAGGGCGGCGAAGCGGGCCGTCTTCCCGACGGCGTCTTCGAGAATCACATCAGGCCGACCGATCTCGCCGCGTGGGACCACTTCCGCGACCGCACCACCTTCAACGTGCTCCACGTGTGCGACTACGAGGCACCCTACGCGAGCTTCGAGGCTGTTCGCGGCTACCCGGGGCACATCGTCAGCGCACCGAACGAGGTCGGCGGGAAGCCCATCTCCGGACGCGAGATCGCCGACCTCTTCGGCCGGCCGTTCCTGGGCGGCATGGAGCGGTTGGGCGTCATTTCGACCGGCCCCGCCGACGCCGTCCCCTCAGCCGCGCGCGAGGCGCTCGAGACGGGTCCCGAGGCGATGGTACTGGGCGCGGACTGCACGCTTGCCGCGACCACCGACTGGGCCAACATAGCGGCCGCGACGTCGGTCGCCCACGAGTGGCTGCGCGGTGAGCGCGGTTGACGCGGCCGGGCGAGTCGGGATCAACTGATACGATGAAGCCGATCATACACCTTGGCATCGACCCGGCGACGTGGCCGGAGGGAGCGGTCGAGCGCGTGAAGCAGCTCGCCGACGGCTACGACGTCCTCGTCACGACCGATCGTGAGGAGATCGAGCAACAACTCGACCGCATCGAAATCGCGCTCGCGGCCTTTCCGCACGATCTGATCGCGCGCGCCCCGGCCCTCCAATGGTTCCAGCAGCAGGGCGCCGGCGCGGACTGGCTCACGCGCGATCAGGAGGCGCGCGCGGACTCGTTCACGCTGACCAGCGCGTCGGGCGTCCACGCGGTTCCCATCAGCGAGCACATGCTCGGGTTCCTGCTCGCGCTCGGCCGCGGCTTTCCCGCGTGCGCCCGCGACCAGCGGGCGCGCGTATGGGACGCGAACCGCCACCAGGATCTCTTCGAGCTCGACGGCAAGCGCGTGCTGATCCTCGGGGTTGGGGCGATCGGCGAGCGCTTCGCCGTGCTCTGCCGCGCGTGCGGGATGGAGACGGTTGGCCTGCGCCGCGACCCGTCCATACCCGCCGACGGAGTCGATCGGATGGTTTCGCCGGACGCGCTGCGGTCCGAGCTCCCGCGGGCCGATGTCGTCGCGAGCACGCTGCCCTACACCGAGGAGACGCACCACGTACTCGGCGCCGAAGAGTTCGAGGCGATGAAGCCGGGGGTGGTCCTCATCAACATCGGGCGGGGCGGGACGATCGACGAGGCCGCGCTCGTCGCGGCGCTCGAGCGCGGCACGGTCCGCGCGGCCGGACTGGACGTCTTCGAGACCGAGCCGCTGCCGAAAGACTCGCCGCTGTGGGACATGGACAACGTCCTCATCACGCCGCACTACGCGGGCCTCACCCCGCGTTACAACGAGCGGCTCTTCGACATCTTCATCGACAATCTCGGGCGATACCTGCGCGGTGAGGCGCTTCGCAACGTCGTCGACAAGAGCCTGGGCTACTGAGGGGGTATACATGGAATTCGAAGACCTGGTGCTTCGCACCCGCAGCTACCGTCGGTTCGACGAGTCGAAGCCGATCGGCGTGGACACGCTGCGCGAGCTGGTCGATCTCGCCCGCCGCGTGCCGTCCGCGATGAACCGGCAACCGCTCAAGTATATCCTCTGCTGCGGCCCGCGGAGCAACGATCGCGTCTTCGAGACGCTCGCGTGGGCCGGAGGGCTGAAGGAGTGGTCGGGACCAGAGCCGGGCGAGCGGCCGACGGCGTACGTGATCGTGCTCGTCGACCGCGAGCTCAATCCCAACGCGGCGACCGACATAGGCATCGCCGCGCAGACGATCCTCCTCGGAGCGTCCGAGCGCGGGCTGGGAGGGTGCATGATGGGCGCGATCACGCGTCCGGCGCTACGCGCGGCGCTGTCGATCGACGAGGAGCTCGACATCGGGCTGGTGATCGCGCTCGGCACCCCCGCCGAGCGGATCGTGCTCGAAGACGCCGCGCCCGGCGCATCGACCTCCTACTACCGCGAAGCCGATGGTTCTCATCACGTGCCCAAGCGCACGCTCGGGGAGGTCGTGGTCGGTCAGTTCGAGGAGTAGCCGGCCGTCCGCTCGAGCGCGAGCTCTCTGAGGTAGAGGAAGAACGGGAGCCCGAACGAGAACCCGATCAGAAAGGTCCCCACGAGCGGGATCCAGGCGAGCTTCATCTTCAGGCGGATCGCCTCGTAGATCCCGAACACGAGCCCGGTCACGACGGCGACGGTGAAGTCGAGCGTGACGCCGGTGATCGTACGGTCTGCGGTCATCGCCTCGAACATGCCGCCCACGGTGAACTCGCCGTCGAGCGAGGCCGGGATGAACTGGCTCATGGGCAGCACGACGCCAAGAATCGCGAGCACCAGGAAGATCGTCTTCTTCATGAGTCGAAGATACTGCGCGATACGGGGCGGCGTGGGGGCGGCCCGGCGGCGCGGGGTGTCGTGGGCGCGGGGGCTGCCGGCGAGCGGCGGCGTGGCCCGGCTACTCGACGCGGAACCCGGCCCGCAGCAGATCCTCGTCGTTCGAGCTCGGGCCCACCATCACCTCGAAGTCGCCCGCCTCCACGCGTCGAACGAGATCTGCGTCCACGAGCGCGAGCTCGTCGAACGCGACGGTCAGCGCGACCTCCGCCGAGGAGCCGGCGGGGATCGTCACCCGCTCGAAGCCCCGCAGCTCCTTCACCGGCCGCGTCACGCTGCTGACCAGATCACGCACGTAGAGCTGCACGATCTCGGTCCCCTCGCGCTCTCCGGTATTCGCGACGGTCACGCGGACGCGGAGATCGCTTCGGTCGAGCGTGGGCGTATCCACGACGAGGTTCGAGTACTCGAAGGTCGTGTAGCTCATCCCCTCGCCGAAGGCGAACAACGGCTCTTCGGGAAGGTCGATGTAGCGCTCCGCGCCACCCATGCTGCCGTCACCGTGCGCGTGCCAGCCGTCGTACTTGTTGTAGTAGACCGGCAACTGTCCCTCGTGGACGGGGAAGCTGATGGGCAGCTTTCCCGACGGGTTGACGTCGCCGAACAGAATCTCCGCTATCGCGCGACCGCCGGCTTCGCCCGGGTTGAAGGCGCAGAGGATCGCGTGCGCGCGGTCCTTCACGCCCCGGATCGCGAGCGGCTTGCTCGCGAGAAAGACGACGACGAGCGGCTTGCCGGTACGCGAGAGCTCGTCGACGAGCGCTTTCTGCCCCGTACTGAGAGACAGCAGGCCCCGATCGTGGAACTCACCGTGCTGCCTGAGCGTATCGCCGACGACCGCGACGACGAGGTCCGCCCGGTCCGCCGCCGAAACCGCGCGGTCGAGCTCCGCGCGCTCGTCGGCGGTCAACGGCGGATCGACGACCTCCTCGGATTCGGCCGGAATCGGATCGCCCGGCTCGCGGCCAACGTCCGGCACCCCGGGCAGGTACTCGACGGTAACGCCGTCGGCCTCCGCGCGCGCCTCGAGCCCGGCGCGCAGCGTCGTCGTCTGCGCGCGGTGGAACTCCTCGTCTGAAGCGCCCGCCTGCATGCTTCCGAACGACCAGTCGCCGAGCTGCGCGACGACGTCGTCCGCGTTCGGTCCGGTAAGCAGCACGCGCTTCGTGGCTCGCGGATCGATGGGCAGGACCGCTCGTCCGCCGAATCGGTCGTTCTTGAGCAGAACCGGCGTCTTTCGCGCGGCCTCAAGCGCGGCCTCGTGATGGTCGGGTGCACCGACGACGGCCTTCCGCCGCTCACCGTCGGCGTGACGCATCGAGTCGAAGAGTCCGAGACGGAACTTCGCTCGCAGGATCCGGGCTACCGCGTCGTCGATGAGCGAGGGATCGATGCGCCCCTCCTCCACGAGCGCGAGCGCATCGGCGTAGAACTCCGGCGTGCTCATGATCATGTCGTTGCCCGCCACGATCGCAAGGTACGCCGCCTCCCTCGTGGATTCGGCGACGTGTTGCTTCCGGTGAAGCGACCCGACGTTGTTCCAGTCGGTGACGACGAAGCCGTCCATCGCCCACCCGTCCTTGGGGATCTCGCGAAGCAGCCACGGATTGGCCGAGCACGGCAGACCGTCGATCGCCTGGTAGCCGGCCATCAGCGTGGCGCAACGTGCGCGGCGGACGACCTTCTCGAACGGCGGCAGGAAGAGCGAGAGCATCTTCCGGCGCGAAACCTCGGACTCGTAGGAGTCGCGGCCACCGGTCGACTCGCCGTAGGCGGCGTAGTGCTTGGCGCACGCGAGAATCGCGTCTGGCCGGGCGAAGTCGACGGGGCCGTCGATCTTCGCGCCAGGTACGCCGGGGCGCGGCGGCACGGGCAGCCCCTGATAACCGGCCACGAGGTCGGCGCCCAGCTCGCCCACGAGCCACGGATCCTCGCCGAAGGTCTCGTCCACCCGACCCCAGCGCGGATCACGGCCGACGCAGAGGACCGGCGAGAAGGTCCAGTGGAGTCCGCAGGCGCGGACCTCGCGCGCGGTCACCGCGCCAACGGTGTGCGCCGTCGCGCGATCCCACGAGCACGCGGTCGCGAGCTGCGTGGGGAAGACGGTGCCGTCGGGCTCGAAGCAGTGGCCGTGTATGGCGTCGATTCCGAAGATCACGGGAATGCCCAGCCGGGTCTTCTCCGCCCGCTCCTGCAGCTCGCGCATCATCGACCCGGTACAGTGCAGGTAACTGCCGATGTGCTGCTCCTCGAGCAGGTCCATCATCCCCGGGCGATTCGCCGGCAGCTGCATCATCTGGCCGACCTTCTCTTCGATCGTCATCCGGCCGAGCAGATCGACGACGCGTTCCTCGATCCGTGCCGAGCTGTCCTGATACGTCTCCATGCGGGCTCCTCGCGCGACTCTACCTCACCAGACCGGCTGCTGCAATCGGTCAGGCCGTTCCGGTGGAATCATCCTCGTCCGACGGCGGGGCCGGCTCGACCTCCACCCGGTCGCGCCCCTGCCGCTTCGCGCGGTAGAGCGCCCGGTCGGCGCGCTGAATCAGGTCGTCGGCGCGCGCGTCGTCCGGGAGGACGAAGGCAACGCCCACGCTCACCGTCAGGCGCAACCCCGCCATGCGGGAGGACCGGACCGACGAGTGGATCCGCTGCGCCATGCTCGCGACGTCGCGACGCTCGAGCTCCGGGACGACGATGACGAACTCCTCGCCGCCGTAGCGGCCCACCAGGTCGTACTCGCGAACGGCGTCCGAGATCCGCTTCGCGAGCACCTGCAGGACCTCGTCGCCCTTGCGGTGGCCATACGAATCGTTGATCGACTTGAACGCGTCGGCGTCGAGCATCATGCACGCGAGCGAGCGCCTCTCGCGCTGCGAGCGCTGGAACAACCGTTCGAGCTCCGGCATCACGTACCGTCGGTTCCGGACACCGGTCAGCGGATCGATCGTCGCGGCGAGCCTCGCCTCCGCGTACGCCCTCATGTAGTGCACCCAGAGCTTGGACATCGCGGCTCCGATGAAGAAGA
Organism: uncultured Spirochaetaceae bacterium; assembly: GCA_964537725.1. GTDB lineage: Bacteria > Spirochaetota > Spirochaetia > DSM-27196 > SLST01 > SLST01. The sequence continues at coordinate 29,916 of CAZICD010000035.1, read as the reverse complement.
GCATGAGCGCCGGGAGCAGAACCGCGTGGATGGGATGGCGGCCGACGAAGTCCTGGATCGGTCCGACGAAGAGCGCGAGCACCGCGATGGCGAGCATGCTCGCCGCGAGCAGCGTGTAGAAACCGGCAAAGGTGATGAGCGCCGTGCGGAGTCCCGCCTCCGCCGCGCGCCCCTGGCGGATGAGCCGCCAGGACGTGCGTCCGGTACCGAGCGCCACGGCCACGAGCAGGATTTCCAGCCGCACTCCCAGGTTGGGAACCGCGTAGGAGAACACGAGCAGCAGCGCGAAGGAGACCACCGGCAGTCCGACGTCCAGGACGTCCGGGCGTCCCGACTGTTCGTCGCGGACACCCGAGTCCAGGAGGACGACGGCGAGCACGAGCGCGGTACTCGTCACCGGTCCGTAGACGAATAGCGGCAGCAGCCCGCGAAAGACAGCGAGAAGCAGCCCTCCGGCGATCAGAAAGTAGCCCAGGGCCCACTGCAGGATACCGCGCGTCGACGCGTCGATGATATGGAAGGCGAGAAACGCGACACCGAAGAAGGCGGTGACGATCGCGGCCGCAAGGTAGAGTGTCTGGATGTCGACCGTGGGGGCCACGTCTGACGCTACCACAGAACCAGACTCGCGAACAGACGACCGTTACGCTCGGGTATCGCGACGCAGATCGAGCCAGTCGAGCTCTTCGGGGGTGAGTCTCGCCTCGAGCGCAGCGAGGTTCGCCTCCGCCTCCTCGAGCGAGTACGAGCCCACCAGCGCGAAGATGTTCATGGGCTGATGGAGGACGAACGCCAGCGCGATCTGGGCGATGGAGAGTCCCCGCTCTTCACCGAGCTCGGCGGCGCGCTCGACGCGTTCCCAGTTGTCGTCGGTCACGTAACAGCGGATCGTGTGCTCCTCGAACTCGTCGCGGACCTGCTCGAAGTTTGCGCGCCGGATGCGGCCGGTGAGGAAACCGCGAGCGAGGCTCGACCACGAGAAGACGGCGATGTCGTTCTCCGCGTACCACCGGCGCGCCGCCTCGTTGGCGGGCCCGGAGATCGTGATGCAATCGGGACCCCAGGGGGAATCGACCTGCTCGGCGAGGCTGAAGTTCGGGCTGCTCGCGACGAGCGGGGTGAGCCCGTGCTTGTACGCGTACTCGTTCGCCTCCGCGATCCGCTCGTGCGTCCAGTTCGAACCGCCGAACGCCTTCATCTTTCCCTCCGCCGCGAGCTCGTTGAGCGTCTCGACGAGCGGGCCGACCGGCTGATCGGGGTCGTCGCGATGGAAGAGCCACAGGTCGACCGACTCCACGCCCAGCCGCTCGAGCGAGCCGGCGAGGTCGCCCCGGATGTTCTCCGGGCTCACGCGCTTCTCGCCCTTCATGGGATGGCACCCCTTGTCGAGGATGACGAGCTCGTCGCGGACCCCGCGCTCGGCGAGCCAGCGGCCGAACGCGCGTTCGCAGTCGCCGCCGCCGTAGATGTGCGAGTGATCGAACAGCCGGATGCCCGTCTGCCACGCCGCGTCGAGGATCCGGTTGGATTCCGCCTGGCCCTCACCGCTCTTCAACATCATGCATCCCTGGCCGATGCGCGAAACCTGCTTGTCGATACCTCTGACCGTCCCGTACTGCATGTGCTCCCTACTTCTCGAAAGGATAGACGAGTCCCGACTGATCCCGGATCGTGTCGAGCGTTTGCATGATGCGCACCGTCTCGTCGAGCGGCATGACCGCGCTCTCGGTCCGGCCGGCGCGGACGCACTCGGCCACCTCACGCGCCTCGTACTCGTAGCCGTTGGACAGGTGCGGCTCTTCGAAGACCGTCTCCTCGTCTCCCTGGTGAAGGATCGCCTTCGTGGTGTTCCAGAACATGTGCGGCACCTCGATCCATCCGTCGGTACCGTAGATGAGCGCGACGTGCCGCGTGAGCGTCCGAACGCCGCAGCCGAGCATCGCGAGCGCGCCGTCGTCGTACCTGAAGAGGAAGGCGGCCTGCTCATCGACGCCCGTCTCCCCCAGGTGCGCTTCGCTCGTGACCTCCACCGGCTCGCGCCCGAACGCCCAGTACGCCGCCGACGTCACGTAGACGCCCACGTCCAGGATGCCGCCGCCGGCGAGGTCCGGGTTCAGGATGCGGCTCTCCGGGTTCCAGCCGCTTCGGAAACCAAAGGTCGCGTTCACGAGCCTCACGTCGCCGATCGCCCCGTCATCTATCCAGCGTCGAATCTGCCGCCACGCCGGGAGGAACCGGGTCCACATCGCCTCCATCAGGAAGACACCGTTCGCCCTCGCCGCGGCGATCATCTCCTGTGACTCGGAGGCGCTCACCGCGAACGGCTTCTCGCAGAGCACGGGTTTGCCGTTTTCCAGGCAGAGGATCGTGGCGTCCCGATGGTAGTTGTGCGGCGTCGCGACGTAGATCGCGTCCACCTCGGGATCCTTCGCGAGCTCCTCGTACGAGCCGTAGGCACGGTCGACGCTGAACTCGGCTGCGAACTCCTTCGCGCGATCGAGCGATCGCGATCCCACGGCCACCGGCCGCGCGTCGTCGAGGCCCCGCAAACCGGTTGCGAACTTGTGGGCGATACCGCCGGGGGCGAGGATGCCCCATCTGAACTCTGCCATGTCGTACTCCTTCGGTCAGTCGAATTCGATTCCGGCGGTGAGGTGTCCCCGCTCGCGCGCGGCGTGCCGGCTCTCCGGCGCCCGGTCGGGCCACGGCTCGTAGTGCGGGTTGGGCTGCGGGATCTTCGCCTCCACCGATTTGCGCCACGAGGTGAGCAGGACGTGGAGGCGGTCGCGGACCTCCGGCAGCTCGTCGGCGAGGTCGTAGTTCTCGCCCACGTCGGTCTCCAGGTCGTAGAGCTCGAGCCGTCCGGTCTCGAAGAACTCGATCAGCTTGTAGCGGCCGCTGCGCACCGAGCTGCCCGGCGTGCCACCCTGGTTCCCGTAGTGCGGATAGTGCCAGTAGACCGCCTCCCGCGCGAGCGAATCGGTCTCTCCGCGAAGGACGGGCAGGAAGCTCTCGCCTTCGACCCCGTGGGGAAGGCCGGCCGCCCTGCCGGCGCCGGCATCGCCCGCACCGCCGGTCGCGCCCGGTCCTCCGCCCCCCGGCCCGGCGTCGGATGCCGCCTCCAGCAGCGTCGGCAGGAAATCCGGGCTCGTGACGACTTCGCCCGACGTCGACCCGGCCTCGACCGCCGTCGGCCACCGCACGAGCAGCGGCTCGCGTGTGCCGCCCTCGTACATCCAGCCCTTGCCCTCGGCGAGCGGCAGATTGGAGGTGGGCGCGCCTTCGGCCGTCGCGAGCCCGCCGTTGTCGCTCGTGAAGATCACGATCGTGTTCTCCGCGATGCCCTCCGCCTCGAGCGTCTCGAGCAGGCGTCCCACGTTCTCGTCGAGCGAGTCGATCATCGCCGCGTAGACGGGATCCGACTGCACGATCCGCCGGGATATGCGCTGGTCCTTCTTGTGCTCGCACGGGTACGCGGGCCCCTCCACGTGCGGCTCGATCGTGTCGAGCCCGAGGAAGGCGGCCTTGCGTCGGTACTTCTCGATCCGCGACTCCTTCGCCTGGATGGGCGTGTGCACCGAGTAGTACCACATGTTGAGATAGAAGGGCCGATCCGCGTCGCGGCCGCGCACGAGACCGATCGCCTCGTCGGTGAGCCGGTCGGTGAGGTACTCGCCGTCCGGGCCGTCTTCGAGGGTCGGGAAGCCCCACGGGGCGAAGTAGCCTTCGTGCGGAGAGCCGACCGTCCACCCGCCCACGTTCGCGTGAAAGCCGCGCTTGTCGGGCCACGCATCCTCGCCACCCAGATGCCATTTCCCCACGTGCCACGTCGCGTAGCCGCGCCGACCGAGCTCGGTGGCGAGGTTCGGGACGTCCGACGGCAGATCCTTGATATACGGCACGTCGACGAGCCGCCCGCGTGCCGGATGGATACGCCCGCCCCAGTCGATCCAGTCGGTGATACCGAGCGTCGCCGGATACCGGCCGGTGAGGATGCTGCCGCGCGTGGGCGAGCACACCGGGCAGGCGGCGTAGGCGTCGGTGAAGAGCATTCCCTCGCGGGCGAGTCGGTCGATGTTGGGCGTCTCGTAGAAGGTGCTCCCGTAGCAGCCCAGGTCGCGCTGACCCATGTCATCGATGAGGATGAAGACGATATTCGGCGACGGCATGCCGCGATTCTACCCCAACAGCGGCGGCATTGCCCACCGTGGCTCGAAGCCGAGCAGATCGCGCGCCGTGTCGATCGAGACGAGGGTGTTGTCGCCTGGCCGCTGCTCGCGCACCTCGGGCTCGCCGGGGTAGAGCTTCGCCATCTCCTCGAGCGGCAGACCGAGCGTGTTGCGCTTCGCGTTGATGAACAGCTCGTGCGACCCTTCGTACTCTGCGGTGAGCCCCTGCTCCACCGCCTGGGCGCAGTCGAGGTCGTCGAGGTAGGTGAAGAAGTTCACGTTCTGCGTCATGAAGAGGATCTCGTCCTGCGTGATGTAGTCGGTGACGCCGGGCTTCACGCGCATCCACTCGTCGCGCGATACCTTGTCGGCGCGCATCTGCCGGCGATAGCGGTCGTAGAGCGCCTGAAGCCGCTCGATCTCCGCCCGCCGTTCCTCGTCGGACATGTCGAGCAGGCTGCGGATGAAATCGGCGTTCAGCCGGGCGCGCATGCTGCCGTCCTCGTCGAGGACCTGGTGGTGCCGACGCACGCCCGGCAGCCGGAGCATAACGCTCGAGATGCCGTCGCGCTCCCAGAAGTAGCGCCCGATCGACTCCATCACCTGCTTCGAAAAGCTGTAGGCGTCGGTGGCGAGCGTCGGGTGAGCCTCGTCGATTGGCAGGTACTCGAGCTCCACGCTGCGGTCACCGTAGAAGTAGCCGAAGGCGTTGATGGAGCTCGCGCCCACGACGCGCGTGATACCGCACTCCGCCGCCGCTTCGAAGACGTTGAAGGTGCCCAGATCGTTGATCCGGAAGACCTCCCGGCCGGGAAGTCCGATGGGCGAAGCGATCGCGGCGAGATGCACGACCGCGTCGCAGCCACGCGTGGCTTCGAGCAGCGAGTCGTAGTCGTTGATATCGCACCGCCGGTACTCGCCCGCCGGCACGTCCATATGGTCGCGTCTGCCGACAGTCAGCACGTCGTGACCCAGATTCCCCAGGTGCTCGATGACCGCCGGCCCGACTTTTCCGGTTCCCCCGGTGAGCAGTGTGCGCATTCTTACCTCCTGTGACCGGCACGCGTCGCGTGCGGTCCGATCCGTCAGCGTCGGTTCTTGAGAAACGGTTCCATCGCCCACTCGGGCTCGTAGCCGAGCACGTCTCGCGCGCGATCGATGGAGACGACCGTATCGTCGCCCGGTCGCTGCTCGCGGACCGGCGGCTCACCGGGGTAGAGCTTCGCCATCTCCTCGAGCGGCAGACCCAGCGAGTTCCGGTTCGAGTTGATGAACATCTCGTGCGAACCCTCGTAGCTCGCGGTGAGCCCCTTCTCGATCGACTGGGCGCAGTCGAGGTCGTCGAGGTAGGTGAAGAAGTTCACGTTGTGGATCATGAAACCCAGCTCGTCTTCGGTGATGTAGTCGGTCACACCCGGCTTCAGACGGCCCCACTCACCGTACGGCGTCTTGTCCGATCGAAGGTCCTGCCGGTAACGGTCGTAGAGCCCCTGCAATCGCTCGATCTCCGCCCGGCGCTCGTCGTCGGGCATGTCGAGCAGACGCTCCACGAAGGCCGCGTCGTAGCGGTCGCGGTAGTGCTCGGACGATGCGAGTATCGTCTCGTGGCGCAGCACGCTCGGCAGGCGCAGCATCACGCTCGAGATCCCGTCGCGTTCCCAGAAGTAGCGCCCGATCGACTCCATCACCTGCTTCGAGAAGCTGTACGCGTCGGTCGCGAGCATCGGATGCTCCTCGTCGATGGGCAGGTAGCGCAGCGGAAAGCTCCGGTCGCCGAAGAAGTAGCCGAAGGCGTTGATCGAGCTCGCCCCGACGATCCGCGTGATCCCGCACTCGGCGGCGGCTTCGAAGACGTTGAACGTCCCGAGATCGTTGACGCGGAACACGTCGCGTCCGGGCCTGCCCACGGGTACCGCGAGCGCGGCGAGGTGAACCACGGCGTCGCGGTCGCGCATCGCGTCGAGCAGCGCGTCGTAGTCGTTGATGTCGGCCTTGCGGTACGCGCCCGCCGGAACGTCCATCGAATCGCGGCGACCTACGGTGAGCACGTCGTGACCGAGACCGGCAAGGTGTTCGATTACGGCGGGCCCGACATTGCCGGTCCCGCCGGTGAGTAGAATGCGCATGGATGCCTCCTCTCGCAGATATACCAGTTTGCACCGGGTGGTGCCAACTGCCAAAGAAGGGAAAAAGTTGCCCATCCCCTCCGACCGAGCGCGTTTTTCCCCCGACTTGGTTGACAGTCGGTCCGATCGCGGGCACGGGAGGTGCTCCTGCCGCGCGCTCGGCGCACTAGCACCGCTGCGGATGGCACGCTTCGTGCTTATGAGCGCTTGATCGCAGGGAGGACCGGGATGACACGACAAACCAACGCCTGGATAGACATCGCAGCACGTGTCGCAACCATCGTGCTCGCCACGCTCCCCACCGCGGCGTTCGGCCTCGACTTCCCGACGGCGGTCGATCGGATCGACGAGGTGGACGAGGTCTGGCTCGCGGCCAACCGCGTGCAAGCCGCACGGGAAGACCTGGCTATGTCCGGATTTGCCGGAGATGTCAGCGTTTCGCTTTCGCCCACCGGCACGCTCACGACCGACGCGGCCGGTGTACGAAGCGCAGACCTCGGCGGCACGGTCTCGCTGTCCGTACCGCTCGGTCTGCGAGAAGACCAGCTGGAGAGACTCGAGGGCAGTGCCGACGACCTGGCGGCCGCCACCGCGGATCTTCGAGCGGCTCGCGAGGACGCGTGGGTGACGCTCTACACGCTCTACCAGGACGCATGGCTCGCCCAGGAGGAGATGGCCGTTCTCGACCTCGAGCTCGACGTCGCGCGCTCCGCCTACGACATCGCCCGTGCGCGCTTCGAGGAGGGCGAGATCGCCGTCGCGCAACTCGGGGCGTCGGCCGAATCGCTCGAGCGCGCGCAGACCGCGCGCGACCAGGCGACGCTCACCCACAGGCTCGCCTGGCTCGACCTCGCGTTCACAACCGGCATCGATCCGGCTGTGCAGCAGGAGCTCGAGCCGTACCTCGAGCTCAGCGACGATCCACCCAAGCCGCCGGAGCTATCCGAGTGGGCGCTCGCGAACGACGACGGGCTCGCCGATCAGCGCGCGACCATCGAGGACGTCGAACAGGCGCTCGCTACCGAGGCAACGGCCGCGCAGTTATCCTCCACGAGGCTCCAGCTGTCGCTCTTCGATCACGCACTCTCGTTCTCGTGGGCGCCGGCCAACCCGGCCCTGAACGCGACCTACACGCCGCCGAGCCTCGCGCTCGCGGAGACATCCACGGCGACACGGGATCCGGTGCCGTTCTCGGTGACGCTCTCCGGGACGATCGCGATCTCCGGGAACCGCGCAGAGGGGTACGAGCGCGCTCGTACGAGCGTCGAGCTCGAGCGCGCCTACTACGAGCTCGCCTCGCTCGAAGACGCGCTGGACGTCAGGATCCGCAGCGCGTACCAGCAGATGCACCGTGCCACCGACGCGGTGGCGCTCGCCGAGCGCGCGCTCGAGACGGCGAGTCGGAACGTCGATATCGTCATGGTCCGGGCGGACGTCGGACAGGCCGGCGAGATCGAGCTCGCCGAAGCGCGCGCTGTCGTTGCCCGCGCCGAACACAACCTCGTCGCCGCGCGCATCGCGCGCGAGGAAGCGATGATGGCCGCCGTGCAGGCGGCCTCGTACTTCAGCCAACACTATCCGGATGCACTGACACGAGGAGGAGACGGAGAATGAAACGGAAGACAGCGGTTACGCTCATCGTGATGGTTCTTGTGGCCGCGGCAGGTTTCGCGGCTTGGTGGTACTTCGTGAGACCGCAGACCGAGGAGAGCGAGCAGACAACCGAACAGACGGTGAACGCGGTGGAAGCAAGCGAAGGAAGCGTCCGGGTGACCGTCGAGGGGCCCGGATCGGTCTCTCCCGCCCGGTCGGCGACGATCCGGTCCGGCATCGGCGGGATCATCACGAGCGCGCGCGAAGAGGGCGACCGGGTGAGCGTCGGCGAGACGATCGTCCGGTTCGATACGTCGGACGTCGAGGCCTCGATTCGGCAAGCTGAGCTGAATCTGACCCAGGCCAGGCTGAACGACGAGCGCGCGCAGTCGGATCTCGAGCAGGCCCGTGCCGCGCTCGAAAAGACCAGGCGCCTTGCTGACTCCGGGGCGTCCACGCGAGACCAGCTGGAACAGGCAGAGCGCGTGGTTGCTAACGCGGAGTTCGCCGTGCGCGCCGCCGCCCTCGCGGTGGAGCAGGCCGAGCTCGCGCTCGACGGAGCTCGCACGAGTCTCGAGCAGGCAACGGTATCTGCGCCGTTCTCCGGGGTGATTATCGACAGCAACGTGGCCGCGGGTGACATGGTCAGCTCGGGCGCCGCGCTGGTCGAGCTCGCCGATCTCTCGCGCGTTCGCGTCGAGGCGGAAGTCGACGAGTACGACATCGGGAAGGTAGAGACGGGAATGCGTGTCACGGTGACCGGCGATGCACTGGGCGACGAGCCCCGATCGAGCCGGGTCGACCGCATCAGCCCCGATGCGGTCGTCGTCAACAACATCCCCATTTTCACCGTCACCGCGATCGTCGACAACGCCGACGGGCGACTACGCCCGGGCATGAACACCGATCTCACGATCTTGATCAGCTCAGACAAGGGTATCGTCGTGCCGAGCAAGGCCGTCTCCACCGTCCGATCGCGGAGCTACGTGGAGGTGTACGCGGACGGTACGATCGAGACTCGTCGGGTCACCGTGGGAGCCGACGACGGCATCAGCGCCGCAGTCGTGGAAGGGTTGGAGGCCGGAGAGCTCGTCGTTCTCCCCGCCGTCTCGACGCTCACGCTTACCAGCGGATCGGAGACCGCCGATGGCTCGTCGATCATCCCCATCAACGTCCCGGGGACCGGAGGCTCGCGATGATCGAGCTGATCGACGTGACGAGGCATTACCGGATGGGAGATACGACGGTCCACGCACTCGACGGCGTGTCGATCCGCATAGACGCCGGCGAGTACGTCTCGGTCGTCGGGCCGAGCGGCTCCGGAAAATCGACCCTGATGAACCTCGTCGGCTGCCTCGACACGCCGACGTCGGGACGGTACCTGCTCGCCGGCGAGGACGTCGCCGGGCTCTCTCGGGACAAGCTCGCCCAGGTGCGCAATCGCCAGATCGGCTTCGTCTTCCAGAGCTTCAACCTTCTCCCGCGGGCATCCGCGACGGAGAACGTAGAACTGCCCCTCATCTATTCCGGAGTGCCCCACCGGCGGCGCAGGGAAATCGCGCGCTCGATGCTCGACCGCGTGGGGCTCGGTGACCGTGAGCACCACGTTCCCAACGAGCTCTCCGGAGGTCAGCGACAGCGCGTCGCAATCGCGCGAGCGCTCGCCGGTGAGCCGTCGGTTCTGCTCGCGGACGAGCCGACCGGCGCGCTCGACTCGAAGACCGGCGTGGAGATCATGGCGCTCTTCCGCGAGCTCAACGAAGGCGGCGTAACGCTCGTCGTCGTGACCCACGACGCCGATGTTGCCCGGCAGGCAAACCGCGTCGTGCAGGTTCGGGACGGGAAGGTTCTGCGGGACGTCCCTGCGAAGGAGTGGGTGGCATGAAATTCTTCTCCGCCGTGGAGAGCCTGCGCATGTCGGTGCGCAGCATCGCATCCAACACGGTCCGGTCCTTCCTCACCGGGCTGGGAGTGATGATCGGTGTGGCCGCGGTCATCGCGCTCGTCGCGCTCGGCAACGGCGCGCAGGCGTCCGTCGAGCAGAGCCTGGAGTCGTTGGGCTCGAACCTGCTGATCGTCTACTCCGGCCAGCCGCGCGGCTCATCGCTCGTTCGGCGCAACACGACGAACATCACGCCCGCGATCTCGGAAGAGGATGTCGAGGCGATCGAAGCGCTCGGTCCGGCGCTCGTCGCGTTCATCGCGCCTGAGAGCACGGCAACTTCGCAGATCAAGTTCGAGAACCGGAACACCGTCGCAACGGTGAGCGGGACGACCGAAGCGTACCCGGAGATCCGCAACTTCCACCCGATCCACGGCGCGTTCATCAGCGCCGCAGACGTGGAAACCAGGCGGACCGTAGCCGTAATCGGCGCGCAGATCTACCGCGACCTTTATCCGGAAGGAGGCGACCCCGTCGGACAGAAGATCCGGATCGACGGGACGTCGTTCACCGTCATCGGCGTGATGGAGGAGAAGGGGTCGTCGTCGCAGGATGCGTCGATTTTCATCCCCATCACGACCTTCCAGCGCTACATCTCCGGCGGGAGCGACTACGCGACGGTGAACATCCAGGCCGCGAGCACGGATGTCATGGCCGACCTGCAGACGATCATCGAGCAGGAGCTGCTGCGCTCGCACGAGCTACCGAACATGGACGCCGCCGACTTCTATATCGCCAACCAGCTCGACCTGCTGGGTACCATGGAAGGGGTCACGAGCACCTTCACGCTTCTGCTCGGCAGCATCGCTGCGATCAGCCTGGTCGTTGGCGGGATCGGGATCATGAACATCATGCTCGTCTCGGTCACCGAGCGTACGCGCGAGATCGGCGTGCGCATGGCGCTGGGCGCGACCTCCCGCGACATCCTCACCCAGTTTCTCACCGAGGCGATCATCCTCTCGATCGGAGGGGGCGTCCTGGGCGTGGCACTCGGCATTGGAGCGTCGTGGGCCGCGCGCGAGTTCGCGCAGATGGCGTCGGTGGTGAGCATAGACTCCGTGTTCATGGCGTTCGGCTTCGCGGTGGCGACCGGACTCTTCTTCGGCGGGTACCCTGCCTACCGGGCGTCCCGCCTCGACCCTATTGAAGCACTCAGATACGAGTAAGGAGCAGAACTTGAAGCGCATTTGGATACTGGCATTCACCATGATCGCCCTCGCCGCGGGTTTCGCAGCGGCCCAGACGACCGAGCCCGACCCCGAGGTACAGCAGGCGAAGGAAGAGACCGCCGTTGTATTCGACCTGGGCCGCATGTTCGGGTTCATCCAGACCATGGAGCAGGAAGATCCCTCGCTCGAGCTCTCCGGCGACCAGATCCGCGAGCTCTACACCATCATGACCGCCGTGAAACAGAGCGATCGAATCAACCCGAATCGTGCAGACGAATGGCTCGTGACCATCGAGGACCAGATCCTCACCGTAGATCAGCTCATGTACGTCGACCAGCTCTACCTCGCCCGCGCGAACTCGAGTGGCGGCGGCGACGGCACGGGTTCGGGCAGCGGGGCCGGAGGCACAGGAACAGCCTCAGGCTCGATCGCCACGTACATCGCCGGCGGCGCGTTCAATCCGATCGTCGACGCCTCAAAGAGCATGGGTGAGGACTTTCTCGCCTACTACGACGAGCTCACGGCGCGGCAATAGCCCCGGGGGGAACGGCGATGCCGCCCCGCCGGCCCTACGTCCCGGCGAGCAGCGACTCCACGTGCCGGGCGATCCCGTCGCGAAGCGGCGTATCGGGAAGTCGTACACCGGTCGCCTCGAGCCGTCCGAGGTCGTAGAACCGATGGCAGAGGAAGGTCTCGCGCTCGGGGTGTTCGACGCGGTACGCCTCCACGGGCACCTCGGTGACGCGCAGGTCGGTTCCCAGCGCAGAGGCGACGAAGCGGTAGTAATCCACCGACTCGGCGATGTCCGGTCCGGCGACGTTGAGAACCTGGCCGACCGGGGATACGAACCCGAGGACGGCACCCGAAGGCGCGACCCGCTCCTCGGGGTCGGAGGTTCGGTCGCCCTGCGCCCCTCCGAGCTCGAGGATGACGCGAGCGAGATCGGGGGCGAACACCGGCTGCTGCAGGTAATGCCCTCCGCCCACGAGCTCCACGGCGTCGCCGCGCCGCACGCGCCCGATCAGGTCTGCATCGCGGCCCACGGGCGGCAGGCAGCCGAGCAGCGACCCGGGGCCGTAGATATGACCGGGCCGAACGACGACCCACGGCACGGCATCGGCCCCGGCCGCCTCGAGCACTCGCTCGGCCTCGCGTTTGAGCCCACCGTACCCCGACGCGAGGTAGTCCGCATCCGACTCGCTCTGCGGGAACCGCCTTCGCTTCGGGTCGTAGACGAAGTCGGTGGACACGAGCACGAGCCGTCCCACCCGACCGGCGAACGCCTCCAGATCCTGCCGTGCGTCCTCCGGCGTGAAGGCGATCACATCCACAACGAGGTCGATCTGCCCGCCCGCGCCGGCGATCGCTTCGTCCACGGCGCGGGAGAAGGCCTCGCGGTCGTGCCGGTCGGCGGCGAGCGCCGTGACCCCGGCCGGCGCGGGCTTCGAGCCGCGCGTGATGATCCAGACCGTGTGCCCGGCATCGACCGCCGCGCGGGCAACCGTCCCGCTGACGAAGCCCGTGCCTCCGAGTACCAGTACCGTTCGTCCACTCATCCGACCATCGTAGAACGCCACGCCGGCGGTGCCAAGCGTCTTTCCTCGCGCGCCCGAAACGAATAGTCTGGTCGGATGGCGCACCACGACCGGCTTCGTCCCTCCCGCTACCCGCATACCCCCGCGGTCGACCGCGTCGACACGTATCACGGTACGGCCGTCCGCGATCCGTACCGCTGGCTCGAGGACGCGGATGAGCCCGAGGTCCTCGCCTGGACCCGGACTCAGCACGACCTCGCACGGTCGGTGCTCGACGAGCTCCCGGGCCGGGATGACCATCGGCGTCGCCTCACCGAGGTCTGGAACTACCCGCGGATGGGCCAACCGGTCGAGCGCGGCGGCAGACTCTTCTTCACGAAGAACGACGGCCTGCAGCCGCAATCGCCGCTCTACGTCCGCGAACAGGACGGCCGCGAGCGCGTCCTGCTCGACCCGAACACGCTCAGCGAGGACGGCACGGTGGCGCTGATGGAGTGGGAGCCGTCGCCCGACGGGCGCCTGCTCGCCTACAACCTCAGCGAGAGCGGCGAGGACTGGCGCGTCGCACACGTGCGCGACGTGGCGACCGGAGAGGATCTGGACGACGTACTCCGGTACATCAAGTTCTCACCGCTCGCGTGGGATGCCGAGGGGGAGGGATTCTTCTACAGCCGCTTTCCCGCCGAGGCGACCGACGCCGGGGAGGCGAACCGCGAGCAGTCGCACCGCCTCTTCTACCACCGCGTCGGGACGTCGCAGGATGCCGATCTCTTCGTCTTCGAGCACCCGACGCTTCGCGGCGTCATCCTGCAGCCTGAGGTGACCGAGGACGGCCGCTACCTCGTCGTGACCATCGCCGGCGACTCGTTCATCTACAACCGCCTCTCGTACGCCCGACTCGACCGCTGGCCGGCGGTCGAGGTCGTCCCGCTCTTCGACGAGCTCGACGCCTCCTACGAGTGCATCGGTGCGGTGGGCGAGGAGCTGCTCGTGCTCACCTCGAAGGACGCGCCGCGCAGGCGGATCGTGGCCGTGCACCCCGACCGCCCCGCGCAGATGCGCACCGTTGTTGCCGAGGCCGACGACGTCATCGGCGGCGCCGCGGTGGCCGGCGGTCAGCTCGTGGTGACGCGCATGCGGGACGCGCACGACGTGGTCGAACGATTCGCCTTCGACGGCACGCCGCTCGGCGAGATCGGCCTGCCCGGAATAGGCTCCGCTTCGGGGGCGGCGTCGCGCTCGCTCGCCTCGCAGACGCGGGTGTTCATCCCCTACTCGTCGTTCCTCGCCCCGCAGACGATTCTCGAGCACGACCTGGAGACCGGCGAGACGCGCACCTTCTTCGCGCCCGGGATCCCCGGCTTCGACGCCGACGGCTACCGTACCCGGCTGGTCTTCGCGACGAGCGCCGACGGCACGCGCGTGCCGGTGTTCGTGACCGGACCGGTCGAGCTTGAACCCGACGGATCGCATCCGACGATCCTCTACGGCTACGGCGGGTTCGACATCAGCGTGAAGCCGTCGTACCCGAGCTGGCTGCCGGCCTGGCTCGACCGCGGCAGTCTCTACGCCGTGGCGGTGCTCCGCGGAGGAGGCGAGTACGGCGACGAGTGGCACCTCGACGGCATGTTCGAGCGCAAGCAGAACGTTTTCGACGATTTTCACGCCGCGGCGACCATGCTCTGCGAGGAAGGCTACACCTCTCCCGAGCGGCTCGCGATCGAAGGCGGCAGCAACGGCGGGCTGCTCGTCGCGGCGAGCATGCTCCAGCACCCCGAATCGTTCGGGGCGGTCGTCTGTCACGTCCCGGTCACCGACATGCTGCGCTATCAGCACTTCACCGCCGGTCGCTACTGGACGAGCGAGTACGGCGACGCCGAGCGCGACGAATCGCACTTCCGCGCGCTCCTCGCCTACTCGCCGCTTCACAACGTCGCCGACGGCGCAGCCTACCCGCCGATCCTCATCACGAGCGCCGACCACGACGACCGGGTCGTACCCATGCACTCGAAGAAGCTCGCCGCCAGGCTGCAGGCCGCCGACCCCGGGTCGAACGTCGTGCTCCTGCGCATAGAGACGAAGGCGGGGCACGGCGCGGGGAAGCCGGTCGCGAAGCAGATCGATCTGCGGACCGATGTGCTCGCGTTCCTCGACGCGACGATCGCGGGGTAGCGCGCGCCTGCGCGGGTAGGCGTCCGCGGGGGCGCCTGCCTACTCGGGATCGATGTACGCGCCGAAGACCCAGCCGGGAGGATTCGCGATGCGGAACCACGAACTCGTCTCGCCGTCCACCGTGAAGGCGCCCACGGTGCGCTCCTCGACGTCCACGATCGCGCCCTCGTCCAGGGTCGTCTCGGCGTACTCCGGGCGCTGCTGAGGGTAGCGGTAGACGACCGTCCCGTTTTCGTTGATCACCCCGGCGAAGGAGAACTCCTCGATCTCCAGGTCGACCAGGTCGGCCGGCATCGCGTCTTCCGGGTCTTCCCCGCGGGCGATCGCGAGCTCGCGCCTGACGTCGTCGACGAAGGCCGATTCGCCCAGGCCCTCGGCGTTCTCCAGCAGCTCGACCTTCGCGACCGCGGCATCGGTCCGACGGGCCACGAAGAGCAGGAGCCCCGCCTGGACGTCGACCGCTTCGGTGGAGACGTCCTCGGCCTTGAGGTACACGTCGAAGTACGGCGTTCCGGCGTCGTGGTCGTAGGCGGTGATCGTGAGGAACTCCGATTCGTTCTCTTCGTCGTGGATCGCGACCATGGATACGCGCGGCAGGAGGTCGTCGGTGGGGCTGACGAGGTTCGGCCGCGAGTAGATCACGGCCTGATCGTCCACGACGACCGCGAGCGTCGCGTTCGGCACGAGATACCGGTCGAGCGCGAACGCCTCATCGCCCACGGAGGTACGGATGCGCACCAGCTCGCGCTCGCCGAACGGAGTAACTCCCGTGAACGGGTCGCCGATTCGCGTCACGCGCTCACCGATCGGTAGCGTCTGCCCGCGGTCGAAGCGCCTCGTCTCGTCGTCGGACTCCGTCTCCGTGTAGGTCAACAGCTGATGCACGACGTTGACCGAGGGCGCCTCGGCGCCGGTTCACGGGCCGGTCTCGAGCACCTCGAACGCGATCGTCGCCGAGTGCCCTGCCTCGTCCACGACGACCAGCCGGCGGTCTCCGGGAGGGGGCGCCATCTCCATCGTGTGAGCACCGGTCGTGACGCCGAGGAAGGCGCCGTCGAGGTGCCAGTAGAGGCGCGAACGCGCGTCGCCATGGTGCGCGCGAGCCACGATCGACCCGCGCTCGCCGCTCATCTCCACGGGGATCACGATCCGCGCACCCGGTAGCGGGAACTCGACCTCGAGCGGCGTCGCGGCGGCCGGTGCCGCGCGGGGATCGAAGGGAGGCGGCGGGACGTAGTCGGTGGCGTGCTGCTGGTAGTACCACGCCATCGCGCCGGGAAGCACGAACCACGGTTCGTGACGCATGCGGGCGGTCGGATAGATGTCCGACGTGACCTGGTGCCCGCCGGTCTCGTCGAGGTGCAGCGTCCGGCAGTAGGAGCAGGCCGCGGGGTCGTGGGCGCCGGCCGGGACGAGAGCCGCTTCGGTCTCGCGGCAGTCGGGACCGGCGAGCAGCCCGCTGTCGGCGCAGACACGCACCACCGAGAGGCCGCCCGGACTCACGAAGCCGCCTCCGCCGCGAAGCAGCTCGAAGACCTGAAACATCAGCGGCCCGGCGCTCGCGGTACCGCGCAGCCCCGGAGCCCCGGCGCCCGACGCGTTTCCGACCCACACCCCCACCGCGTGCCGGTCGGTGACGCCGATCGCCCAGGCGTCGCGCAGCCCGTAGCTCGTCCCGGTCTTCCACGCGATCGAGCCGGCGTCCGCGAAGTGGCGCCACCCGACGAGCTCGTCCGGTCGCTCGACCTCGTTGAGCGCCGCCATCGTCAGATAGAGCGCGGCGGGCGAAAGCGGCGTCGGATGAGGAGCGTCGGGCTCCAGTGTGAAGCGGCGGTCGGCCGCCGCGGAGTCCGGCTCATCCGCGGGAAGCACGTGCGGCATCGCGAAGGTGCGCGGCTGCCCGCCACGGGTCACCACCGTCCGCGCCATGCTCGCGTAGACGCCGGTGAGCTCCCAGAGCGTGGCCTCCGAGCCACCGAGAATGAGCGGAATCCCGTAGTCCCGCGCCGAACGCGTCAGGGTCGAGAGGCCGATGTCCTTCAGCAGTCCGTAGAAACGCGAGACTCCGTAATCGCGCAGCAGCCGGGCGGCGGGCACGTTCAGCGAGCGCGCGAGTGCCTCGTCCACGCGAACCGCGCCGGTGAACTGCCCGGTGTGGTTCTCCGGAACGTAGCCTCCGATCCGAGTCGGGACATCGGCGACGATCTGGTGCGGCAGGAGCTCTCCGGCGTCGAGCATCGCCGCGTACAGGATCGGCTTGAGCAGGCTCCCCGTGCTGCGAGGCGCCTGCACGATGTCAACGAAGTCGCCCGGCTCGACTGACGCCCCCACCGGAACGTTGCCCACGTAGGCCAGCGTCGAGCCGGAGCGCACGTCCACCACGACCACGGCGGCGTGCCGGGCGCCCGAGCGGCGCAGGCGTTCGGCATGCCCGGCGACCAGTTCGGTCGTGCGGAGCTGCAGGTAGTGATCGATCGTTGTCGAGAAGCGCCATCGATCCGGCTGCCGGGCAGCGAGCGTGCCGAGCAGACGAGCTCCGGTCTGCGGCACCGGCCGCGGCTCGGCCGGAAGGGGCTCCAGTCGCGCGAGCTCGAGCTCCCCGGCGTCCAGAAGGCCATCCCGGTGGAGACGCTCGAGCAGGCCATCGCGCCTGGCGCGGAGCTCGCCGCGCCGCTGCGAGAGGTGAATCAGCGACGGACTGTTCGGCAGAACGGCGAGCAGCGCCGCTTCGGCCCACGTGAGATTATCGAGCGGGCGGCCGAAGTAGCGCCAGCTCGCCGCCTCGATCCCGACTACGTTGCCGCCGAAAGGCGCGTGCGAAGCGAGCATACGCAGGATCTGCGGCTTCGAGTAGTGGAGCTCCAGCCGAAGCGCGAGCGACGCCTCCGCGAGCTTCTGAGCGTAGGTTCGCGGACGGTTGCCGCGCGCGAGGCGAGCGAGCTGCATGGTGAGCGTCGACCCACCGCTGACGATACGGCCGGCGGCCACGTTGGACGCGAAAGCCCGCGCGATCGCGATGACGTCGACCCCGGGGTGGCCCGAGAAACGCTCGTCCTCGAAGGTCGTCAGCGCGGTCACGTACTTCTGCGGAACCGGGCCGTGACCGGGTGGGAACCGCCACTGCTCGTCGGTGGCGATGGTGGCTCCCAGAAGACGTCCGTCGCGGTCGAAGATCACGCGCGAGTAGGGGGCGTCGGGAAGCACCTGGGGAACCGGGATCGCCCAGCACGCGACGACGACGGCCGAGCACGCGACGGGCACGGCAACGAGCAGGAGACGGAGGTCGGTGAGGAGCCGGCAGATACGACCGCGTAGAGGCATTTCGTCCGCTGCGATGAAGGGTACCGCGGGCCGCATCCTCTGCGCAACCGTGGGGTCGCCTGCGCCACCGTCCCATCGCCTTGCCCGCGGCGCGGCCGACTGCTACGTTCCGCTCATGATCGCGCTCCTGTCGGACACCCACGGCAACGTCGATGCTACCCGCCGCGCGCTGGACCTGCTCGCGTCCCGCGCCCCCACCGAGTACATCCACCTCGGCGACGTGGGATCACCCGAGGTCGTCCGCGCCTTCGCCGGACTGCAAGCGCGCCTGCTGATCGGCAACAACGACTACGACATCGCCGGGCTCGCAGCGGCAGCCGACGAGGCAGGCGCGTCGCTGCACGAAACGATCGAGCTGGTGTCCCATGGCCGCCGCGTCTTCGCCACGCACGGGCATACCCGGCGAATGAGGGACGCCGTGGCGAGCGGGTCCTACGACGCGGTTCTCTTCGGCCACACGCACGTCCCGGCAGACGAGGTAGCCGGGGTGACGCGGCTCATCAATCCCGGTGCGCTGTACCGCGCGCCGCGGTACAGCGTCGCGCTCGTCGATCCCGTCTCGCTCGAGGTGATATTCATCGACGTACCAAAGCGATGAATATCCCGCCCAGCAACTCCAATATCGGTGGACGATTGCTAACGAGACTGTACGTTGTCGGGTTCGGGCTGAATTCCCCTCTTAGATGCGGCCGCAAACATTGACACCAGTAGCGCGATATCCTTACCCTTGTGGGCGACCCACCCAGTTAGGAGTGTAAGAATGCCAGCAGTTGTACGAATCGACACCGGGGGAACGCACGGATACCAGGCCAGGATCGGCGGTAGCGTGGGTTACGAATCCAAACTCTTCAGCGACAAGAAATGGGGCGGAAAGCGCAAGGCCAAGGCCGCGGCAATAGCCTGGCTCGAGGAGCGTGGAGATCGCTACGCCCCCAGGCGATTCGGCCCCAAGAAGGGAATCCAGGTCAACAATGTCAGCGGCACGCCGGGCGTCCATCAGAGCCAGCTCACGCGCAACGGCAATGTCTCGCGCTATTGGGCGGCGCACTATTCGATCGGGCCCAACGGAAGACGTACCCATAGGTCCAAGCGCTTCTACTACGGCACGAAGCGTACCGAAGAGGAAGCTCGCGCGCTCGCCGAAGAGTTCCGCACGGGCTGGGTAGAGGCCTTCGAGCGCGATGGCGTGAACGGTGTGAAGCAGTTCTTCCGCGAGTGGGAAGAGAAGCATCCCGGCAGGAAGACCAAGAAGAAGAGCACGCGCAGCTCTGCGAAGAAGACGAGCTCCACCGCAAAGAGCACGAAGAAGCCTTCCACGAAGGCGGCTTCATCCAAATCCGGCACCGGAAAGTCCGGGACCTCGGCGAAGAAGGGCGGGAAGACGACCGCGGCCCGGGACACGGCAAAGTCGAGCGGCGGCCGCGCCGGCAAGAGCGGATCGAAGTCGGGCTCCACGAAGTCGGGCTCCACGAAGTCGGGAAGCGCGTCGAAATCGGGCGCGTCGGCGAAGAAGTCCGGCAAGACCAGCTCCAAGTCGAGCGGGTCGAAGTCGAAGTCCTCGAAGAAGTAACCGGGCGGATCGACCCGGCTCAGTCCTCATCCAGAAAGGTAATCGAGCTCGGTCGGGGCAGCGCGAGATTCGCCGCTGCCTCGATCGTTTTCAGGATCCCGGTGAAGACCGGGCACGCCACGTGCGGCACGTGCTCAGAGAGCACCTCGTACGTCCGCGTCTGATGCGGCTTCGTGAAGATCTCTGCGTACGCGTCCACGCTCTTCAGCGCGGGGGCGGCTGCCGAGATGTGCGGACAGGTCGACGAGATGTCGATCTCGACGTTCTGCCCGTCGTCGCTCACCGCCCGGACGTGCGTGATGAAGCCGCATACTCCTGCATCTATCTCTGTTCGCGCCATGGGATTCCTTCGCGCGGGATGAGTACACCCCGTTCGGCGACTCTATCACCGTTCGCCATCGCTGTCAGCCCGGCCGGTGGAGGATCGTGCCTGTCGGGTCGATAGAGAGGATATGGGCCGCCTTGCGATGTTAGCGCTCATCCTCGTGGCAGTAGCCGGACGACCGACGACTCAGGAGATCTGGTCCGTAGACGGAGGTCCCGACCCGCGCGAACCGTGGTCTGCACCGATCGTCCCCGCCGCCTCGCCGTTCTCGCTCGGCTCCTACGACGTGATCGATGCCGTCTGGCTGATCCGCCGCGCCGGATTCCTCCAGCGCTGGGACTACGAGAATCGGCCCGAAACCGTCGCGGTGCGAACCGTCTCGAGCGCCTGGGTCGACTACGACCCGAACGCGTACGAGGGACACCGCAACCGGTACACGATCATCCTCAACGGAGAGCCGATCGACTGGAATCACCTCTACGTCGAGTACGCGGGCGACATGCTCAATCTCCGACTGCTGTACACGTATCGGAATCAGAAGCCGCCCCCCGACCTTCCCTACCGACTGCGCTGGCCGTAGTCCATCCGGGCTATCATTCGCGGCTCGCGCACCGCGTATCCTGAGAGACGGGGCGTCATGGTATTCGAGTTCGTACAGGGCTTCGCTCCATCTCCCGTCGAGATCGCGGGCTTCGTGCTCGTGGTCGCCGCGCTCGTCGCGTTGCTCGTGTGGTTCGCAGTCCGTTCGCGGAGGCGCGAAGAGAGGCGGCAACGCGAAGCGGCCCGGCGCCGATCGGAAGAGCTCATCGAGGAACGAACGCTCACGCAGAGCGACCGCGGCCTGCTCGAACGGCTGGCCGCCTATCTGGAACAGCCGGAGCACGTCTATCTCATTCTGCAGAATCACACCGTCTTCAACGACTGCGCCGAGCGCGCGCTCGCCGACGACGCGGTCACCGAGGGAGACGTCTCCGGGCTGCGCGTGCGGCTGGGCTTCGCCGGAGAGCCCTCCGGGGCGGAGCCGGAGTCCAGCTCAGAGATCCCGACGGATTCCGGGGTCGTCATCGTGGACAATCACGACCGCACGATCCGAGGACGAGTCCTCGAACCGAGCGCTTCGGCGTTCCGCGTGGAGACCGACCAGGAGGCGCCACGGCTGACCTCCGGAAGTCTCGTCGAGGTGATCCACCAGGACGGAAGCGGAGTCTATCGGTTCGAGTCGGCGGTGCTGTCGAGCGAACCGGGCGCGCTTCAGCTCTCGCACGCGGAGAACCTCGAACGGCTCCAACGCCGTCGCTACTACCGGGGCGAAGTCCGCCTGCCGGCCTACGTGCGGCTCGCGCAGAGCGACGAGCGTCCGGAGCGCACCGAGCTCATCGATGTCGGCGGCGGCGGCGCGAGCTTCTACGCCCCGGACGACCGCTACCAGCGCGGCGAGCACGTGGAGATGACCTTCCACCCGGACAGCAGCGAGCCGCTGCACCTTCCCGCGCGCATCGTTCGAGAGACCAGGAATGGGGCGATAGTCCACGTCAGCTTCGAGCGCGTGAAGCCCGCCGCGCGCGACCGGATCTTCGGCTTCCTCTTCCGTAACCAGTCGCGCCGATAGGTAGGCGACGGCCGGCCCCGGTTCCCACTTCAGGCCGCGTAGTCTACACTCCAGGCCGCATGGACGACCGAAGTTATTCCAAGCGAGAGCTCAAGCAGATCATCGACCGCGCGCTTCGAATGCAGTCGCAGAGCGAGCAGCACCCCGCGGCGGGCGACGCATCCGCGACCGCAGGACACTCCCTCGCCGATCTCATAGCCGTCGGGCGCGAGCTCGGTGTGGACGAGGAGCTGATCCGCCGCGCCGCGAGCGAGGTGGAACAGACGGGAGCCGGAAGCACCGCCGTCCGCCTGACCGGCGGAGAGCTCGTGCAATCGGAACGCGCGACGGTGCCGTTCGCCATCACGCGCGAGCAGGCAGAAGAGCTCACCGTCGACCTCGATCGGCTGACCGATCTGCCCGGGCACTCCTCGGTCGCCGGCCGGCGCGTGAGCTGGCAGAGCAGCTACCTCGCCTCGCAGCAGCACGGCTGGTCGTTGACCGTATCCGTGGCGCCCCGCGGCGAGCAAACCGTAATCGAAGTGGAAGGACGCAACGGTCTGCTCGCGGGCGGGCTCTTCGGCGGACTCGTCGGCGGTGTGGGGATCGGTGCCGGACTGGGTGTCGGTGTCGGCGTGGGTGTGGGCAGCCTCGGCTCCGCCGTGTTTGCGGTCGCGGTGCCGATCGCGTTCCTCGGCGCGAGCTACGCGCTCGCCCGTTCGCTCTACCGGATGATCACACGGAGCCGCCGCCGGCGCGTCGCGACTGTCGCCGGCCGGATACGCGAGATCCTGGAGGCGTCCGGCCCGACCGACGGGCAGGAGTAGTCGGTAATGGCGGTATCGGTGGAGCCGGTGACCGGCGAGACCTGGCGGGACGTAGCCTCGCTTCGCGTGACCGAGAGCCAGCGTGCATTCGTCGCCGAGTCTGCCTACTACCTCTGTCTCTGCTGCTACGGAGATCTGTGGCATCCACTTGCCGTACGCGCGAACACCGTGCAGGCGCAAGGCGCGCGAGCGGACAACGCCCGCGCGGAGAGCACGGTCGTGGGCTTCCTCATGTGGGCGATCGATCCCGAGGACAGAAGCTGCTGGCTCGGCGGAATCCTCATCGACCGCGACCACCAGCGGCGTGGCTACGGACGCGCGGCGGTCGAGGCGGCGATGCGCAGGCTCCGCGACGAGCAGGAGGTCACCGGGTTCGCGCTCTCGTACGAGCCGGACAACGTCGTCGCCCGGGGGCTCTACCGCTCGCTCGGGTTCGAAGAAACCGGCGAGCGCGAAGACGACGAGATCGTGGCGCGCCTGCGCCTGGCCTGACCGGCCGGCGCTACCCCAGTCGGGGGAACTGCGGGAGATAGTCCGCGTTCTGCTTCATCATCCGATCGGTCATCTCCCTGATCTCGGCGAGGCTGAGCACCGCGCTCGTGAGCGGGTCCATCGCGACGGCGTGAAACACCTTGCGAGGGTCTCCTTCGAGCGAGGCCGCCACGGTCAACTCCTCGCACCGCGCGCTCGTGTTGTTGATGATCGCGAGGTGGTCCGGTAGCGGCCCCACGTGGATCGGCTCGAGCCCCCGTCGCGAGGCGAGCACCGGCACCTCCACGCAGCATCCTGGCGGGAGGTTGTCGATCAGCGACGTGTTCCGCACGTTTCCGTTGAACGTGAACATCTCGTTGTCGCCGAAGATCGCGTTGAAGATGTACGCCGCGTACTCCTGCCCGCGGGCCAGATCGATCTCGTCGGAGGCGATCCACTCCTCGATCTCCCGCCGCCAGTTCTCCGCGCGGCGCTCGTAGGCGGTGATGATCGCGGCGTGGTGGCCGGGGTTCCATCCGGTGCCGTGCGTGCAGTACTTCTCGATGAGGTCGGGCCGCTTGCGGAACCACGGCACGTATTCGGACGCGTGCCCCGACGATTCGGTGACGTAGTAGTCGAGGTGCAGGAACATCTCGTTTCGCACCTGCTCCTCGTTGTAGATCTCGGGCTTCGCGACCGCCTCGCGGATGAGCGGGTACGCGTCCCGGCCGTTCCAGAGGAAGTCGAGATACCACGCCTGGTGGTTGATCCCGGCGCACGTGTAGGTGATCTCATCCTCGGGCGCGCCGATCCACCTCGCGAGCATGCTCGCGGTGCCCTGCACGCTGTGGCACAGCCCGCTGATCGTCACGCTCGTATCCTCCTGCATCGCGCGGATCAGCATCGCCATGGGATTGGTGTAGTTGAGCACCGTAGCTTCGGGGCAGACCGATTCGATGTCGCGCAGGATGTCGAGCATCACCGGGATGGTGCGCAGCGCGCGGAAGATACCCGCCGGCCCCCGGGTGTCGCCGATGTTGATGTCGACTCCGTACTGCGCCGGGATCTCCAGGTCGTGTCGCCACACGTCGAGCCCGCCGGAGAGGATCGTGATCACGACGCCGTCGGCTCCCTCGAGAGCCGCCCGACGGTCGGTGGTCGCCTCGATCTTCGCTCCGTAGCCGCCGGCGGTGACGATCTTCTCGCACGCCCGACGGACGTATTCGAGCCGCTCCTCGTCGATGTCCATCAGCGACAGCGTGGCGTCCTGGAAGGCCGGAAACGACAGCACGTCCTTCACGAGCTTGCGGGTGAAGCCGAAGCTGCCGGCGCCGATGAATGCAATCCTGGGCATGGCGTACCTCCGGCGGGCATTCTACCACCGGGACGCGAAGCTGGCTATTCGAGGCGTTCGTCCTCGAAGACGAGCCTGGCCTCTCCGGCAAGCCGCCCGAGCAGGACACCGTCGGCGGTCACACCCGCCTCGGTCGATCCTGCGTCGACGAGTCGGTACGCCGCGGGGAGGTCCAGCCGGAGTCCGGAGACGGGCCACCGCGCCGCGAGCGTGACGATCCGACGCGAGCCGTCGCGCTCCACGTCCACGCGCACCGCGTCGCGCGCGCGCCACCAGTCGCCGAACTCGCCGACGGTTCCGAACCAGGCGTACGGTTCGACCCGCGGTACGAACCGCTCGAGGAACCGGAGCTTGTGCGCCGTGACGTTCGGGTGGATGAGCACGACGCAGGTGGCGCCGTAGGTGGCGAGTTGCTCGGCGAGCGCGACCGCCTCGTCGACGCGCCGGTCCATGCGCGGCGGCTTCTCGTCCTCGATGCTCAGCGGAAACTCGAACACGCCGGTCGCGGCGGCGTAATCGCGGCCGTAGTTGAGCCGGAACGGGAGGTGGGTCAGCGCGTTCCCGGCGGCGATCGACGACGAGTATCGGTATCCGCTCGCCTCGAGCGCCTGGGGCAACACGTTCGGGTAGGCGAGGAAGCCGGGACGGAACGAGACGACCCGCGAATCGACGTAACGCTCGAGGAGGTACTTGCTCACGCGCAGCTCGCCGAGGACCGTCGCGCCGCGGGTGGTACCCATCTCCACCACGCGCGGCTGGTAGTCGGGGTAGCGCTCCCGGCCGTCGCCGAGGGGGATCGACGCGAAGACGTCGGTGTGCGAGACCGAGTGGCTCGCGATCTCCATGTCCATGGACTCGAGCGTCTCGAGCAGCTGCGGGCTGTCTTCGTCGAAGAATACCTCGTCGAAGTAGTCGCGGTAGTACTTCGTCTGCATGAAGTAGGTCGCGCGAATCCCCCGGCTGCGCTGATACTCGGCGTACGCGACGCTGTTCTCGAGCGAGCCCGAGTAGTCGACGTCGTGCGTGATCATCACCGACAGGTCGCGCCCCTCGGGCACGGTCCAGAGCGTCACCGCATCGGGCTCGCCGCGGCGATAGATCGACCTCAGCAGGCGGAGCAGGACGTCGATCGACGGCTCGTAGTCGTTGATGTACGCGCGGAACGAATCCTCGTCGCGGTCGTTGTAGCCCTTCAGGATGAAGAAGCCGATGTCGAACCCCACGCCGACGGCGAGGCCGTCTCCGTAGACGTGCTCGGTGATCGCCGGGCTGCCGTCCTGGTAGCGTGCGACGACCGACGACGGACGCGTGTAGGCGTAGGTCCCCATGACCGTTTCCGGTCGGTCCGGATTGCCGAGACGGATCGTTCGTTCGCGCGGATGCTCGAAACGCTCGGCGAGCTCGTGATCGTCTCCCAGAACCAGCTCGTATCGGTCGCGCAGGGCGACCGCCTCGTCGAAGCCGAACACGCCGTTCATCCCGCCGCCGAGAACCTGCACGCCGACGAGCGTTCCGCCGTCGGCGACGAAGTCGCGAAGCGTGACGAGCTCGTCGCGGTCGAGCACGGAGCCGGCGATCATGGGGTAGGCGATCACCACGTCGTGGCGCGTGGCGGCGGCCGCATCGTCGGTGATCGTGAACGGCACCCCGATCGTGGCGAGCCCGTGCGCGAGACCCGTCCACGCGGATTCGGTGTTCGTGAGCAGAATCGCGAGGCGACTGCTCGTTCGGCGTCTCGGCGAGGCAGGCGGCCGCGAGCGAGAGCATCAGGAGCACCGCACCGCCGAACCGCAGCGCGCGGACAAGGGGCGACCGTCGCCGCCTCACGCCCAGGCCCGCGACCTCGCCGAGGCGAAGCAGCGCTCGATCGCCTCCATGTTCGCGACTGCGTCGGAGAACGGCGTGGGAACCGGTTCGTCCTCGAGGATCGCGTGCGACATGAGCTCGCCCTGCACCGTGTACTGATCGGCGGTCGGGAGCTCGACCCGGACCTCCTCGCCGCCCTTCTGGACGTTCAGCACGCACGGACGATCCGCCGGCGCGTTGAAGGGAACGACGACCTCGATCCGGCCGCCGGTACCGAGCACGTTGACGCGCTGGAACGGCTCGAGCTGGGTCGAGTAGACGAACGTCGCGGCGCCGTCGGCGAACTCCATGAGCACGTTGCCGTAGGAATCGATCCCCAGGTCGGGATCGAACTCGATCGACGCGGCGATCCCGGTGGGTTCGCCGGCGAAGAGGAACCGGGCGGCCGAGATGGGGTAGCAACCTATGTCCATCAGACCGCCACCGCCAATATCGGCCTGGTTCCGGATATTCTGCGGATCTCGATTGTCGTACGAGAAGGCGGCCTGGATCGATTTGAGCGTGCCGATCTCGCCGGAGTCGACGAGGCGCTTCGTCTCCACCCATTGGGGATGGTGACGGTACATGAACGCCTCCATCAGCTTGAGCTCGGGGTGAGCCTCGCCGACCGCCTGCAGCTTCCTCGCTTCGTCGACGCTCATGCCGATCGGCTTCTCGCAGAGGACGTGCTTGCCGGACTCCAGAGCCCGGGTGGACCACTCCACGTGGAGGTGGTTCGGAAGCGGAATGTAGACCGCGTCGACCTCCGGGTCGTCGAGCAGAGCCTCGTAGCTGCCGTGCGCGCGCGGAATACCGAGCGAATCCGCGACCTCGCGCGCGCGCTGCTCGTCGCGCGAGGCGATCGCGACGACCTCCGCGTGCTCGGCGCGTTGTATGGCCGGTATCACCTTCCCCACTCCGATATTCGCGGTGCTCAACACTCCCCATCGTACGCGTGCCATGATCCCTCCTCTCGCCACCACCATACACGTGGAGGCCGATCGGGAGAAGACCGGCGCGCGTGGCGACGCAGCGCGGATTCGTGCTACGGTAGGCCTCGATGGCAGACTACACCTCCGTCAGCTCCGACGCCGAGCTCGCCTCCTTCCTCACGCGATTGCGCGACCGCGGCGTGTCCGAAGTCGCCGTCGACTTCGAGGGCGAGTTCAACCTCCACGTCTACGGCGAGCGTCTCTGCCTGCTGCAGATCGCTCACCCGGACGAAGAGGCGGTCGTCGACCCGTTCACCACGTCGAACGAGGCGCTTCGCGGGTTCCTCGAGGACCCGCAGATCCGCAAGATCACCTACGACTCCTCGAGCGACCGCCTCCTGCTCGCCAAGAGCAGGGGCCTGCGGCTGGTATCGATCGAGGATCTCCGGCCGGCGGTCGAGCTGCTCGAGTTTCCCAAGCGCGACCTGGGATCCGTGCTCGAAACCGCGCTCGGACAGCGACCCGCGGGGAGCAAGAAGCGGTTCCAGCAGTACAACTGGACGCGGCGGCCGCTCGATCCGGCCGCGGTCGAGTACGCGCTGCGCGACGTCCGCCACCTCGCCGAGCTGCGCGACGAGCTGTTCGCGCGCCTCGACAAGGAAGGGTTGCTCGACGAGTACCGCGCGGAGAACGAGCGGCTCGAGTCGATCGAGCCGAACCTGAACCGCAAGCCCGGCGTCTTCCGCTCCGCGGCGCACAAGCGCCTGTCGCCGGAGCAGAAGCGGGAGTTCGAGCGCCTCTACGAGATCCGCGACCGCCACGCGCGCGAGCTCGACCTGCCGCCGAACACCGTCGTCGCGAACAAGGAGCTCTTCGCGCTCGCGCGCGGCGCGATGGGTGTGTCGGCGATCACCGGCAATCGACGGGTCCCGGCAGAGCGACTCGAGCGCATACGAAAGGAAATGGCATGAACGTAACCTTTGACGCAACGACACGGCATCAGACAATCGACAACTTCGGCGCCTCGCAGGCGTGGTGGGTCGACATCGTGGGCGACCGCTTTCCGACGGAGGCCATGGAAGAGATCGCCGACCTCCTCTTCAGCCGGGAGCGGGGAATCGGGCTCTCGTGCACACGGTTCAACATTGGCGGAGGGTCGGTCTGGTACGACACCGAGTACATCGAGAACTGGTTCATGCGCTCCGAGTGTTTCCAGCGGGGGCCGAACGCGCCGTACGACTGGACCCGGCACGCCGGCCAGCAGCGGCTCCTCGAGCTCGCGCGCGAGCGCGGCGTGGAGCGCACCATCGCGTTCGTGAACAGCCCGCCGGCGTGGATGACGGCGAGCGGCCATACGCGCGGCGACGAGCGCACGGGAACGACGAACCTCCGGTTCGGCCGCGAGCGCGAGTTCGCGAGCTTCCTCGCAGACGTCCTCGCCCATTTCCGCGACATCGACATGCCCTTCGACTACATCAGCCCCGTCAACGAGCCGCAGGTCCCGTGGGACTTCCCCAAGCAGGAGGGGTGCCGATACAGCAACCAGGACATGAGCCGGGCGGTGGTCGCGCTGCGCGAGGTGCTCGACGCCGAAGGCCTCGAGACGCCCATCCTCTTCAACGAGACGAATACGCTCTTCCAGCTCATCGACCTGGACATCGCGCAGCCCTTCCTCGACCGGATCGACCCGGACGGCGGGTACCGAACGCACGCCTTCCGCCACGGGGGGAAGTACTTCGAGGGGCTCAAGGACGTCTTCTCGAACCCTGAGGTCGCCTCCGCGATAGCGCCTCTCGTCGCGGCGCACTCCTACGGCACCGACTCTCCGGAGACGATCGTGGAAGCGCGGCGCATGACCCGCGCGACCATGGACCGTTACCCCGGCTACGACTACTGGATGACCGAATACTGCATCCTCGGCGACTACGGCCCGAAGCGCGACCTGGGCATCGACCCGGCGCTCGTCGTCGCGAACGTCGTCCACCACGACCTCGTTCATATGGACGCAGCGGCGTGGCAGTGGTGGCTGGGCGTGTCGGGAGGCGATTATAAGGACGGACTCGTCTACCTGGACCTCGATGAGCAGCGCGTCCTCGCTTCGAAGATGCTCTGGGCGCTCGGCCACTGGTCGCGCTTCCTCAGGCCGGGATCGGTTCGAGTCGGGCTGTCGGCCGCGGCCGGCGGAAAGCTCGATACCGGCGACCTGCTCGCGAGCGCCTACCTCGACGCGGAGGGGTCGCCGGTGGTCGTGGTCGTGAACCACGCGCACGAGCCGACGAGCATCGACGTCGACGGGGCTCCGGCCGCGAGCTGGCGGGTCTGGCGGACCGACGCGGATCGCGACCTCGCGGACACGGGATCGGTCTCGGGAGCCGTCGAGATCGGACCACGGTCGATCGTAACGCTGGTGGGCGAGTAGGCGGGCGCGCGTCCGAGGCACGCCGGGCGGTGCGTACCGCCGGGCCCGCCGCTCGGGTTCGCCAGGGCCGCGCGCGGCGAGCCTACCGCTCGGCCCGCGCCACCAGCGCCGCCACGTCCAGCTTCGCCACTCCCTCGTGATCGCAAAGCCCGAAGCACGTGTGGATGGGGCTCTGCTCGACGTTCCAGATCTTGGGGTGGTGGTGGTTGTCCCACCACTCGTAGAAGTACGTCGCCTCGAGCAGGCCGTCGTAGTCTGCGCTCACCCTGGCGAGCAGATCGACGTACGCGCGCATCCGCGCCTCGAACGCGGCCGTGTCGTGTTCCGGCAGGATGCGGTCACGCCCGTCGATCGTGCCGTCGATCCGGTACCCGACCCCCGACGGAAAGCCCATCTCGCTCAGGAACGCCGGTTTGCCGCGCGACTCGAGCACGTCCATGACCCGACGCAGGTGCGACTCGTAGCGCGACATCGCCCGCCGCCACGCCTTGTCGGTGCGCAGGAAGGCGGCGTTGATGTCGAACGCGTCAAACCCCTGCCAGTGCGCCGCGGTCATGG
>CAZICD010000034.1:38894-43673 GCA_964537725.1 uncultured Spirochaetaceae bacterium | reverse complement strand
CGCTACGTCTCGCGCCACACCTTCACGCGCCGGCCGGTCTCCGCGCTCTCCACGGCGGCGAGGACCATCGCGACGCTCCTGATGTTGTCGGTGCAGTCGGTCATCGGCTTCGTGCCGGCGCGCAGCGCGTCGAGGAAGTCGCGGATCACGCCCGCGTGACCGGTCGCCGCCATGGGCTCCTCGTCGGCCACCGGGACGGGCTCGAAGTCGTGGATGAGCGCTTCCCCGCCGGCCTCGCGCTCGGCGCTCACGGCGGCGGCACCGTCCCACGCGATCGACCCGCGCTCGCACACCGCTCGCCACGATCCCTCCCACGAGGTGTTGAGCCCCTCCGAGCACCAGCTCCCCCGATACGTGCAGCGCACGCCGCCGGTCATCTCGAAGAAGGCGACCGCGCTCGCGCCGTGCGAGAACCACGAGCCGCTCGGGTTCCAGTCGGCGGCGTAGACGTACTCCGCGTCCTCGCCGCTGAGGTAGCGCGCCTGGTCGAAGGTGTGGATCGCCATGTCGACGAGCAGGACGTGGTCCATCTCCGCGCGGAACCCGCCGAAGTGCGCGCCAATGTAGAAGTCGACGTCGAGCGTCGTGAGCGGTCCGATGTCCGCGCCTCGGATCGCGTCGCGGTAGCGCCGGATCGAGGGCAGGTACCGGCGGTTCTGAATGACCGCGTACGTCCGCCCGGTCTCGCGCGCGGTGGCGACCATCGAGCGCGCCTCGGCGAGCGTCGTCGCCATGGGCTTCTCGCCCAGCACGTCGCACCCGGCGCGGAGCGCGGTCTCGGTCACGCTGCGGTGCGCGCCGGGGACGGTGCAGTCGAAGACCGTGTCCGCGCCGCTCTCGGCGATCACGCGCGCGAGGTCGTCGCCGGAGGACCGCGGGGTGAGCTCCCAGCGGTCGGCGAACGCGTCGATGCGCTCGCGCTCGAGATCGCAGAGCCCGACGAACTCGACATCGTCGAAATCCTTCGCGGCATTCATCCAGGCGCCGGCGATCCCGCCGCACCCCGTCAAACAAACGCGTCGTTTTTCCATAGAACCTCGCGGCATTCTGGCGTACGACGCCTCGCTCGTCTACATCCCTGAGGCTCGATCTCGTGCGTGAACGCAAAAAGGGCCCGCCTCGCGGCGGGCCCCGTTGACGTCACAGTTCTCTGTGCACGTCACAGCTCTCTGTGAACGTCACAGTTCCTTGTGAACGTCACAGTTCTCTGTGACAGAACCACCAGTCGTAGCCCTCGTACTCGTCGAGGCGCGTGGCGGCTTCCTTCTGCGACTTGGGCGGCGGCACGATGACGCGCTTGCCGATCAGGTCGTTCTCCGGCCAGTTCGCCGGCACCGCGACGCCGTTGTCGTCGGCGGTGATCAGCGCCTTCGTCGCGCGCACGATCTCGTCCATGTTCCGGCCGATCTCCTGCGGGTAGTAGAGCGTGAGCCGTACCTTGCCCTTCGGGTCGACGATGAAGACCGCGCGGACGGTGTTCGTACCCTTGCCCGGGTGCAGCATGCCCAGCTTGTTCGCGATCGTGTCGTTCGCCGCGATGACCGGGAAGGTGATCTCGATGTCCAGGTTGTCCTTGATCCAGTCGACCCACTTGATGTGGCTGAAGATCTGGTCGACCGACATCCCGACGAGCTTCACGCCCATCTCCTCGAACTGCTTCATCCGGTTCTGAAAGCCGACGAACTCGGTCGTGCAGACCGGGGTGAAGTCGGCGGGGTGGCTGAAGACGATGAACCAGTCGCCCTTCATGTCCTTGGGCAGGTTCATCTCGCCGTGCGTCGTGGTGACGGTCATCTCGGGGAAATCGTCGCCGAGCAACGGCATGTTCATCTTCGTCTCTTCCATAGTGAGCTCCTTGTGGTGGTCTATGCCGATTGTATTGCAAGCCGCGTGCCAGCCGATCACGGCGAGGCACATCCGGCGTAACTCTCAGAGGCGCAAACAGTTACGGTGCGGCTCGCGAGTCGGGCACGGCCGGACGCTTGACACGCACCGATATTTCGTGCCGCAATACACCGATATATCGGTATCACGAAATATCGGTGACCCGACGAACGACACCGGGGAGACGCCCATGGACTACCACTACCACCACGCCGCGGTCGACTCGAGGGGCATCCTCGACCTCATCCTCACCGCGCTGAACGACATCGTCGAATTCGAGCTCGCCGTCATTCTCAAGCTCGACGACGACAGGACGCTCCGCGTCCAGCACGCCATGGGTCCACTCTACACCGACCTCCTGCGCACCTTCCAGATCGATCTGCGGGGGCGAGGCGACATCGCGCGCATACTCGAGCGCTCCGACCCCTACCTCTTCGACGAAGACGAGGAGCACATCGACACGTACGACGAGATCCTCGACCTGCCCGCGGGCCACTCGTGCATGGTCGCCCCGCTGCACCTGCAGGGAGAGACGATCGGCATGCTCACGCTCGACCACCGCGCGTGCAACATGTTCAGCGACAACGTGGTCCGGTTCATCGGCACGATCGCGAAGCTGATCTCGATCATCATCGCGCAGAGCGACTCGTCGCAGTACCTGCTCTCGCAGCAGCGCGCGCTCACCGAGGAGCGCAACCTCCTGCTCGCGAAGACGTCGGAGGTGTTCAGCGACGTGATCGGCGCATCGCCGGCGTGGGAGCAGGTACTCGAGTCGGTGCGCGTCGTCGCGGGCTCCGACCTGCCGGTGATCATCCAGGGCGAGACGGGAACCGGCAAGGAGCAGATAGCCCGATCGATCCATCGGCTCAGCGCGCGAAGCGGGTCGCAGTTCGTCGCGCTCAACTGCTCGGTGCTCAGCCCCGGACTCGCCGAGAGCGAGCTCTTCGGCCACGAGAAGGGAGCCTTCACGAGCGCCGTGAGCCAGCGCAGGGGCCGATTCGAGCTCGCCAACGGGGGCACGCTCTTCCTCGACGAGGTGGGCGACCTCCCGGCGGACGTGCAGCCGAAGCTGCTGCGCGCGCTGCAGGAGGGCAGCTTCGAGCGCGTGGGGGGAGAGCGCACGATCCACAGCGACGTGCGCGTGATCGCCGCGAGCCACGTCGACCTCAAGGAGGCGGTCGCCGAGGGCCGCTTCCGCGAGGACCTCTACTACCGGCTCGGCGTCTTCCCCATCGCGCTGCCGCCGCTTCGCGAGCGACGCGACGACGTCGTGCTCCTCGCCGAGCACTTCCTCGCCGGGATCCGCGAGCAGCGCTACCACGACGGGCTGCACCTGAGCTCGGAGGCGGTCGACTGCCTGCTCGCCTACGCCTGGCCGGGGAACGTCCGCGAACTGCAGAACGTCATCCGCCGGGCGGCGCTCGTCGCGGCCGGCGGCCGGATCGACCCGGAGCACCTCGCCCTGCGAGCGGAGGCGCAGGCCGCGGCAGGCACGCCGGGCGAGGGCCGGTCGACGCGGCGCGCCGGGGCGCCGGACGCGCGCCGGCGCAGCCCCGGTGCCGGCGCGCGGACCGAAGCCGATGCGCCGGGCGTTTCGACGCTCGACGAGGCGATCCGGCGCCACATAGAGCGGGCGCTCGCGGCGGCCGGTGGCCGAGTCTACGGCGAGGGCGGTGCCGCGGAGCTCCTGGGCGTGAAGCCGACGACGCTGCAGAGCAGGATGAAGAAGCTGGGGATCAGAGCCTGAGGAACACCTCGGCCTTCTGGATCTCGTCCTCGACCTCGTCCTCGATGTCGTCGAGGTAGGCCTCGTCGACGCCCAGGGCGCCCAGCGCGTGCTCGCTCGCGCGCTCGGGGTAGCGGTCGCCGGAGAATCCGATCTCGGCGACCGTGACGAAGTAGATCGCGACGTGGGTCGTGTTCACGATATCGACGTATTGCCCCTCGTACTCGGACGGGCGGATCTGGTACTTGATCGTGTCCTGGATGGCGTTGCCCAGCTTCCACGCCTCGCCGATGCGCGCGCCGACGAAGGTGTGGTCGAAGCCGAAGACGCGTCGTTCGGCGGCGTAGAGCGGGATGCGCTGGCGGTCG
Source organism: uncultured Spirochaetaceae bacterium (assembly GCA_964537725.1). Lineage (GTDB taxonomy): Bacteria > Spirochaetota > Spirochaetia > DSM-27196 > SLST01 > SLST01. The sequence goes on along the minus strand of CAZICD010000034.1, from coordinate 39,695 downwards.
GCGAGGCTCATCGCCTCGACGTATTCGTCGCTGAGCACGTTGTTGAGCGGGATCTTGCCGATGCCGTGCAGCAGCCCGGCGATGAAGTACTCCTCGAGCCGCGACGAATCGACGCCGCGCTTCTTCGCGATCAGCTTGGAGGTGACGCCGACGCCCAGCGAGTGCCGCCAGAACGCCTGCGGGTCGAGCGCGCGGAACTGGGTCTTCTTCCCGAAGGTGTCGATCACCGCCGAGCTCAGCGCGAGGTTCTTCACCGTGTTGATGCCGAGCATGATGATCGCGCGCACGAGCGAGTTCACCTTCGTGCTCACGCCGTAGTACGCGGAGTTGATCAGCTTGAGCACGCGCGCCATGAGCACCGGGTCGAGACTGATGACCTTGTTGAGGTCGACCGGCGAGGTCGCCGGGTTGTTCGCGATCTCGACGACCTTCGTCACGGTGACCGGGAGCGCGGGCATCGTGGAGATGTACTTCTCGATCTGTCGCAGATGTTCCTGGCTCGTCATGCGCTCGTGTCTCTCGACTCCGGATTGTCCCGCAATGAGCGCAGGTGTTCAAGCACGGTCGTGACGCGCCGCTGGAGCGCCGAACCGATCTCCCGATCGGGATGGTAGGTCGAGATCGTGCCGATGTACGCAAGCGTATCGCTGAGCCGCTTCTTCGTCAGCGGGACCCGCCCGTTCTCGTCGGCGGCGTAGCGGGCGCCGTCGCGGCGCAGCCCGGGTCGTCCCGCGAGCTGCGCGCGCAGGTACTCGAGCTTCAGCCGCTCCTCGCTCGCCATGAACTCGGACCGCTTCTCCG
>CAZICD010000034.1:8420-38794 GCA_964537725.1 uncultured Spirochaetaceae bacterium | reverse complement strand
TTCCGGCTCCGGTTCCGGCTCCGGCCACGGGCGAGCGGGCCACGCGGGCTCGGGCGGGCCCGGTTCGGGATACGGTTGCGGCGGCTGCTCGGCGGGTGGCGGCTGCTCCTCGGGCTGCGGCTCGGCGCGGCCCGGCTCCGGTCGCGGCGCGGGCGGCGGCTGCGGTCGGGGCTGCGGTCGCGGCGGGGGCTGGGGCGGCGGTTGGGGAGGAGGCTCGGCGGCCGTCTCCGGCTGCGGAGGCGGCGGAGGCGCCGGCTGCGCGGAGAGTCCGCCGTCCTGATAGGGAGAACGCAGTCCCTCGGCGAAATGTTCGCCGCCGCGGCGCTGCGCCTCCTCGGGCAGCGTCACGAGCGACGGGGCGAGCTCCTGCGCGGGCTCGATGCCAAGGTACTCCTCGTCCTCTTCCTCCTGATCGTCTGCGACCTGGACCTCCCACTCCTCGGGCTCGAGCAACTCCTCACCGCCGAAGCTCAGAATGGGGATCGAGTCCTCGTCGAGGCTCGGTTGCTCGTCGACGGCGAGCTCCTGCTCCTCTTCCTCCTCGACCTCGGGCTGACTCAGCTCGCCCAGCCTGTTCAGGGTTCGCTCCCAGCCCTGCCGGTACTCGTCGGCGAAGGCGTCGACCGCCTGCTCGTAGAGCTCGAGGCTCTCGTTGAGCGCCTCGATGTCCTCCGGAGTGGCACGGCTGCCCTGCAGGTTGATGAGCTCGTCGACCGCTCGGATCGCCTCCTCGCGCTCGCCGGCGTGCTGGTGCGCGTTCGCGATCGCGGCGAGCACGCGACCGTCGCCCGGATAGAGGTTCCGCAGCTCCTCGAGCATCTCGAGCGCTTCTTCCTGGCGCCCCAGGTCGACGAGCAGCGACGCCTTCGCCATCAGCCCGTCCAGGTCACCGGCCCTGGTCTCGAGGTAGGTCTCGACCTCGCGCAACCCCTTCGCGGGCTCGCCTCTCAGCTGGAAGACACGCGCGCGATCCAGGTGGTGATCGACGTAGTCGGCGCTGATCGTCTTCAGCCGCTGGTAGCACTTCTCGGCCTTCTCGTCGCGGCCCGACCGGAGGTAGACGTCGCCGAGCAGCCGCGTCGCCTCGACGTGTCGCGCGTCGATGCTGAGGATGCGCAGCAGCACCCGCTCGGCGGCGTCGTAGCGGTCGGTGCGCGAAAGCGCGACGGCGAGCCGGTACTGCAGCTCGACGTTGTCGCTGTCGAGCTCGGCGAGCTGCTGCAGCTCCTCGACGGTGTCGCCCACGTCGCGCTGATGGTCGATGAGCTGGCCGAGGTTGCCCGCGGCGCGCGAGTAGGACGGGTCGCTCTGCAGCGCCTCGCGATAGAACTGCATCGCCTCGCGGGTGCGGCCCTGCAGCGCGTAGTTCGTCGCGATGTTGTTGTTCGCCCGCGGATCCTTGCGGTCGATGTGGAGGATCTCGCGAAAGGTGCGCTCGGCCTGCTCGTAGCGCTCCTGCTTCTGGTAGACGATGCCCAGGTTGTTCAGCGCCTCGCCCCAGCCCGGTCGAGACTTGAGCGATCGCTCGTATTCGGCCTCGGCCTCCTCGAGCCGATTCCCCTCCTCGTAGGCGAGGCCCAGGTTGTAGCGAAGCGTCGGGTGATTCGGGTCGATCGCGAGGCCCAGGCTGAAGGTCTCGATCGCCTTGTTCAGCTCGCCCCTGCCCTGGTAGAGCGTGCCCAGGTTGTTGTACGCGAGCACGTACCGGTCGTCGGCCTCGATCGCCTGAAGGTACGCGGCGATCGCCTCGTCGATCTGGCCCAGGTCCTTGAGGATGTTGCCCTTGTTGTAGAGGATGTCCGCGCGCTCGCCGAAGAGCTGCTCCGCCTTCTGCACCGCGCGCAGCGCCTGCTGGAGCTGCCCCTCCTGGCGAAGGCTGACGGCGATGTTGTTGAACGCCTCCGCGTTCACCGGGTCGAGCTCGAGCGCGCGTCGGAAGACGCGGATCGCCTCGCGGTTGCGACCGGTGCGTCCGAGGATGATGCCCTTCAGGATATGGCCGGCGATCGACTCGGGATACTCCTCGAGCATCTCGTCGACGAGGCCGTCGGCGGTCTGGTAGTCCCGGAGACGGAACGCGTTGCGCGCGCGGACGAGCAGCTGTTGGACACGCTCACTGATCATCGATAGACCTTCGCGGGTCGGGCTGGCACCTCCGTGGAGAGCTCGTTGCGCCGCGCGTCGCGCGCGCCCTCCGACGCGCTCGAATACGCCCGGACCGCGAAGAAGTAGAGCGTTCCGTTCTCGAGCCCGCTGAGCGTGATCGACGTGGCGGCGCCCGCGTCGACCGGGGAGGCCCCCTCCTCGCTCCCGGTGCCGAAGTAGCGACCCGATCGGTCCCCATAGTACACCAGATACCCGCCGATGTCCGGATCCTGCACCGGCGCCCACTCGAGCGCGACCGCGCCGTCGAGCGGAACGGCGCGCAGCCCGGTGGGCGGCAACGGCGGCGGGTCGGGCTCGTAGGTGATGTCGATGCGCGACAGCCTCGGCTCCGCCGCCGACCGGGTGTCCGGCAGCAGCTCGGCGCGAACCCGGAGGAAGCGCCCCTGCGCGTCGCGGATCGGCTCGCCCGGACGAACCGGAGTCCAGTCCGCGTCGGTCGGCTCGGCGTCGCGAAGGTTCGTCAACCGGTACGAGAAGAAGACATCGCTGTACTCGGGCGCGTCGTAGATCGCATCGATGCCGGTGAGCCGCGCGCCGGACGAGCCCAGGTCGATCGGTTCGGAGACGATCCGGCCACCCCGGGGAGGCAGGAGCGGCCGGTGCGTGTCCTCGACGAACCTGCGCTCGAGGCGCAGCTCGTCGAGCGCTCCGATCGCTCCGTCGGCGACGACGATGCCTCCGCTCGCGTGTGCGGCGATCCTCGGGTAGAAGACGCTGCCGTCCTGCCGGCCGGTCCGCGAGACGTAGGTGAGATCAACGGGGCGTCCGTCGACGAGGTACTCGAGCAGCCCGGTCTCCGCGTCGAAGCGCACGAGGTGGTGCGCCCATCGGCGCGGGATGAGCCGGTCGCGTCCGCGCAGCCGGATCGGGACGCCGCTGCCGTCGGGGCGGAGGAAGAAGTTGTCGAAGCGCGCGGTGATCGCCCCGCGGTCGACCTCGATCGCGAGCTCCTGCGTCCGGAAGTCGCGACCGGCGCCCTCGCGCGCGCGCCAGGCGAAGATCGTGTCGCCGTCGGAGAGCACTACGGGGTAGAACCAGAACTCGAGCGTGAAGCTCGCCCACTCGGTGCCCGGCGTGAAGACCGAGCCGGCTCCGGGGTCGAGCTCGAGCCGATCCTCCGGGCCGTCGACGAGGAGCGCGCCCGTGCCGGTGCGCTGGGCGGTGCGGGTGATTTCCGGGGGCCGATCACCTCCCGGCACGACCGTGTGGGCGCCGGTCGCGTCGATCGGGGGGCTCTCGTCGAATGGGAGGAGCATCGCGGTCGCAGGCGTGACCTCGTGGCGGAACGGCTCGACGCTGAGGTCCAGGTAGCCTCCCCTGCCCGGTTCGAAGACGAGCCGGTCGCGGCTCGCGACGCGCTCCCAGTGGTCGGCGCCGCCGAGGGTGATCGTGCGCTCGGCGCCGACGGCGGGCCCGGCCAGGCAGAGGAGGACCGCCACCGCGACCGCGGTGCCCGCGACGCCGCGCCGGTGGCGTGCGTGTGAGGAGGAGAGACTGGGAGCGTGGGCGTTTCTTTTTCGCATCGCGCCTTTGTATTCTAATATCGGCAGGTATGGAGAAAGCATCAGTCTCCGTGCGCACCGGCCCGAAGGAATCGGTCTCCCACTTTCCGGACGAACCCGGTGTGTACGTCATGCGCGACAGCGAGCATACGATCCTCTACGTCGGGAAGGCGAAGAACCTCCGCAACCGCGTGCGCTCGTACTTCAGCCGCGACAAGGACGTGAAGACCGCCGTGCTGATGAAGAAGGTCGACTCGATCGACTACATCGTCTGCCGCAGCGAGTACGAGGCGCTGCTGCTCGAGAACAATCTCATCAAGGAGAACCGCCCGCGGTACAACATCAACCTGAAGGACGGGAAGACCTACCCGGTCATCCGGATCACGAACGAGAAGTGGCCGCGCGTCTTCCGGACGCGCAACGTCGTCCAGGACGGCAGCACCTACTTCGGCCCGTACGCGAACGTCCACCAGATCGACCGGTACCTCGAGGTGATCGAGAAGCTCTTTCCCCTGCGCAAGTGCCGCGGTCCCATCCGCAAGCGCGAGCACCCCTGCCTCTACTATCACATCGGCCGCTGCGCGGCGGTCTGCGCGGGCAAGACGAGCCACGACGAGTACATGAAGCGCATCGAATCGATCAGGAAGCTCCTCTCCGGAGAGGCCGATGCGCTCATCGCGGATCTCGAGCACGAGATGGAGCAGGCGGTCGCGGATCTGAAGTTCGAGAAGGCCGCCGACCTGCGCGACACGATCGCCGCGATCCGCGGCACGCAGGAGGAGCAGCAGGTCGTCGACTTCGACCCCGACGTGCGCGACTATCTGGGCCTCTACGAGAAGGACGGGCTCGTCTCCATGACGATCTTCCACATGCGAGGCGGCAGGATGTTGGGCACCGAGCTCTTCCATTCCGATGTCTACGGCGATGCGTCGGACTACGTCCCGCAGTTCCTGATCCAGTACTACACCGCGGCGAAGAACGTCCCCGAGAAGCTCATCATCGGCGCGGAGCGCAAGCTCGTGCGGGCGATCGCGCCCGACCTGCGCCACTTCTTCAGGGAGGAGCTCGGCAAGCGCGTCGTGATCCGGGCTCCGGAGGGCTCGCGCGACGCGAGCGTCGTGAATCTCGCCGCCGAGAACGCGCGGCGCGACTTCGAGAAGCGCGTGCGCGAATCCGGCAACATCCCCGGGCTCGAGGAGCTGCAGAAGGTGCTGCGCCTGCCACGGCTGCCGCTTCGGATCGAGGGCTTCGACATCGCGCACGTGGACGGCCGGCACCCGGTCGCCTCGCTCGTCAGCTTCCAGAACGGCCGCCCCGACAAGAGCGCCTATCGGAAGTTCCACATGCGGACGCTCGACGGGAACATCGACGACTTCGCCGCGATGCGCGAGGTCGTCGCCCGGCGCTACACCCGCGTCGCGAACGACGAGCTCGCGGCGCCGGACCTCATCCTGATCGACGGCGGCAAGGGCCAGGTCAGCTCCACGGTCTCCGTCCTGCAGGCGCTCGAGCTCGACATCCCGGTGGTCGGCATCGCCAAGCGCGAGGAGGAGCTCTTCCTGCCCGGCGAATCGGAAGGCATCCGGCTCCCCGAGGGTTCAGAGCCGCTTAAGATCCTGCAGGCGGTCCGCGACGAGGCGCACCGCTTCGCGACCACCTTCCGCGCCGGCCTGCAGAGCGCCGACTTCAGCCTGCAGACGCTCGAGTCGGTCCCCGGCATCGGCCCCACCCGCAGCAAGCGGCTCATCGCGAAGTTCAAGAGCCTCGACGCGATCGCGTCGGCGAGCCCTGAGTCGATCGCCGCGGAGGCGAAGATCCCCTACGAGACCGCGGAGGCGGTCCGCGACGCGGTGGCGTCGGCGGTGGAGCCGACGGCGGGCGAGCGGGCTACCAGACCCACGCCACCGGGTACCGGTGGATGAGCTCGTCCGGCGTCACCAGGGTGGCCTCGTGCTCGATCGCCGTTGCGACGAGCAGCCGATCGAAGGGATCGCTGTGATGCGTGGGCAGCTCGCTCGCACGATACATGACCTGCCGCGAGAGCGGCGCGTGGTCGAGAGACCAGGCGCCGAGCTGGTGTTCGATCCAGGCGCGTGGCGGCTCGGGAAGGTGCAGCTTCCCGGCTGTCCACTTCAGCACGATTTCCAGCGCGCTCGCGTCGCTGAACATCACGATTGCGTCGTCGGCATCCAGGCGCGCTGCGACCGTCTCGGGGAGCTTCGACGGATCGGAACACAGCCAGATGAGCGTGCACGTGTCGAGCAGGTATCTCACAGCCCCCACTCGTCGAGCTCTGCCCGTGTCATCGGCGCGAACGCGTCGGGCTCGTAGGATACCCGATCCGACGTCACGGTTCCGACGCGCGGGCGAGTGCGCGAGACCTCTTCGATCGCGGTCAGCTTCGCCACCGGTCTCTTTCCGCTCAGGATGACGACCGTCTCGCCGTTCTGGACCTCGCGAATCAACCGGGAGAGATGCGTCTTCGCCTCGTGGGTCGTTGCGGTCTTCACGAAATCAGAATAAAACTAAGTCCTGGCTTAGTCAACTTCTCCATCGGACTCCTCGATCCGCCGCGACCGCTCTCGTCCGGTGGCATCCGGCTCCCGGACACCCGCCTACTTCAGCATAACCTGGATGATGTGCTCTCCTGCGCGGATCCGGTCCAGGTGAGCCGCGTCGGGCGCCTTGTCGAGCTTGAGCGCGCAGCTCGCGGTGTGGGCGCCTTCGAAGATGGTGTTCTCCATCTCCTCGATGTTGATACCGGCGTCCTTGAGCTCGTCGAGCACGCTCGCGAGCACGCCCACGCGGTTGTAGTGGCGGACGACGAGGCTCACGTCCTCTTGGGCCTTCGCGCGGATGTTCACCGCGTTCACCGGCTTGCCGGTGTCGATGTACGACTCGATGACGCGCACGGTCTCGGCGGCGATCGCCTCGGCGGCCTGGTCGGTCGACGCGCCGATGTGCGGGGTCGCCGCGGCGAGCCTGGCGACGAAGTCGCGTCCGGCGAACTCCGCCTCGCCGCCGGAAGGTTCGTCGGCGTAGACGTCGAGCGCGGCCTTGATGCCCTTCTCCCCGATCGCCGCCTCGAGCGCGCCCTGATCGACGATCTGCCCGCGCGAGGTGTTCACGAAGATCGCGCCGTCGCGCATCGCGGCGAAGAAGGCGGCGTCGATGAAGCCGGTCGTCTCCTTCGTCGCGGCGAGATGAACGCTCACCACGTCGGACCGCGCGGCGAGGTCGGCCGGCGACTCGCACCGCTCCACCTCGGCGGCCTCGGCTGCCTCCGGCGTCAGGCTGCGCGACCACGCGCAGACGCGCATCCCCAGCGCCTTCGCCCGCTCGGCGACCGCCCGTCCGATCGCGCCGAAACCGACGACGCCCAGCGTCCGACCGAGCAGCCCGCTCGCCCTGCCGTACTCCTTCTTGCGCCACGACCCGGAGACCAGGTCGGCCGTCGCGGCGGGGATGCGGCGGTCGGCGGCGATCATCAGCCCGACGGCGAGCTCGGCGACCGCGGCGGTGTTCTTGCCGGGGCAGTTCGCCACGGAGACTCCGTACTCGCTCGCCGCCTCGATGTCGATCGTGTTCACGCCGGCGCCGGCGCGAACGACGAGCGAGAGCTGCTTCCCGGCTTCGACCGTCGCGCGCGTCACCTTCGTCGAACGCACGACGAGCACCTCCGCGCCGCCGATCTCCGCGGGCAGATCGTCCGCCGTGAGATCGGGCGCGAACCGGACGTTGGCGCCGAGCGCCTCGAGCGCGTCGACGGCGGCCCGGGAGAGTTTGTCCGCGATGAGCACTTCGAGTTTCATGATCGCTCCTTCAGGCGCTCGCGGATCGACTCGACGCGACGCCGATTGACCCCCATGTCGCCGTACCCGACGCGCGAGGCGCTGCGCACGTGGATCACGCCAGCCTCGCGGTCGATCCTGAACTCGACGTCGTCGACGAATCGGAAGACGAGCGAGGCGAACGTTGCGTGCAGGTAGTCGCCGTCCTCGACGACGATCTTCGTGCGCGGGAACGACGCGACGACGTCGCGAAGCGCGCCCATCGGGTCGTCGGCCGGCAGCGGCAACGGGTCGATCGCGTGGAGCTCGTCGGTGGCGAAGCTCGACACGCAGTTGGGGGACTCGGGGCAGGGGGCGAATCGCTGGTCCATATCGGTTCCTTTGGTTTGGGCTCCGGCGCATCCGGCGAGCGAGAGCGCCGCAACGGCGAGGATCGCGAGGCTACCCGACCAGCTGCGCATCGGGCTTCTCCTCGATCCGGAACATGGTGCGCCGGAACATGAGCTGGTAGACGAGCATGTCCATCATCGTGCGCTCCAGTCCGGAACCCAGCTCGCGGAACGCCGTGTCGTACTCGATGAGCACCTGCAACTGGCGCTGCAGCTCGGCGAGGTCGAACCGCTCGGCGGCGGCGCGGTAGTCGGACTGGATTCGCTTGCCGCGGATACCGAGCTTCCGGAACGCCTCGTCGTGGCGGATGCCCCTGTCGAGCAGCGAGCGCAGGCCGAGGAGCTTGCGCACCTGAAAGACGAGCCCGCCCACCAGCTGCACCGGCCCGCCCTCGCCGGAGGAATCGAGCTTCTCCAGGATCTCGAGCGCGGAGGCGAAGTCGTCCTCCACGACGCGCTTGTAGAGCGAGAAGACGTTCTCCTCGCGGCTGTGGTAGATGAAGGTTTCCACGTGGTCGACGTCGACCGTGGGTCGCTCGTCGCCGCCGAGCGCGCCCACGTAGACGCAGAGCTTGTCGGCCTCGGTGCGCAGCTCGAGCGTGTTGTTCTCCACGAGATCGAGGAAGAGCTCGAGCGCGTCGGACGTGATCGCTACGTTCTGCTTGCGGAAGTGCGAGACGACCCAGGTGCGCTTCTGGTTGTCGAAGAGCTCCCAGAAGACCTTGCGCGCCTGCGGGGGCACCGCCTTCTCGAGCTTGCTGTCGAGCCGGACCGCGTCGGAGACGAGGACGAGCGTCGCGTCGTCGGGAGCGGCCGCGCAATAGGCGCCGATCGTCTCGACATCGGCCTTCCTCCGGATCTGCTCCGCCCCCGCAAGAATGACGAGGCGGTGCGTCGCGAAGAGCGAACCGTTCTCGAGCAGGTCGACCGCGTCGGAGACGCTCCCGTCGGGGAGGTAGATGCGGTGTTCTTCGGGTTCGCCACCGCTCTCCTTGCGGATACGCGAGCGCAGCGAATCGAGCTCCTCGGCGCGAAGTCCGTCCTCGGGGCCAAGGTAGAGGAGGATGGACGGGAGCTTACTCATACGTGCGGATGAGGTGCGCGAGCCGGCCGAGCACGCGGACGGTCTGCGTGAAGATGGGCGGGTAGTCTGGGTTTTCGGCCTGGAGACGAACGCGGTTCTTCTCCTTGAAGAACCGCTTCAGCGTCACCGCCTCGTCGACCATGGCAACGACGATGTCGCCGTTGTTCGCGACCTCCTGCTGCCGGAAGACGGCGAGGTCGCCGTCCATGATCCCCACGTCGCGCATGCTGTCTCCGCGGACGTGGAGCGCGAAGTGGTCGCCGCGTCCGAGATGCTCGGCGGGCAGGCGGACCTTGCCCTCCAGATTCTCCTCCGCGAGCAGCGGAACGCCCGCGGCGACGTTACCGAGGACGGGGATCTCGAGGACCTCGTGCTCGGGCGGCTCATCGTGACCGATCACCTCGATCGTGCGCGACCGGTTATTGTCGATCTTGAGGAAGCCCTTCTTCTCGAGCGCCTTGACGTGGTCGTAGGCGCCCTTTACGGAGATGGAGAAGTGTTCGGAGATCTCGCGGATCGTCGGCGGGAAGTGGTGGTCGGTGATGAAGGATTTGATATAGCCCAGAACCTCACTCTGTCGTCTGGTTATCTCCCTCATCGTTCCACCCGGATACCGTACTTCCTTATCTTCGCGTGCAGGTTGCTCGGGTAGATCCCGAGCTCGGTCGCGGCGCGTGAGATGTTGAATCCGTTCTCACGCAGGCTGTGCTCAATGTAGCGCTTCTCGAACGAGTCGCGCGCCTCGTTGAGCCCCATGGAGGAGAACTCCGCGAGCACGGGGTCGGCCTGACTCTCGCTTCGCTCGCCCAGGAAGTAGTCCACGACCTCCCGGGTGAGCACCTCTTCGTCCGACATGATAGTAACCCGCTCCACGAAATTCTTCAACTCCCGAACGTTGCCGGGCCACTCATAGGAGGTGAGCAATTCGATCGCCGCGTCGTCGAAGCGGCGCTCGGTGGAGCCTTCGGGTCGGTACTTCTCGAGGAAGTAGCTCGCGATCTGGGGGATGTCCTCCTGCCGCTCGCGCAGCGGCGGCACCTCGATCCAGACGACGTTGAGGCGGAAGTACAGGTCCTCGCGGAATCGGCCCGCATCGACCTCCGCACGGATATCCTTGTTCGTCGCGGCGATCAGGCGGACATCCACGTCTATGGACGCCTCGCCGCCCACACGCTCGAAGCGCATCTCCTGGATCACGCGCAGCACCTTCGCCTGCGCGGAGAGCGACATGTCGGCGATCTCGTCGAGGAAGAGCGTGCCGCGGTGCGCGTTCTCGAACTTGCCCTTGCGAAGGCTCACCGCGCTCGTGAACGCGCCCTTCTCGTGGCCGAAGAGCTCGCTCTCGATGAGCGTCTCGGGAATCGCCGCGCAGTTCACCTCCACGAACGGACCGTCGGCCCGCCCGCTCCGGCGATGGATCTCGCGCGCGACGAGCTCCTTCCCCGTGCCGTTCTCGCCGTAGATCATGATGCGCGAGTCGCTGGGAGCGCTCTGGCGGATGAGCTCCCGCACCTGCTTCATGGGAGGGCTCTCGCCGATCATCTCGTCGCGGTTGACGAGCCGGTTCCTGAGCCGACGGTTCTCGCGCGCGAGCTCCTCCACGCGGAGCGCGTTCTTGATGATCGTCGTGACACGGTCGAGGCTGAGCGGCTTCTCTAAGAAGTCGAACGCTCCGAGCTTGACCGCCTTCACGGCGAGGTCGATGTTCGCGTGGCCGGAGATGATGACGACCTCGACATCGGGCGAGTCGGTCTTGATCTGCTTGAGGACGTCGATGCCGCCCATGTTCGGGAGCCACACGTCGAGCACGACGAGGTCAACGCGCTCGGACTCGAGGATCTGCAGCCCCTCGATCCCGTCTTCCGCGGTGAACACCCGGTACCCCTCGTCCGCGATGATCTCGCGCAGTACATCGCGGATGCCGGCTTCATCGTCAATGACCAGGATGGTCGACATCAGCTCTCCTCGCGTGCGTCGTCGGCGAGCCGAGCGGGAGGTCGACGTAGAACGTCGTTCCCACGCCCGGCTGGGTCTCGAACCATATCTGACCATGATGATCGAACACGATGCGCTGCACAATAGCGAGTCCGAGGCCGGTACCGGTGCGCTTCGTCGTCGTGTACGGGTCGAAGATGCGCGTCTGCTGTTCGTCCGGGATGCCCGGTCCGTTGTCTTCGATCTGCAGCCTGCAGAAGCTCTCGTTGCCCTTGCGGATGAGGTCGGCGTTGACGGTCACCGCGCCTTCCGGCCCGGCGGCCTCGAGCGCGTTCTTCAGCAGGTTCGACACGAGCTGGCGGAGCTGCCCCGGATCGGCGTTCAGGACGAGCTGGGAGGGCACGCCGGCGGCGTCGACCGGGGCCGCGTCGCCGACGGCGTAGGTGGCCACGACCTCCCGGACGATCGTGGCGAGGTCGACGGGCTCCATCTGAGGCGCCGGCAGCCGGGAGAACTCGCGGAACTCCGACAGCAGCGCGCTCAGGTTGTCGACCTCGCTCACGATCGAGTGGACGCTCGTCGTGAGGACCGACTCGAAGTCGTCGCTGCCGGAGCGGTACTTGCGCAGGCTGCGCTCGGCGGCGAGGCGGATGGGGGTGAGCGGATTCTTGACCTCGTGCGCGAGCCGCTGCGCGATCTCCTGCCACGCGGCGATCTTCTCGGTCTGGATGATCTTCTCGCGCGTGCGCGCGAGCTCGCCGACCATGCGGTTGAACGAGTTCACCAGCATCGACAGCTCGTCGCCCCGGCGCGCGAGGATCCGCGTGGAGAAGTCGCCCTCGGCGACGCGCCGGGTGGCCTCCTCGAGGCTCACGATGGGCCGCATGATCTCCTCGCTCAGCAGGAAGCTCACGAGGAGACCGAGCAGGATCAGCGGCACCGAGAAGAAGCCGTAGAACAGCCCGATCGCCGTGACGAAATTGTCCTGGAAGCGGTCGAGCTGGATGAAGAACGCGAGCGCCTCGGTGAGCCGGCCGGCCGCTTCGTCGAAGCCTTCGGGAAGACTCGCGCCGATGATGATCGTGTAGGCGAGCGGCACCCCTCGTTCGCCGGGCACCGAGTCCTCGAGCAGCGATTCGCCTCGCGCCGGCGCCGCGTAGCTCATCCTCAGGCGCAGGAAGCTCGTTCCTGCGATGCTCTCCCGGGCGACCTGTCCCTCGCGGGCGGCCGCCGCCTGGAGCGGCGCGAGGTGCATGTCGGGGCGCCCGCCCGCGTAGAGCTCCTCGAAGTCGGGGGAGAAGACCTGGAAGGAGTCGAGCATGGGGTTGAGCCCGCGCACCCGCTCCCACACGCGTGCCGGCCGGCGCTCGACGCCGTCGAGCACGCTCGGCGTGTAGGGGCTGTTCGCGAAGGCGCTGAGATCGCGCTCGAGCTCGCTGAAGAACGAGAGCGCGATGTCCTGACCGCCCCGGATCGCGGCTCCGGTGTCCTCGCTGAACCACGCCCGGATGGCGGTGCGGATGAAACTCACCGACAGGATGCCCTGCGGTACGCTCGCGAGCAGGACGATCACCAGAAAGAAGACGAGCAGACGCGACTTGAGATGAGCGCCCGGCCGCCCGTGCGCGCGGTCGCGCAGCAGCCGCACGAGGTTGAAGACGAGCAGCGCGAGGAGCAGGAGGGGGAAGAGCGTAGCGAGGACGAGGACGAAGACCGTCGTCGGGTTCGCCGTGAACGAGAGGTCGTTGAGAACCTGGCCGGCGAACACGAGAACGAGCACGATGAGGACGAGATAGAGCACGATCAGGCTGAGCAGGCCGGTCAGCGACGCCCCGGCCTCGCGTCTCGTGTTCACGGTCCCCCCCGAACTTGCTCGACGCGCCACGGGCTCTGACGGCGCGTGTCGGACACGAGGCCGGAGAGAATGCTGAGGCCGGACGCGAAGACGATGGGTTCGTAGACGACCCGGGTCTCCACGACGAGCTCGGCGTCCGGCGCCGGGTCGCCGAGCCCCAGCGCCGACCACGGGATGCGGTATCCCGGGAGGGTGAAGAAGAAGTCGAGCAGGCGCGCTCGCTCGCCGAAGGTGTAGAAGCCGCCGTCCTGCGTCGTCACGGTGTAGCGGCGGCGAAACGGGTCGTAGCGGGTCTCGTAGATGACGCGGAACTCGCGAAGCATGCGCGAACCGAACACGGACATCACACCGTGGCGCGCCTCGAGCACCCGAATGATGAACTCGAGGCGTGCGGTGAGCCCGTCGTTGACGTTCGCGAAGAGCATCGCCGCGTCGGCCCCCGACACATCGACCGAGACGGCCAGATGCTCGGGCGTGACGCCGACCGCCATCGTGTGGTCCACCTGCGCCGTCGCGGAGACCGGCGCGAGGAGCGCTGCGATCACGAAGAAGAGCAGGAGTCTACGCGGGCTCTTCCTGGAAACGGTTCTCGAAGAGCGTAGCAAGCGCATCGGCGGCCTCCTGCTCGTCCGAGCCTTCGACCCGCAACGTGAGGACCGTATCGTAGCCTGCGCCGAGCGTGATGATCCCCATGATCGACTTGGCGTTGATCTCTTCGTTGTCCTTGCCGAGCATGATTTTCGAGTCATACCGGCTGGCCGTCTGTACTATCATCGCGGCGGGCCGGGCATGGATGCCCGCCCGATTGGATACCTTCACTTCGCGCTCAATCATGCTTCGTCCTGTTCGTCTTCGCGGTGTGCATCGGTATGAAAGATATCCCTGTTCTGGAAGTATGCGTTGCGTGCGTGCTCACTTTCCAGCCATTTTAGCACGCTCTGGTTGAACTCCTTCGCCGAGAAGTAGCCCATCTTCTTCAGCCGCTCGTTCATGGCGGCCGTTTCGATGATGATGGGCACGTTGCGGCCCGGCTTCACCGGGACCTGCAGGTAGGGGACCTGCACGCCCAGGATGTCCCGCGTACGCTCCTCCGCCCCGATGCGATCGTACTGCTTGTTGGAGTCCCAGAGCTCGAGCTCGACGATCATCTGAATCTGCTTGCTGTCGCGGATCGCGCCGACGCCGAAGAGGTGGGTGATGTTGATGATCCCGAGCCCGCGGATCTCCATGTGATGGCCGAGCGCCTGGTTCGCGCCCGCGCCGAGCAGGATGTTTCCCGCGACGCAGCGGATGTCGACCGCGTCGTCGGCGACGAGCCGATGTCCGCGTTCGATCAGCTCGAGCGCGGCCTCGCTCTTGCCGACGCCGCTGTCACCGAGGATGAGCACCCCGATCCCGAAGACCTCCACGAGCACGCCATGGATCGTCTCGTGCGGCGCGAAGACGTTCGAGAGCGCCCGGATGAGCCGCGACGAGAACTCGCTCGACGGGAGATCGGTCTGCAGGATGGGGCAGCCGCTTCCCTCGGCGATGCGCCGGAAGTCCTCGGTCGGTTCGAGGCCGTGCGTGAACACCGCGCAGGGAATGTCGCGCTCGAAGAGCTGTTCGACCGTGTCCGTCTTGCCTTCGGCCTCGAGCTTGTTCAGGTAGGAGGTCTCGCCGCGGCCGAAGATCTGGATCCGGTCGAAACCGAACTTGTCGTAGAAGCCGCTCAGCGCGAGTCCGGGCCGGTTCAGATCGGGCAGATGGATCTCTCGTGTGAGCCCGGGACGCCCGCCGATACAGCGCAACTCGAGCGCGTTGTGCTCCTTGAGATCCATGCTGAGCAGATCGAGAACGGTGAATGCCTTCATGAGAATCCCGCGGTCACGGCGCCTTGTGGTCCGTGATCTTCTCGTGTTCCTTTCGGACCTTGTGGTCGAGCTTGTCGATCAGGGTGTTGATCCCCTCGTGGAGGTCGTAGCTGTGGACCTTGATCACAGACTGGTGACCCCACTTGAGGTGGAGCTTCACCTCGGCCTCGTAGTCCGGGTTGTCCTTCGTCAGCGTGAAGTCGAGCGCGACGATGTAGTCGCTGGCAAAATCAAGCTTCTCGAGCTTCTCCGCAATGAAGTCCTTCGTCTCGTCCTTGACGTCGAGGTGAACACCCTTGATGTCGAGCTCCATGGCCCCTCCTATCTCTTGTACGAGGATGAAATATCGAGTTCCTTCCGGTATTTGGCAACCGTCCTTCGAGCGAGCTTGATCCCCCGTTTCTCGAGGAGGTCCGCGATGCCCTGGTCCGAGAGGTGGCGGTCGCCGGTTTCCTCTTCGAGGATCTCCTTGATGACCTGTTTCACGCCCTCCTTGGAGAAGCGCGATCCGCTCGAGCCGGCCCCGGAAATCGAGTTCGTGAAGAAGTACTTCAGCTCGAAGATACCCCACTCGGTCTGGATGTACTTCCCGTTCGTGATCCGCGAGATGGTCGCCTCGTGGACGCCCACCTCCCCGGCGATGTCCTTCAGCGTGAGCGGCACGAGCGCCTTCGGGCCGTTGAGGAAGAAGTCGCGCTGGAACTCGACGATCGCGCGCGAGGTCTTCAACAGCGTCTCGTTGCGCTGCCGGATCGAGTGGATGAACCAGCGCGCGTCCTTCACCTTCGACTTGACGAATCGCTTCACGTCCCGTGCGGCGTCCGCGTTCGCCATGTCCGAGAAGGAGTCGCTCACGCCGAGCACGGGAATCTCCTCGTCGTTCATGATGAGCACGAACTGGCCCTCGCGCATGACGACCATGACGTCGGGCACGACGTAGGTCGGCTTGTCGGACGAAAAGAGCCTGCCCGGGAAGGGCGTGAGCCCCTTGATGTACTCGAGCGCTTCCTGGACGTCGTCCACCGAGACCTTCAGCTTCTTCGCAATCTCCTCGTACTTGCCGCGCTCGAGCAGCTCGAGGTGGTGCTCGAGGATCGCGTCGACCGATTCCGGACGCGACTCGTCGAGCCCCGCCTGGACGAGGAGCGATTCGCGGTAGTCGGCGACGCAGGTGCCTACCGGCTCGAAGGTCCGGATCATGCCGATGAGCTTCTCCACCCGCTCGCGCTCGGTGTCTTCGAAGAGCGACTCGACCGGCTCGTCGTGGAAACCGTTATCGTCCAGGTTGAGGATGAGAATCTCGCCGACGTGGAACTCGTCGTCGTTGATGGGCTGGAGCCGGAGCTGCCAGAGCAGATGCTCGTGGAGCGATTCGGGTTTGGAGAGCGCGCCCTCCATGAAGCGGTGCTTGTTCTCGGTCGCTTCCTCGTCGTAGCCGCTCTGCGTGTAGCCGGGATCCGAGCTGTCCTCGAAGTAGTCGTACTCCTCGGTCTGCCCGTTCGATTCGGTCTCGTCGATCGACACCGTCGAGTTGTCTTCGACGACTTCGAGCGCCGGGTTTGCCTGCAGCTCTTCCTCGATGCGGAACTTCAGCTCCTGGACCGGAAGGGCCATGAGCTGAATGCTCTGGAACAGCTGGGGATTCATCTTGAGCTGCTGTCCCTGAACCAGAGCAGGACGCTGGTACTGCAATCAAACCTCCATCTTCAATTATTGGACCGCGCCAGATGCTTTGTCAACGTTGGGGATGGGAGAACCGATGTGCGTCGGCCGCGGGGACGCGGCGCAGACCGCCCCGCCCGGCGCCTCAATCGAGCCGCAGCTCGATCTCGAGGTGCTCGGAGATCGCACGCGCGTAGTCCTCGAGCTCGGTGCCTTCGCCACGCCCCATGTCGACCACGAGGCCCTTCCCGTCGCGCCTGACGAGCGTGAGCCGACGGAACGGCGACCTGGACCGGCCGCGCTGCGCGGTCTCCACCTGCACCCGGTCGATGTCCTCGACCGGATGCTGTCGTGTCCGCACGACCGGCAGCAGGCCCGTGACGCGCCTGACCTCGCCGTTGGTCGCGTCGAAGTACCACTCCTCGGTGAACAGCGCGGCGACGAGCGAGATCGCGCCGATGATCGCAGGGATCACGCTGAGCTGCCGGTCGATCACCATGACGCCGACCATGAGCGCGAGCACGAGACCCCAGAGCAGGCGCGGGAGCCACGGCGTGCGCATCGCGAGCACGTCCGGGCTGATCTCCTCGAGCTTCGGCGAGAGACTCATGCTCACAGTGTACCGTTTCCCGGCCGCTTATCCTACCGAGGAGGGCCGACCGAGCACGCCGCGGAGCGTCAGCGATTCCGAGAAGTGGCAGGCGACGTGGCGGCCGGCCTCGATCTCGCGCAGCGGCGGGGTCTCAATCCGGCACCGCTCCTGCGCGTACGGGCATCGCGGGTGGAAGTAGCAGCCGCTCGGCGGGTTCGACGAGTCGGCGACTTCGCCCTTCAGCCGCAGCCTGCCGCGTCGGTCGCGCAATCGGGGATCGGAGACCGGCACGGCCGCCATCAGGGCTTCCGTGTAGGGATGTGCGGGCGACGTATAGAGGTCGAGCGAATCGGCGATCTCCACGACTTTGCCTACGTACATCACGACGATCCGGTCGCAGATGTGCCGGATCACGCTCAGGTCGTGCGAGATGAAGAGGTAGGTCAGGTCGAGCTCCTCCTGCAGCTCCTCGAGCAGATTGAGGATCTGGCCGCGGATGGACACGTCGAGCGCGGAGACCGCCTCGTCGCAGACGACGAGCCTGGGGTTCGTGACGAGCGCCCGCGCGATGACGATCCGCTGCCGCTCGCCGCCGCTGAACGCGTGAGGATAGCGCTGCATGTACTCCGGACGCAGGCCAACGCGCTCGAGCAGGTCCTGCACACGGTCGCGCATCTCGCGAGGAGGGCAGATCCGGTTCACCCGCAGGACCTCGCTGATGCCCTCGAACACCGTCATCCGGGGGTTGAGCGACGAGTAGGGATCCTGGAAGATCATCCGGATCTCGCGGCGGTAGGGACGGATCTCGTCGACGCTCATGGGAGCGAGGTCCACCGCGTCCCCGTCCGAGCGCCGGTAGACGATCTCGCCGGCGGTCGTCTCGTAGGCGCGCACGATGCAGCGTCCCACGGTCGTCTTGCCGCACCCGCTCTCGCCGACGAGCCCGACCGTCTCGCCCGCTCGGACGGTGAAGCTCACCTCGTCCACGGCACGGTTCAGGCCGCGAATCGAGGAGAAGATCCCGCGGACGATGGGGAAGTGCTTGGAAAGGTCGTGCAGCTCGAGCAGGCTGTCGTCGTGCTCGAGCCGGGCCACGCGACGCTCGTCGGCGTTCGCGGTCGTCGCAGCGGTGCTCATCGTTCCTCCTCGTAGAGCAGACAACGGACGCGGTGGGTCTCGTCGAGCGAGGTACTCGCCGGGACCTCGTGGCGGCACCGATCCATGGCGGAGTCGCAGCGCGGGTGGAAGGGGCAGCCGCCGGGGCGGCGGAAGGGGTTGGGGACCATGCCGTGGATGGGGGCGAGCTCGGTCCGAGTCCGCTCGATGCGCGGAATCGAGCGAAGGAGCGCCCGGGTATAGGGATGCTTCGGATCGTGGAAGATCGTGTCCACCGAGCCGTACTCGACGATCTTCCCCAGGTACATGACCGCGACGTCGTCGGCCACCTCGGCGACGACGCCCAGGTCGTGCGTAATGTAGAGCACGGCCATGTTGAACTGCTGCTGCAGGTCGCGGATGAGGTCGATGATCTGCGCCTGCGTCGTCACGTCGAGCGCCGTCGTCGGCTCGTCGGCGACCAGCAGGCTCGGGTCGCAGAGCAGCGCCATCGCGATCATGACGCGCTGACGCATGCCGCCGCTGAGGCGGAAGGGATACTCGTCGATCGTGCGGTCGGGCTTCGGGAGCCCGACGCGACCGAGCATGTCCATCACGCGCCGGCGCGCGTCCTCCTCGTCGAGGTCCTCGTGGATGCGCAGCGCCTCCACGAGCTGGTCGCCCACGGTGTGCATCATCGACAGCGACGTCATGGGCTCCTGAAAGATCATCGCGATGTCTTTGCCCCGGATACGCCGAATCTGCTCTCCGCGCGGGTCGAGGGCGGCGATGTCCACCGCCTCGCCGCTTCCGTGATAGAGGATACGACCGCCCACGATGCGACCGGGGCTGCGGACGATGTTGAGGAAGGTACGGCAGGCCACGCTCTTGCCGCAGCCGCTTTCGCCGACGAGGCAGAGCGTTCTGCCGCGTTCCATCGTGAGATCGATGCCGTCGACCGCGCGCACGACTCCCTCGTCGGTGAAGAAGTGAACCGCGAGATCCTCGACCTTCAGCAGTGGTTCGTTCGTCACGGGTACCTCACGTTGCGTAGGGGTCGGCCGCGTCGCGCAGACCGTCGCCGAGGAAGTTGAGCGCGAGCACGGTGATGAAGACGGCGATCGCCGGCGTGAGCAGCCACGGGTGGTCGGCGATTGCGACGATCCGCTGCGAGTCCTGAAGCATCACGCCCCAGCTCACGATGGGCGGTCGCAGCCCCAGACCGAGGAAGCTCAGCGCCGTCTCCCCGATGATCACCCCGGGTACCGCAAGCGTCACCGAGGCGATCAGGTGGCTCAGGAAAGAGGGCAGCATGTGCCGGGAGATGAGCCGCGCGTTGCGCACCCCGTCGAGCTTCGCCGCGAGCACGAAGTCCTCGTCGCGCAGCGAGAGGAACTTGCTGCGCACCACGCGCGCGAGCCCGGTCCAGCTCAGCAGCGAGAGAATGATCGTGATCATGAAATAGGTCTGCAGCGGCGTCCACTCCACCGGCACCATCGCCGCGAGCGCCAGCCAGAACGGCAGCTGGGGGATGGAGATGACGATCTCGATCGTCCGCTGGATCACGTTGTCGAGCCTCCCGCCGATGAGCCCTGAGACGCCACCGACGATGACGCCGATGAGGAAGGTGAGCGCGATACCCACCAGCCCGACGGTCAGCGAGACGCGCGCGCTGTAGATGATGCGACTGAGCACGTCGCGTCCGAGCAGGTCCGACCCGAGCAGATAGAACGGATCTTCAACGTTCTTCGGCCCGATCAGATGTACGTCCATGGGGATGAGCCCCCAGAGCTTGTACTCCTGCCCACGCACGAAGAATCCCACCGGCACGATCGTCTCGGTATCGATCGTCCAGACCCGCGCCCTCGTTTCCGGGTCGCGCACGGAGCTGTAGCCGTAAGTGTGCAGCATGAGGTTTCCGTCGTGGAAGAGCCTGATTCGCTGCGGCGGCACCGTGACGTAGCCCGAGTCGAACTTCGTCGGCACGCGCGGCGCGATCGGTTCGGCGAAGATGACCATCGTATACAGCAACGCGACGATGACGAGACTCACCATCGCGAGCTTGTGCTTGCGGAACTTCCACCACATGAGTCGCCACTGCGAGGCGACCTCGACGCTGAGGTTCTCCTCGGGCGGGCCCGCGTGGGGTGGCTGCGGTGCCTGCGACGGCTGCGCAGATCGTTCGTCGGGTGTCATCACCACTCCTACTGAAACCTGATCCTGGGGTCGAGCCAGGAGAGCAGGATGTCCGATATGAAGGTTCCGATTACCGTCAGCGCGCTCAGCAGCAGGAGGAACCCCGCAGCGAGGTACATGTCCTGCGACGCGAGCGCGTTGTAGAGGATGGGCCCGGAGGTCGGGAGGTTGAGGACGATCGACACGATCACCTCTCCCGAGATGAGCCCCGGAAGCGCCCATCCGAGCGTGCTGATGAACGGATTGAGCGCGTGGCGCACGGGATACTTCCAGAGGAGCTTGCCCTCCTTGAGTCCCTTCGCGCGCGCGGTGTCCACGTACGGCTTGTTCAGCTCGTCGAGCAGATTCGCACGCAGGGTGCGGATCAGCCCGGCGGTGCCGGCGGTCCCGATGACGATCATCGGCACGATGAGATGCTTGATGAGATCCCACAGCTTCGCGATAGACCACGGCGCGTCGGCGAACTCCTGCGAGAAGAGCCCGACGGCGGCGATACCGAAGTAGCGGTACGCGATGTAGAGAAAAAGCAGCGCGAGCAGGAAGTTCGGCGTCGCGAGACCGATGAAACCGACGAAGTTCACGATATAGTCGCCCACGGTGTACTTCTTCACCGCCGAGTAGACTCCCGCCGGCAGCGAGACGATCCAGACAAACATGAACGCGGAAAAGGAGAGCACGAAGGTCATGGGCAGCCGCTCGGCGATGATCTCGATCGCGTCCCGCTCGTAGAGGAACGAGTAGCCGAACTTGCCCTGGGTGACGATGTTGCGGAGCCAGCGCAGGTACTGCATCACCGGAGGCTGATCGAGACCGTAGATCTCGCGGAGCTGGTCGACCACTCTCGGGTCCACCTGACCACCGCTCTGCGCGATGATCTGGTTGACGATGTTGGAGACGTAGTCCCCGGGAGGGAGCTGGATCACGATGAAGACGATCACCGAGATGACCCAGACCGTCAGGATCATCGTCAGGAAGCGTCGCAGCAGGTAGTTCCACATAGTCGGTATCCTGAAAGGCCTCCGGCGGCATGCGCCGCCGGAGGATGAGAGTCTATTCTTCGAGGTACCACTGCTCGGGATAGAGGATCTTCTGCACACCCTCGATCCAGCCGCCGTACCACTCGTCGGCGACGTTGCCGACCCGCGAGTGGAACGGGTAGTAGCTGTCACCGCCCTGGTAGGAACCGATGCCGTAGAACCGGTCGGCCGCCTCGGCGATGACTTCGCGCATCTGCGCGATCTGCTGCTCCTGCGTGGGCCGCGCGAGCGCCTGGTCGTACTTCAGCCTGGCGTCCTTCACCCACTGAGGCGGCTCCTGCTCGCCGGTGGCCTCCGGGTCCTGCAGCCGCCAGAGCGACCACGCGTTGCCGAAGAAGCCGAACTGATCCATGGGAACGTAGTTGCGCGCGTCGAGCAGGCCGGTGAGCCCGGCGCCGCCCTCGCCCGTGCTGATCGCCGCGTCGAAGTCGTTCGCAAGGCGCAGGTCGTCGAACTGCTCGCTCGGCATCGCGTTCAGCTTCGCGTCCAGCCCGACCTGCTGCATGTAGTCCACGAGGACCTCGCCGCGCTGCGGATTGTTCGGCGCCCACGACCAGTCGTTCACCGCGATCAGCACGAAGCTGAACCGCTCGCCGTCGGGCCCAAGGCGATAGCCTTCGGCGTCCTTCTCGGGGAGCGCCCTGTCGAGGTGCTCGTTCGCCAGGTCCAGGTCGAACTCGGTGTACTGCGTGGAGAGCTGCTCGTTGTACAGCGGCGAGTCGGGGAGCGGGGATGCCTGAGCGGGCCAGCCCTGCCCGTCGTTGAAGAGCTCGATGAGCTCCTCGCGGTTGATCGCGTGCGAGACGCCGATGCGGAAGTCCTTGTTGCTGAAGACCTCGCGCTTGACCTCGTCCTTGACGGTCCAGTTGAAGTAGAAGTTGAGACCGTTTCCGCCGTCGGGCAGAACCGTGTTGATGAAGATGGGCTTACCGGAGTTGCGCGCGTCGAAGTAGAGCTTGCGGTTCTCCGCACCCGGATCCTTGATCACGTCCAGGTCACCGTTCAGCATCGCGAGCGTGCGCGCCTCGAAGTCCTGGTACGAGGTCCCGCGAACCGTGTCGATGTAGGGAAGCTGGTTGCCGGCGTTGTCGACCTTCCAGTAGTACGGGTTGCGCTCGAGCGTGATCGTGGAGCCGGTGTCGAGCGGCTGCGTCGTGACCCACGGGCCCAGCGACGGCATCTCCGTGTACTCGAACCAGCGGTCGGGGTTGCCCCACGTGTCCGGTCCCCGGAGGAAGAAGAGTCCGACCCAGTCCTCCACACCGTCCGCCTCGGCGACGAGCTCGTCGACGTTCTCGTTGTAGTCGGCGTGGAACTGCTTGAGATAGTGCTCCGGGAACATCGCGAACTGGCGGCCTTCCCACATGGCGAGCTTGTACGGCAGCGTCCCGTACGACTCCGGGAAGATGAGCCGGAAGGTGTAGTCGTCGATCTTCTGCGCCTCGAAGCCGTCGCGCATGTTGCCGGGGATCCAGTCCGCGGCCGGGCCTGCCGGTGAGAGCTCCTCGTTGAAGAGGAAGTCGTCGATGTAGAACATGATGTCGTCGGCGTTGAAATCCTCGCCGTCCGACCACTTCATGCCCTCGCGCATGTAGAAGGTGTACTCGCTCGCGTCGTCGTTCGCCTCGTAGCGCTCGACGAGGTTGGGTACGACGCCGCTGAAGTCGGGCGTCCAGCTCGTAAGGTTCTCCCAGCCGGCGATGTAGAGTAGACCGCCCCACGCCGGGCTCGTGCCCTGGAAGCCGAACCGCAGCTCGCCCCCGTAGGTGCCAACCTGCTTGAACGGTGTGACCACGCGCGGGTTCTCGGGCAGACGCTCCTCGAGCGGCGGGAGCTCGCCCGCGTCGACGCGATCGGAGATCATGGGGGATTCGCCCTCGGTATTGACCGTGGCCTCCTCCATCTCCGTCGGGCCCTGTTCCTGTCCGCCGCTCGCGAATGCGAGTCCGCAGACGAGCAGCAGGATGATGGACATCAGTGTGATTCTCTTCACCCCGATCCTCCTTGTGATGATTTGATTCAATCGTAGACCCACACCAGGGATCTGTCAATGTTTTTTGTTGGTCACTTTCAACAAAAAGGTGGTCTGTCGGGGCTTCAGGCGACCGGCACGCCGTGCTGGAGGAGCTCCAGGCCAACCGGACCGAACCCGTCGTAGTCGGGGCCGGAGAAGATGTGCTGCAGAACGATCGCCGCGGCCCCGCGGGCGACCGGCTTGTCTCCCGCGTTGGCGAAGTAGGCCGCTACCGAGCGCGGCAGCCGGCCGCTGTAGGTCCAGTTGACCTCCACGGCGTGCTCGAGCGCTGGACGCATCAGCGTCTGATAGACCTCGATGCCGCCACCGAAGTAGACGGCGCTGAGGTCGAGGATGTTCGCCAGGAACGCCACGTTCTGCGCCACCTCGCCGATGAACTCCACCAGCAGGTCCGGGTCCGACTTGATCGCGTAGTACTCTTCCTGCGAATGGCGACTGAACTGACCAGGCACCCCCGCGACCGCCGACCCGCTGCGGAACTCACCGCTCGCGTTGCGCGCGCCGTAGTGCACCCGTCCCCCGAGCACGAGGCCCAGGCCGATGCTGATCCGTCGGTAGCTGTCCGAGTACGCGGTGTCGTCCTCGAACTCGCCGAAGACGTAGAGAAAGTCGTTGCAGCGCGGGTGCTCGGGGTAGACGAGCGCCCCGTAACAGCAGCAATTCGCGTCGTTATCGACAAATACGGGCACGCCGAACGCCTCGCGAAGCGGCGCGGCGACCTCGATCTCACCGTGCTCCGCGCCGAGCATCATGCTGTAGCTGAGGACGCCACGGACCGGGTCCACGATACCGCTGAGCCCGGCGCCGATCCCGAGCAGCCGCAGGCCGCGGTTCTCGAGGTCCGGCAGCACGCCTCGAACGGCGGTCTCGATCGCCGGGACGAGGTCACCCTCCGGCTCGGGCCTCGTCTCCAGTTTCGAGAGGATGATCCGACCGGACGGGCTGAGCGCGCTGATGCTGACGAACTCCGGCTGGACCTCGAGTCCGAGGATGCAGCCCGAGGATTCGCTGAGGTGGAGCGGGATCCGCCGCCGCCCGCTGTGCTTTCCTCCGCCGTCGGTCCCCTCCTCGACGTACCCCATCTCCATCAGGTAGCTGACGACGTTCGTGACGACGGCCTTGTCGATCCCCAGGATCTCGGCGACCTCGGCACGACTGATGCCCGCTCGGGCGAACAGGAGTTGAAGGATCTGCGATGCGTAGTAACTGCTCTTCTTGCTCAGCATGGCCGTCTATGTGTTGATATGGTTCAACATTACTATGGGCCCGAATCCTGACAGTGTCAACTGGTTTCGGTCGGCAGCAGTCCAAGAATCCTCCCGCTCTCCTCGAGCGGCGCGGTGAAGTCGACCGAGAGCGGCGTCACCGCGACTGCGTGCTCGTGCGCGACGGTATGGATGTCGTCACCGGCGCGGATCAGACCGGGGTGCGCGTCGACGCGCGTGCTTCCGGCCCCGATGGGGCTGACGTCGGTCGGATCGTCGATCCGGTAGACGAAGTAGTGGCGGCGAGCGAGACGGGAGAGCCGCTCGGGCGTCCCCGGTGGGCAGGAGAAGGGCACATCGATCTTCAGTACGTCGAAGGGAAAGGGCCGCGGCTCGTGGAGCCGGTCGCGACCGGCGAGCGCGGGTGCCGGCGGCAGCGAGGCGAGCGCGTCGATCAGCCGCGAAGCGTAGCCGCGCACCACCCGGGTGGAGCCCTCCCAGTCCACCTCGCCGTACTCGTAATGGTGCGCGATGTCGACCTGCTGCGACGCGGCAATCGCCGGGATCGCGTACGCGGCCGCCTGGAACGCCGCGCCCACGGTGCCGGAGATCGTGATATCGAGCCCCAGGTTCTCTCCGTAGTTGACCCCGGAGACGAGGAGGTCGGGCCACCGTCGTTCGAAGATCGTGTTCATCGCGTGCTGCACCGCGAGCGCGGGTGAGGCGTTGATGTGGTAGGCGCGCGCGCCCTCCACTACGGTCTCGTGCAGGACGTCGCTGAAGTCGCCGATCATGCTGCGGCCGCGCGAGGTCTGCTGCGAGGTGGGGGCGACCACGACGACCTCGCCGAGACCAGTGACCGCGCGAACCGCCGCCACGAGCCCCGGCGATTCGATCCCGTCGTCGTTCGTCACGAGAATGAGTGGCTCGGTGCCTCCGCGAAATCCCGGCATGGTTCCCCCTGGTTCGAGGGGAAGTAGTAGCATCGCGCGGGGCAAATGTCCACGACCCTCACCCATCCGGTGTATCGCAGAGCGTTCGGGCTCACGGTATCTCTTGTAGAGAGACGACCGGGGGGCACGTATGGACACACGACACGAATACCTGCAGGACAGGGCCGAGCGCATTCGACTGCTCGCGCTGGAGATGACGACGAAGGCCGGATCGGGCCACCCGACGACCGCGATGTCGTCGGCGGAGATTCTGAGCGTCCTCTACTTCGATCAGATGCGCTACGATCCGCACCATCCGGAATCGCTCGAGGGGGACGACTTCGTGATCTCCAAGGGTCACGGCGCACCGGGGCTCTACGCGGCGATGCACCTCGCGGGCATGATCGACGACATGGATCCGATGAGCCTGCGCGAGGCGGCGAGCCCGCTCGAGGGCCACCCGGTCCCCCGCGTCCCGGGCGTCCGCATCGCGACCGGCTCGCTCGGGCAGGGTCTGTCGGCGGGCATGGGGCTCGCGCACGCGATGCGGCTCGACGGATACGACGACGGACGCGTCTTCGTCCTGCTCGGCGACGGAGAGATGGCAGAGGGGAACGTGTGGGAGGCGATCAACCTCGCACCGCACATGGGCATGGGCAACGTCGTCGCGATCGTAGACGTGAACCGCCTGGGGCAGAGCGCGCCCACGGTCTACGAGTGGGACACCGAGGCGTACGCGACGCGCTTCCGCGCCTTCGGGTGGCACACGCAGACGGTCGACGGCCACTCGACGCAGGAGCTCTCCGACGCGCTCGAAGCGGCGCGCTACGAGGACCGACCGAGCGTCGTCGTCGCCAGAACGGTCAAAGGCAAGGGCGTCGACTTTCTCGAGGACGCGACCGACCGACACGGCAAGGCGGTGAGCGAGGACGAGCTGGAACAGGCGAGGCAGCAGATCGAGCCCCGGCTCAAGGAGATCGACCACACGCCGAAGAACCGCGTTCGGCTCTCCCCCATGCCGTCGTTCGACGAGGCGGTCGTACGGGTCGAAACCGGCTACGAGCGCGGCGAGGAGGTCGCGACGCGGACCGCCTACGGCGAGGCGCTCGCGAAGATCGGGAAGAAGGACCGCCGCATCGTCGTGCTCGACGGCGACGTGAAGGGCTCGAGCCGGACGAAGTTCTTCTTCGGTGAGGTCCCCGCCCGCGCCATTGAAGGGTACATCGCCGAGCAGAACATGGTCGCGATGGCCGCAGGGCTGCAGGCGCGCGGCTTCCGGGTCCACGTCGCGAGCTTCGCCGCCTTCCTCACGCGCGCGCACGATCAGTTCCGGATGGCCTCCTACTCGCGCGCGCGGATGACCGTAGCGGGCTCGCACACCGGAGTATCCATCGGCGAGGACGGTCCCTCGCAGATGGGGCTCGAGGACGAGGCCATGATGCGCTCGCTCTTCGGAAGCGTCGTCGTCTCGCCGGCCGACGCCGTCGCCGCGGCGAAGCTCACCGCCGCGTGCAACGGGTTCGACGGGATATCCTACATCCGCACGATCCGCGGCAAGACCCCGGTGATCTACGACAATTCGATGACCTTTGCGATCGGCGGGTCGAAGGTCCTGCGCAGCTCGCCGGACGACTCGTGCATGATCGTCGCCGCCGGCATCACGGTGAGCGAAGCGCTCGCGGCGGCCGACATGCTCGCGCGCGAGGGCATCGAGGTCGGCGTGATGGACGCCTACTCGATCAAGCCGATCGACGCTGCGGCGCTGCGCAAGGTGGCCTCGACCGTCCCGTGGATCCTCACCGTCGAAGACCACTACCCCGAGGGCGGCCTCGGCGAGGCGGTGGCGGCAGCCGTCTCCGGCACCGTCCCCGTGCACAGTCTCGCCGTCACCGGGATGCCGCATTCCGGACCGTCGAGCACGCTGATGGCAGAGCAGGGTATCGACGCGGGCGGCATCGCGCGGCGCTGTCGCGAACTGAAGGAGCAGACATGATCACCATCGATCTGAAGGACGTATCGCTCGAGGCGCACCGCCGGGTACCGGAGCACAGCGACCGGCTCGCCGTCTTCGTCCACGGCACCGGCTCGAGCAGGCACAGCCCGCGCAACAACCACGTCGCGGAGGTACTCGAGGCCGACGGCGTAGCGAGCCTGCTCTTCGACCTGCTGACCGAGGACGAGGACCGGTCGCGCGAGACGCGGTTCGACATCGACCTCCTCACCGCGCGCGTGCAAGGCGTGCTCGACTGGATCGCCGACGAGCGGACGCTGTCGGGGCTCGCGCTGCATCTGTTCGGGTCGAGCACCGGGGCGGCCGCGGCGATCCGGGCGGCGGTGGCCGGCGGCCACGAGATACGGTCGGTCGTCTCCCGGGGCGGACGACCGGACATGGCCGGCGACGCGCTCGATCGCCTGCACACCCCCTGCATGCTCATCGTCGGTGGCAACGACCCGCAGGTCCTCTCGCTCAACCGCGACGCCCGGGATCGCATCCCGGGCGAGGTCGATCTGCGCGTCGTCGAGGGCGCGACGCACCTCTTCGAGGAACCCGGCGCGCTCGACGAGGTCGCGCGCCTCGCCTCCGAGTGGATCCGCGCGCACTGATGGAGACACGCATCGCGCTCGCAGGCGACGTCATGATCGCGCGCGGCATCGATCAGATCATGCCGCGATCGGTCGACCCGGAACTCCGCGAGCCCGCCGTCCGGGACGCGCGCGACTACATCGGCCTCGCCGAAGAGGCGAACGGCCCCATCCCGCGCGACGTCGACCCCGACTACGTCTGGGGCGACGCGCTCGAAACGCTTCGCGCCTTCGACCCGCACGCGACCGTCGTCAACCTCGAGACGTCGCTGACCACCGAATCGACCTTCGACCCCGCGAAGGGTATCCACTACCGCGCGCATCCCGCCAACGCCGCGGTCGCGGCGGTGCCGCCGCGGGCCCTCTGCACGCTCGCGAACAATCACGTCCTCGACTTCGGAACGGCGGGTCTGCGCGAAACGCTGGCGACGCTGCGCGACGAGAAACTGCCCGCCTGCGGCGCCGGCCTGCGGGCCGAGGAGGCGCAGGCCCCCGAGGTCCGCGTCCACGGCGGGGCGAGCGTCGTCGTGCTCTCGTGCTGCGCAGGAGACTCCGGCGTCCCGTCGGACTGGAACGCCGGGTCCGAGCGCGGCGGCGTCTACCGCGTCGAGCGGCTGGACCGCGCCGCGGTCGAAGAGATCCGACGCCTCACTACCGAAGCCGACGGTCCGGACGCGACCCGAGTCGTGTCGCTCCACTGGGGCGGCAACTGGGGCTACGCCGTCGAGGCGGAGAAGCGCGAGTTCGCGCACGCGCTCGTAGACGCAGGCGCCGCGGACATCGTCCACGGCCACTCGTCGCACCATCCGCGGCCGGTGGAGGTCTACCGCGGTCGGCTCATCCTCTACGGGTGCGGAGACCTGATCAACGACTACGAGGGGATTCGCGGCCACGGAGGCTACAGGCCGGAGCTCGCGGCGGTCTACCTCGTCTCGCTCGATCCCGCGCGCACGCCTCCGGCGCGGCTTCGGGTCGTCCCGTTCCGACGACGGCGGTTCCGGCTCGAAGGAGCCGGCGACGACGAGGCGGCCTGGCTCGCGCGGACGCTGACCGAAGAGAACCGGCGCGTCGACGGTCCACCGCTCCGCGTTACACCGGACGGCCTATTGGTCGAAGCGTAGTCCGGTCGTACTCTGGCAGACAAAGGCAACGGGAGGATTCCATGGGACTGAACTTTGACGACTACGCCCGCGAGGGCAACGAATTCATGCACAAATTGGCGGCCAATCTGGGACACCCGGACCGGGAGGACCAGGCGGGCATCCTGCTGCGGGCGGTCATGCACGCGCTGCGCGACCGGATCTCGATCGCGGAGAACATGCACGTCATCTCGCAGCTGCCCATGTTCCTCAAGGGGCTCTACGTCGATCAGTGGAGCTACAGCGAGGACGTGGACAGAATCCGGTCGGCCGAGGACTTTGCACGCCGCGTCGAGTCCTATCAGGAAGACCTGGGCGAAACCCGCTTCGACTGGAACGCGCCCACGAGCGAGCTGATCACGAAGGTGCTCGCCGAGCTCGAGCGCTACCTCACCGAAGGCGAGGTCAACGATATAAGAAGCGAGCTGCCCGAGGAGATCGCGGCGCTCGTGTAGAGGCCGCCGCGGCGATGGGTGGCGGATGACGGGTGCCGCAGCGCCGCCGGACGTGCCGGTGCCCACACGGCTGCGGCGCTCAGATGGAGAAGCTCTCGCCCAGGTAGACCTCGCGCGCCATCTGGTTCTGCATGATCTCCTCGCGCGACCCCGAGACGACGATCTCGCCGTCCTTGATGATGTAGGACCGGTTCGTGATCTCGAGCGTGTCGCGAACGTTGTGATCGGTGATCAGCACGCCGATTCCGCGCGCGCTGAGCTCGCCCACGATCTGCTTGATCTCGTAGACGGCGATCGGGTCGATGCCGGCGAACGGCTCGTCGAGCAGGAGGAACCGCGGCTGGATTGCGAGCGAGCGGGCGATCTCGGTGCGCCGCCGTTCGCCGCCCGAGAGGGTATAGGCGCGCTGTTTGCGTTTGTTCTGGATGCCGAGCTCCTCGAGTAACCGGTCGAGCATCTCGCGCTTCTGCCGGCGGTTGAGGTCCTTCCGTGTCTCGAGCACGGCCCAGACGTTCTGCTCGACGGTGAGTTTGCGGAAGACGCTCGCCTCCTGCGGCAGGTAGGAGATGCCCTGGCGGGCGCGCTTGTACATGGGTTTGCGCGTGATGTCGCGGCCACCCAGGAGGATGCGACCGCTGTTGGGCCTGATGAAGCCGACGATCATGTAGAAGCAGGTCGTCTTGCCCGCCCCGTTGGGTCCGAGGAAGCCGACGATCTCGCCCTCGTGCATCTGGAAGCTCACGCCGCGCACGACGAGCTTGCGGCCGTAGCTCTTGGTGAGGTTCGTGACGGCGAGCTGGACGGGGTCACTCATCGGCGGCGGGCTCCTCGGCCGCGGGCTCCTCGTCGGCGGGCGGTGCGGTTTCGG
>CAZICD010000034.1:0-8320 GCA_964537725.1 uncultured Spirochaetaceae bacterium | reverse complement strand
TCGGCGGCGGGCTCCTCGGCCGCGGGCTCCTCGTCGGCGGGCGGTGCGGTTTCGGTCGCGTCGTCGCCCTCTTGCGTGGCGGGCTCGTCGGTCGGGCCGGCGTCGTCGCCGGGTGCTCCGCCATCGGCCTCCTCCTCTTCCTCCTCCGGCTC
Source organism: uncultured Spirochaetaceae bacterium (assembly GCA_964537725.1). Taxonomy (GTDB): domain Bacteria; phylum Spirochaetota; class Spirochaetia; order DSM-27196; family SLST01; genus SLST01. The sequence goes on along the minus strand of CAZICD010000034.1, from coordinate 8,168 downwards.
CTCGCGCTCCTGGCTGACCACGGCCCGCACGTCGCCCACGAGGTCGATCTCGTCGTTCGCGAGGTCGATGCGGATACGCGTCGCGCGGTATTCGTCGCCCTTCCAGAAGATCTCCGGTGTGCCCGAGAGCTCGAGGGTCTCCGACTCGCGGCGGTAGCGGGCGAACTGGCTGCGCGCGGTGTAGTCCTCGCCGAGGATGCGAACGTTCACCGAGATCTCGGTGAGGTCAAGGTCGTCCCAGTTCTGGATCGTCCCGCCCTTCACGACGAGGTCGTTGGGACGGTCCTCCATGTAGGCCTCGCCGTTCGCGCGCAGGAAATTGCCCTCGCGGTCGAGGAAGAACTCGGCGCTCGTGAGGTACATGTCGTTCTCGCTGTCGTAGACGATGACGCCGCCGGTGCTGCGAACGTAGCGCTGCTCCTCGCCGAAGATCTCGATCTCCTCCGCGGTGATGAGGAACTCGTCGCTCTCTACGCGCGCGTTGCCGCGAAGCTCGATGCGCTCGCGCCCCTCGGCGAAGACGCTCTGCGTGCGGTCGGCGGAGAAGGTCAGCGTCTGCTGCGCGGCGCCAGCCGGCGCGACGGTCAGAAGCACGGCGAGCACAATCACGGCCGGGCCCGGGCGGCGTGGCCCCCCGCAGACGGCGGGGGGAACGCGCGTTGAGGCGCGTGGGTCGATGCGGCTGTTACTCGTCGTCTTCGTCGTCTTCAACAAGGCTCCCCGATACGCCGTCCTCGAACCGTATGATACTGCGGCCCATCTCCGCGACGAAGCCCCGACCCCGGATGACCGTTCCGTCGCCCCGCTCGAGGAGGACCGGATCGGCGGGCTCGCTCGTGAGTACCCTGGCCTCGTTATCCCAGAAGAGCTCGTCGGCGGTGAGCCATGCGTCCTCTTCGGCCGAGTAGAACCGGAGGTTCCCCGAGAGCTCGAAGTTCTCGGTGTCGGTCTGATACTCGGCGTAGTCCGCCGTGCCCTCGGTCAGGAGCGAACCGTCGGCGGCGAGCTCGGTGAAGGTCACCAGCGAGAGGTACTGGAGTTTCCGCTCGCCGTAGGTTTCGGCGCGCTCGGCGCCGACGACGAAGCGCGGCGAGCCGTCCTGCACGACGGTGTGCGTGAACGAGAAGAGGATCGTGTCGGGCGTGTCCTCGGAGATCTCGGTCGCGAGCGGCTGCTCGTACTCGAGGCTGCACGCGCCGAGGGCGGCGAGCAGGCCGGCCACGATGGTCAGGGCGACGGCACCCGAGCGGCGGCTCATGCTCGGGCTTCGACCTCCACGCGAGCGTCGCTCCCCGATGAGCGCGCGATGCTCTGACGGACGAAGTCGGCGAAGAGCGGATGCGCGCTCGTCGGCTTCGACTTGAACTCCGGGTGGAACTGCACGCCCACACCCCACGGGTGGTCGTCCCACTGCACCGACTCGACGAGCGAGTGGTCGGGCGTGACGGCGGTCACGAGCAGCCCGGCCTCCTCGAGCGACTGGCGGTAGCGGTTGGAGACCTCGTAACGGTGGCGGTGGCGTTCCTGGATCACCGGTTCGCCGTAGATCTCGCGGATGCGGCTGCCGGCGAGCAGGTGCGAATCGCTCGCTCCGAGGCGCATCGTGCCGCCGTAGTTGCGCACATCGACCTGCTCCTCGAGCAGCGACACCACCGGATGGGGGCCTTCCTGGTCGAACTCGGTGCTGTTCGCCTTCTCGAGCCCGAGTACGTTCCGCGAGTATTCGATCACCATGACCTGGAGCCCCAGGCAGATGCCGAAGTACGGCACACCGTTCTCGCGCGCGTACCGTGCGGCGCGCACCATACCCTCGATCCCGCGACTTCCGAACCCGCCCGGCACGAGGATCCCGTCGACGTCACGCAGGGCGTCCGCCACCTCCTCCTCGGTCTCCAGGTTCTCGAGCATCTCGCTGTCGACCTTCACGAGCTCCACGCGACGGTCGTTCGCGATCCCGCCGTGGTAGAGCGCCTCGTCCACGCTCTTGTAGGAGTCGTTGAGCTCGATGTACTTGCCCACGACCGCGATGCGGACGAGCCCCTCGCGCTGGCGAAAGACCTCCACGACGTGCTCCCACTCGCCGAGCTCGCACTCCTCGTACTCGAGCGAGAGCCGCTCGAGCGCGATCACGTCCAGACCCTGGCGCGAGAAGATGAGCGGGATCTCGTAGATCGTCGACTCGACGTCGTACGCGCTGATCACCGCCTCGAACGGCACGTTGGTGAAGAGCGCGATCTTGCGGCGCATGTCGTCGTCGAGCTCGCGCGGCGCGCGGCAGAGCAGGATGTCCGGCTGGATGCCGATCGACTGAAGCTCCTTGACCGAGTGCTGCGTGGGCTTGGTCTTGAGCTCCGAGCCGGCGACCTCCGGGATCAGCGTCAGGTGGACGACGAGCACGTTCTCGTGGCCGAGCTCGTGGATCATCTGGCGCGCGGCTTCGAGGAACGGGACCGATTCGATGTCGCCGACCGTCCCGCCGACCTCCACGATCGTCAGGTCGACCTCGGGGTGCTCGCCGACCGCGAGTATGCGCTGCTTGATGCGGTCGGTGATGTGCGGGATGACCTGAACGGTGCGACCGAGGTAGCGGCCCTCGCGCTCGCGCTGGATGACTTCCTGGTAGACCTGGCCGGTGGTGATCGAGTTTGCCCTGCTCAGCGGGGAAGCGGTGAACCGGGCGTAGTTGCCCAGGTCCAGATCGGTCTCTGCGCCGTCGTCCGTGACGTAGACTTCCCCGTGCTGATAGGGACTCATGGTGCCCGCATCAACGTTGATATAGGGGTCGATTTTCGCCATTCGGATGCGGAGACCGCGTAGCTCGATGAGGCTCCCCAGAGAAGCCGCCGCGATCCCCTTTCCCAGACTGGAGCACACCCCGCCGGTCACGAAGATGTACTTCTTCATGGGATTTCAGTATCCGCGTCGGGGAGGGCTTTGTCAATGCTGGGACGACGCCCGGACGCTGCGGCCGGCCTCACAATTCGGCCGAACGACGGCTGAGGATGAGCAGGTCGCTGCCGTCCATCACGCGCGGCGCCGCCGACGTCGCGCCGCGGTGGATCAGGTCGTCGTCGGCGACCACCGGCGCGTGCGTCTGCGCGGCCACCAGCAGGCCGTCGACCGGTCGGACCTCGATCCCGTAGTCGTCGCCCTCGTAGACGTAGCGGAGGTAGGCGCCGAGCTCGCCGTCGCGACCGTGCATGAGCTCGAGCCGCACGACGGTGACGTTGTGGCGCACGAAGAAGCGATAGAGCAGCGTCTGCGAGCGCTCCTGCTCCAGGCCCTCCAGCTCCGAGATGATCGCACCCGCGACCGACGGGTCGGCGCAGACTGCAATGATGGCTGTTTCGTCGTTGTCTTCGAGGAGCACCGTGGGATCGCCGGTCATCGGATCGATGACGACCCCGCGAATGGTCACCTCAGTCCAAGCGTCACCCATCCGTAATCGAGTGTAGCACGCGCTGTGAGAAAAACTTGGCGCAGTTGACAGGTTTCTAGCGAAGTCATAGTTTGGAGGTTCACAATCGGGTACCGGGATCCATGGATGTCAGAGTTTCTCTCCGATGACTACTTCGAAAAGTTCAGAACGCTCATCTACGATGCAAGCGGCATCCATTTCTCGGCGACGAACCGGTCGATCCTCGAGAGCCGGCTCAAGGAGCGCGTGAGAAGCTCGTCGGTCGCTACCGTCGACGAGTACTACCGCTCGATCCGGGGAAACGAATCGGAGCTGCGCGCGCTGCTCGATTCGGTCACGACCAATCTGACCCGGTTTTTTCGCAACACCGCGCACGTCCAGACCTTCGAATACTACGTCGTCCCCGAGCTCGTGAAGATCAAGCGCGCCACCGGGTCGACGAACATCCGTCTGTGGAGCGCCGGCTGCTCGACCGGCGAGGAGCCGTACACGTTCGCAATGATCCTGCGCGAAATCATGCCACCTGGTTTCACTGCGGAAATCGTGGCGAGCGACCTCAGCCTGAAGTCGCTGATGATCGGCCAGGAGGGCTTCTACGCGGAGAACCGGGTGCAGGGTATCCCTGAGAAGTACCTGACGAAGTACTTCGACGCGAAGAGCGGTGGGTATCGGGTCAAGGACGAGATCAGGAAGATGGTCCGCTTCGACTACCACAACCTGAAGCACGACAGCGGGCTGCGCAACCTGGACGTGGTCTTCTGCCGCAACGTCCTCATCTATTTCGATGAGGCCGCGCAGAAGGCCGTCGTAGACCGCTTCTGGGAGGCCCTGGGGCCGAAGTCATTCCTCTTCATCGGTCACTCGGAATCGCTATTCGGGATGAAGACCGGCTTCGAGTTCCTGCGGACCGACTGGGCGTGCATCTACCGGAAGGAGATCGCCCCGTGAGTACGGCCCCGTACGGCGTTCTCGTGGTCGACGACTCGGCCATGATGCGCAGCCTCGTCGGTCGGATCATCGATTCCGATCCCGAGACGACCCTCGTAGGCAAGGCGATGAACGGCCGGTTTGCGCTGCAGAAGATCGCGTCGCTGAAGCCGGAGGTGATCGTCCTCGACCTCGAGATGCCTGAGATGAACGGTATCGAGTTCCTCCAGGAACGGCGCAAGCGCGGGATCGACATCCCGGTCGTCGTGCTCTCCTCGGTGGCAACGCGCGGAGCGAAGATCACCATGGACGCGCTCGCGCTCGGCGCATCGGACTTCATCCTCAAGCCTTCGGGCTCGGTGAGCCCCGACGTCCACAAGGTAGCCGACCACCTGCTCGAGCTCGTGAAGTCGCTCGGCGCCGAATACCGCATCCGGCACGGCGAGCCGGCCGAACGGCCGGTCACGAAGGCCGCGCCGGCGCGCCCGGAGGCGCGACGCGAACCGGCCGTGCCGCCGGTCGTCGAGCGTCCGCCGGTGAAGGCGGGGCCGATCGAGATCGTGGCGGTGGGAATCTCGACCGGCGGGCCGAACGCGCTTCGCAAGGTCTTCGCGCTCATCCCCGGCGACCTGCCCTGCCCCATCGTGGTCGTCCAGCACATGCCTCCGGGCTTCACCACAGAGTTCGCGAAGAGCCTCGACCGGGTGTGCGCGCTGAACGTGAAGGAGGCGAGCGACGACGAGAAGCTCGTCCCGGGCACGATCTACATCGCGCCCGGCGACCATCACGTCACCGTCACGCGTTCCGGCGGCGTCGCGCGAATCCACACGAACCAGGACGCCAACCGAAACGGACACCGCCCGTCGGCGGACGTTCTCTTCGCGTCGGTCGCCGAGCACTACGGCAAGCGCGCGCTGGGCGTCATCATGACCGGCATGGGCAAGGACGGGGCGAACGAGATCGGCTCGATTCTGAAGAAGGGCGGGCTCACCGTCGGCCAGGACGAGTCGACGTCGGTCGTCTACGGGATGCCCAAGGTAGCCTACGAGATGGGCCACGTGCAGTACCAGATCGCCCTGCCCGAGATGGCGGAGACGATCACGCGGCTGGTGAACGAACACCAGGGTCAGGGGACCGATGGGCGATAGCACCGGGACGCTCCCGCTGACCGTTCGCGACGTGGGACGCATGGCCTACGACGAGGCGCTCGACCTGCAGTACCGGCTCGTCGACGAGCGACGCGACGAACGCATCGGCGACACGCTCATCCTCGTCGAGCACCCGCCGGTCATCACGATGGGACGGAAGGCCGAAGACTCGGACATCCTCGCCCCGCTGCCGGTGCTCGAGAAGGCCGGAGCGACGATCCACCGCATCACCCGCGGCGGCGAGGCGACTTACCACGGCCCGGGCCAGATCGTCGGCTACGCGATCATCAACCTCTACAACCACCAGCGCAAGCTGCGCCTCTTCATCGAACGGATGGAGGAGGTCTTCATCCGCCTCCTCGACCGGCATTACGGCATCGCCGCCGGCCGCGACGACGAGCACCGCGGCGTCTGGGTGGGCGATCGGAAGATCACGGCGATCGGAATCGCGGTCACCCGCGCGATCACGATGCACGGATTCGCGTTCAACGTCGCGCCGGACCTCTCGCACTTCGACTGGATCATCCCCTGCGGCATCCGCGACAGGGGCGTGACCTCGCTCGAGCGGGAGCTGGGACGCGAGCCGGACATGGAGCGGGTCAAGGCAGAGGTCGTGGAGTCGTTCTGCGAGGTCTACGGCTACGAGCTCGTATCCGGGCCGGACACGCTGACCGGCTCGAGCTCCGGTTCCCGGTAGACGGCGACGACCCGCGGGCGCGGCTCGGGAATCCACCTGCTCACGAGCACCGCGAGCCCGAACCCGACGGCGAGCCCGACGAAACCCGCGGCGACGCGCTGCGTCTCCGAATCGGTGAACGCAAACAGGACGTAGCCGACTGCGAAGAGCACGAGCGGCAGCGCGAAGAGCAGCGCCGCCCTCCCGAGCGCGTGCGAGTCGGGCACTTCTACCTCGACCACCTCGCCCGCCGCCGGCGGCTTCGAGCCGACCCGGTCGGCGTCCACGACGGCGTCGTAGGTGCGCTCCCTCGGCGAGCAGAGCAGGCTCGAACAGCTCGTGCACGACTCGGTGGGGCTGCAGCGCACCGTCACCGTGCCGTCGCCGACGGCGACGACCGTCGCGCGCTCGCGGGTGGCGCGTGTGGCCTCGGCACCGGTTCGGCGGTCACTCACCCGACGGCTCCGGGGCGGCGCGCTGGACGGGCGTGATCGCCGTGGCCTTTCCTTCGTCGTCGAGGTCGAGCAGGACGCCCTGCAGCTCGATGTTCACCCAGGTATCGGACGAGCGCTCGGGCACACCGGTGAGGAACTTGCGGATCTCGGGCCCGGGGTCGAGCCCGGAGACGCTGTCGCGGCTGCCGGTCCGGCCGGCGTCGCCGATGACGGCCGTGCCCTTGGGCATGATCCGCGCGTCGGCGGTCTGGACGCGCGTCCCGGTCCCGATGACTGCGGAGACCTGCCCGTCGATGTGGTGGAACATCGTGTACTTCTCCGCCGTCGTGGTCGCGTGGAAGTCGACGATCACGTGCGGCGTCTCGTTGCGCGCCCGCGCGGCGAGCTCCGGCAGGTACGTGTAGGGGTTGCTCGCGTGCACGCGCTCGTATCCGGACTGGCCGAGCATGCTGATGACCGCGATCCGCGCGTCTCCGGTGAGGTTGTAGTACCGCCACCCGCGTCCGGGCGTGCCCGGCGGGTAGTTCGCGGGACGCAGCAGGTAGTAGGCGCTCTCGATGTGCGGCACCATGTCCTTCTTGAAGTAGATCTGCTCGCCACCGGTGATCACGTCGATCCCGAGCTTGCGCAGGTAGATCGAGTGGTTCTTGCCGAGGCCGAAGCCGCCGGTCGCGCCGTCGCCGTTGGCGATGACGAAGTCGAGCCCGAGCTCGGCCCGCAGATCCGAGAGCAGCGTCTTGACGCAGTAGACGCCGGCCTTGCCGACTATTTCGCCTATGAAGAGTACCCGCACGAGATGCCTAAGGTAGCAGAGCGCGCCTCAAAAGTCACGGAGGGTCATCGCGACCCATCGTCGTGCGCCTGCCGCGCGAAGTGGACCGATGTGACACGCCCCGCGCCGTGCGCCGCTCCGGCGCCGCCGTGCAGAGCGCCGGATGCCCGGCGGACGCGTGGATGCCGGGCGTGTAACCATCGGCATGAAAACGACTTGGACTTCCACCCGAAAATCGCGCGCACCTGCCGTCAAACGGGGTGACACGTGGCACGCTTTCTGCTGTTATAGGGGTATGGGTGCCGTACGGGCCCATGCCGTCGCGAAAGGGCGGCACCGTCCCGGTAGGGGACGGAACCCGCAGTGCGGGTACATCGGCCCCGGGAGGGCCGTCACGAGGAGGGCGTTATGGCACGCCACGATTTTCCGGATCTCGGCAAGGTGATGGACGAGATATTCGCCGCCGCCGAGGATTTCACCAACGCATTCACCGACCGAATGCAGTTCACGCCGGGTGACAAGACCTGGAAGTGGAACCGCGAGTTCTACACCGCGTACAACTACCCGCCGGCGAACATCTACATGACCGAGGACAAGACCCTCGTCTTCGAGTTCGCGGTCGCGGGCTTCAGCGAGGCCGATGTCACGCTGCAGTTCAAGGGCGACTACATGGTCTTCTCCGGGATCCTGCCGGAGGAGATGCAGGAGCCGTCGGGCGCCCGGTACTTCAAGCGCCGGCTCAAGCGCAAGAGCTTCTCCGACCAGCGCTACT
>CAZICD010000033.1:8494-43706 GCA_964537725.1 uncultured Spirochaetaceae bacterium | reverse complement strand
CGACGCGTCGAGTCGTGAACCGGGGTTGTTCAGGAGCGTCCACGCGTAAAGCGCGGCGTACGGCGCGGCGGCGTCTGTTGCCAGGCCTTCGCGGGCGGTCGCGAGCGCGTCGTCCGGCCTGCCGGCCCGCACGGCGGCAAAGACCGCGACCGAGCGAAGCGTGGTGTTCGCCGGAAACTCGGCGAGCAGAAGTTTCGCCGCCTCGTCGAGCGGTGCGACGAGGCCGTCGCTCTCGTAGAGCGCGTGCGCCCGCTTGAGCACGCGCATCGCCCCGCCTGCGGTCCGTGCCCGGTCGGCGAGCCACGGAATCATCGCGGCAGCCTCGGCCGTCGATCCGTCTTCGAGCAGCACGTCGAGCTCCTCGAGCCCGAAGGCGAGGTCACGCGCGCTGCGGCGACGCGTCACGCCGGTCGCGACGAGCACGATCATCCCCGCAAAGGCCACGATTGCAACGGCGAGCAGGACGAGCTGGCGGGTTCGCTGACGTCGGCCGTCAGCGTCAGACATCTTTGCGGACGGCGTCGAGCACGCCGTTGACGAAGCGGTACGACTCGTCGGAGCCGAACTCGCGCGCGAGGTCGATCGCCTCGTCTATCGTCACTGAGGCGGGGATATCGGACTGGAAGAGCAGCGAATACGCGCTGAGGCGGAGAATCGCGAGGTCGACGCGGGCGAGCCGCTCGAGCTTCCAGTGCTCGAGGTGGGCCTCGAGCGCCGCGTCGACTTCCTCAATACGTTCGAGCGTGCCCGAGAGCAGGATCCGGGCGAAGGCGAGCGTGTCCTCGCGGTCGGCCTGGCGGTCGACCCAGGAGAACTCCAGGAGCTGCTCAGGCGGTGTGCCGGAGATGTCCCAGCTGAACAGCGCCTGCATCGCGTAGATTCTTGCCTTGCGCCGGGATCCCATTATCCGTCTACCAGGGCAGGTTCTGCTCGTAGACGGTGACCTCCGCCTCGCCGCGCAGATCGGCCACCACGTCTTCCACCGCGCGCGCGAGCGCCTGCTGTTCCTTCTGCGCCGCGAGCTGCGTCCGGATCTGCTGTCGGACGGTGACGTTCTCGCCGGGCAGAACGGGGTCGTCGAGCTCGAGAATCCGTGGAGACCGCTTGTCGGTGACGAGCACGATGTGAAGCGCGACGTTCGACTCGTAGACACCGCCGACGTCCCCTTCATCGAGCCCGAAGACGGTCTGGATGAAGGTGCGGCCGAGTAGCTGCTGGCTTCGCGCGTCGTTGCGCATCAGGTATCCGAAGTTGTCGGCGCTGATGGACGCGTCGTCGAGCGCTCGTCGCTCGAGCGCATCAAAGGTGAGGTTGCCGTTGCGGATCTGCCGGCGGTAGTCCTCGAGCAGCTCGCGCGCCTGGGCGCGCTCCTCGTCGCTCTTGCCGCGGAGGTCGGCATAGACGTGGCGGAAGCTGACCATCGCGGGATTCGTGAACGAGGTGGCCTGCTCGTCGTAGAAGTCGCGGACCTCGGCTTCGGTCACGCCGCCCTGCGACTGAAAGACATCGGCCTTCTGCTGGCGAACGTACTTGAGCTTGATCAGCTCGTCGGTAACGTCCGACACGAAGGTGCTCCAGCTCTCGCCGGTCTCCTGCTCCACCCGCCGGCGAAACTGCTCTTCGGTGAGCACCACGCCGATGGCCTGGCTCCACTGCTGCCGCTGGACCGAGAGGTAGTTCTGGATCTCCTCCTGCGTGACCCGAATCGAAGCGCGAGCCGCGGCCTGGAGGAGCAGCTCGTCGTTCACGAGCGCGTCCAGGATCTGCTGTTTCTCCTCCGGCTGCAGCTGTCGCCCCAGTTGCTGCTCGAAAACCGCGAGCTGGCTCTCGAGCTCACGCAGGCCTATGTTCACCGTCTCGCCGAGGCGTACGATGGCAACGGGGCGGTCCAGAACCTGTGCCGACGCGGTGGCCGCGAGCAGCAGGAGCAACAGCGGTGCTACCAGTTTTTTCTTCATGGTCGTCCTCATCTCTGCTGATAATACCACGCGACGGGTCCGTCGACAGCCGCGTGGTCGGAGGCGTTCCGGCCTGGTCGTTCAGGCGGGGTACGCGGCGGCCAGTCGCTCGCGCAGCTTCTTGGTTCCCGCGAGCTTGCCGTCGAGCTCGAGGCCCCGCTGGAGATAGCTGGTTGCGGTGACGGTGTCGCCGGAATCGGCGTACAGCTCGGCTCCCTTCTTGAGAAAGAACGCGAGCTCTTTCGGGCCAAGGTCGAGTACGAGCACCTCGTCGATGCAGGCGATGACGTCCTGCGGTTCCATGGACGCCGCCATCCTGAAACAGACGAGCGTCCGCAGCTTCTCGATGACGTCGACGAAGAAGTGCTTGAAGTACGGCAGCTCGAGCTCGAAGTTGATGACCGAGGTGAGCAGCCGGAACGCCGGCATGTAGCGCTTGCGCCGTTCGTACTCCTCTGCGAGGAGGTAGGCGCAGTCCATGTAGTCCTCGCGGTCGAGGTGCTCGCACAGCGCGAAGTCGCCCCGCGTCCTGAGCCGGTCGTAGAGCTCGATCGCCTCGTCCTCGTTCTGGTGGAGCAGGTCGAAGAAGACGAGCTTGGACTGGAACTCGTCGTCGTCCGGACGGCTCCTGAGGAACTCGCGGTAGTCGAAGCGGACTTCGGGCCGCAGGATCATCATCCTGCGGTCGTATTCTTCGCGACGATCCGGATCGATCAGGGTCTCGTAGGCGCGCAGCAGGCTCTGCATCGCCTCGACCGTATCGCCGAGGTCACGGTTGACGTCCGGATGCAACTCCTTCGCACGCTTGCGAAAGGCCCGCTTGATCTGATCCGGCGACGAGTCGACTTCTATGTCGAGTATGTCGTAGTAGCTCTTCAACTGATCTTCAACCGCTTTCCGATCTCGGTCGCTTCCGGCGCGGAGCTGAGAACGTCGGAGAGCTTCAGGAACATTCCCTCGGCTTCCATCTGCTTCATCAGCCGCTGGAGACCCTTCTCCGCTCCGATCGCCTTCTTGGTCACGAACGCGAAGGACCGTTTGCCGGCAACGGTGCCGGAGGTCTTCAGGAACTCAGATACCCGCGGGGGAATCTTGCCGCCGAACAGCGAGACGACCTCCGTCCCGACGGCGATGTACTCGTAGATCGTGAGTTTCGTGTTCACGTCGCGGCTCGCGTCGACGAGGTCGACCCGGTGGCCCTGCGACTCGATGCCCGTAGCGAGCGCCTTGGAGATCTCGAGAAGCTTCTCTCGCTTCGCCTGTGGAACGAATACTACCGCTACTCTCATCGATCTCCCTCTCGCGCCCTTGTGCGCGACGCGGCGACCCCGTCCCGGGGCGCCTACTCGTCTTCGTCGGGCTGATCCGCGGGCTCGCTCATCGTCGCCTCGGACTCTGTCGCCCCGCCGGCGCCGAGGTCTTCGTCAGCCTCGTCGAGCTCGATCTCCTCGTCGTCGACCCTCCACCATTCGAGGACCTCGCCTTCTTCCGCTTCGAGCGAACGCGCGGCCGCCTCGACGTTCGACTGCTCGGGCGATCGGTTGATCCACGCGTAGCCGAACAGGCTCATGAGGAAGACCGTTGCGATGACCGCCGTTGCACGGGTGAGGATGTTGCCCGATCGATTGCCGACCGGCGCCGCGTTACCCCCACCGAAGATGCCACCCAGGCCCTCGCCGCCTTCCTCCTGCATGAGGACGATCACGACGAGGAGCACGGCGCTGATGATGAACAGCACCAGCAGAAAACCACTCAGAATTGCCATATTGCTCCTTCAACCGGATGATTATTCGTTATACGTGGCGATGGGGGCGAACGTGTCGAGCTCCAGCGAAGCCCCGCCGACCAGCGCGCCGTCTATGTTCTCCATCGCCATGAGCTCGTCGACGTTGCCCGGTTTGACCGAGCCGCCGTACTGGATGATGAGCTCGTTCGCGGCACCCTCCGAGTAGGACCCGGCGATCTGCGCGCGGATGAACGCGTGGACCGCGTCGGCGTCCTCCGGCGTCGCGGTCTTCCCGGTGCCGATCGCCCAGACCGGTTCGTACGCGATGGTCACGCGGCGCAGGTCCGATTCGCTCACGCCCTCGAGTCCGCCGCGCAGCTGGGCGCCCACGACGTCCTCGACGCGACCGGCCTCGCGCTCTTCGATCGTCTCTCCGACGCAGAGAATAGCCTCCATGCCGTGCTCGAGCGCGAGTCGCACCTTCCGGTTGATGAGCTCGTCGGTCTCGCCGTACGTGTGACGCCGCTCCGAGTGCCCGAGGATCACGACTTTGACTCCGACGTCGCGGAGCATGATCACCGAGATTTCTCCCGTGTGCGCCCCGTTCTCCTCGGCGGCCATGTTCTGCGCTCCGAGGAGAATCTTCGAGCCCTGCACGACCGCGTTCACCGCGGCGAGCGCCGTGAACGGCGGTGCGACCATGAGCTTGTTCGAGCTGGACGAGAGCTTGAGCACGAGCTCGCGGGCGAGGTCGGTTGCCTCGGCCACGGTCTTGTGCATCTTCCAGTTGCCGGCCAGAAACGGTTGTCGCATGGTACTACTCCTGGAGTGCCGCGATTCCCGGGAGTGTCTTGCCCTCCAGGAACTCGAGTGATGCGCCTCCTCCGGTGGAGACGTGATCTATCTTGTCGGCGAGGCCGAAGGTGTTGACCGCCGCGACGGAATCGCCACCGCCGACCACGGTCGTGCCGGCGCAATTCGCCACGAACTTGCCGATCGCGAGCGTCCCGGATGCGAACGCCTTGAACTCGAAGACGCCCATCGGCCCGTTCCAGACGAGCGACCTGGCATCCTCAATGGCCTTCCGGCACCGTTCGATCGTCTTCGGGCCCACGTCCATGGCGACTTTGCCCGCCGGGACGTCCACGCCGTCGACCTGCTCGGGTGTCGCGTCCTCGCCGAACTCGTCGGCCACGACGTGGTCAACCGGAAGGATCACCTCTACGCCGGCCTTTTCGGCCTGCGCGAGCAGGTCCTTCGCGGTCTGAAGATACTCATCTTCGAAGAGGCTGTCGCCGATCTCGTGGCCCTGGGCCTTCAGGAAGGTATACGACATCCCGCCGCCTACGATGAGCGTCGTGCACTTCGGAAGCAGCGTTTCGAGCACGCCGATCTTGGTGGACACCTTCGCGCCGCCGATGATCGCGACGAAGGGTCGCTCGGGATTCTCGAGCAGCGGCTGGAAGAATTTCACTTCCTTCTCGATCAGGAAGCCGGCGGCGGCCGGCAGATGGTGTGCCACGCCTTCGGTGGAGGCGTGCGCGCGGTGGGCGCTGCCGAACGCATCGTTGACGTACACGTCGCCGAGCCTCGCGAGCTGCGCCGCGAAATCCGCGTCGTTGTCGGTCTCTTCGGCGTGGAACCGGACGTTCTCCACCATGAGGATCTGTCCGCTCTCGAGCTCCTTCGAACGATTCACGACCTCATCGCCGACGCAGTCGCCGGCGAAGTCAACCGGACGTCCGATCATGTCCGAGAGCTTGTCGGCGACCGGCTTCAGGCTCATCTCGGGGTTCGGCTTGCCCTTCGGGCGTCCGAGATGGCTCATCAGGACGAGAGCACCACCATGGTCGATGATATGCTTCAGCGTGGGAAGGCTCGCTTCGATGCGCGTGGCGTCGGAGACCCTTCCTTCCTTCAGCGGCACGTTGTAGTCCACACGGACAAGCACACGCTTCCCGTTGAGATCAACGTCTCGAACCGTCTTCAGTGCCATGGTATTCCTCTCTTCGTGATGATGATGGACGTTTCTTCATAGTACAAAACGAGCTATCGCGATGTCAACGAAATCACCGGAGTCGACGGACCCGTTGGTAGAGCACCGGAAAGAGATCGTTGCGGCCCGGCTCCGCATCCTCGTCGGACTCCTCCGGGGGCAGGAGCACCAGATCTCCGGTGGTCACCATGTCCACGACGCCGACCGTCTCGAGCGTTCCTTCGGCGACGAGGTCGTCGACGGCCGTGATCGTGACGGTGCCCACGACAGCCTCGTCGGGATACGCGTACCGCGCCTCAGCCGCCGCCACCGTCGCTGCGCCTGGACGCACGACGTCGAAGCGCGCCCGCTTGGCGACGCCGTCGCGCGCACCGAGGTCGACGACCACGCGATCGGCCTCGCGACGCACGATCCGGCCCACCGTCGGCAGCGCGGCGGCGACCTCGTCGGCGAACGCGTCGGCGGCCCTCGCCGCGTGATCGGGACCCGATCGTACGCTGCTACGCAGGCTCGCAGTCTCTCCGGTACGTGCAACCGAGACCTCCGTCGCGATCACGGTCATCCTGTCGGTGAGTGCGGCCCGAACGGAGAAGTAGAAATCGACGCTTGCAGAGCGCGCCCGACCGAAGGCCCGCGCGTACCCGTCGACCCTCGCGCTGTCGACGATCTCGAGTCGCCCGCGTCCGGCGAGCGACCGTTCGAGGAAGCCGAGCACCGCGTCCCCGCTCTGCGGGTATCGGTCGCTGACGGGGCCGGTCAGGTAGAGCCCGACGGGAAGCCGTGTGCGGCCGAGCGTGAACTGGTCGATGCTCCAGCGGCTCGCGATGCTCGAGGCGAGCGCGTTGCGGTAGACCTCGATCGTTCTCGTGAGCTCGGTCGTGTCCACGCCGTTCTCCCTGAGCACCTCCAGCTCCTGCAGGTAGCTCGCGTTGTACCCCTGTCGTCGGAAGAGCTCGGCGTACGACCGACGCATCTCGAGGTCGAGCGGCGTCAGCAGCAGCCCCCGCCGATACGCCTGCATCGCCCGGGTGAACCTGAAATCACGCGCGAGCGTCGCTGCGTCCGACGCGCGCTCGGCGGCGAGCTCGGCGCGAACGGGGTGCTCGAGCTCGAGCTCGTTCGTCGCGAGCCATTCGGCCCAGATCCGAAGTACCTCGTCGTCCGGCCGAATCCGCAGCGCGGTGCGGATGCTCTCGAGCGAGGTCTCGATGTCTCCGAGACGGTACGCCGAGAACGCACGGACGTACCAGGCGAACACGTCGCTGCGGTCGAAGCCGATGAGCTCTTCGGCGATCGTCCTCGCCTCCACGAAGCTCTCGTCCGCGAGCGCGACCTCGGCTCGAATCGCGGTCGCGGCGCGGTTCTGCGGGTCGATCGCCTGCGCGGTGCGCGCGGCGCGGCCGGCCTCCTCGACGTCTCCGGCGCGCAGGAAGTACTCGGCGGCGAGGACGTGCACCTCCGGCCGGTCGCGGTGAACCGTCCTCGCGAGCTCGAGGTACTCCCGCGCGATGTCCTGCTCGCCCATGTGCTCGTAGACGAGCACGAGCGAGAGCAGCGCCTTTCGCTGGTCGGGGTTGAGCCGCAGCGCGCGCTCCAGCCTCGCCGCGGCCTCGACGCTCCGTCCGCGGGCGAGTGCGAGCTCGGCGCGGCCGATGATCGCCTCGACGTTGTTCGGCTCCCTGCCGAGCACGCGCGTGAAGGCGTCCTCTGCGGCCGCGAGGTCGCCGCGGCCGATCGCGATCCGTCCGGCGAGGTTGATCACCTCCGGGTCGGTACGAGCGAGCTCGAGCGCGCGGTCGATGAATGTCTGCGCCTGGTCGTACTCTTCGAGCCAGTAGTACGACTCGGCGAGTCCCACGACGGCTTCGAGGTAGTTCGGGTTGAGGTCGAGCGCCTCGCGGTAGCGTTCGACGGCGTCGAAGTAGCGACCCCCATCGAGCGCTCGGGCCGCCGCATCCGCGAGTCGCGGTGCGTCGGTCTGCTGGGCGGGCAGGCTCAACGCCGCGAACGCGAACAGCGCCGCGGCTGCGAGCCTACGAAGGCGACTTCTCATCCTTCGCCGCGACGATCTTCACCGTCTTGATCTTGTGCCCGTCCATGTCCTGGATCACGAAATCCATATCGCGATAGCTGACCTTCTCGTACTTCACGGGAATCTTCCCGAACAGGTCGAAGACGAAGCCGCCGAGCGTATCGAAGTCCTCGTCGGGAAGCGTCATGCCCAGTTCCTCGTTGAGGTCCTCGATGTCGACGCGCGCGTCGCAGAGGTAGACCTTCTCTCCGATCTCGAGAATGTCCTCGCGCTCGTTGTCGAACTCGTCCTGGATATCGCCGACGATCTCCTCGATGATGTCCTCCAGACAGACGATGCCGGAGACGCCTCCGTACTCGTCGACGGCCACCGCGATGTGAACGCGACGTCGGCGCATCTCGCGCAGCAGCGAGTCGAGCCGCTTGCTGTCGGGCACGAAGAAGGGCTTGCGGATGATCTTCTCCACCGAGAACTCTTCGCCGGAGAGGTAGTACTGCAGCAGATCCTTGGCGTAGAGCATGCCCACGACGTTGTCGATCGTGTCGCGGTAGGCCGGCAGCCGCGAGTGGCCGCTCTCGGCGACCTTCTCGAGCACCTCGCGCGGGTCCATCTCCACTCCGACGAACGCGACGTCGATTCTCGGAACCATGACCTCCTTGACCGTCGTCTCGCTGAGCGCGACGATCCCGCGGATCATGTCCTGCTTCTCGATATTCAGCTCGTGATACCCGGCTTCCTCGTCGGATCCGTTCCTGCGGAACAGCCGTCTGAAGAATCCCTCGCCCTCGTGCTTCAAGAATCCAACTCCTTGCTCAGCGAGGCCACCAGGCGTTCCTGGAGACCAAGCATGGGGTGTTCGGCGGCGTCCGGCGACGACAGGTCGACCCCGTCGTGGCTGTATCCGGCCAGATGCAACAGTGCGTGCACGTAAACTCGTAGAAATTCCTCCCTTGCTGAAACGCCGTAGTCGCGAGCATTCGCGGCCACGGTCGGAAGCGATACGACGATGTCTCCGGCGATGGGCGTGGGCCCGTCGGCTCCCTCGTCCTCCGGGATCTCCTCGTGCTGCGAAAAGGTGAGGACGTCGGTAGGACCGGAGACCTTGCGGTAGGTCTGATTCAGTTCCGCGATCCGCTGATCGGTGCAGAGCAGGACGCTGACGTCCCACGCGGCTCGCTCGATACGCCCGTATACCTCCGATGCGACGTCGGAGAGATCGGGCAGCCAATCAGGAGGGTCGACGTTGTCGCTGGAGAGTTCGACGTTCTTCATGGCTATGCGTCGGTGCCGTCGCTCTCCGCCTCGTACGCACTGATGATCTTCTGGACGAGGGGATTGCGAACGACATCGCGGGTGCTGAAGTAGGTGAACCG
Source organism: uncultured Spirochaetaceae bacterium (assembly GCA_964537725.1). Lineage (GTDB taxonomy): Bacteria > Spirochaetota > Spirochaetia > DSM-27196 > SLST01 > SLST01. Next base: position 34,621 of record CAZICD010000033.1, on the reverse strand, counting down.
AATCTCCGGGATGGGCGCGAGCACGTCCGCGGCGTGCAGCAGTCCGGAGTGCTGCTTGCGCGGCAGGTCGATCTGCGTCACGTCGCCGGTGATGACCGCCTGCGAACCCTCGCCGATGCGAGTGAGGAACATCTTCATCTGCTCGCGGGTCGTGTTCTGCGCTTCGTCGAGAATGACGTAGCAGTCGTTCAGGCTTCGCCCGCGCATGTAGGCGAGCGGCGCGATTTCGATGATCCGCTGCTCCTCCATCCGCTGGATGGTTTCGTACGGGATGAGCGACTCCATCGCGTCGTAGAGGGGGCGCAGGTAGGGGCTGATCTTCTGCGCGAGGTCGCCGGGCAGAAAGCCCAGGCTCTCGCCGGCCTCGACCACCGGACGCGTGAGTACGAGCTTGCGCTTGCGCCGGGCGAGAACCTCGCTGAGCGCGTGCGCTACCGCGAGGTAGGTCTTTCCCGTTCCCGCCGGGCCGATCCCGAAGACGATCTCCTCATCGTCGAGGCTCTGCAGGTAGTAACCCTGCGTCAGCGTGCGCGGGAATACCGGCCGATCGCGTCCCGGAATGGTCACGCTCGTGTCTTTCAGGAGGTCGGGCTTCGTACTGTCTTCGTCGGTTACCGATGCGTGCACTGCTTTGATCAGGTCTCTGTTCGGGCTCTGGCCGAGCTTCACGTGCGCCTTGATTTCGTCCACGATGCGCACGAGCGTCTGTCGGGCTTCTTCGTCGTCGGTGTCCAGATAGAGCTCGTTGCCCCTGTACAGAATGCGTGTGCCCAGGAGCTCCTCGAGCTGCCGCAAGTTCTGGTCGTTCACCCCGCAGACTTCGCTCAGGAGCGCCGGACTCTCGAGCACGACCGCAGATTTGCTCAAGAATACTCCTCAGCAGGAGTATAGAAGCCGCTTGCACGCGAGGTCAAGAGCCGTCGCCGAAGGTAATTTCGCCCTCCTCCGCCTGCACCGACGTTCTCAGCTCACGAATCGGACGCCACTGCAGCGTGATGTCCAACCTGCCGCGCCACTGGTACCACGGACGCGAAAGCCGCGGATCGTCGGGGTCTGCCGACCGGATCGCTTCCAGTTCCTCCGGGTTGTGCGGATCGAGCTCGTCCGGCAGCGTGAAGCCGCGTTCGATCCAGTACTCCACGCTCTCGAGCGCGGGCGAACCGCGATAGCCGACGGTGAGATCCCAGTCGCCCAGGTCGTGTACCGCGTTCAGCTCGATCGACTGGAGGTTGAACGCCGAAGCCACGCGGTCGTTGCGGTCGAAGAAGTTGAAACTCCGCGCGAGGTCGCCGAGCAGGCTGCGACGTTCGCGGCCGACGCGCTCGGCAAGCGGGCCCACGTAGACGTAGCCCTGCGAGTTCGTCGATCTCGCGCGCAGAGACAGGCGCATGAACCGGTGCACGAGCAGGTCCGCGGAGAAGCTGACGTCGAGCGAGCTCTCGGTGAAGCGTTGGAGGTTCGCCTGGATGGATAGATCGCTGCCCGCATCGACGACGACCCGGTTCCTCCACAACGGCTCGAGATCGGAGGCGAGCGAGAGCCCGAGGCTCGCGCTCTGCGGACGCAACTGTTCGGGCCCGCTCGGCTCCCATCCCATGTCCGGAGTGTCAGGGTCGAGATCGAACGCGGTCGATCTCGACGCGTCGAACCGCGCCGTCAGTGGCCCGGCGGCGAGGTTCGTCCGATTCGACGCGACGTGGCTCTCCTCAAGATCGTAGGAGAGCGCGTTGGAAAGCGAAACGTCCTCCCACGGCGAGAGGGTGGCCGCGCTCGTCAGCGGGTCGTACGTCCACTCGTCGTCCGGCGTCTCCGCCTCGTCGTCACGCGTGACCCCGGTGGCCACGGTCAGCGATACCGGGCTCACCCGCAGCGCGAGCTGCCCGGTATACCGCTCGTCGCGCGGCGGGACCGTCGCGGTCATCTGGAGGCTCTGCGTGTCGGCCACGGCGAGCTGCGCGGTCGCCTGGACCTGGTGCTGTCGGAAGTACTCCTCGTCCCATTCGATCGACTCGCTCTTCCACCTCGGCTCTCCGTCGACCACGTCGTCGAACACGTTCTGGTAGAGCAGGACGTTCTGCGTGTAGGCGAGTGACGAACCCGACCAGAGGCGGGTGCTCAACAGCGGCCGCAGCCGGAGCGTGACATTGTTCGCCGCGCTGAAGGTCGAGAAGGCCCATGCCTGTCGCTCGAGCGCGTCCCACGCCGCCTCCTGCTCGGCTGCGGTCAGATCCGGGTCGGGGTACTCCGGGTCACGGTTGAAGAGCGAGCGGTACTGGGTCGTCGTCGACAGCGAGCCGTCGAGGCGCGCGAGCTCGGCGGCGAGGCGCGCCGAATAGGATACCGAGCCCGACAGCCTCGTGGAGGCACCGCCGTAGGCGATCCGCAGCTCCTCGAGGTCGGCCGGCTCGTCCCAGGCGCTCGACAGAAATTGCTGGTCCACGATGACGGTCGGCGAGAGCGAGTACCCGAGGCTCGCACGAAACGGTTCGGGCGTGGTCGGCGACGGCAAGGCCGGCTGCAGCTGCGGGACGAGGAGCGTGGACATGGGCTCGTCGGGCTCGCCTGCCTCGGCGTCCTCCGCCTCCTCCTCCGACGGCTGTTCCCACGGGGGCGTCAGCTCGGCCCGCCCCTCCTCCTCGTCATCCTCGTCGGACGGGCGCGGGCGCGCCGGGTACTCGAAGAGCGTCCCGGCGACCGTCGCCTGAATCTCGGGGAGCCGAACCGATTCGGGATAGAAGAAGGCCGATTCGGGGCTGTCGTCGGCCGCCGCGATCTCCGGTTCGAGCAGCGACTGGTCGATCGTCTTGCTGCGCCAGTTCAGCGCGATTACCGCGCGCTGGAGCGAGAGTTGCGAGACGCGGAGCATGTCGGTGGTCGTCGCGTTGTAGCGCGCATCGAGCTGCCAGAGCAGCGAGTTGACGGGGCCCGGAGGCGTGGACGGCGTGCCCTGCCCCGCGAGCCCGAGCCAGTCGATCTGCTCCGATCGGTCCTCGAAGTCGGTCCGGAAACGACGGTCGCTGAACGCCTGCAGCGTGAGCGAGCTCGTGAGCCGGTTCACCGACGCGCCCGCAGAGAGGTCGACCCCGAAGCGGAACGGGAGGCGCAGCGGTCCGAGTATGCCCTCGTTCCACGACTGGGTCGCCTCGCCGTAGGTCGGCGCGTCGGGGTCTTCGGGGATGTAGTAGGGGCTGTAGGTTGCCCCGGTGCCGGTGTAGTCGGCGGTGTAGATGTTCCGGGTCGCCGCGAGCCCCAGCGACAGCTCGAACCGCTGCAGGATCTCGGAGCCTGGAATCGACGCGTCGAGCCCGACGTACGCCCCGAGCTTCGTGTAGACGTCCGCGAGCAGCCGAACCGTTGGCTCCTCGTCGGCCGACGCCGCGGACGGCCCGGCGCCGACGTCGCGCTCGACCGGAACGAGGTAGAGCCCCTCGATCTCGCGCTCCGCGCTGCCGCCCTCGTCCTCGGCGATCTGCAGCAGCGAGAACGGCGATGTCTCTTCCTGGGGGCTGCCGGCGAGATACGTGGTCGTCTGGATGTAGGCGCCGCTGCGGTCGCGCGTGCCGAGCGCCGGGTTGAAGAAGAGCTCGTTGCCCGGCTTGAAGAAGAACGGGAGGTAGAAGACGGGTACGCGGCCCACGTAGAGGAACGCGTTCGTCAGCCCCCACTCCCCGGGGGCGAGCACCCAGATCTTGCGCGCCCTGATCTCGTAGTTCGGCGGGTCGGCCTCGGACGACGTGATGCGACCCTGGTCGAGGACGATGACCTCGTCGCGCGACCGCGTGATGTAGGTCCCTGCGAAACGGAAGTCGATCTGCTCGCCTTCGATGGTCCGTTCCCGACGCGTCACTCCTTCGAGGAAGGCGCCTTCCCACGTATCCAGCTGCACCGTCAGCGCCTCGCCGGTGAACTGCTCGGTCGTCTCGCCCCGCTCGAGCGTGTAGACGACGTCGCCGGATGCGGCCATCGTGTTCTGATCCTGGTTGATGACGATCTCGTCGGCGCTCACGCGGTGGATCGCCTCGTCCTCGTCGTCGCGCAACGTGAGGATGACGCCGCCTGAGAGGCGGATGTATCGCTCGTCCACCTCCTCGAGCGTGAAGTACCGCGTTCGCGACGCCGAATCGACGACGACCGGCGGGTCCTCGGGCTCCCCGGACGGATCGTCCGAGTACGCCGCGCGTTCGGCCTCGGTGACGTCGTACAACTCGAAGAGCCGCTCGGCGAGCGCCGTGCGATCGCCCCGCGTCGACGCGCCGAGCAGCTCGAGCCAGCTCACGAGCTCGTAGAATCCCGCCGTCTCGATGTCCTGGATGAGCGTCTGCCGGAAGAGCGTCGCCTCGGGGACCGACTCCTCCTGCGCGGACACCGAGAGCGCCGCGAAGAGGACGAGCACGGAGAGCGCCACCGTGCGTGCGATCGCCGGGTGGCGCGCGATCGCCTTCGCGCGCGAGGGGTGTCCGCGGCTCATGCCCCGCGTCCGACCCTCGCTCCGCGCTCCTGTCTCGCGAGCGCCTCGGCGAGAAAGACGCCGGTGTACGACGAGGGATGCGCGGCGATCTCCTCCGGCGTACCGACCGCCACGAGCGAGCCGCCACCGTCGCCGCCCTCGGGCCCCAGGTCGATCACGCGGTCGGCCTGCAGGATCACGTCCAGGTTGTGCTCGATGAGGATCACCGTATTGCCCTTCTCCACGAGGAGCTGCAGGACCTCCATCAGCTTCTTCACGTCGGCGAAGTGCAGCCCGGTGGTGGGCTCGTCGAGGATGTAGATCGTGCGCCCGGTGCTGCGCTTGGAGAGCTCGAGCGCGAGCTTCACGCGCTGCGCCTCGCCTCCTGAGAGCGTGAGCGCGCTCTGGCCGAGGCGGATGTAGTCGAGCCCCACCGCCTGCAGCGTCTCGAGCCGTCGACGCGCGGCGGGGATCGCGTGAAAGAACTCGAGCGCTTCCTCCACGGTCAGCTCGAGCACGTCGTGGATCGTCTTGCCGCGGTAGTGGATGTCGAGCGTCTCGCGGTTGAAGCGTTTTCCTCCGCAGACGTCGCAGGTGACGTAGACGTCGGGCAGGAAGTGCATCTCGATCTTGATCGTTCCGGCGCCCTCGCAGTTCTCGCACCTGCCTCCCTTGACGTTGAAGCTGAAGCGGCCCGGCTTGTACCCGCGCGCCCGACTCTCCGGCAGCGACGCGAAGAGCTCGCGGACGGGGCCGTAGAGCCCGACGTACGTCGCGGGGTTCGAGCGCGGCGAGCGGCCGATGGGGCTCTGGTCGATGTTGATCACCTTGTCGAGCGCGTCGATCCCCTCGATCGAGGCGTACGCTCCCTCGCGCAGATGCGCGCGGTTGAGCCGATTCGCGAGCGCCGGGTAGACGACGTCGGCGAGGAGGCTCGACTTGCCGCTGCCGGAAACTCCGGTGATGACGGTGAGCGTGCCGAGCGGGAACTCGACGTCGATCTCGCGGAGGTTGTGCTCGGCGGCGCCTCGGACGACCAGCGACGACCCGTTGCCGTCGCGTCGCTCGGACGGTGCCGACATCGCGAGCCGCCCGCTGAGGTAGCGCCCGGTGAGGCTCTCGTCGGAGGCGAGGATCTCCTCGAGCGTGCCGTCGGCGACGATCTGCCCGCCGTGCACACCGGCTCCCGGACCCAGGTCCACGATGTGGTCGGCTGCGCGAAGCGTCTGCTCGTCGTGCTCGACGACGATGAGCGTGTTCCCCAGGTCGCGCAGGTGCGTGAGCGTGTCGATCAGCCGCTGGTTGTCGCGCTGATGGAGCCCGATCGTCGGCTCGTCCAGGATATACAGCACACCAACGAGCGAGCTGCCGATCTGAGTCGCGAGCCGGATTCGCTGCGCCTCGCCCCCGGAGAGCGTCGCGGCCTTGCGGTCGAGGGTGAGGTACTGCAGCCCCACGCTGACCATGAAGTGGAGACGGCTCGAGATCTCCTTGAGAATCTGCGAGGTGATCTGCGCCTCGGTCTCGTCGAGCTCGAGCGAGTCGAAGAAGTCGTAGGCGTCCGCGACGCTCATCGCGGTGACGTCGTGGATGCTCTTCCCCCCTACGAGGACCGCGAGCGCCTCGGGCCGCAGCCTCCGTCCGTCGCACGCCTCGCACTCGCGCTGGCTCATGAACCCCTCGAGCCACTGCTTGATTCCTTCGGAGGTCGTCTCCAGGTAGCGTCGCTTCAGGTCGTCGAGCACCCCGCGGAACGGCGCCTCGTACTCGAACTTGCCGGTCTTCTCGCGGTTCTCGTAGACGACCTGGATGGGCTCGTCGGTACCGCGCAGGATCGCGTCGAGCGTCTCCTGCGGCAGCTCGCCGAGCGGCGTCGCGAGGTCGAACCCGATGTGCCGGGCGAGGCTCTCGAAGCGGCTCCGGTTCCACGCCGCCTTCGGGTTGTACGGCAGGAGTCCGCCGTCCTCGAAGCTCTTGCTCGGGTCGGGCATGATGAGCGCGGGGTCGAACTCGAGCCGCATCCCCAGCCCCCCGCACTCCGGGCAGGCGCCGTACGGGTTGTTGAAGCTGAACAGCCTCGGCTCGAGCTCGGGAAAGCTGATCTCGCTGTCGGGGTAGAAGTAGTTCTGGCTGAACGATCGCGTCCGCGCATCGCCGCCTGTTCCTTCGGTGACTTCGACGAGCCCGCCGGAGAGCTCGAGCGCGGTCTCGACGCTGTCGGCGACCCGTCGTCGCGGATCGTTCGCGTCGTCGCGGGAGCCGAGCTTCAGCCGGTCGACGACGATGGCGATATCGTGCTTCCGGTTCTTCTGAAGATGTATCTCTTCGTCCAACAGCCGCGTCTCGCCGTCGATGACCGCGCGGCGGAAACCGGCCCGTTCGGCGTCCGCGAGTACCTTGCGGTGCTCGCCCTTCTTGCCCCGCACGACCGGCGCGGCCACGGTGATCCGCGAGCCGTCGGGAAACGCGAGCACCGCGTCGATGATCTCGTCCACCGTCTGCCGCTCGATCGGCTTTCCGCTCTTCGGGTCGTGCGGGATGCCGATCCGCGCGAAGAGCAGGCGATAGTAGTCGTAGACCTCGGTGACCGTGCCCACCGTCGAGCGCGGATTGCGGCTCGTCGTCTTCTGTTCGATGCTGATCGCCGGCGAGAGCCCCTCGATGTAGTCGACGTCGGGCTTGTCCAGTCGACCGAGGAACTGCCGCGCGTAGGCCGACAGCGACTCCACGTAGCGGCGTTGTCCCTCTGCGAATACGGTATCGAAGGCGAGGCTGCTCTTGCCCGAACCCGACAGCCCCGAGATCACGATGAGGCGATCACGCGGCAGGTCGAGGTCGATGTTCTTCAGGTTGTGCTCGCGCGCCCCGCGGATGATGAGCCTGTCCATCGTGCCGATACAGTACGACAGAGTCGGGCGGCTTGCAATGGCTCGCGCTGCCTACGGCTCGCGCGTCGGAACGATCAGGGGCTCCACCCGGGGGTCGTCGAGCTGGCGCGCAGCGCGTGCCCCAAAGCGTCCGCCGGCGTCGATGACGGTGAGCGTCCGCCAGAGGTCGAAGGCGGTGGTGTCGCCCTCGCCCCAGTAGGCGGCTCCCAGGTAGTAGAGGTCGTGCGGCAGCTCGCTCGTCTCGAGGTAGCGCTCGACCTCGGGGTAGCGGCGGACCCGTTCCCACAGCCCGGCGACGGTCGTGAACTCGTAGGTCGGATCGCGCTCGAGCGCGACGTCGACGAGCGTCGTCAACGACTGCAGCACGGCGATCGCGGCCTGTTCGGTCGCCGCAGCGTAGCGCCCGAGGCCCACGAGGAGCTCGGCGAGCATGCCGCGCGCGCGCGTGCCGCCGGATTCGGGCAGCCGATAGAGCACGAGCAGTCGGTCGAGCCCGCGGCTCGCGAGGACGAGGTGCACGTCGTCGGGCAGCAGCGCGTCCTCGGGCACCGGGTCCTCGGCTACGATGGCGAAGAGCTCCGCCTCGTAGCGCGCGAAGTCGCGCTGCGCGCGGAAGACGTCGGCACGTTCGTAACGCACGAGGAGCGCGGTCTCGGGAATCTCGAACGCGCCACGCCGTTGGAGCGCGCGTTCGAAGTAGTCGAGCGCGACGGTCTGGTCGCCGATTGCCTTGTACGCGCGACCGAGGCCGAAGAGGACATCGGCATCTCCGGGAGAGAGCTGGAGAGCCTGTCGAAACGACTGGATCGCGAGACCGAACTCGCGTTCGACCATGAGCCGCTCGGCGCGCTCGGCGATGAGCCACGCCGGTTCGGTCTCCTGGGAAGGAAGGAGGGTCGTCCCGCGGAGGATGAGAAGCAGGATGATCGCTACGCGTCGAGTGCGCATCTCTGCTTCTCTTATCGGCCCCCCGCGGAACAGGCTGAACTACGCCTCGAACGACCCGGTGATGAGGAAGAGGAAGACCATGACGAACAGAGCCACGGTTTCGATGATACCGAGCACGAAGATGTAGTTACCGGTACCCTTTCCCGTCTCACCCATCGAGTCCGATGCTGCGGCTGCCGCGCGTCCCTGGAACCAGGCCGACATACCGATCGCGATTCCGCCGAGCACGCCCGCACCGAGCAGATAGCCCGCGTCGGCGCCGGCGGCCACCGCCTGCGCGAGCCGGTTCATGAGCAGGTAGCCGTAGATGGTCTGGCTGAGCGGGAAGCCGACGAAGGCGACGAGGATGAACGGCGCCGGCCGGTTCTGGACGAAGCACTTCTTCCACGCGCCGACGGCCGCCATGCCCGCCGTGCCCGTTCCCAGCGCAGACCCGACACCCGCGAACGCGATCGCCGCACCAATACCAATCAAACCCCAATTCATAGCCGTACTCCTTAAGAAGCCTTTCTGTTGTTTTCGCTGAATGGCTGGTATTCGATTCCAGTCCACTCCATACCGAGATGCCCGGAGAACTCGAGCAGGTTGAGCCGTACGCCGTGAACCACGACGGCGAGCCCACCCATGACCAGGTTCAGCGTGTGGCCGAACAGGAGGATCACGATCGCGAAGGCGATCATTGGTCCTTCCATTCCCACGCTGGCAGCCATCTCGTTGAACGCCTGAGCGATCGCCACCGAGGCGAGTCCGACCGCAAAGAGGCGGATGTACGAGATGACGTCGCTGAAGGCGCTGATGACGTCGAAGACCGTGGTGAACGCGCCCTTCAGACCGTTGCCGACACCGGCGAAGAAGCCCACGCCCTCGCTCTGTCCGCTGAATACGAACACCGCCGCGAGCCCGCCGGCGATCATCCAGATGCCGTAGGACGGAAACGTCTGCCCGAGGAAGAGGCTCACGACGAGCATGTAGAGCGCGAGAACCACGCTCAGCCACCCGAGCTGCGCGAACGCCTTGATCGCAGGCTTCTCCTGGATCTCGCGCACGAAATTCCACAGGTGCGCGATGGCGAGGTGGAGCGCGGCGAGGACGAAACAGACCGCCTGTACCGCCTGCGTGCTTCGCGGCTCGAAGCTGTCGAGCGCGGGCACGACGAGGAAGCTGAAAGGTGCCGTCTCGCCGATCGGCTCGTAGCCGAACCAGTTGCCGGTGATCGCCCCCCACGCGAGCGTGGAGAGGCTCAGAACCAGCAGCAGCGCCGGTCCCTCGCGGTTGCCGCCCTTCGTCTTCGCGAGCGCGACCAGGCCGCCGACGAGCAGCACCGCCCCGTAGCCGGCGTCGCCGATGATCATCCCGACGAAGACGATGAAGAAGAGCAGGAAGAAGAAGCTGATGTCGCGTTCGCGGTAGCCGGGCGTTACGCCGAGCAGCGTGAACACCGGGCGGATGATGCGGACCCAGCCGGGGTTCCGGAGCTTCGTGGGAACCGGATCGTCGGGGTCCGGATCACGAATGAGCGTGCCCCAGCCGTTGTTCGCCGCCGAGCGCTTGAGCGTGTCCACCGAGTCGGCGGGGATGTAGCCGGTGATGTACGCGACGCGTTCGGCGCTGTCCATCCCGAGCCTCACGCGCTCGTCGCCCAGCCGCCGCTCGATCTCCTCGAGCGCGGCCTGAAGCGCACCGCGTCGCGCGGCGAAGGTGGCGATCTCCTTCTCGTCGGCGGCGATCTCGGCGAGCTCCTCTTCGCGACGGGCTCGAAGCCGATCGGGCGAGACTTCGGGAAGACGGAAACGCTGCACGCCCGGCTGCGCGGCGAACTCGTCCGCGCTCAACCCGGATGCGTGCTCACCGTGATACCAGATCATCGCGAAGCGGATCGCCACCGGCCCCGACTCGAGCACCACGACGCCTTGCGGCGCGAGCTTGCGGAAATCCTTCGGCGCCATGGAGAAGAGCTCGACTTCGATGCCCCGCTCGGCGAGCTCGCGTATCTCGTCGGGGTCGAACTCTCCCCAGGGCGTGACCCGGGAGAGCTCGTCCTCGATCTTTCCGAGCGCCTCGCGGCGGCCGCGCAGACGCTCGGCTGCGCCGTTGATCGCCCGCGCGGTCTCGAGCGCGTCGTCGAGCTCTTCGCCCGATCCGGCGGCAGGTTGCGCGGGCACCTCGTCGGCGGGGACATCCTCCTCGCTCGGTAGCACCCCGATCGCGCGCAGCACGAGCTCGTGGTTGGCCTGAAGCTCATCGGTTCGCTCGTCGCTGCGCCGCTCGATGTCCGGGTGCAGGAGCCCGAGACGCTTGAGGTTTGCGAGCTCCGCCTCTCGGCGCGAGTCGAGCACGATGACGGTCGCCTTCTTCATGGGAGCGATCATGAGGCCCCCATTTCGGCGGACGCCTTCGCGTCGATCGCCGCCTTCGCCATCTTGCCGCGGACGACCGCAGCGGTCTGCTGGTCGCCCAGGTAGATGCGGATCATGCGGATGTTCTCCTTCGTCTCCGGAATCTTGACCTTTTCGAAGAGGTTGACGCGCTGCGTGGTGATTCGAAGCTCCTCGGAGAGCAGCTCGTGCTGCCTCTTGAGGATGCGGACCTCGGCGTCGAGGGCGAGCAGGCGCTTGAGCGCATCGAGCCCGCGGTCGACCCAGAGCGGCATGACGTAGAGGTCGTACGGGAGCTCGTCGAAGGTGATCTCCTCGAAGACCGGGATATCGATACCGGCGATATTCCCCGTGCTCGTGACGAGCGAACGGATCTTGAGGTAGTTCTCCAGACCCACGTCCTCACCGAAGACCTCTACCCAGCTCATCGTCTCGCGGTGCAGGCGCTCGCGCTCGGTATCCCTGGCGCGCATCTCGGCTTCCACCTGACGGATCACCATCTGCAGCTGCTGCTTCTTGAGCTGGAGCGTGGGCAGGTAGCGCTGGAAGCGCTTGAGCGCGTCCTTCTGCCGTTTGAGCTCGTTCTTCGTGAGCTTGACCTGGGCCATGAGCTACGCGCTCTCCTCCGAGGCTGCGGCGGTGCCGGTCGGCCAGAACTTGTTGATGAGCTCGGTCCGAAGCCCCGTCTCGGCCGGCTCGAAACAGGCGGCGAGAATCTCCCAGCCGCGGTCGAGCGCCTGCTCGAGCGGAATATTCACCGAGAGGTCCATCATCTCGCTTTCGAACATCTCGCCGTACTTCAGGAGCTTCTGGTCCCAGTCGCTCATCCGGAATCCCATCGACTTCTTCTCGAGCGATTCCTTGTAGCTCGCGTAGAGCGTGATCATGCCGTCCATGATCGCGCGGTGGTCCTCGCGAGAGTCCTTGTTGACGAGCTGCTTCAGACGCGAGAGCGAACCGAACGGTTCGATCCGGCCGTTACGAAGGTAGTACTGCCCCTCGGTGATGTAGCCGGTGTTGTCCGGTACCGGGTGGGTGACGTCGTCGCCGGGCATCGTCGTGACGCCGAGCGTTGTGATCGACCCGGCCCCCTCGAAGTCGACCGCCTTCTCGTAGCGGCTCGCGAGCTGGCTGTAGAGGTCGCCCGGGTAGCCGCGGTTCGACGGAACCTGCTCCATCGTGATCGCGATCTCCTTGAGGCTGTCGGCGAAGTTGGTCATGTCGGTGAGCAGGACGAGCACCTTCTTCCCGTCGAGCGCAAACCGCTCGGCGACCGCGAGGGCGATGTCGGGGACGAGCAGACACTCGACGACCGGATCGCTCGCGGTGTGGACGAAGAAGATCGTGCGGCTCATCGCCCCGCCCTCTTCGAGGACCTCGCGGAAGTAGAGGTAGTCGTCGTACTTGAGGCCCATCCCGCCGAGGATGATCATGTCGACTTCGGCCTGCATCGCGATCCGCGCGAGCAGCTCGTTGTACGGCTCGCCGGAGACGCTGAAGATGGGAAGCTTCTGACTCTCCACGAGCGTATTGAAGACGTCGATCATGGGGATACCGGTTCGAATCATGTTGCGCGGGATGATGCGCATCGCCGGGTTGACCGACGGACCGCGGATCTCGACCAGGTTCTCCTCGAGCGAGGGTCCGTTGTCGCGGGGATTGCCGCTCCCGTCGAAGATCCGACCGAGGAGGTTCTCGCTGAAGCTCACCTCCATCGCGTTTCCGAGGAAGACGACCTCGTCGCCGGTTGAGATACCGCGTCCTCCGGCGAATACCTGGAGCGACACCTTGTTCCCGTCGAGACGGATGACTTCCGCGAGGCTCACGCCGTACCTGGTGGACACCGTCGCGAGGTGGCCGTACCGTACGTCGTCGGCGGTGACCGTGATGACGTTTCCGGCGATCGCCTCAATCTTGCTGTAGACCTTTCGCATCCCCTGCTCCTATCGCATCTCGCCGACGAGAGCGCGCGCGTTGTCTTCCACGCCGGCGCGTCGGTCGTCGATCGTCTTCTTGATGTCGCCCTCGAGCTCCTTGAACGAATCGCTCTGCCACTCGGTTCCGTTGAAGTCGAGGAAGCGCTGACGCAGCTGCGCGAACCAGCTCCTCGCCTCCTCCTTCTCGCCGAAGTTGAGCTTGCTCGTCAGCAGATCGAAGAGCACGCCGAAGGTGTACTTCTGACGGTCCACGCCCACCGCCGCGTCGACCGGGTCAAAGGCGTTCTGCTGGAGGTAGACCGAGTCGGTGAACTCCGCCTTGAGGTACCAGACGTAGTCGTCGAGGCTCGTGCCTTCCTCGCCGACGACCTTCATCATCTGGCCGACTTCGTTACCGTGATGGAGCACGTCGCGTACGTATTCGACCGTTCCCGGGTCGATGGGGCCGCGATACTTGCTCCACGATTCGAGCGGGTCGATGGACGGGTAGCGCCGAGCGTCGGACCGCTCGCGCGAGAGTCCGTGAAAGGCGCCGACGACCTTGAGCGTCGCCTGCGTCACCGGCTCCTCGAAGTTGCCGCCGGCCGGGCTGACCGTACCGCCGATCGTGACCGAGCCCGTCCCTCCGTCGCGGAGCGTGACGCGCCCGGCGCGCTCGTAGAACGCCGCGATCACCGATTCGAGGTAGGCCGGGAACGCCTCCTCACCGGGGATCTCCTCGAGGCGGCCCGACATCTCGCGCATCGCCTGCGCCCATCGGCTCGTCGAGTCGGCGAGCAGGAGGACGTTCAGACCCATCTGCCGGTAGTACTCGGCTATCGTCACCGCCGTGTAGACCGACGCCTCGCGCGCGGCGACCGGCATGGAGCTCGTGTTACAGATGATGACGGTGCGCTCCATGAGCGTACGCCCCGTTCTCGGGTCGATGAGCTCCGGGAACTCGCGCAACGTCTCGACGACCTCACCCGCGCGCTCGCCGCACGCCGCGATGATCACGATGTCGACTTCCGCGTTGCGGCTCGTGATCTGCTGGAGCACCGTCTTGCCGGCACCGAAGGGGCCCGGAATGCAGTAGGTCCCGCCGAGCGCGATAGGGAAGAAGGTGTCGATGATTCGAACCTTGGTGACCATCGGATCGGCGGGCTTCAGCCGCTCGGCGTAGCAGTCGATCGCCCGCTTGACCGGCCATTCGAACATCATCGTGACCGGGACCTCGTTGCCGTTGGCGTCCTCGAGCACGGCGATCTGGTCGGTGACCACGTACTCGCCCTCGCTCGCGATGCTCTTGACGGTGTAGCTCCCGTACCGGTTGAACGGCACCATGATCCGGTGCTCGAAGATCCCTTCGGGGACCGTCCCGAGCGTATCCGCGCGTTCGACCGTGTCGCCCGCGGCGACCTTCGGCGTGAATCGCCATTTCGTCTGCCGGTCGATCGCGTTCACGTAGACGCCGCGATCGAGGAAGAAACCGCACTGCTCGGCGAGCTCCGGAAGCGGGTTCTGCAACCCGTCGTAGACCTTGGTGAGCAGGCCGGGCCCGAGCTCGACGGCGAGGAGCTCGCCGGAGAAGTCGACCTCGTCGCCGACACCGATGCCGGTGGTCATTTCGAAGACCTGTACCTCGGCTCGGTCGCCGCGGACGCGGATGACCTCGCTCTTCAGGCGCTTCGTTTCCTCGCCCATGGTGGCCTGAATGTAGCCGACCTCGTTGAGCGCGACTTCGCCCTCAACCCGGACCGAGACCATGTTGCCGTTCACGCCGATGACCGTGCCTCGTGACTGGCTCATTCGCTTTGCTCCTGGTAATACTCGTTCATAATGGTTTCGTTGATCCGCTCGAAGCGCTCCTCGCCGTTCGCGCGGGTGAACAGCCGTCTGCGCGCGAGCAGCTGGAGCCGCAGGTAGTAGATGACGATCCGATCGAGGTCGAAGAAGTGGCCGACCTCCAGATCGTCGAGAAACTGCCACCGAACCCGGTTCAGCTGGTCCTCACCGGACAGCGGCGACTCGTGTGCAAACGCCTCGCGCGAGCCTTCGGCGATTTCCGACGGCTCGGTGTTGGCGTGTCCCGCCTCGTCGAGACGGATATGGCGCGAAGCCTCCACCGACTTCCCCGGCGCCCGCAGTCCGACGAGCGCGTTCCGCAGGCCTCGCTCGAAGTCCCGCCACCGGTCGATCGTCGTCTGCCCGGTCCGCGTCGTGTCGAGCGGAGCGTCGATCGTGGCCGCGCTCACGAGCTCACGCTCGTCCTGCGGCAGGTGATCTGCGAGAACGTCGAGGAACTCGGATGGTTCGATCGCGTCCTTGTTCTCGTAGGTCAGCAGCGGGAGGCTGGCGACCAGGAAGTAGTACTGGCTCACCGCTCCCCCTACGCTCCGGCTGCGGCTTCGCGAATGGTCTCGGCGAGTCGCGGAGTCACGTACGCCGCGAGCGCTTCGGCCACCGCGTCCGCGGTGAAGTCGTAGTACACCCCGCCGTCGCGCGAGGCGATTCGGAACCCGTTCGATACCGCCGGCGTTGCCTTGATCTCGGTACCGGCGGCGAGTTGCTGCGCGAGGCGATTGCGCAGGCTGGATTCGACTTTCTTCAGATCGGCCTCGGAGAGCAGCACGTCGAGCCGCTCGTCGCGGCCCTCGGCCCACGCCTGGACCACCGTCACGACGGCCGATTCGAGCACACCGGCGTCGAAGGTCTCACCGGTAGCCGCCTCGACCACGCGTCGGAAGATCGCCGTGAGTTGCGCCTGGACGCTCAGCACCAGATCGCGCGCTGCCTGGCGGACCGCTTCCTTGCCGGCGGCTTCCTGTCGGCTTCGGTCGACCTTGGCCTCCTCGACGATGGACGCGGCCTGCTTCTGCGCGTTCGCCGTGATCTCCTGAGCCTTCTCTTCGGCGGCGGCGACGATCTGTTCGGCCTGCTTCTCGGCGCTTTGTACACCCTCGGCCTTGATTGTCTCGATGAGTTCCTGTAGCTGAGTATCCATGCTGACCTCGTGATCGCGAGTTGGGGGCCGGGTGGCCGAATGACCGCTCCGACTCCGACATACTAATTGAAATCCCTGCCAAGATTCAAGCCGAGATTGGAGATTTTTTCAGATCTCACCCAGCCGGAGGTCGCCGTGAATCTTGTACACGTTGCGATCGCGGTCGACGCTCAACCGTCGGTGGGGGAAGTAGTACGGGAGCTTCTCGCACAGCTGATCGGCAACTTCCTGCTCGATGGACTCACGAACGTCGGCCGGCACGTTCTCGAGGGTAACCATGTCCACCTGCACGATGTAGCCGCGACCGAGCTTCGACCCGTACCC
Organism: uncultured Spirochaetaceae bacterium; assembly: GCA_964537725.1. Lineage (GTDB taxonomy): Bacteria > Spirochaetota > Spirochaetia > DSM-27196 > SLST01 > SLST01. The sequence continues at coordinate 18,719 of CAZICD010000033.1, read as the reverse complement.
GGGGGTGAAGGTCGCGCCGACGTTGAAGAGCCCGTCCTGCGCCTTGTTGGCGGTGCGGCCGCGGTGCGGCCGCGCGGGGTGGAGCCGGTAGTGCCCGCCGTACTTCTCTTCCAGATTGTCGTCGATCACGTCGAACAGGCGCTTGAGCGTCTTCTCGAACTCCGCGAGGTGCGGGTGCTTCACCAGCTCACCTCCCAGACGATCGGTTCGCGGGCGGAGGCGACGTCGCCGAGCGTGGCGGTGAAGGTCGCGGTGCGCTCGCCTTCGGTCTCCCCCGTCGTCGCTTCCACGAGCGCGGGTGTTCGCAGCGAGAACGAGAGCTCGTACGCGGAGAGCTCGTCGGCGAGAAGACCGGCCTGCTCGCCGTCCGACCCGCCTCCCGGAGCGACGAGGTAGCGCCACGACCCGCCGTCGTCGCGCAGCTCGATTTCCAGCGTGTCGGTGCCAAGCAGGCTCGCGAGCGCCGCGGGCGAGTCGAAACGCAGCCGCGCCTCGACGGTGACCCGATCCTCCGCGCGCGAAATCCGGTGCGAGCGCAGCTCGAGCCCCTCTGTCATCTGCGCGGTCTGCTCGAACTCCGCCCGGGCGACCGGTACGGGCCTCGCGACATCGCTGTCGTCGAACACGCCCGTATCCCACGCGTCCCGGTCGATGAGGTACGTCAGGTCGATCGTGCCGCTGCCGTCTGCCTCGAGCGTGACGTTCGTTTCGGTGGAGATACAGCCGGAGAGGAGAGCGACGGCCGCGAGCAGCAGCGCGAGGCCGACGGGGCGTGGGAGCGATCGCATGCGGCGATAGTAGTACAATCGCGAACCCTCCTCAACCGAGGTGAACGTTTGTCTTCCCGTACCCGCCCTCTTCGGGCCGCGCGTACTCGTAACTCGTCACGTGCGGATGGCGCCGCAGCAGGTCGCGCACCCCCTGCTGGAGCACGCCCTCGCCCGTCCCGTGCACGATGCCGAAGTCGTTCATGCCGGAGAGCAGCGCCTGGTCGATCTGGCGCTCGACCGCGTCCAGCGCGTCGTCGAGCCGGTACCCCCTCAGGTCGAGCTCGAGGTCGGGCTTCGCCGCGCCGGCGGCGTAGCTGACGGAGGGCGCCTGCTCGCGCCGGTGAACCGGCTCGAGGTCGGCCTCCTCGACGGGCAGACGGACCGTACCCACCTGAACGATCCAGCTCGCCCCCTTGCCGCGGCGCTGGACGGTCCCCTCCTTCCCGGTGCTGCGCACGCGGACCGGTGTGCCGGGCGCGATCCCGGTCGCGGGCCGCGAGCCCGAAGCGCTCCGTTCGGCTGCCCGCCCTTCGCGTGCCGTCGGATCGGCCTCGCGCGAGCTCGAACCATGTTCCCCCCGGCGGCCTGCGTCCTCACGCTCGGCGGTGAGCCGCTCGTCGAGCTCGGAGATGAAGCCCTTGACCGCCTGCGTCTTCTCGCGCGTGAGCTCGCCCTCGCGTACCTCTCGCACGAGATTCTCGAGCCGGCTCCTCGTGTCGGCCGCCCAGCGCTCGAGCTCGCGCAGCCGGCCGCTTCGCACATCGGCCTCCCGTCGGTCGAGCTCCTCTTCCCGGGAGCGCAGCCGCTTGCGTTCGCGCTCCACCTCGCGCTCGCGCTCGTCGACCTCCTGCGACTCCTGGTGGAGCTCCTGCTCGCGGTCGGTCAGCCGGCGGATGATCCGTCCGGTGTCGTACTCTTCGCCGGCGAGGTAGTCGCGGGCGCGCGAGGTGACCGAGCGGAGGATGCCCATCTGCGAGGCCACCTCAACAGCGTGGCTCGACCCGGGGACGCCGGGGATGATGTGATAGGTGGGTCGCAGGTTCTTCGGATCGAACTCGACCGACGCGTTCGCCGCCTGCTCGTGGGTGAAGCCGTAGTGCTTCAGCCGACCGTGGTGCGTCGTCACGACCGTGAACGGCGCCCGTTCGAGGAGCTCGTCGAGGATCGACATCGCGAGCGCCCCGCCCTCCTCCGGATCGGTCCCCGAGCCCAGCTCGTCGAGGAGGACCAGCGATCGGTCGTCGGCGTGGTTGAGGATCCGCGCTATGTTGCGCATGTGGCCGGAGAAGGTCGACAGGTTCTGTTCGATGCTCTGCTCGTCGCCTATGTCGGCGTAGACGCCGCCGAACACCGGCAGTTCGCTGCCGGGAGACGCCGGCACCGCGAGGCCGAACTGGTTCATGAGCGCGAGCAATCCCACCGTCTTCAGCGAGACGGTCTTGCCGCCGGTGTTCGGCCCGGTGATGATGAGCACGCGCTTGCCCGCCGGGATCTCCACGCTGATGGGTACCGCCTCGTCGCCGAGCAGCGGGTGCCGGGCGCGCTGGAGATGCACGTGATCGTCCGACTCGCCGGCGCGCTCGCACGCGAAGTCGTACCCGTAGCGCGCGCGGCAGTAGACCCGGTCGATGCGCACGGTGCGTTCGAGCGTCGCGGAGAGCTCGTTGCGCGAGCGTCGACAGGAGTCGGTGAGATCGCGGAGGATGCGCAGCAGCTCGTTTCGGTACCGATTCTCCGCCTCGACGACCGCGTTGTTGCGGGTGAGGAGCTCCTGCGGCTCGATGAAGACCGTCGCACCGCTGCCGGAGGTCTCGTGGACGATGCCCTGGACCCTGCCCCGGTGGTCGGACTTCAGCGCGAGCACCGTCCGCCCGTCGCGCTGCGTCGGCACGGTCGCGCTGAGGTAGCGGCGCACGTCGTCGCGATTCGCGAGCGCCGCGGCGCTGCGCTGGAGGTCCTGCTGCGCTCTGAGGATCTCGTTTCGGATCGCGCGCAGCTCGGGGATCTCGCGCTCGCGGATCGTCCCGTCGGGGTCGATCGCTCGAAGCACCCGATCGACGACCGGACCCACCCGCGGGTGGTCGTCGAGAAAGCGGTCGGTCTGCTCGGCCACGCCCGCCTCCCTGGCCCCGGCGCGAAGGTAGCGGTCGAGCTCGATGGAGCTCCGCGCGAAGACCGCGAGCTCGGCGAGGTCGAGCGGTTCGAGGACGACGCCCTCCTTCTCGAGGCGCTCGAGCGTGCGCGCGACCGGAGGGAAGGCGAGCGTGGGGGTCTCGACGGTGGTAGCGAGCACGCGGGTGAGGAGCGCGACCTCATCGTGCAGCGCGCGCACCTCGCTCGGGTCGGTCGCGATTCGCTCGCGTCGCAGCGCGTGCGCCGCTTCGGCGGTGAGACATCGGTTGCGGACCTGCGCGCGGATCTTCTCGAACTCGAGCACGCGCAGGCTGTGGCGGTTCACGGCTCGCCCTCCTGCAGGTCTGAGATTTCTCCGAAGAGTCGAAGGTAGCTCTCGTACCGCCGCGTATCAAGGGCGCCTGAGTCCGCGGCCTCGCGCACGGCGCAGCCGGGCTCTTCGGCGTGACGGCAATCGGAGAGGGCGCACTCGCCGAGCCAGGGCGCGAACTCCGGGAAGCAGCTGTCGAGCGTGTCGAGCGGAACGTGGCGGCAGTCGAGCTCGCGGATCCCCGGCGTATCGACGATCTCGAGGCCGCCCGCCCGCAGGAGTATCGACGCGTTCGTGGTGTGGCGGCCGCGCAGGTAGCGCGCGCTCACTTCGCCGGTGCGCTGCAGCTCCTCGCCGGCGAGCCGGTTCAGGAGCGTCGATTTGCCCACGCCGGACTGACCGACGAACACCGCCCGCCGGTCGCGCAGGACGTCCACGATCGCCGCGAGGCCGGCCTCGTCGTCCGGAGCCACGACGAGCGTCTCGTAGCCGAGGCCGGCGTAGCGGTCCGCCTCGCGGCGTGCGAGCCCGGCGTCGAGGTCGGCCTTGGTGACGATGAGCGCGGCCGGGAGACCGTGATGGGCGGCGAGCGCGAGCACGCGGTCGACGAAGCGGTCGCGGAACGCCGGCTGCGCCGCGCTCGCGACGGCAACGACGAGGTCCACGTTCGCGGCGAGCGTCTGAAGCGCCTCGCGCTTGCGGTTGTAGCGCTGGAAGGCGTTCGTTCGAGGAAGCCGCTCGCGGATGACCGCGGTCTCATGCAGCGTATCCAGATCGGAGAGCACGACCTCGTCGCCGGGCGCGAGCGGGTTGTACGCGCGCTCCTCGAGCCGCAGCGTCTTGCCCTTGATACGGCAGGTGTAGACGAGCGAACCGTCGGCGTCGACCCGGCCGGACGTTTCGGCGCGGCCTGCGAGCGCCACGTCGAAGATGTTGTTCCTACCGGTGCGCACTGTGCCGTGATGCTGCATCGCTGAGCTTCATGCCGTGCGTTCGGGCGAGATAGCGGTAGCTCGCCGGTACCGCGGAGGCGTCGGAGAGCAGGAGGCGCACGTCGTGCGGCGCGGCTCCGGCCCGGGGAGGCGAAGCGCCGGCCGCACCACCGGCGCCGGCGACGCGAAAGGTCTGGCGGACCACGCCGTCGACCGAGTCGACCACGTGTGCCCCATCGCCGAGCAGCCGCTCGACATCGGCACGCACGTGAATGAAGTGCGTGCATCCGAGCACGACCGCGTCGACCTCGCGCTCGAGCAACCGGGCCGCAGGCGCCGCGAGCGCGCGATCGAGCTCGTCGCGCGAGAAGCTTCCCAGGCGTTGCTCGATCAACTCCACCAGTCCGCCCGCGGCGACGAGCTCGACCTCGTTCTCCGGAGCGAAGGTGCGAATGAGCCGCGCGACGTACTCGTCCTCGACGGTGCGCGCGGTCGCGAGCACGCCGATGCGCCCGGCGCCGACGAGCGTCGCCGCAGGCTTGATCGCCGGCACGACCCCTACGAAGGGGACGTCGAACCGGTTACGCAGGACGTCGAGCGCGACGACGCTCGCGGTGTTGCACGCGACGACGATCGTACGCGGATCGGCCAGCTCGACGAGGCGCTCGACCGCCTCCACGACCAGCTCGCGAACCTCGTCGACGCTCCGCTCGCCGTACGGGAAGTTCCGGTTGTCGGCGTAGTACACGAAGCGGTCGTCGGGAGAAGCGGCCATCGCCGCCGAGAGATAGGGCACCCCGCCGATACCCGAATCGAGAAAGGCGATCGGACGGTCACTCATCGCCGAAGAGCTTCGAGAGCGCGTCCCGCGCCTGCGACTGCTTCTCCTCGTAGTCGCCTCCCGCACCGGCCGACGGACGGCCCTTCGCCGGCCGGAAGTAGTCGCAGAAGTTCGCGCGGTCCTTGTCGCGCACCGCTTCCGGGATGGTCTCTCGACACTGCCAGTGCGCCGATTCGTCGTAGAAGGTGCAGTTGAGACAGACGCGCGCGTCCGCGCCGCACGAGGTGCACACCGTCGTACGGAAGATCTTCTCGGGAAGCTCGGCGCCGCAGCGGAAACAGCTTGCCATGACCCTATGATACCCGCCGCGGCCGGACCCATCAATGACGGTGGCGGGATCGTGCCGCCTGCATTGCAGTGGGAGCCCGCCGGCGTGCCGGCAGCGGGTTGCGGTCATCTCGCGAGGTCGCTACCATCACAGGAGATGTTCAAGCCAGGCGCCACGCCGAGTCGACCCGTCACCGCCGAGCGGCTCCAGAGTCTTCTCGCCCGGTTCAACGCAGTCTTCGATCTGAACATGCAGGGGCTCGAGCTCGGCGCGATCGAGGTCTCCGACAACGACTTCTACGGCTGTAACTTCGCAGACTCCTCGTTCGCCGGCGGCACGGTCCGTGGTTGCACCTTCGAAATGTGCTTCTTCCCCTCGTCTACGATCGAGCGGGTCGAGTTCGTCGACGTACGCATGAAGAACTGCGTCTTCGGCGCGAGCAGATTCGATACCGTGACGTTCCGCGGCAGTAACGTCATCCAGTGCAACTTCAACGGCGTACACGCGTCGGACCTCGTGTTCGACGACTGCGATCTCCTCCACACTCGTTTCAACGCTGCGGTGCTTCGGCCTGCGACCTTCGACAACTGCAATCTCAAGGAGACGCGCTTCCTGAGGACCGATACGCAGGAGGTCACGTTTCGGCTCGCGAATCCGGAGGACGCGGTGTTTGGCGTCGAGGACAGCTGGTGATGCGACTGTTCAGCCATTTCTCATTCGATACGCTCTCGAACACCTACGTGGTCGGCCCGGACGGCGGAGGCGACGCCCTGCTCGTCGATCCGGTCTCGTTCGACGCGCCGCTGCTCGAGATCGTCGAGGGCCAGGGATACTACGTCCGCCACGTCCTGCTCACGCACTACAACGAGTCGCATCTCGCAGGATTGCGAACGCTGCGCCGGATCTACGATTGCTCGGTCTACGCAGCTCACGCCACGGTGCTCGGGCAGTCGGCGATCACGGTGTCTCACGGTGAACGGTTCAGTCTCTGCTGCGGTCCGATCGACGTGATCACGCTGCCGGGCCACACCAGCGACAGCGTTGCCTACTACACGAACGGCTTCCTCTTCACCGGCACGGCGATGACGGCGGCCGAATACGGCAGGGTGCCCAACCCCTACGCGAAGGCGATCCTGCTCGCGAATATCCGCGACCGGGTGCTCGTCCTGCCCGAGGAGACGGTCATCCTGCCGTTCTACGGCCCTCCCTCCACGGTGCTCGTCGAAAAGCGATCGTTTCCTATGCAGGATCCGACGCACATCGCAGGGCTCTCCTGAAACGGTCCGGCAACCGCGCCGTGAACCACCGCGCCTCGCGTTCGCCGGGCAGCAGGATCCGCAGCCGATACGCGTGCAGCGCGAGCCCGAGGTCCGGGAACCGGGCGTCGGGCCTCGAATACAACGGGTCACCCACGATCGGGCATCCGATGCTCGTCATATGCACGCGCAACTGGTGCGTGCGGCCCGTCTTCGGGCTGAGCGATACGAAGCTGTACCGGTCGTAGTGGCGCAGAACCCGATAGCGCGTGATCGCTTCCTTGCCGCCGTGCTCGACGACCGCAAACCGTTTCCGGTTGTGCGGATCCCTGCCGATGGCAGCGTCCACCGTACCGTGGCTGCGGGGAAGCGTGCCCTTCACGATTGCGAGATAGCGTTTCTCGGTGGTGTGCTGCTTGAACTGAGCGGCGAGCTCCGCGAGCGCCTGCGGGTGTTTCGCGGCGATGATGACGCCGGAGGTATCCTTGTCGAGCCGATGGACGATCCCCGGCCGTGCGGTGTCGTCGAAGGCCGACGCGAGCGTCCTGACGTGGTGCATGAGCCCCTGCGCGAGCGTGCCGTGCCGGTTTCCTGCCGCCGGGTGCACGACCATCCCCGCGGGTTTATTGACGACCACGACGTCGTCGTTCTCGAAGATGATGTCGAGGGGGACAGGCTCCGCATCGATCGCCGCGTCGGCCGGCGGGCTGAACTCGACCTCCACCAGCTCTCCCGGCTTCAGCCGGTGAGAGAGCTTGCAGACGCGTCCGCCGACGCGGACGACCACGTCGCGGTGCGCGATCTGGCTGCGCGGAAAGAGGTCGAGCTCGTCGGCGATGTAGCGATCCACGCGCGTACCGGCCGCCTCGTCGGGTACGCGGGCGCTGACGGTCTCGCGGCTACTCATCGGCCCGTTCGAACTCGCCGAGCGCGTAGTCGGCGACGGCGACCATCACCGAGATCCACAGCGCACCGCCGATGATCTGGAGATTCTCCCGCCGGCTGAGAACCGCCTCCGACGACTGCGATAGTCCCGGCACCCACGGTGAGCCGACCGTGCCGGTGGAGATGCTCTGCCCGGCGAAGCGCACGAGCCCGAAGAGCAGGCGGCTCGTGAGCAGGCTGATCGGGAGCGCGCCGAGCGCGACGACCTCGGCGCGACGCAGCGAGAGCGCCCACTCGGGGAACTCCTCCGGCTCGTACGGCTGTGCTTCGGGCGCGACCGGGCGGTCGATCGGATCGGCCCCCTGATCCTGCCCCCACGCACCGCAGGCGACGATGAGAACGAACAGCACGAAGGCGAGGACGCGGCGGCTCATGAGCGCGCTCCGAAGAGGACGCTTCCCACGCGAATCTCCGTGCTGCCCTCGGCGATCGCGATCTCGAAGTCGTGGCTCATCCCCATGGAGAGCGTGTCGACCGCGGCCGCTGGAAGGTCGCGCTGCAGCCGTTCGTAGGCGTCACGGGTCGTGGCGAACGCCCGGGCGATCTCTGCGCCGTCGTCGGTGAACGGCCCGATCGTCATGACCCCACGGACGCGCAACGCCGGGAGCTCCGCGATCCTCGCCGCTTCGTCGAGGAGCGCGTCCGCCTCCGCGTAGCCGTACTTGCTGGACTCGCCGGAGCTGTTCAGCTGCAGGAGAATGGAGCACTCGGCTCCGGACGCCTCGCACCTGCGCGAGAGCGTCTCGGCGGTTGCGTACGCGTCGATGCTTTCGACCCACGAGAAGAGACCAGGCACGAGCCTGGCCTTGTTCCGCTGGAGGTGCCCGATGAGGTGGAGCTCCACGTCGGTACGGTCCGCGTACTTCCCGGACGCCTCCTGGACACGGTTCTCGCCGAAGACGGTGATGCCCGCGTCGATCGCCTCGTCCACCACGCTGCGCGGGTGGGTCTTCGTGACCGCGAGGAGTCGGACGGTTTCGGGATCACGGCCCGCGCGTACCGCGGCGCGCTCGATTCGTTCCCGGACCTCGCGGAGCTGCTGCGCAACCATGCTCCGAAGTCTACCAGATGGCGCACCGGCTGTCACAGTGCGCTCGCGCCAGGGCGCGGCCGTCGCGCTCATCGCCCGCGGGTCGCGGCTGCTCTGTTGACTTGGACGGTGCCCCCGACTACCTTCAGCTTGAAGAGGACACCATGAGTGAAACACTGTGGAGCGAGCGTCAGAAGTCAACGTGGCGCACCAAGGTCGGTCTCGCCGAGATGCTCAAGGGGGGCGTCATCATGGACGTCACGACCCCTGAACAGGCGAAGATCGCGGCGGAGGCCGGCGCCCAGGCGGTGATGGCCCTCGAACGCGTACCCGCGGACATCAGAGCCCAGGGCGGCGTGGCGCGCATGTCGGATCCCGAGATGATCAAGGAGATCCAGGACACGGTCACAATTCCCGTCATGGCGAAATGCCGGATCGGGCACTTTGTCGAGGCGCAGATTCTCGAGGCGCTCGACGTGGACTTCATCGACGAGAGCGAGGTGCTCACGCCGGCCGACGAGAGCTACCACGTGAACAAACACGACTTCAAGGCGCCGTTCGTGTGCGGTTGTCGTGACCTGGGCGAGGCGCTGCGGCGCATCGGCGAGGGCGCCGCGATGATACGCACCAAGGGCGAGGCCGGCACCGGCGATATCGTCGAGGCGGTTCGCCACCTGCGCACCGTCACCGACGAGATCCGCCGACTGGCCGGGCTCCGCGAAGAAGAGCTGATGACCGCGGCGAAGAACCTGGGCGCGCCCTACGATCTCGTCGTGGAGGTCGCTCGTACGGGCAAGCTTCCCGTGCCGAACTTCTCCGCCGGCGGTGTGGCCACACCAGCCGACGCCGCGTTGATGATGCAACTCGGTGCCGAAGCGGTCTTCGTAGGCTCGGGGGTCTTCAAGTCGAACGATCCGGTACGTCGCGCACGCGCGATCGTCGACGCGGTGGCCAATTTCGACAAGCCCGACAAGCTCGCGGAAATCTCGCGCGGGATCGGCGGGGCGATGTCGGGACTCAGCGTCACCACCATGCAAGAGGGCGAGCGTATCGCGACGCGGGGCTGGTAGCCGCGTGTCGACAGTCGGCGTACTCTCCTATCAGGGCGGTTTCCAACGCCACCGCGAGACGATCGAGCGCATGGGGATCCCGGTTCGCGAGGTTCGCGATCGCGAAGCGTTGGACGGGGTGGACGCCCTGGTCATCCCCGGCGGCGAAAGCACGACCATCGGAATGCTGATGCAGCGTTTCGGCCTCCTCGACGAGCTCCGGCGCAGGATCGACGACGGCTTTCCGGTGTACGGAAGCTGCGCCGGTGCGATCCTGCTCGCCCGACGCATCGAGGCGAGCGACCAGCCGCGGATCGGTGCGATGGACATGACGGTCCGCAGGAACGCCTACGGTCGCCAGGTGGAGAGCTTCGAGGCCGACGTGGAGCCCACCGGCGAGGGAGCCTGGCCGGACGGCCCGTTTCACGGCGTCTTCATTCGCGCGCCCCAGATCGTCGATATTGGTGCGGACGTGACGCCGCTCCTCGTCTACGAGGACCGGCCGGTGCTCGTCCGCTCGCATACGCTGCTCGCCACGACCTTCCACCCGGAGCTCACGCGCGACGAGCGCATTCATCGATACTTCGTGGAAGAGGTCGCCGGCATCTGAGAAAGCGGCGTGACCGTCGCGCCGAGCCGTCGGGCCGAGCCGTCGGGCCGAACGGGCTACTTCGATCGCGTCGCGTTGTAG
>CAZICD010000033.1:0-8394 GCA_964537725.1 uncultured Spirochaetaceae bacterium | reverse complement strand
GCCGAGCCGTCGGGCCGAACGGGCTACTTCGATCGCGTCGCGTTGTAGGCGTCGATCGCGGCGAACGCCGATCGGGCCATCTCCGGAAGATCGACCCCCGCGAGTACCGAATCCGCGTCCCGCCGCAGCCTCGCGACGAGCTCGTCGAGCGTCGCGATCGTCCCCGTCTCCCGCAGCGCCTCGCGCACCCGCGCGATCTGGTTCCCGCTGAGATGCGCGTGCCCGAAGTATCCGGCGACGTCCGCCCAGCGGGTATCGGCGAGACGGTCGAGGAGATAGAGCCGGTGCAGCGTCTGCTTGTTCGCCGTGATGTCCGAGCCGGCGGGCTTGCCGATCTCGTTCGTCTCTTCCATGACGCCCAGATGGTCGTCACGTATCTGGAAGATCACCCCCTCGAGCTCGCCCCATTCGCTCAACGCGTCGATGATCCCGTCGTCGGCACCGGCGAGGATCGCGCCGAGCATGAGCGGCAGTGAGAACGTGTAGCGCCCCGTCTTGTAGCGGTAGACCGAGAGGATCGCTTCCTCGCTCGCGGCGTGCGGCGAGTGACCGTTGGCGACGTCGGCCATCTGCGCGACCCCGACCTTCGCGATCTCGTCGGTCATCAGCTTCATCAGCCGCACGCGTTGCGCCGGGGCGATGCTCGTCGCGCCGATCGCCGAGATGGCCATGAGCGCGGCCACATCGCCGCCACAGATCCCCATGCTCTCGCCGAAGCGCTCCGGAGCGCGGTAGCCGTTCTCGTGAGCGTACCGTCGGTACTGCTCGTAGATCGCCGGCATGCCGCGACGAACCGGATCCTCGTCCATGATGTCGTCGTGGATCAACAGGAAGCTCTGGATCAGCTCGAGCGCTGCCGCGACGGTGTACACATCGTCGTCCACCTTGCTTCCGAGCGCGTCGGCGGTCGCCGCGACGAGCGAACCCCGAATGAGCTTGCCGCCACCGGCGAACGAGACGAGCCTCGCGCGCAGGTCCTCGCCCCATCCGTTGATCCGGCCGAATGCCCGGCCGTGCTCGCGGTTGATTCGCTCGAGTGCTTCAACGATGGAGGACCGATGGTCGGAGAGCGTGTCGATCATGAGGCTACCCGCGTGTCCACCCCGGGCGCGATGAAATTGCCCACCACCGTCCCGACGATCCGGGGCCGTGAAGGCTTGACCTTTCGCCGGAATACGACGAGCGGGTCCGCTTCGATCTGCGACGCGGTCCAGTTGTACATGTCCGCCGCCGTCTTGATGGGGACCAGATACCTGCGGGGAATGAAGGGGTACCCCGACTCCGCCTCGCGCTGCCAGCCGCGGTACCGGTCGAGCTGACGCGTCACGAACGCGATGAACTCGTCACGGTTCGATCGGGCGGTCTGCTCGCGGAGATCCGGCAGGTCGCTCTCGTCGATCGGCAGGTAGATTCGGCCGAGGCCGTTGTCCTCGTCGATGTCGCGGATGAAGTTGATGACCTGCATCGCGCGGCCGAGCATCGTCGCCGCGTGGTCGGCGTCGCGGCTGAGCCCCATGATGCGCGCCATGTAGAGACCGATTACTTCGGCCGACCCGTAGACGTACTCGAGCATCTCCTCGACGGTGGCGTGGACGCTCTTCGAGAGGTCGAGCTCCATCGAGTGGAGAAACGCCTCGGTCCACTCGGGATCGAACTCCTTCCGTCGCGCGAGGTCGACGAACGAGTCGACGATCACGTCGTCGGTGCTCTCCCCGGAGAGCGAGCGATGGTACCGCTCGACGAAGGCGTGGAATTCGTCGGGTCGTTGCGGCACCGAGTCGACGAAGTTGTCGGCGACCCGGACGAACCCGTAGAGAAGGAAGACGTCGTCGCGGATGTCGCGCGGAAAGAACAGACTGCTGTTGAAGTAGGTCTTGCTTCCGGACCGGAAGACCTCGCGGTGCAGCTCGGTCGAACGCATGGCGGCTCCTCGTTCGTAGGATAGTGCCCCCGCGACGGCTCGGCAACTCGAACCGCGCGAGGCCGGCGCAACGTACGCGCGTCTGGCGACGTTCCGTCGGCCGGGCAATTCACTGGAAAAGTGCCAAACTTGCCCTAGAGCACTTGAATCGCCCCAGAATTGAACCAAAATGAGACAAAGTTTGCAGTAATAGCTTGACAGAAGATCCCCACCGTTCTACTTTGCAGCGTACTTTGAACCGTGGATGCGGTTTCAGTGCTTTTTCTTTCGATTTTTTGGAGGCGAGATGACTGCTACCAAACGAACCGGAGCGCAGGCGATCGTGGACGTGGTCGAGCGCGAAGGCGTGGAGTATATCTTCGGTCTACCCGGCGGGGCCGCGATTCCCATATTCGACGCGCTCGTCGACTCGTCGGTTCGGCTGATTCTGACCCGCCACGAGCAGGGTGCCACGCACATGGCCGACGGGTACGCACGAGCGACGGGCAAGCCCGCGGTTGTCCTCGTCACGTCGGGACCGGGAGCGACGAACACGATCACCGGCATCCTCACCGCGCAGATGGATTCGGTTCCCATGGTCATCATCTGCGGCCAGCAGACGACCGGCAACCTGGGTCTCGATGCCTTTCAGGAGGCCGACGTCTCCGGGATATCCTACCCCGTCGTCAAACACAGCTATCTCGTGAAGGATGCAGCCGAGCTTCCGCGGATACTGCGCGAGGCGTTCCACATCAGCAAGACCGGCCGGCCGGGTCCGGTGCTCGTGGACGTGCCCAAAGACGTCTCGAGCGCGCTCATCGAGCCTGACTTCACCGAAGAGTTCCACCTGCCCGGCTACACCGTTCCCGGCCGCGGCGAACGCGAGGCGATCGAGGATGCCGCGCGCATGCTGCGTCGCGCGCGCAAACCGGTACTGCTCGTCGGTCACGGAGCGGTGATTTCCGGCGCCGAGCAGGCGATTGCCAATCTGGCCGAGAAGTTGCAGATCCCGGTGACAAATACGCTGCTGGGCAAGGGGTGCTTCCCCGAAACGCACCCGCTGAGCCTCGGCATGCTGGGCATGCACGGCACGGCGTACGCGAACAAGGCGATGGTCGACTGCGACCTGGTCATGTCGATCGGCAGCAGGTGGGACGACCGGATCGTCGGCAAGTACTCGACCTTCTGCCCCGAAGCGACGAAGATCCACGTGGACATCGACGAGGCGGAGTTCGAGAAGACGCTCGCGATGGACTGTACGATCCACGGCGACGCGCGGCTCGTCGTCGAAGAGCTCGGCGAGATCGCGACTCCCGGTGACACCGCCGACTGGCTGCGGCAGGTGCAGCGCTGGAAGCGGGACTTTCCCCTCAAGTTCAAGAAGTCGGGCAAGCTGCGAGCCGAGCACGCGATCGACGAGATCTACAAGCAGACCGGGGGCGACGCAATCGTGACCACCGACGTCGGCCAGCATCAGATGTGGGCCGCCCAGTACTACCTCGTCGACCACCGCTTCCAGTGGATCACCTCCGGTGGCGCCGGGACCATGGGGTTCGGGTTCCCCGCGGCCGTGGGGGCGCAGTTCGCGCACCCGGACAAGACCGTCCTTGCCGTGGTCGGTGACGGCGGGTTCCAGATGACGCTGAGCGAGCTCGCCACCGCGGCGACCCACAAGCTGCCCATCAAGATCATGATCATCAACAACCACTACCTGGGCATGGTGAGACAGTGGCAGAATCTGTTCTACGACAACCGCCTCAGCGGCGTCGACATGGAGGGCAACCCGGACTTCGTGAAGCTCGCTCAGAGCTATGGAGTCAAAGGCTTCCGAATCCGTCGCAGTGCCGATGTCCGCCGCATCATTGGAAACGCGCTCGAGTATAACGAGGGGCCGTGCGTGATCGACGTGGAGGTAGAGAAGGAAGACAACGTCTTCCCCATGATCCCGGCCGGTGCGAGCCTGTCGGACATGATTCTCGAGCCACCGAAGAAGAAGATGGCCAAGCCGGAAGGGAGTACGTGATGTCGACAGCAACCGAGATTCGAGCCAAACGAGAAGCGCAGGAGCCGATGGAGGCGCTCGAGAAGCATACCATCAGTCTCTACGTCGCGAACAAGCCGGGCGTCCTCATCCGGATCGCGCTCGTGTTCGCGCGGCGCGGCTACAACATCGACAGTCTGGTCGTCTCGCCCTCCCCCGACCCCGATTTTTCGACGATGAACATCGTGGCTTCGGGCGACCGGAAGACGCTCCACCAGATCATCAAGCAGCTGAACAAGCTGGTGGACGTCGTGCACGCGACCGACCGTACCAACGACGACGTCATCCATCGCGAGCTTGCTCTGATCAAGATTCACTGCGAGCCGGACATGCGCGGCGAGGTGCTTCAGTTGGCCAAGGCACTCGATTGTGATACCGTCGACCTCGGCGAAAGCAGCGTGACCGTGGAAGCGACCGGCACCAGCGACAAGCTCGACGCGGTGGGACGCGTCTTCGAGCGCTACGGTGTGCTCGAGCTGATCCGGACCGGCAAGGTTCTCATCGCCCGCGGCGAGACGATTACCCCATAGGAGTACGCATGTCACAGAATCTTCTCAATAAGGTGTGGGACCTCCACAAGGTCGGCACGCTGCCCACCGGGCAGGATCAGCTGTTCATCGGTCTGCACCTGATCCACGAGGTCACCTCGCCGCAGGCCTTCCAGATGATCGAGGAGCGTGGGCTGAGCGTTCTCCATCCGGAGCGGACGCTTGCCACCGTCGACCACATCGTCCCCACCGCCGATCAGCAGCGTCCCTTCGCCGATCCGCTCGCCGAAGAGATGATGCAGTCGCTGGAGAATAACACGGCGAAGCACGATATCGAGTTCTACGACCTGGGCACCGAACACCAGGGCATCGTCCACGTCGTGGGGCCGGAGCTGGGCGCCACGCAACCGGGCATGACGATCGCGTGCGGCGACTCGCACACGTCTACACACGGAGCCTTCGGAGCGATCGCCTTCGGCATCGGCACGAGTCAGATCAGGGACATCCTCGCAACGCAGTGCCTCGCGATCAGCCGGCCGAAGGTGCGTCGCATCCAGGTCAACGGCTCGCTTCCGCCCGGCGTCTACGCGAAGGACATCATCCTCAGGATCATCGCCGATCTCGGCGTCAAGGGTGGGCTCGGCTACGCGTACGAGTACGGAGGTCCTGCGATCGACGAGCTGTCGATGGAAGGCCGGATGACGATCTGCAACATGAGCATCGAAGGCGGCGCGCGCGTCGGATACGTGAATCCTGACGAGAAGACGTTCGAGTGGATCCGAGGACGCGCGTACGCTCCGAAGGGAGACGACTTCGACCGCGCCGTTGAATGGTGGCGCAGCATCGCGAGCGGGCCGGACGCAGAGTACGACGACGTCTACGAGCTCGACGTCTCGCAGCTCGAGCCCATGGTGACGTGGGGTATCAACCCCGGGCAGGCGGTGGGCGTGACGACCGCGATGCCGAACGTCGCCGATATGCCCGCCGAGCAGCGCGAGGTCGCCGAAGCCGCCTACCGGCACATGGACTTCGAGGAAGGCAGCCCCATGGAGGGCACGCCCATAAACGTCGCGTTCGTCGGATCGTGCACGAACTCGCGGATTTCCGACCTTCGCGAGGCTGCCCGGATCGTGGAAGGACAGACGGTCGCCCCGGGGATTCGCGCCTTCGTCGTCCCGGGAAGCAAGCAGGTCGCCGCTCAGGCGGAGGCCGAAGGACTGCCCGAGGTATTTCAGCGCGCGGGGTTCCAGTGGCGCGGAGCGGGATGCTCCATGTGCCTCGCCATGAACCCTGACAAGCTGCAGGGGCGCGAGATCTGCGCCTCCAGCTCCAATCGGAACTTCATCGGTCGTCAGGGCTCGCCCCGGGGGCGAACCCTGCTCATGAGCCCTGCGATGGTAGCCGCCGCCGCGATCAA
This sequence comes from uncultured Spirochaetaceae bacterium, assembly GCA_964537725.1. Classification (GTDB taxonomy): domain Bacteria; phylum Spirochaetota; class Spirochaetia; order DSM-27196; family SLST01; genus SLST01. The sequence goes on along the minus strand of CAZICD010000033.1, from coordinate 2,548 downwards.
CGGCAAGGTGGTCGACGTTCGTCAGCTCGCAGGCTCGCGGTCCGGCGGGACGGTACCCGTCGCGTAGGAGGAAGGATGGCAGAACACCAGGAAGTACGGGCAGTGACCGGCACCGCGGTGCCGGTACGCGGCAACGACATAGACACCGACCGGATCATCCCGGCGCGCTACATGAAGGTCGTCACCTTCGACGGCCTCGGGGAATACGCGTTCCGCGACGTGCGCTTCGACGAGGATGGAAAAGCGACCGAGCACCCGTTCAACGATCCGCGCTACCAGGATGCCGAGATCCTGCTCGTCAACAAGAACTTCGGGTGCGGGTCGAGCCGCGAGCATGCGCCGCAGGCGCTGATGCGCTGGGGTATCAAGGCGATCGTCGGCGAAAGCTTCGCCGAGATCTTCGCCGGTAACTGCAACGCTCTGGGCGTGCCGGCGGTCACGGTCGATGAGGGTGCAATCGACGAGCTCATGACGTGCGCCGAGGCCGCGCCGGAGACCCCGATCGAGCTGGACCTGGACGCCGGCGAGATCAGGTGTGGAGATCAGACCTATCGGATCGACTTCCCGGAGACGTACCGGCAATCGCTGCTGAGCGGGACCTGGGACTCGACCGCCGTCCTGCTCTCCAACCGGGCGGCCATCGAGGAAACCGCGGCCCGCCTGCCCTACCTCAACGGATTCGCTTCCTGAGCCGGCCGGCCTGATACACGAGCGAGGAGACAATGGCAGAACAGTTGAATCGACGTAGTCGCGCCATGACCGAAGGCGTTTCCCGAACCGCTAATCGCGCGATGCTGCGGGCGGTCGGGTTCACCGACGACGACTTCACCAAGCCGATCGTCGGGATCGCGAGCGCCGACAGCGACGTCAGCCCGTGTAACGTGCACCTTGGCGGACTCGCCCGACAGGCGGCAGGACATCTGCGCGCGCTCGAAGTGATGCCGCTGACCTTCCATACCTTCGTCGTCACCGACGGAGAGGCGATGGGCCACGAGGGGATGAAGGCCTCGCTCATCAGCCGCGACACGATCGCCGACGTCATCGAGCTCGACGCCCGCGGCCACGCGATGGACGCGCTGCTCGGGCTCGGCGGCTGCGACAAGACCATCCCGGGCACGGTCATGGGAATGGCCCGAATGGATGTGCCGAGCGTGTTCGTTTACGGCGGCTCCATCCGCGCCGGCGTTCATCGCGGTAAGCCGGTGGATATCGTCAGCGCCTTCGAGGCGGTCGGTGCGTACAGCGCGGGCCGGATCGACGAGGAGGAGCGGCACGCGATCGAGTGCGCGGCCTGTCCCGGTGCCGGCGCGTGCGGCGGAATGTACACCGCCAACACGATGGCGAGCGCGATGGAGGCGATCGGGATGAGCGTGACCGGTTCGGCCTCGGTGCCGGCCGTCTCCGACGAACGGCCGGAAGTCATGCGACGCAGCTCCGAGGCGCTCGTCGAGATGATCCGTCGCAACGTCACCCCCCGTCAGATCATGACCCGCAAAGCGTTCGAGAACGCCATTCGCGTCGTGATGGCGCTCGGCGGCTCGACGAACTCCGTGCTGCACCTCCTCGCGCTCGCCCGCGAAGTCGACGTCGACCTGACCATAGACGACTTCAACGCCTTCAGCGACACCACCCCCATCCTCTGCGACATGAAACCCGCGGGGCGGTACGTGATGGAGCACCTCCACGCGGTGGGCGGGGTGCCCATGGTCATGAAGATGCTGCTCGACGCCGGGATGCTCCACGGCGACTGCCTGACCGTGACCGGTCGCACGATCGCCGAAAACCTCGCCGACGTGACCGTAAGCCTCGACGGGCAGGACGTTGTGAAACCGCTCGACGCTCCCGAAAAGGCGACCGGGCCCATCGTGATCCTGAAGGGCAATCTCGCCGAAGAGGGCGCGGTTCTCAAGACGTGCGGCCTCCAGGAGGTCGTGCACCGCGGACCGGCGCGCGTGTTCGACGCGGAGGAAGAGGCGATGCGCTCGATCCTCGAGGGCAAGGTCAGCAAGGGCGACGTGGTCGTGATCCGCTACGAGGGACCGAAGGGAGGCCCCGGCATGCGGGAGATGCTCGGCCCCACCTCGGCGATCGCCGGAGCCGGGCTGCTGAACGATGTCGCGCTGATCACCGACGGACGCTTCTCCGGCGGGAGCCACGGCATGGTCGTCGGGCACGTCGCGCCGGAAGCGCAGGTGGGGGGCACGATCGCGCTGCTGCAGGACGGTGATATCGTGAGCATCGACAGTCACCGCAAGTCGATCGACGTGGAGATCCCGGACGCCGAGCTGAAGGCCAGGCGCGACGCGTGGGAGGCGCCCGCCATCCGCTACGAGCGCGGCGCCTTGTGGAAGTTCGCCCAACTCGTCTCGTCGGCGAGCCGGGGCGCGGTGACGAGCTGACGCTCAGGCGCGGTCGGTCCGGCGGGCGGCCTTCCCTCGCCCGGTCGAGCGCGTCGCCGCGCGTCGAATACGCAGAAAAGGGAGCCTTTCGGCTCCCTTTTTCGTGGGCGGTAATGGATTCGAACCATCGACCCCTTGCGTGTCGAGCA
>CAZICD010000032.1:0-44181 GCA_964537725.1 uncultured Spirochaetaceae bacterium | reverse complement strand
TCTTCCCAGGTATGCACTTGCGTGAGTTCGGGCATCAAGGTTCGTGACAGTTCACAAAAAAAGGAGACCGAAGGTCTCCTCTTCTCTTTGTGCCCCTGGACGGCGGGGCGCGTCAGGTTACGTCTTTGAGGGTGAGATCGTTCTTCTTGAGATAGGCGAGCAGACCGACCTTGCTGATCGACCGCAGCGCGCGGGTCGAGATCTGAAGGCGGACGTACCTGCCCAGTTCCGGCACGAAGATCCGCTTCTTCCGGATATTCGGAAGTTGCTGTCGGCGCGTTTTGTTGTGCGCGTGCGAGACGTTATTGCCTGAAAGCGGCTTCTTGCCGGTAATGCTGCATTTCCTGGACATACCTTCTCCTGCTGTGACCCGTAAGATATAGCGAAGCGGGTACCGTCCCGTCAACCCCTGGCCGCGTTTTCCTGCCGCGCGCGGCCGCGCGTCGAACCGTCGCTCGCGACCGCGTGCCACTCGTCCCGGAGCATCACCAGGTGGACATGATCCTCCCATCGGCCCTGGATCCGGAGATAGTCGCGCGCGACTCCCTCGTCACGGAAGCCGAGCGCTTCGAGCAGCCGCCGAGAGGCGACGTTCGCGGGCATGACGTTCGCCTCGACGCGGTGGAGCTCCTCGGTGGAGAACGCGTACTCGAGCACGGCGGCGAGTGCCTCTCGCATGTAGCCCTGACGAACGTAGCGCTCGTCCATCTTGTAGCCCAGATAACAGCTCTGGAAGAACCCTCGCACGATGGACGAGAGCGTGACCGATCCGATCAGCGGAAGCCTCCGCTGCCGGCCGCGCGGCAGCAGCCAGAGGTGCAGCATCGCGTCCGAGCGGCGCTCGGCTGCGATGATGCGCCGCTGCGAGGCCGCCTCGAAGTAGCGGGGATGGCGATGCGGTTCCCAGGGGCGATGGAAGTCCCAGTTCTCGCGGTGGAAGCGTGCGACCCGCCCGGCGGCCCGCGGCGGCAGGTCGCGGACGATCAGCCGCTCGGTACGAAGCGCGACGCCCTTCATGACCGGCGATGATACCACGAAACCGCCGCCCAGGTGGCCACGAGAGCCGCGGTCTCGGTGCGCAGGACGCGGTCTCCGAGCGTCGCGGCGACGAAGCCGAGCCCCGCGAGCGCGTCGATCTCGCGCGGGGTCCAGCCCCGTTCCGAGCCCACCGCGAGGACGACCGGGGTTCCCGGATCGGGCGCACCGAGCGCCTCAGCGATCGCCGGGGGGGCCTGGGGGCGATCGTCGTCGGCTGCGGGGACGGCGACCGCCGCGCCGTCGGCGTGCACGGTGGACCGGGCGACCGCCGCGCCGTCGGCGTGCAGAACGAGCCGGCGAGGCTCCCGGTGGCCGGGGCTCGCGCCGGAGGCCGCCTCGGCGACGACGGAGTCGGCCGCCGCCGTCGCCTCGGCGAGCGACCCGGCCTTACGGACCGAGGGCACGAGCGTGGTGCCGCCCTGCGCGGCGCCGTCGAGCAGTGGCGTGCGCACATCGGCCCAGAGATTCGACTCGTAGTAGCTCTTCTCGCCCAGGTCGGTGTGCGTGACGACGATGCCGCCCGGTCCGATCGCGGTCAGGTCACGAAGCAGCCGTCGCAGGACGATGGGGCGCGGGTGTCCGAGGATGAGGCAGACCGGCGGCAGGCAGGCAGGCTCGCCGCGCGGGTCGAACTCGAGCGAGTAGCGCCCGCCCTCCTCGCCCGCGATGCGCGCGATGCCGATGCGACCGCCGACCTCACCGGCGCGCACTTCGTCTCCGGTTCGAAGGCGGAGCACCTTGCGGATGTGACGCGCACGCGGGTCTGACCGGTCGAGGACACGCTCGCCGGGCTCAAGAAGCAGGAGGTTCACGCCTGAACTGGCTCGTCGAGAAGTAGCGCCCCACCTGGTCGAGCGGGATCGGACCGACCCCGAGCAGGTTCTGCAGCAGGAGGCCGTCGATGCTCGACAGGATGATCCGCGACAGGGTCTCGAAGTCGGTGTCTTCGGGCATGATGAGGCGCAGGCCCTGGCCGATGAGGTCGAGCCAGTGATCGTACTCCTGCGTGAAGCGCACGCGCAGCGACTCGTGGTTCCCGCTGAGCGCCTCCTGGATGAGGTAGAAGTGAATGTAGCCGCGCGTCTCCGACTTGAGGACCGTCTCCACGACCATCTGGAGCACGCGTTCGGCGCCCTGCTGGCGCCCCTGCCCCTCGATCCACGAGATGATCGCGTTCGTGATATGCTCCATGTGGCGGACGCTGATATCGAAGATCAGGTCGCCCTTGCTCGAGTAGTAGTAGTAGAGCGTGCCCTTGCTGATCCCGACCTCGTCGGCGATGTCGGCGAGGCTGGTATTGGCGACGCCCTTCTCGATGATCAGCTTGGCCGCTGCCTGGATGATCTTTTCGCGGTTGCTGCGCGACCTGCGCGCGGTTTCCTTCATGATCCCCGCTACCTCGGGGAGAAGTATCACCGGGCGGTTCGTCCGATGTCAACCGGTGGACGCCCGCGACGATTCCGGTGACACCGTCCGGCGAGCGACGACATGAAGAGACAGAACGGAGGAGACGAATGGCACGACGACTGTACCTGGGACGCGACAAGAGAATCGCCGGCGTATGCAGCGGTATCGCCGACTACTTCGCGATCGACGCGACGTTGGTCCGGGTAGGCTGGATCGTCTTCATGCTCGCCGGCGGGAGCGGCATCCTCGCGTACATCATCGCGATGGTGGTCATGCCCGAGAAACCGGATAATATTGACGACCTGTAGACGAAATCGGCTACAATGCCGGGATGCGACGAAGCGAGATCAACGGCTACATCCGCGAGGCGAAGGAGTTCTTCGCCTCCATGAAGTTCCATCTGCCACCCTGGGCGTACTGGACGCCGGACGAGTGGAAGGCACGGCGTGAGGCGACGACCCGGATCGTGAAACACGGGCTGGGCTGGGACGTTACGGACTTCGGCGGAGGTCCCTTCGAGGAGCGAGGCCTGCTGCTGTTCGCGCTTCGAAACGGCGAGCCGGGGGATACGATCCGGCCGTACGCCGAGAAGATCATGATCGTCCGCGAGAACCAGGAGACGCCTTTCCACTTCCACTGGAACAAGACCGAGGACATCATCAACCGCGGCGGTGGTCGACTCGTGATCGAGCTCTACGGTGCCACCGACGACGACGGCTTCTCCGACGAGCCGGTCACCGTACTCGTGGACGCGATCGAGCGCGCGGTCGAACCCGGCGGCACGCTCGTGCTCGAACCGGGGGAGAGCATCACGCTCGTCCCGCGTCTCTACCACCGCTTCTACGGCGAACCCGGTCGCGGACTCGTGCTCACCGGAGAGGTGAGCAAGGTCAACGACGACGAGAACGACAACCGGTTCAGGACGCCGCTGGGCAGGTATCCGGAGATCGACGAGGACGAAGAACCGATCCACCTGCTCGTTTCCGACTACGACCGATACCTGGGCGTATGAGCCGGCGAAGAGCGCTCCTTGTCGGCTTGCTCGCGGTGGCCGCTGCGACGACGTGGGCCCAGAGCGACCCCGCCGAAGAGACCGCGACGGACGGTCGCGCGGCGCTCGTCGGCGCCGGCGACCGACGGGAGGTCCGGATCGTCCCCGCCGAGCGAGAGCTCACGCTGCTGCTCGACCAGAGCGGCCCGAGGGCGGTCATCGACCTCACGCTGGATGAGGTCGACCGTATTCTCGAACTGCGCTCGGTGGCCGAACAGCAGCACGGCTTCGTCGACGACGCGGTGATCCGATCGTTCCTCGTGCCGGGGCTCGGCCACTACACGAGCGGCGCGCGACGCCCCGCCGTCGCCTTCGCCGCGGCCGCCGCGGCGGTCGACGTCGCGACGCTCGTGGCAACCTACTGGCTGCTGCCGCCGGCGGTGCAGTCCCGCAACCTCAACTACCTGCAGAGCAGCTTCGAGGCGATCGAAGGTCGGTGGAAGTCGATTTCAGCCTCCGAGCTCGTCCCGGCGGCCGCCGCGACGCTCACCGGCGGGCTGCTGAGCCTCACCGTCCGTCTGTTCGCCGCTCGCGACGCGGAGACAACGGCGCTCGAGGCGATCGAGACGGGGACGGTGGGGTTCGAGCCGCTGCCGCTCGGCGGCGTGGCGCGGTAGCGGGCCGCAGCGCGCCGCGCGCCCCCGGGGCCGTGGCACGCCCGGGCACCGACCGCTTCTACCCCATCGTCCGCCAGACCTCGAGCTTGCTCTTCACGCGCCTGATCACTTCGTTCGTGAAGTCGCTCGTGGTCGCCGTACCACCCAGGTCGGAGGTGCGGTGCCCTTCGAAGACCGCTTCGAGCGTCGACTCGTAGATCGCCCGGCTCACGCGACGCGGCTCGGCCTCGTCCAGGTTCGCGAGCATGCCCGCCGCGGCGAGGATCATCGCCATGGGGTTCGCGACGTTCTTGCCCTCGAGCGTCGGCGCCGTGCCGTGCGGGGCCTCGGCCATCACGCGCTGGACGCTGCCGGCCTCGTCGAGCGAGATCACCATCGACTCGGAGCCGGCGATCGAACCGAACATCTGCAGCACCATGTCGGAGAGCAGGTCGCCGTCGCGGTTGAGCGACGGAATGACGAGCGGGTCGCCGCTGGTGGCGAGCAGGAGCGCGAAGGTCGCGTCGATGAGCTGCGGCTCGTAGCGCACGTCCGCGTACTCGGCCGCCGCGGCGTCGAGCTCCTCCTTGAACATCCCCTCGTAGACTGGGCTCACGGTGAACTTGGGCCCGCCGAAGACCTTCGCGCCCACGCGCTGGGCGTGGATGAACGCGTAGCGCGCCACGGCGCGGCATACGCCCCTCGAGATCTTCTCGGTGCGGTAGGCCGTCTCCTCCTCGCCGGAGCCCTCGCGCCACTCCTTCGCCCCGTACGCGTCGTCGCGTGCCATGCGCACGACGCTGATCGGCGAGTAGACGCCGCCCACCGGACGCACTCCCGGGATGCGCCGACCGGTCCGCAGGATGACCTGCGCGTCGATCTCCTCGCGGAGGATCCGGTTCGGGCTGCCCACGTCGTCGGAACCCTCCGGTGTGATCGTGGCGGCCTTGATCGAAATGCGGTGCTCGCGGATCGCCGCGCCGGCGTCGTAGACGACCCTGTTCCCGGTTTCACGCCGATGCGCGAGGCTCAGGTCGAAGCGCACCGGCTCGAGGTCGAGCCCGATAACGGTCGGCTCGAGCACGCGCAGCGCCTCGTCGAGCAGCTCCTGCCCGGTCTGGTCACCATCAAGAACGACGAACGGAATTGCCATGAAGTGCTCCTACTGCAGGACTTCGCGCATGAACGATCCGAGAACCTCGAGCGCCTTCTCGTTGCTTCCGCCCTCCGGGACGATGAGGTCGGCGTAGACCTTCGTCGGCTCGACGAACTGGTAGTGGCCCGGCCTCACGACTTCGAGGTACTGGGTCACGACGCTGTCCACGGTGCGTCCGCGTTCCTTCACGTCGCGCTGCAGGCGACGGATGAAGCGGATGTCGTCGGGCGTGTCGACGAAGAGCTTGAGGTCGATCAGATCGCGCAGGCGCGCGTCGAAATAGATCAGTATCCCCTCGAAGATGATGAGCTTCCCGGGCTCGACCTTCGTGCTCGCCTCGCTGCGCCGGTGGTGCACGAAGTCGTACTGCGGCATGTCGATCGGCCTGCCCTCGCGGAGCGCCGACAGGTGCTCGACGAGGAGCTCGGTGTCGAAGGCCGACGGGTGGTCGAAGTTGAACCCGGTGATGTTCACGTTGGAGACGTGCTCGGCGCTGCGGTAGTAGTTGTCCTGCGGGATGAAGGCAAACTCGCCCACGAGCTCGCGGATCTTCTCGACGATCGTCGTCTTGCCCGATCCCGACCCGCCGCAGATGCCGATTACTCTCGCCATTGCGAGCCAGTATAGGCAAAGCGGTGGGCCGACTCAACCGCGGCGCGCCTGCGACACACCCGGGCCGGGCTCACCGGCGCCGCCGCCACGGCCCGGGCCCGGCGCGCCCCTACCCCGTCGCCTTCGCGAGCGCCTGGTCGAGGTCGGCGATGATGTCGTCGGCGTGCTCGATGCCGATCGACAACCGGATGAGCTCGGGCTGCAGCCCCGCCGACTCCTGCGCCGCCTCGTCGAGCTGCGAGTGCGTCGTGCTCGCCGGGTGGATCGCGAGGCTCTTCGCGTCGCCCACGTTCGCCACGTGGCTGAAGAGATCGACCGCGTTGATGAACCGCTCGCCGGCCGCGCGGCCGCCTTTGATCCCGAAGACGATCATGCCTCCGAACCCGCGCTTCAGGTACTTCTTCGCGTTCTCGTGCGTCGGGTGGCTCGGCAGCCCCGGATAGCGGATCCACTCCACCCCCGGGTGCGCCTCCAGATGCTTCGCGACGGCGAGCGCGTTCTGCGAATGGCGCTCCATGCGCAGCGCGAGCGTCTCGGTCCCCTGCAGGAACATCCACGCGTTGTCCGGCGAGATCGCCGACCCGAGGTTGCGCAGCGGTACGGTCCGCATGCGAAGGATGTAGCCGACGGCGTTGAGATCGCCCAGATCGTGCGCGAAGCGGATGCCGTGATAGCTCGGCTCGGGCTCGTTCATCGTGCGGAAGGGACCTGCGCTCCAGTCGAACCGCCCCGCGTCGACGACGATCCCGCCGATCCCCGTGCCGTGCCCGCCGATCCACTTCGTCAGCGAGTGGCAGACGACGTCGGCGCCGTGCTCGATGGGACGCAACAGGTAGGGGGTCGTGAAGGTGCTGTCGACGACGAGCGGGAGGTGGTGCTCGTGCGCGAGCTCCGCGATCGCCTCTAGGTCCGGGACGGTGAGCGCCGGATTGCCGATCGTCTCCACGAAGACCGCGCGCGTCTTCTCGTTGATCGCGGCGCGCATCCCGTCCAGGTCGGTCGGCTCGACGAAGCGCGTCGTGATCCCGTAGTGCGGCAGGATGTCGTTGAACATCGTGTAGGTCCCGCCGTAGAGGTGCGAGCTCGAAACGATCTCGTCGCCGGCCTCGGCGAGGTTGATGATCGAGTAGTAGATCGCCGACGTCCCGCTCGCGAGCGCGAGCGCGGCGGCTCCACCGTCGAGCGCCGCGATCCGCTTCTCGAGCGAGTCCTGCGTCGGGTTCATGATCCGGGTATAGATGAAGCCGAGCTCCTTGAGCGCGAACAGATCGGCGGCGTGACCGGTGTCGCGGAAGTTGTACGCGCTCGTGCGGTGCACCGGAGTCGCGTGACTCGGAGCCTGCTCGTTGGCAACGCGCCCGGCGTGGAGCGCGAGAGTCTCAAATCGATGATCCATGATTCCTCCTCATCTCGTCGTAGCGCTACTCTTCGTAGAGCCAGGTGCTGAGATACCGCTCCCCGGTATCGCAGATGACGGTCACGATAGTCTTTCCTTCGTTCTCCGGTCGACGGGCCACCTCGAGCGCGGCCCGGACGTTTGCACCGGCGGACACTCCCCCCAGGATCCCCTCGCGTCGGGCGAGCTCGCGCGCCGTACTCGTCGCGTCGTCGGCGCTCACGCGAATCACCTCGTCGACGACCGAGCGGTCGAGCACCTCCGGCACGAAGCCCGGGCCGATCCCCTGGATCTTGTGCGGGCCCGGACGGCCGCCCGAGAGCACCGGAGACGAGTCGGGCTCAACCGCGATCGCGGTGACCGAGGGCTTTCGCTCCTTCAGCCTCGAGCCGACGCCGGTGATCGTACCGCCGGTACCCACGCCGGCGACGAAGACGTCCACCTCGCCTTCGGTATCGGCCCAGATCTCCTCCGCGGTCGTCTCTCGATGTGCCGCGGGATTGGCCGGGTTGCGGAACTGGCTCGCGAGAATGGCCCCGGGCGTCGTGTCCACGATCTCCTGAGCACGGGCGACGGCGGAGCTCATCCCCTCGGCGCCCGGGGTGAGCTCGATCTGCGCGCCGAAGGCCGCGAGCAGGCGACGCCGCTCGACGCTCATCGTGTCGGGCATCGTCAGGATGACGCGGTAGCCCTTGACCGCTCCCACGTACGCGAGCGCGATCCCGGTGTTCCCGCTCGTTGCCTCGACGATGACCGAATCCTCGGTGAGCGTTCCGTCCCGCTCGGCCGCCTCGATCATCGCGAGGCCGATGCGGTCCTTCACGCTCGAGGCGGGGTTGAAGTTCTCGAGCTTCACGACGACGCGACCGGGCAGATCGCGCCCGAGGCGGTTGAGCCGGACCATGGGCGTGCGGCCGATGAGCGCGGTCATGTCGTTGGCGACAGGCATGCTCCCTCCTACCTACGTAATCCTACTGAGTTGGTTAAGTTTAACATCAAAGCGCGCGCGTGTCACCCACCCGGGAAGAATCGGTGCGAAATGGTGCCGGCCGGACGTGGGGACCCGACCTGGGGGCGCGTGGGCGCGGCTTGCGGGCGCGGCGCCGCCGGCTCAGTTCTCGAGGATGGTGATCTCAACGCGCCGGTTGCGCCGACGGCCCGCTTCCGTGCTGTTGTCGGCGATCGGTTCGGTCGCGCCGAAGCCGCGGAGGATCATCTGGTCGCGTTCGCGCACGCCGAGCTCGAGGAGGTAGTTCGCGACCGCCGCCGCGCGCGCCTCGGAGAGCTGCTGCCGACCGAGCTCGGTACCGGCGAGGGCCGTATGACCGCCGATGAGGATATCGCGCTCGGGGTACCGCCGGAGGATCTCGGCGATTCCGCGCAGCTTCTCCTTCTCGGTCTCGCGAAGGAGATCGGAATCGGGGGGAAAGAGGATGTTGTCGAGTCGGATCGTCACGCCACGCTCGTCCTCGACGACCTCCTGGTCCTCGAACCCGAGCTCGTCGAGGTCGCGACGCACCTCTTCGGCCACGCGCGTTCGATCCATGCGCGAAGCCTCGATGACCCTGGCGTTCGCGGTCCCCTCGTAGACGACCTCGTCGCCGGAGGAGAGGACGAACACGAAGGCGTACTCCTCGTCGTACTCGTGGGGACGCCCCGCCCGGATGTCCCAGTAGATCGTCTGATCGCTGAATCCGGAGATCCGAATGGGGTAGACGGCCTCGGGGTACGCTCGATCCGGCCGGTAGAAGACGTTGTACGACACGTCTATCACCGCGTACGACCTCCCCTCGCGCTCGACGACGCCACCGTACTCGTAGCTCACGGGTATGGGAAACCGGTACGGGTCCGGGATACCGAAGCTCCTGCGGAAGTCGTGCACCTCGTGGCCGTCCGCACTCCAGGTGTCACCCGGCTCGAGCGCACGATCGGGAAAGACGGGGACGTCGCGGACGACAGGCATGAAGTAGCGCGGCTCGATTTCGAAGTAGCCGAGGCGGTCGCGCCAGAACTCCGACTCGTACTCTTCGCCCCAGGTGAAGACCGTATCCCGCCCTCCGACGCCGACCGCCTCCTCGGAGGTCACGAAGGTCGCCACGTGATAGCCGCGGCCGTCCTCGACCCGGGGGATCGAGACCGAGATGCGGTTGAGAATCGTCGCCGGGTGTGAGTAGACGCCGTTGATGGTCACGTCCTGCTCGACGGTGGAGAGCACGCGATACTGCTCGCCCTCCTCGTACACGTACTCGAGCCGCCGGCCGTCGGTGCCGGAGGGAGCCTCCTGCGGCCAGAGTGCGGACGCGAGGAGAAGGAACAGCGCTGCCGTTGTCAATCGTTTCATGGTACTACCTTCGAGCATCGGTTCTCGGAAGCGGTGACTTGATAAGATCTTAACCCATATTCTGTCGACTCACAGCGTGCGTCGCCCGGTACCTGATCACCGAAGTACGGCCGTTGACACGACTTACGGCCGACGGCTATCCTGAAGCAACCATACTGGAAGACGGGTTCAACGGAGTGGTTTGGGGGAACGCACACATTCTGCACAAGGGCAAGACACGTGGGCTCGGGCCGCTCGAACGGCTTATCTATCGTCATGTTCGCCGACGTCGCGATCTCATCGCCGAGGTACCGCAGGCGGCCGACCGACCACCGGCGATCGCGCTCGCCGCGATCGCGCGCGCCAGACCGCACCACGGCGGGATACAGTCGATAATCATGACTGGCGACGCGACATCGGTTTCGACGCTGACCGACGCGGTAACCGCGCGCATCGGCGGCGAGGCGAGCCTGACGGTCACGTCGCTCGTGCCAGGGGCCGACGCGAGACGCGAAGAGACGGCGATCGCAGGTGAGCCGGATGTTCTGGTATCGACACCAGCGCGCCTGATCGACCACATCAGACGGGGCGGCGTCGACCTCGCGAGCATCTCCACCGTCGCCGTGGACGTTCCACCGAGCGAACAGGTTGAGCAGTTCAGCGCCGATCTGCACTTCATCTACGCGAAGCTCGAACGCCGCCCGGTCACGATCGTGCTCGTGGGCGATCTCGAGCGCGCGCCGGGCCTGCTGGACGACCTGTTGAGGCGGCCGACTGCCGCTGTGGACTCGTCATGGGCCACCCCGACAGCCGGTCTTCCCACACCACGAACCGAGGAGCACACCATGAAGGATCTGCCGTTCAAGCCGGAGGACTTGAAGACGAGAATCGACGAGATCGTCCACGCGATCCACCACGACGAGGATCCCGTCGAGCTGACCAAGTACCGCAAGTACGTGCGCAGGTACACGAACGTCTTCAACAGGGGATACATCCTCTCCTACCTCCTCAAGCAGAGCCTCGAGGGAGGGGGCCAGCGCCAGAGCCGTAAGGGCGGCCGCGGGGGCGCGACCGGCTCGCCGGACAAGCAGAGCATCTTCGTGAGCATCGGCCGCAGCAAGCGCGTCCGGTCGCGCGATCTGATCACCTTCTTCTCGAGCGCCGACGCGATCACGCAGGACGACATCGGCCAGGTGAAGGTGCTCGACAACTACTCGTTTGTCGAGGTCACGAAGGAGAAGGCGAAAGACGTGATCGAGGAGCTGAACGGCCAGGAGCTCCGCGGCCGCAAGCTGACGGTCAACTTCGCCCGCAAGAAGTAGCCTCTTCGGCATCGATGCGCCGTCGTCCGGGCCGGTTCTACACGACCGCGACGAGCACGATGAGAACGAGCACGAAGTTCACGACGAGACAGGTTCCCAGAATCGCGGCGGAGGCGAGCTCGTAGCGACGGGCCCGCCGCTGGCACGCGTCCGACTCGCGCGCGGGGTCTCCCTGAACCGCGATCCACTCGGCGAGCCCGTCCTCCGGAGCCTGAGGACCATCCGGCCCGGGACGTCCGAAGACGACGCACTCCTCCGGCGGGGCGTCGACCGGCGGCGCGAGGACGGTCAGTCCGCGCGATCTCGCCTCGTCGAGCGCGCTCACCGTCGCCGGGAAACGGCAGTACTCCTCGCCGGTTGCCAGTCGAGTGCATCGTTCGTCGTCGTCGCCGAAGTAGCGCAACGGCAGGCGCAGCACGTCGCGGTGCGCCCGCTGCGCCCGTCCCCTCCGCCACGCCACCCGATACAGGTAGAAGAGGCCCACGCCGGGCGGCAGCAACGGCAGCACCGGCACGCCCGCGAGCGCGATCGCGACACGGGCGTGGGCAACGAACATCGGCTGGCGCAGAAGTACGTAGGAGAGGATGATCAGCGCGAACGCTCCACCGGCGAGCGCTCCCGGGGTCACCGAGTTCCAGTACTCGTTCAGCTGCCGACCGCTCCACACGCATCGGCGCACGAGCGTCTCGGCCGGACCGTCGAAGAAGACCGCCAGCACCGACTCGCCGTTGCTCGCGCGGATCACCGGGTGCGGTCCGCTCGAATCGAGCCGGCCGCTCACGAGCACGCGCACACCCTCCGGCAACGACCCGACGCGCGCCCAGGTCGTCCGCGCGGGAGGCGATCCGGGGAGGTCGCCCTCGCTCGCGGAAACCATGTAGACATCCGCTCCGGTCATGTCGACGGCGATCGTGAGCTGGCTCCCCCGCACCCAGGCGGTCTGTTCACCCTGGATGCTCTCCAGCGTCCCTTCGAAGCGCGCGTTCGAACCGGGTTCGCCGCGCGATGACGCGCCCGATCGGACCGACGCGTACGTCACCGGCGGCAGCAGACTCGCGGTGATAACGCGGCTGCGGAACCGTCGCCAGCGGTGCCGTACGCCGAATGCGCCGGCGCCGGGGATCACGACGTAGAAGACGAGCGCGGCCAGCAGAATCGCCACCAGGGGTGAAATCATTGTGCTTGCCCGCAGGCCGTATAGGATATATTTTTATCAATAATGGTCGAGCGCGTCATTGTCGGTTCACTCTACACAAACGCATACCTGGTTTCCACCGGCAAGAAGGAGTGCATGGTCATCGACCCGGGTGCGGACGCGCCCCTGCTCCTCGAGCGCCTCGAAATCCTGAACGTCCTGCCCACATCGATCGTCTTCACGCACGGACACCTCGACCACACGTCCGCCGCGCAGGCCATCATCGACCATTACGCCGACCGGGTCGAAAAGATCGAGGTCGGTATCCACCGCAGCGATCGCTCCTACCTCCCCCCGAAGGGTGAGCGCTCCAACCGTGACCTCTTCGAACCGCTCGGCCCGGAGGCCATGAAGGTATTCGACGAGCTCTGGGACAGGCTCCCGAAGCCGACCTTCTTCCTGAAGGACGGCGATCCAATCCTCGACACCGACTTCGTGACGGTCCACACGCCGGGCCACAGCCAGGGAAGCGTCTGTCTCTACAGCGAAGAGCGGAACGCGGTCTTCTCCGGCGACACACTGTTCTTCAAGACGGTGGGAAGGACCGACGTGGTGGGGGGCGACCTCGCGAAGCTCACGAAGAGTATCCGCAAGACGCTGTTCGAGCTCCCGCCGGAGACACGGTTGTTCCCGGGCCACGGACCGAACTCCACGCTCGAGCGTGAGATCGCGAACAACGACTTTGCTCCGAATCCGCAGATCTGACGAGTCGCTCGGACGGCGATGCTCAGGCGACGAGGTCGAAGAGCACTCCCGACTCGACGAGCCCCGATGCGAAAGAGCCCCTCGAGGTATCGACAGAGCGCAGCGCGCTCTGCAGATCGCGCGCGAGCGATTCCATGATCGCCCCCGCCTCCCCGTCGTTCTGCGGGCGGGGAGCCTGAACGTGCTCGCCGCGCAGCCGAACGAGTCGGTCGACCATGAGATCGATCATCTGAAGCTTGCTGAGCGAGTAGCCGCCTGAGGCCCCGGATGGGATGCCCTGGACGTGCTTGAAACGGGCGTAGAGGCCTCCGTCGACGGGCAGCGACACCTTGGCCGAGGAGTACTGCGCGCGAAGAATGCTGGCGAGTTGTACCGACCGTGCCGCCTGGCTCGACTGAAGCTCGACCATCATCCGCTCCTGTTCTACATATCGGAACAGGGGGCGGGTTTGTTTAGCGTGGTTACGGCGTCGTTGAGAAGCGCCGTCTTAACGGTTTCTGCGCTCTACCTCGTTCTGGTACTCGATGCGGTAGAGCGCGTACGGGATCGCTTCCAGGCGCTCCCTGGGGATGGGTTTGCCGCTCTTGAGACAGAAACCGTACTTGCCGTTTTCGATGCGCACCAGCGCGGCCTCGATGAGCCGCAGACGGCGCATCTCCTGGGTACCGAGGGCTTCAAGAGTAGTCTTGTCGATGTCCGAGCTCGCGATATCAACGAGATCCTTCGAGTCGTCCTTATCGACGATATCACGGAACTCCTCGTCCTCAGCGACAAGCTTCTGGAGGATTTCCGCCTTCATGTCGAGCAGTTTGGCCTTCATTTGCTCGACAAACTCTTGATCCATGTATCGCCTCCCAGCGAAAAGAGTGCCATAATGTTGTACTTCTCCGGGAAAAAGTCAACACTGGCGAATTGACAACGGTAGACGCATGTACGTAGAATTCCGTGCATTGAAGGAGTTGCAGTGGCAAAAGAGGAAGCAATCGAAGTAGAAGGCGTCGTGACTGAGTCCCTGCCGAACACCATGTTCCGCGTGGAGCTCAAGAACGGGCACAACATTCTCACACACCTGTCGGGCAAGATGCGCAAGCACTACATCCGCATCGTTCCCGGCGATAAAGTCAAGGTCGCGCTCTCACCGTACGACCTGACCCGAGGGCGCATCATCTACCGAGAGCGATAACCCCGGCAGCTCCCTTACTTCCCGGACCGCCCGCCGGTCCGCAGCATCACCCAGAGCGCACCCCTGCCTCCATCGGGACCCTTCGCGTACCCCATCGCGCCGGTCTTGTGGTGACGCTCGAGGTACGCGCGGACCTCCCGCTTGAGGACGCCTTCCCCGTTGCGCCCCTTACCGTGGATGATCATCACCTTGCGGAGGCCGCTTCGCAGGCTCGCCTCCACGAACTGCTCGGTCTCCACGAGCGCCTCGGCGAGCGTGAAGCCGTGCAGGTCGATCGTGTTCTCCACCGGTAACCGCTCCGGGCGGAGCGTTCCGCCGTCCTCACCGGTGTCGCCGTCCCGGCCGTCCTTGTCGACAACCGGGTAGCGGTCGAGCTGCTCCTCCATCCACGCCCGCATCGCGGCCGACTCGTCCGGCTCGGACCCGGACGACTTTCGGCGCCCACCGGTACCGCGGTCCCGCTGCATCGACTCCCACTGCTCGAAAATCCTGCCAAAATCGGCCATGTCGATTCAAAAACCTCTCACCGGGGTATTCGTTACAGCGCGAACCCGCGATACCGTACCAGCGAGCCGATCGGGCTCTCCTTCCAGATCAGATCGGTTATCTCCACCCACCCTTCCAGATCCAGGACGTTCCGCACGAGTACCGAGTCGCCGTGCCGCGCGACGATCCGCACGGCTGCTCCTCCCTCTACGGGCAGCCAGCCGCCCCCACCGGCGCCGGGAACGCGCCTCAGCGTGATGTCATCCCGGATGATACCGACCTGAGTCTCGTGGCGGACCGCGCTCGCGGCCAGCCCGCCGAGCGAGCCGAGGACGAGCACCCCGACGAGGATCCCTGCGATTACCGTCCATCCACGGCGAGACGAGCGCAGAAGCGCGAGTCCCACGAAGAACCCGTTCACGAGAACGGCGAGGGAGACGAAAAAGACGTCGGGATGCACGAGGTGGGGCGGCGGCACGCTGCGCTCGATGCCCTCTCGCGCCTCGATCGCGCCCAGCAGCTCGCGCGACCGGTCGGAGAACGGCGCGAGCCGGATCGCCTCGCGCGCAGCGAAGGCTGCGCGCGGGGCATCGCCGGCCTTGAAATGGAGGACCGCGAGGTTGTAGTTGACGGCGGGCGATTCGGGTGCGATCCGCGCTGCATCCTCGAACGCGTAGATGGACCACGGGATGTTGCCTTCGTCGTAGCGCGTGAGCCCCCGCTCGATCGCGTCCCACGGCAGTCGATCCGACACCGCGTCGACGAGCAGCAACGAGGCGAACGCGACGAGGACGAGCGACGCAGCGTCGCGTCGCTTCCAGAAGCGACTCGCGACGAAGACGAGCAGTCCCGGAACCAGCCACCCGTAGGCCAGCGGGTCGTCGTACCAGATCCGCCGCTCCATCGCCGCGATCTCCGCGGCCCGCAGCGGCTCGAAGGCAAGCCCGTCGGCCTCGGGTGTCAATGGCTCGTTGATGGCGCGGACGGTCGGCTCGATGACCGGCGCGCTATGACGAACGACGTCTCCGGAAGACGGGTCGAGCGACACGAACGATCCCGGGTCGATACGCGGAACGTCGGACTCGGTCGGGCGGAGCGTCAGCACGCGCTCGGTCGAGCCCTCGTACCCGCGCTCGGTCGCCGCGAGCGTGGAAGACGTCTCGTCCTGCTCGACCTGGAAGCCCGTGATATCGGGCTCGGGCAGCACGAGGAAGTGCAGATTGCCCGCGCCGGAGACGCGGATGCGCAGCCGCGCCGTTTCGTTCTCGAGCAGCGAGACGGGTGTCAGGTCCACGTCGTAGGTGAACGACCCGACCGCACCGCTCGCTTCGACCGGCGCCGGCAGCGCGCGCACATCGATCCGTCGTTCCGGGGCCGTCGCGGACAGCGTGGCGGTGGCAACCCGTGCATCGGGGAGAACGAGCTCGCCCTCCTGCGACGCGGTGACCACGAAGACCGCGACGGGGATCGCGTAGAGCGTCACCCCATCCACCTCGTACTGGTCGATCGTCCCGAGACCCTGGACCTCCTCGAAGATCGCGTCGCCGGGCGTGTCCATCGCGATCGACGACGGGTAGAGGTACTCGGGGACGTTGTAGATCTCCAGCGAGTAGACCGCCGCTTCGCCGACGTAGAGCGATCGTTCGGGGCCGCTCCAGCGGGCGAGGAAGGGCACGTTCGAGCGGCTGGTGCGCTGCCCGATCTCGAGGAGCCGCTCTGCGGTGCGATACGGCTGCCCCGCGACGGTTACCGGCACCGCCGGCAGGACGTATCGACCCGCGTCGGTCGCCTCGAGCGTGAAACGGACCTCGATCGCGCGCTCGCGTGCGCTTCCCGCGAGAACCGATACGGGGCGTACGGTCGGCCCCTCTACGACACGGACGCCGGGGAAATCGGGCGGTCGGACCGAGACGTCGGAGGGCTCCTCGTGATCGATCGTGATCACGTACGAAACCCGCTCGCCCACGGCGATCGCCTGCTCCGACAGCTCGGTCTCCAGCTGCGCGTGAACAACCGGCGCGACGAGCAGGAGCGCTACCAGTCCCGCGGATCGGGCGAGTCGCCTGATTCCCTGTTCGCAAACCATCGCTGTGCTTCCTTCCGTCGGACGTACTCGAGAATCCGCAGCGTCGCCGAGCCGGGCTCGTCGGAATCACCGGTGCCGTCGCCGTCCGCCTGGCCGCCGCCCACCTGCTCGGCCTGCTCCGCCGACCTGATCTTGCGCAGCGCGAGCTCGAGATTGGTCTTCGCCGCCATGCTGCGCGGGTTCACCGTCAGCGCGTACCGGAACTCGTCGTAGGCTGCCCTGTAGTCGCCGCGCTGGTAGAGCAGGACCCCGCGGTTATAGCTCGCGGCGTGGATGAGCAGCGTCGGGCCGGCGAGGTCGTCCTCAGCGGGGTCGGCCGGCGCCGGGGCGATGCGCGCATCGGCCCAGGCGGTGAGCGCGGCCTCCTGCTCCCCGAGCGCGTAGTAGACGTTCCCGGTGTTGAACAGCAGCCACCCACGATCCGCGGCGTCTTCTTCGGCGGCCAGATAGTGCACGAGCGCGGTCTGATAGTCGCCCCGCCCGTAGGCGAGGTTGCCGCGCAGAACCGAGATCATGGGGCCCCCGCTCGAGCAGCCGCCGAAGAGACCCACCAGCAGCACACACGCGGCGAACGCGAGCCCGCCCTTCAGAACATTCCGCGCCATCGGACCACCCGTACAGCAGTAGAGACGAGCAGCGCGAGGATCGCCGCTCCCAGAAACAGCCGGTATCGACGCATGGGTACGAGCCTGAAGCCCTCGCGCTCGCGCACCTCGGCGAACCCGGACAGGCGCCGGACCAGCTCGGATACGATCTCCGCATTGCCGAGGCGAAGCAGCTCGCCGTCGGTTCGAATCGCGACGTCCTCGAGGAGCGCCGGGTTCGCCCTGCTCACCACCGGACGCCCGTTCTCGTCGAGCAGCACCGAACCGTCGCCGGCGGGGACCGGCGCGCCCTCCTCGCTACCGGCGAGCACCGAGAGCGCAGGGATTCCACGCCTCCGCAGGTCGCCGACCGGCTGCTCGGGATCGCCGCTCAGCGCCTCGCCGTCGGTGAGGAGCACGATCGCGCGATGCGCGAAGGTTGCCTCCGGAAAACTACGGAGCGCTTCGGCGAGTCCGGCCTCGATATTCGTGCCCGGCGCCGAAATCAGCGCGGGTCCCATCCCGTCGAGCACGACCTCGAGCGCGTTCGTGTCCTCGGTGAGCGGCATGAGCGTGATCGCCTCGCCCTTGAACGCGACGATCGCCATGCGCGCCGCGGAGAGCTGCCGGCTGACCGCCCGAATGACCCCCAGGCTGCGACCGAGCCGGGTCGGATCGGCGTCGGCGGCGAGCATACTGCGAGACACATCGACCGCGAAGACGACGTCCAGCCCGGCCCGGTCCTCCTCCACGGGCCGCTCGCCCCAGGTGATGTCCGCGGCGGCGAGGACCGCAAAGACGAGGAAGAGGTCAAAGGCGAGCGCGGAGAAGAACCACTTCACCGCGTACAGACGAGTTACCTGCTCGCGCGGCCACTGCACGCCGAGCCGCACGATCTCCTCGCGCCCTTTCACGAAGGCGCGAATCTGCAGGACAATCGCCGGAACGACGACGAGCAGTCCCAGCAGGACGGCGGGGCTCTCCACGGTCATGCCGACCACCCCGCGATGCGACGAGCGAACCGGGACCTCACAGCACCTCCCTCGCCAGCAGGCGCCTGATCAGGAAGTCGAGCAGGATGAGCGCGATTCCGATCATCACGAAGAGCTGATCGTAGGGCTCGCGGACGACGCGCAGCAGCGACCGCTGTTCGACGCGTTCGACCGTGTCGATCGTGTCGAACACCGCCTGGAGCGCGGTATTCGAGCCGGCGTAGTAGTATCGGCCTCCTCCGGTTTCGGCGATCTGCCGCAGCGACTCCTCGTCGAAGCCCTCGCGAATCGTACCGTCGTACACCTCGCCGGTCGCGGGGATGACGACCTCGATATCGGCCTCCTCGCCGCTGCCCATGCCAACGACGTAGACCTCGATCCCCAGCGAGCGTGCGGCGCGGGCGGCGGTCTCCGGTTGGATCTCCCCCGCGTTGTTGACGCCGTCGGTCAGGAGGACGATCGCCTTCCGGGGGGCGTCGGAGCTCTCGAGGTGCAGCGCCGCCACGGCGAGCCCCATGCCGATCGCCGTCCCGTCGCCCATTTCGAGGATGCGCATCCGATCGAGGACCGACAGGAGGTGCTCGTAGTCGATCGTGGGCGGCACGCGCAGCGAGGCCTCGGCGCCGAAGCCCACGAGCCCGATGGGATCGTTCTCGCGCAGCGAGACGAAGCGCCGGATCACCTCACGAGCCGCCTCGAACCGATTCTCGGGCTGAAAGTCGCGCGCGGCCATCGTCGGTGACTGGTCGATGACCATCATGATGTCCACGCCGCGGGTAAGGAAGCTACGCTCACGGGTGACGCGTTGCGGCCCGGCGAGCGCGACCACGAGCACCACGACCCCGAGCCAGAAAACGACGGCGGACACCCCCACGAGCGCGGCGCTCGCCGTGGCGGGGGGCGCGAAGCCGTGGCCTCCCCAGACACCGAAGGGAAACGAGAGCGTACCCCCGCGGCCACGCCAGAGGTGACGGAAGTAGACCAGGAGCGGTACGAGGAGCAGGAGAAACAACCACGCAGGACGGTCAAACACCCACACGTTCGACCTCCTGCCCACGACGCGCCCGAGCCCGTCGGCGCGCCGTCTCGAGATGGGCGATCGTCTCCCGACACCGTTCGAGGTGCGAGAGCCGCACCTTGCGGCGGATCTGCGCGTGCGCGAACTTCGCGCGATCGGCAGTCTGGAACACGTCGGCGAGGGGGCTCGCCGCCTCCGCCCGCTCGCCGCAACGAGCGGCGAGCGCCGGGAGATACGCCTGCAGCTCGCTCGACGTCGCCGCCCGGCACTCGAACCCGAGACGGCTGGTCATCAGGTCCTGGATGGAGGCGATCAGCCTCGTGTAGAAGTCACGGCTGGAATCGTACCGGATGTTCGACTCGAGCCGATCGATCGTGCGCATCAGGTTGCGGTAGGGGACGCGGGCACGGTGGCGCGCGACGATGCGGTGGATGAGCGCGCGCCCCGGTCCGACGAGGTAGAGCGCGACGGCGCCTGGGATCACGACGGCGAGCGCGACCAGGAAGATCGCAAGGCGCGTCCCGGGCAGGCGCTGCGGGCCGTAGATCGACCGCAGATCGGCCTCCTCCTCGAGGACGCTCGTGACGACGACGCTCAGCCCCTCGAGCGCCACGTCGCCCAGTTGGATGCGCGGGAGCGTCAGCGTACCGGGTTCGTACGGAACGACGACGATCCTGACCTGGTACTGACCGTCGCCTTCGCCGACGCGGACCGACTCGATCGTCCCCCACGCCACCTCCGGCGGCGGCGAAGGCGACGAGAGCTCGGCGTCGGTGCGCAGCGTGTAGCGCAGCTCCACCGCGTCGCCGACGAACGACTCTGCGGGCAGACGTACCGAGTCGACGACCGTGTACGACTGCGCGGGCGCCACGGTCGCCACGAGGCCGAACATCGCGAGCGCGACCACGGACGCGAGGAGGCGCGCGAAACGAGGGCAGCGACCGCTCATCGGCCCTTCCTCTTCTCGAAGTATCGGATCAGCTGGGTTGCCGGATCGTCGTTCGTGGAGATCTCGATCGTCCCGATCCCGCGCTTGCGGCATTCGGTGAGCCAGGTGCGCCGCTGCTGCTCCCAGAACTCGTGGTACGCTTCGCGGAAGCGTGCCGAAGCCCCCGAGGCGAGCACCGTGCGGCGACTCTCTGGATCATCGAGCCGGATGAGACCCGTCTCCGGGAAGTCGCGATCCACGGGGTCGGAGACGCGGACGGCGATCACGTCGTGCCGGCGGCCCATCAGCGTCAGATCGGGCAGGTAGCCTGTGGTCTTGAAGTCGGAGATGACGATGACAACGCCGCGGCGTGAGAGCGACTCGCCGGTCGTCCGCAACGCGAGCGCGAGATCCGAGCCGCTCCCCTTCGGCTCGATTCCGACCATGTCGGTGATCAGCCGCAGCGCGTGACGCTTGCCCTTGCGCGGGGCGACCCAGCTCTCGATCCGGTCGGAGAAGAGCACCGTGCCCACCCGGTCGTTGTTCACCACCGCCGCGAGGCTCAACAGCGCGAAGAGCTCGGCGACGAGCTCGCGGCGCGTTCGGTTGGGCGGACCGGTGAGCAGGCTCGCCGATACGTCGACCACGAGCACGAGCGTGAGCTCGCGCTCCTCGCGGAAGGTCTTCGTGAACGGAGCGTCCATGCGGGAGCTCACGTTCCAGTCGATCAGCCTCGCGTCGTCGCCCTCCACGTACTCGCGGACCTCGTCGAACTCGATTCCCGGGCCGCGGAAGACGCTGCGGTAGTCGCCGGCGAGCAGATTCTCGACGAGGCGGGTGGCGACGAGCTGGATGCGTTTCACGCTCGAGAGGAGTCTCGCGCGATCCATCATCAGGGTACGGGCACCGTCGAGAGAAGCAGGTCGACCAGGTCGCCGGAGGTGAGCTGCTCCGCCTCCGCCTCGTACGAGGGGATGATCCGGTGTCGGAGCACCGCCGGGGCGACCGCCTTCACGTCGTCGGGCAGGACGTGCGAGCGCCCCTCGTAGAGCGCCTGCACCTTCGCGCAGCGGTAGAGATAGATCGTCGCACGAGGGGAAGCGCCGAACTCGACGTAGCGGTGGAACGACCGCGTCTCGCCCTGACGGCGCGAGCTCATCACGAGCGAGACGATGTACTCCTGGATGCGTTCGTCGACCTCGATCCGGGCCGCGGTCTGCTGCAGACGCACCACGTCCGACGCGAAGAGGATCGTGCGCAGCTTGAGCTCGCTCTCAACGCCGACGCGCTTGAGGATCTCGAGCTCCTCCTCCGGCGTCGGGTAGGTCACCGCGAGCTTCATGATGAAGCGGTCGAGCTGCGCCTCCGGCAGCGGATAGGTCCCTTCCTGCTCGATCGGGTTCTGCGTGGCGAGCACGAAGAACGGCTGCGGCAGGGGGAAGGTCGTCTCGCCGATCGTGACCTGGCGCTCCTGCATCGATTCGAGCATCGCCGACTGGACCTTCGCCGGCGCGCGGTTGACCTCGTCGGCGAGGACGATATTCGAGAAGATGGGACCCTTGCGCGCGACGAACTCGCCGGTCTGCTGGCGGTAGATCATCGTGCCTATCAGATCGGCCGGCAGAAGATCGGGGGTGAACTGGATCCGCTTGAAGCTCGCGTCGATCACCCGCGCGAGGCTCGTGATCGCCCGCGTCTTCGCGAGCCCGGGCACCCCTTCGAGGAGCACGTGCCCGCCGGTGAGAATGCCCATGAGCATGCCGTCGATCATCGCGCGCTGGCCGACGACCGCCTTCCCGATCTCGTCGCGGCACCGCGCGAGCAACTGCCCGGCGCGGGCGACCTCGTGATCGAGCGCCTGCCCGTCGTGGGAGGCCGATGTACTTTCACTGTTCATTGCGCATCCTACGTTCTGTAATCGGCATTCTCGTGCACGTACTGGTCCGACAGGTCCGATCCCCACACCGTCGCCGCACCGTCGCCCGCCCCGCAGTCGATCTCGATCTCGACGCACCGCTGGTGCTGTGGGTACCCGGTCAGCCGCGGGTTGAGCGCGGTCGACTTCAGGTAATCCGAAAGCCGGACTTCCTTCTCGCGGTCGATGCGGAAGGAGCCGTCTGCGAAGACCGTCTCGCTGCCCACGCGAATCACGACCCGGTCGGGGTCGACGGAGCGACCGTTCGATCCGAGATAGTCGCCTACAGCGGAGAGAAGCCGCCCGACGTTCGGGTCGTTGCCGTAGAGCGCCGTCTTCACGAGCGGGCTGTTCGCGACGGCCTTCGCTACGCGCCGGGCGAGACCGTCGCTCTCGAGCCCGCGGACCTTCAACTCGAGCACGTGCCCCGTGCCTTCTCCGTTACGTACCACATCTCGGGCGAGAAGTCCACATAGACGCGTGAGCGCGCCGGCGAACGCGTCCTCGTCGAGCCCGGAGGCGGCGACCCGACGCGAGGAGACGAGGAGCGTCGTGTCGCTCGTGCTCATGTCGCCGTCGATCGTGATCGCGTTCAGCGTCGGGTCGACCGCGCGGGGCAGCACGCGCCGCACGGTCTCGCGAGAGACGTCGAGATCGGTGAGGAGGAACACGAGCATGGTGGCCATGTCAGGCTCGATCATCCCCGCACCCTTCGCGATCCCCAGGATCGACCCGCCGGCGAGCTCGACGCGGCGCGCCTTGGGAAAGCTGTCGGTCGTCATGATCGCCTGCGCGAGGTCGAGCGCGTCGCCGCCGTGAAGCCCGGCGGCGAGCTCGGGAAGCGCGTCCTCCATCTCGGGCACCGGCAGCGCCCAGCCGATGATCCCGGTGGAGACGCTCCACAGCCGCCTCGGCGGCAGGCCGAGCGCGGAGCCGAGGCTCGCGGTCAGCCGCTTCGCGTCCGCGAGCCCCGTGGCCGCACGGACGTTGGAGATCTTGTTGTTGACGAGGACGCCCTGCGTCGCCGGCTCGTCGAGGAGCTCGCGGCCGAGGAGGACCGGTGCGCCCGGGAAGGCGTTCTTCGTGAAGACCCCGGCGAAGGAGTCGGTGGGCTCATCGGCGAGGATGAGCCCCAGGTTCATGCGGTAGGGTTCGAGGGTCGGGCGCTCGCGCGGCGTGAAGGCGATCCGCGTCGTCGCGACGCGGAAGCCCTGCGGCAGGAGCGCCTGCCCTCGCAGGAATTTCAGGAAATCGGCTTCGTTGGCGAAGTCGGGGAACATCATCCCCGAAGTATGACCGTTTTCCCCTTGATTTCAATGCCTCCGTCGGCCTCGCCGGGCTTCACGCCCTGCCGCTCGAGGTACGCGCGCGTGCGGTCGGGGTACGGAGCGGCGACCTCGATCGTGTCGCCGGCGACCGAGCAGCCGTAGACCGCGCGCATCGCCTCGCGGATCACGGCGACGATCTCGCCGTACTTCCCGGCGGCGAGCTTGTCCTTCGCGACGAGCCAGCTTCCTCCGCACGCGACGACCTGCGGCAACGCGAGGTAGTCGTGGACGTTCGCGAGGCTGATACCGCCGGTGGGCATGAACGAGAGCCCGCGGTACGGCCCGGAGAGCGCCTTGAGCATCTTCACGCCGCCGAGCGGCTCGGCGGGGAAGAACTTGACGACCTCGAGCCCGCGCGCGAGCGCCGCCTCGATCTCGCCGGTACCGCTGATGCCGGGGTAGACGGGCATCTTGTTGTCGAGGCAGAAGTCGACGACCTCCGGGTTGAACCCCGGCGTCACGATGAACTTCGCCCCGGCGTCGATCGCCGCCTTCGCGTTGTCGAGCGTGAGCACCGTGCCGGCGCCCACGAGCACGTCCTCGTACTTCGCCGCCATCGTGCGGATGCCCTCGAGCGCCGCGTCCGAGCGGAAGGTGATCTCCGCGACCGGAAGGCCGCCTGCGAGCAACGCTTCGCCGAGCGGGTCGGCCTGCGCCGCGTCCGAGAGGACGATCACCGGCACGAGGCCGTAGTCGCGGAATCGCTGGTCCATGTCTTTCTTGTTCGCTGCGGGTCCACTCGTCATCGTTCCACCCTCGCGCTTCCGCCGCCGACGAGCTTCTCCACCTCCGCGAGCGACGCCATGGAGGTGTCGCCGGGCGTGGTCATCGCGAGCGCGCCGTGTGCCGCGCCGTACTCGACGCACTCCTGCGGGTCCTTACCCGACAGGAAGCCGTAGATGAGGCCGCTCGCGAAGCTGTCGCCGCCGCCCACCCGGTCGAGGATCTCGAGGTTCTCGCGCTGCTGCGCCTGGTAGAACTCGCCGTCGTGGTAGAGCACCGCGCTCCAGTCGTTGTACGTCGCCGACCGGACGTCGCGCAGCGTCGTCGCGACCGCCCTGAAGTTGGGGAACTCGGCGACCACGCGCTTGATCATCGACTTGAACTTCGCCGGGTCGAGCCCGGTCACCGTCTCGCCGAGGCCCTCGACCTCGAAGCCGAGCGAGGCCGTGAAGTCCTCCTCGTTACCGATCATCACGTCGACGTACTTGGCGATCTCGCGGTTGATCTCCTGCGCCTTCGCCTTGCCGCCGTTCGTCTTCCAGAGCGACGAGCGGTAGTTGAGGTCGTAGCTGACCATCGTGCCGTGCTCGTGCGCGCTCTTCATCGCCTCGATCACGACCTCCGGCGTCGTCTCACTGAGCGCCGCGTAGATCCCGCCGCAGTGGAACCAGCGCGCCCCCTCCTTGCCGAAGATCGTGTCCCAGTCGATGTCGCCCTTCGCGAGCGCGCTCGCCGCCGAGTGCGCGCGGTCCGATACGCCGAGCGCGCCGCGCACGCCGAAGCCGCGCTCGGTGAAGTTGATACCCACGCGGTTCTCGCGCCCGATGCCGTCGTAGTCGACCCACTTCACGTGGCGCAGATCCACGCCGCCCTGCAGCAGGAGGTCCTCGAGCAACAGGCCCACGTCGTTGCGCGGGATCGCGGTGACCACCGCGGTCGTCTGGTTGAACGCGCGCCGAAGCCCGCGCGCGACGTTGTACTCGCCGCCGCCCTCCCAGACGGTGAAGGCGCGCGTGGACTTGATGCGCCGCTCACCGGGGTCGAGTCGCAGCATGATCTCGCCGAGCGATACCTCGTCCCAGAGGCACTCGTCGGCCGGTCGGATGGGTAGGGAATGCATAGCTCCTCCTGTGATTCTCCTTCGACTATACCAGCGCTCCGCCCGGTTCCGCAAACGGTTGCCGGACGGGGACCGGCGGCCGAAGCGCTACAGCTTCGGCACCTCCAACCACTTGCGTTCGGCCCACGACTGCATCCCCAGCTCGGCGAGCTGGACGCCCTTCGCGCCCTCCATGAGGTCCCACGGGAACGGTTCGTCGTCGACGACGTGCTTGAAGAAGAGCTCCCACTGCGCCTTGAACGCGTTCTCGTTCGGGTCGCGCTGGGGCATGAGCTTCCAGTCGGCGAAGTAGTCGATAGGGCTTTCGATGTCGGGGTTCCACACGGGCTTGGGGGTCGTCGCGTCGGGCTGGACGTAGCACTGCGTGAGGCCTGCGACGGCGGTGCCCTCGGTGCCGTCGACCTGGAGGGTGAGCAGGTCGTCGCGTCGCACGCGCACCTGCCACGAGCTGTTGAACTGGCAGATGACGCCGTTTTCGAGCTCGAAGGTGCCGTACGCCGCGTCGTCGGCGGTGCACGTGTACTTCTCGCCCTGCTCGTCGAGCCGCTCGGGGATGAGCGTCGTGCCGATCGCCTGGAGGCTCGCGATCTGGCCGAAGAGGTTGTCGATCACGTAGCGCCAGTGGCAGAACATGTCGATCATGATCCCGCCGCCGTCCTCCTTGCGGTAGTTCCAGCTGGGCCGTTGCGTAGGCTGGTGGAAGCCGTCGAACACCCAGTAGCCGAACTCGCCGCGGACGCTCAGGATCCGCCCGAAGAAGCCGGTGTCGATGAGATAGCGCAGCTTCAACAGGCCCGGCAGCCAGAGCTTGTCCTGGACGACGCCGTTCTTCACACCCGCCTCGCGCGCCTTCTTCGCGAGCGTCACCGCCTCGTCCAGGTTCGTCGCCGTGGGCTTCTCGCAGTAGATCGACTTTCCCGCCTCGATCGCCTTGCCCACGCCCACCGAGCGCAGCTCGGTCTTCGCGCTGTCGAAGTAGACCGGCGCGGTGTCGTCGCTGAGCGCGCCGTCGAGATCGGTGGTGTAGCGCTCCACGCCGTGCGCCGCGGCGAGCCGCGCGAGCTTCTGCTCGTTGCGCCCGACGAGGATGGGCTCCGGGATGATGCGGTCGCCGTTCTGCGCGATGACCCCGCCCTGCGACCGGATCGCGAGGATGCTGCGGATGAGGTGCTGGTTGGTCCCCATCCGTCCGGTAACGCCGTTCATGACTACGCCAATGTGCTTGTCCATGTGTGCTCCTTGCTCTGCCGTCGTTCTACACGTGCGCCTCGTAGGCGCTCACGATCCTGTTCAGATAGGCGCGCTGGTCGAGCGCCCAGTATTCGGTGGAGAAGATCTCCACCTCGTTGAAACCGCTGAAGCCGGCCTGCTCGACCCAGCCGCGGATCTTCGGGATGTCGATGCATCCCTCGCCCATGAGCCCGCGGTCGGTCAGCAGGTCGCGCGTGGGCGTTCGCCAGTCGCAGACGTGGAAGGCGAAGATGCGCCCGGCGGACGCGCCTTCGCCGGCGACCGGGCCTGCATCCGACGGCGCGGCGGCGCGCCCGGCGACCGGTCCCGCCGCCCCGGCCCGCGCGATACCCTGCTCGAGCAGCGGGTCGAACCAGAGGTGGTAGACGTCCACCGCGACGCCCACCCACGGCGAGCCGATGCGATCGCACATGTCGTTGGCCGTCGCGATGTCGGTCACGGCGCTGCGGCTGTCGGCGTACATCGGGTGCAGCGGCTCGATCGCGAGGCGCACCCCCAGCTCCTCGGCGAGCGGCAGCGTCGCCTCGATCCCCTCGCGGATCTGCTCGCGCGCGACCGGCAGGGGCACCTCCGGGTCGGCCCCGACGACGAGGACGATGAGCGGGGCCCCGAGCTCGGCGGCCTCGCGGACGATCGCCCGGTTCTCCTCGATCGCCTGCGCCCGCTTCTCCTCGCTCGGGCTCACGAAGAATCCGCCGCGGCAGAGCGAGACGACCTCCAGGCCGGCGGAGCGGATCCGCTCGCCGGCCTCGTAGACGTTGCGCCCGGCGAGCGCGTCGCGCCAGACGGTGATGCCGTGCACGCCGGCCTCACCGTACTCGTCAACGGCGACCTCGAGCGGCAACGGCCGCGTCGTCGCGGTGTGCACGCAGAGCCGCTCACGGCTCGGCGGAGCCGGTCTTCCCTTCGTCGCGTCGCTCATGATCGCCTCCCGATGTCGAAGAAGCGCTGCGGCTCGCCGCCTTCGGCCATGCGCTTGAGCATCAGCCCGAGCTCCATGAGGTGGTAGTCGCCCCACATCGCCGACTCGCCGTTGGGCACCTTCTGCCCCGGCGCGACGTAGTCCCACCCGTTCGGCCGGTGGTAGACGGTGTGCAGCAGGATGCCCTCGTGCTTCTCGTTCGTTGCGAGGTACGGATCGTCGAGCAGCGTCTTCGCGACGGTGAGCCCGGTCTGCGTATAGCGTCGTCCGGCCTCCTCGTCGCCGTGCGCGGCGAGGTAGCGACCCAGCCGGATGAGGCCCTGCGCGCTGATCGCCGCCGACGAGCTGTCGGCCGGCTCGTGCTCGTTGAACGGGTCGGCCGGGCGGTCGAGGTAGTCGCCCATCTTCGCGAGCCCGGGCGCGCCGGTGTCCCAGTACGGGATCCCGTCGGTGGGCGTCTGCTCGATGTAGAAGTCCGCCGCGGCGCGGGCCACCTCGACGAAGCGCTCGCGGACCTCGGCGACGCGCGAGACGCCGTAGCCGCTCGCCTGGATGTCCGCGTCGGTGAGCGTGTCGAGCCACTCGAGCTCTTCCGGGTAGCCCGCGACGACCCACGAGTGCCCGCGGGTCCACGTCGTGAAGGGCGAATAGCCCTGCTGCGTGGAGGGACATCGGTACGCCCCCGAGTCGACGTTGAAGATGCTCTCGTGCACGACGCGCCCGCGGATGTCGTACGCGTCTCTCCCCTCGCCGAAGTAGACGTTGTAGCGGGCGGTCGCCTCGGCGTGCTGGAGGAGCCTGCCGAGGAGCGAAATCTTCTCGTCCTGCTCGCCCATGAGCACGTGGCCGAGCTGGTGCCCCACGGCGAGCGCGCGCATCGTACGGATCGTGTCCGAGAAGAGGCTGTGCGCGCCGTTGAAGCTGCACACGTAGCCGATCCCGTCGGGTAGCGGCGTCCAACGGCTCGCCTGCACGGCGCCGGAGAGCTTGAGCGCGAGCTCGTAGTATTCGCGCTGCCACGCGTCCTCGGGGATCGTACCCTCGGCCATCATCCGCAGCAGGTTGCCGTAGGTGCTGACGTTGTTGAAGCCGTGGTCGTGCACGCCGATGTGCGTAACGTGCGGGGCCATCCTCCGCAACGTCTCCTCGCGGCCGTAGTCGAGCCAGCGCTCCTCGCCGGTCGCCTCGAAGAGCAGGAGCGCGCACCCGTACTGAAACCCTTGAGTCCACTCGGTCCAGCCGCGGCTCGTGTACGTGCCCGCCTGCGTGAAGACCGGCGTCCCGGAGGCCGGGTCCCATCGGTCCTTCAACAGTCCGATCGACTTCGCCGAGATCTTCCAGAGCCGGTCGAGCCCATCGGTGAGGTCCTTGGGGGTGATGTCCTGATCGATCGCTATCATAGCCTACTCCTTTCGGCCTGGTGCCGAAATTGTTGATGCGCCCGGGGCCGCTTCCGGCCGCCTACAGGCGCAAGATGTGCAGCCCGCCGTCGGTGTAGAGCACCGACCCCGGCGAGAAGTCGAGCGCGCCGTCCATAATCGCGCGCACGGCGGCACCGGTGTCGGCGGGGAAGCCCCACCGCCCCTGCGGCACGAGCCCCTCTCCGATGAGCCGGTCGTACTTCTCCGTGACGCCGGCGGTCATGTCGGTCTGCGTGATGCCGGGCCTGATCTCGAACACGCCGATGCCTTCGCCCGCGAGCCGCGCCGCGAAGAGCTGCGCGGCCATCGCAAGGCCGGCCTTGCTCACGCAGTACTCGCCGCGGTTCACCGAGACCATCACCGCGCTCACCGACGTGACGAAGACGACGCGGCGCGGGAAGGAGGCCGCGGCGGGAGCGGGCGCGTCGGTTGCGTCGGCGCCGGGGACCGACGAGCCGGGTTGCCCGGCCGGGGCACGGTCGTCGCCCGGTGCGCCCCCTTGGTTTGCGGCGGCCGCGTCGACGCCGGTCGTCCCCTCCTCCAGCCACCGCCGCGCGACGAGCTGGGTGAGGAAGTAGGGGCCGTTGAGGTTGACCTGCATCACCTCGTCGAAGATCTCCTCCTCGGCGTAGACGATGTCGTCGCGTTTGCGCGGCGCGATGCCGGCGTTGTTCACCAGGCCGTCGATCGTTCCGAACGCCGTGGTCACTTCGTCGACGAGCCGCTCGCGGTCGGCGGCGACGCCTATGTTCGCCTGGAAGACCTCGGCGTCGGCGCCCGAGAGCGTCCGGCACTCCTCGGCGACGGCGGTCGCCGCGTCGCGGTTGCCGTTGTAGTGGATCGCCACGCGGTGGCCGGCGCGCGCGAGCTCGCGCGCGATCCCCGCTCCTATGCCCCGGCTCGCGCCGGTGACCAAGATGGTTCCCATATCCTCCTCCTTCTCTGCCGCTCTACAGGGTCGCTCCGGGAATCAGATCGCCGGGGATCAACTCGCACGCACGCGGCTGCTCGCGCGCGAGAATCGAATCGACAAGCCGAGCGGCTGCCTCACGGCCCATCCGCTCGACCGCGAGATCTACCGTCGTGATCGACCGGCCCACGAGGCCGCGCACGGGCGCCGCGTCGTAGCCCGTGATGCCGGCATCCTCCGGAATGCGAACGCCCAGGTCGCGAAGGCGGTCGTACACAGCCACGGCGACGAGGTCGTTCGCGCCGACGAATGTCTCGTAGCCCCGTCGAAGCAGCCGCTCGATCGCGGCGGGCGTGACGGCGGCGACGCTCTCGAGCTCGACGCGGTCGCGCCCTCCCACCGGCAGCGCGTCCTGCTTCCGCAACGCCTCCCACCGCGCGCGGGCGACCGGGTTCGCGGTGGCGACGCTCACGAACACCGGCTTCGCAGCCGGACGGCGCGCCGCCACCTCTCCTGCGATCGCGCGCATCCCCGCCTCCGCGTCGTTCGCCACGCACGCGAGCTCGTCGTCGACGCGGTTGATGAGCACCGTGGGGATGCCACGCTCGGCGACGAGCTCCCGGATCTCCGGCGGCGGAGAGCTGAACGCGAAGACGCACCCGTCTATATCGCCGAGCTTCTTACCCTCGAACGGTGATCGGCTGCCGTTCAGCGCCGCGATCGTGTGCGCCCGCTCGTCGCCGAGCCCGCCCTGGATGCCCGCGAAGAGCGCCGCGGCGTCGTAGAACAGATGCGCGTGCGGCTCGGCTGCGTGCGGCAGGAAGACGACGATGTTGAGCACCGACCGCCCCGTCGGCCGGCGCACCGTGCGGCGGGTGTAGCCGAGCCGCTCGGCTGCGTCGAGGACGGCCGTCCGCGTCGGCTCGGCGATCAGCGC
This sequence comes from uncultured Spirochaetaceae bacterium, assembly GCA_964537725.1. Taxonomy (GTDB): domain Bacteria; phylum Spirochaetota; class Spirochaetia; order DSM-27196; family SLST01; genus SLST01. Next base: position 13,579 of record CAZICD010000032.1, on the reverse strand, counting down.
CGAGCCGTTGAGGACGCGCGACACGGTACTCGTCGACGTTCCGGCCTCGCGAGCGATGTCGTAGACGGTCACGCGCCCGGCGAGTGCGGCGGAGCCTGCGGTGGCAGAAGCTGCAGAGGCGGGGTGCTCGTCGTGTGCGTCGTTCCGGTCGGCCGTCATCCCGATTGTCTCGTTGTTGCATGCAACAATACCATGGACGGCGTTTCGACGCAAGCGATTTCGCGCGAGGCGCTAACCCACCTTGGGTATGGGCCGCGCGCCCCGGGGTACGTAGCGTGAGGAAAGGAGGACGTATGAACCTGCCCCGCATAACCCCCGTACGCCGAACGCTCTCGCTGATCGTCGTGGCGCTCGTCTTCACCGCAACCGCCGGTGCGACCGGCACGGTAGAGGAGCCGCCGGCGACACCGCCGACCGCACGAATCGACCACAGCGCGGACGTCCGCATGACCGACCTGATCGGCACGGACGTATCCACGGACTCGGCGCCCCGCCTCGGGACGGTCGCCGACGTGATCGTCGACATCGGCCAGGGCGCGCTCGCCTACCTCGTTATCCGATTCTCGGACGACTCGATCCGATCGTCCGACGAGCTCTTCCCCATGCCGCTCTACCTCTTCGAGCGACGCGGCGGCGACGAGCTGAGGCTGCTTCCCACGAGCACCGGGTATCTCGAGAACATGCCCACGCTCGAAGAGGTCTCCCGCCGGGCCGCCTCACCCGACCAGGAGAACCAGTGGAACCGGTGGGTCTACGCCTACTGGAGCACCGCCTCGCCGCTCGACGAGTCGGCTGTCCGAAACCGGAGCGAGCTCATGCAGAGCATGCAGTACCGGTTCGCCTCCGGACCGCGCGTCGTACCCACAGCGATGCTGCGCGGCGGCGATCTCGCGCAGACGCCGGTGCGCGACCCGCGGGGGCGCAGGATCGCCGAGATCAGCGACGCCGTCGTGAACCTCGACACGGGCCAGCTCCTGCTCATCAACGTGCGCCCGGCCGACTCGCTCGACGCCCGGCACGCGAACTATCTCATCCCGCCGGCGGCGTTCACCGGAAATCGCGAGACGACCACGATCGCGTACGACGTCGACGCCTACGGGCTCGCCGGGCCGTCGGGATTCACCGGCGAATGGCCCGACATCACCGACGACGACTACCACGACGCGCTTGCCCGGTACTGGAACACGCGCGACGTGGCGACCCGCTACGGGACGGGCATGACGATCGTGCCGGTGCGGCTGACGCCGGCGAGCGCGATGACCAACTACGACCTGTTCACCCGGTGGTCGACCTCCGCGAGCACGATCGCCGACGTCCTCGTCAACCCGGACGGCTCGATCGAGTACGCGATCATCGAGTTCGCGGAGTTCTTCGACGCGAACGACCAGCGGTCCGCCGTGCCGGTCTCGATGCTGACGATCCAGCCCGTCTCGCAGGCCGCGGTGCTCGACGTGCCGGTCACCGACATGAGCGCGCTGCCGCGCTATGGGTCGGCGCGCGCGGTCGATACCGGTACCGAGGGATGGGACGCGGGCATCGCCCGCTACTGGAACAATCTCTACCGCGCCGAGGCGGGCGAGCTCGAGCTCGAGCCGGTTCCCACCGTCGCGTCGGTGAGCGACCTCCCGGTGCAGGCGCCGCTACCCGGCAGCGCGCTGCTCGGCTTCACCGTCGTCTCGGCATCCGGCGAGACGCTCGGCGGCATCGACGAGCTTCGCATCGACCTCGTCGGCAGCACGGTCGCCTACGCGGTACTCCGGCTCGACGGCATCTTCGCCGAGGCGGCGGTCCCGGTGACGGTGACGGCGCTCGAATGGCGCCCGGCCGAGGGACGGATCGTCCTCGACGCAGACGAGGAACGACTGCGCAACGCGCCGGGGTACGGCGACGTTCCGGTCGACCCCGAGCTCGGCTTCGTGCGCGAGGTAGAAGCGTACTGGCAGGATTGAGGCGCGCCGCGGGGCGGCGACAGGCGGCGGCGCTTACAGGCGGCCGTAGAGCGCGGTCATCGAGCGCAACCGCTCGGCGATCGCGTCGGTAAGCTGCCCGGGCCGCAGGCGGAACTCCCAGTTGCCGCCGGTGGTTCCGGGCACGTTCATGCGGGCGTCGCTTCCGAGCGAGAGCAGGTCCTGCGCCGGGACGACGGCGAACTGCGCCGGCGATGAGATCGCGCCCCGGATGAAGTCCCACGCGGGCTCGGAGCCGTCGCTTCGCAGATAGTCGAGCGCGAAGCGCCGGTCGACCTCGCGGGCCGAATCGAGCCAGCCGACGACGGTATCGTTGTCGTGCGTCCCCGTGTAGACGATCGCGTTGAAGTCGTGGCGGTACGGAAGGTACTCGTTCTGCTCGTCCGCGTTGAACGCGAACTGCAACACCTTCATGCGCGCGAACCCGAAGTACTCGATCAGCTCGACCACGTCGTCGGTGATGACCCCCAGATCCTCGGCGATGACCGGCAGGCGTCCCGCGCGTTCCTCGACGACGGTGAACAGCTCTCGTCCCGGAGATGCAACCCACTTCCCGTTCAGCGCCGTCTCTTCGCCGGCGGGGATCGACCAGTACGCGCTGAACCCGCGGAAGTGGTCGATGCGCACGTGGTCGTAGAGCGTGAACTTGCTCGTGAGAACATCGGTCCACCACGCGAACCCGTCTTCGCGGTGAGTCTCCCAGTCGTAGATGGGATTCCCCCACAGCTGTCCCGTCGCGCTGAAGTAGTCGGGCGGCACGCCGGCCACGACGGTCGGGTTGCCCTCGTCGTCGAGCTTGAAGAGCTCGCGGTGCGCCCAGACGTCGGCGCTGTCGTGCGCGACGAAGATGGGAAGATCGCCGATGATGCGGATCCCGTAGGCGGCTGCCTCCGCGCGCAGCGCGTACCATTGCGTGTGAAAGACCCACTGGAGGAACCGGCTCAGGCCGATGCGATCGCGGTGCCCGGCGGCGAACTCCTGCATCGCGGCCTGCCGGCGGTCTCGATGCCGGGGGTCCCACCCGGTCCAGGGGCGACCGTCGTAGGCTTCCTTGAGCGCCATGAACAGCGCGAAGTCTTCCAGCCAGTGCGCCTGCAGGTGCTCGAAGCGGCGCAGTCGCCCGACGGTCGCCGCATCGGCCCGCTCACCGAATCGTTCGTAGGCCTTTCGAAGGAGGCCGGTCTTCCACGGGATGAGCGCGCCGTAGTCCACCCGCTCACCTACCTCCGGCGGCGAGGCCAGATCGGCCTCCTCCAGCCACCCGGCGTCCACGAGCTGCTCGAGCCCGATCAGCATGGGGTTGCCGGCGAAGGCGCTGAAACACTGGTACGGCGAATCGCCGTAGCCGGTCGGTCCGAGCGGACAGACCTGCCAGAGGCGCTGGCCGGCGCGCGCGAGGAAGCCGATGAACTCGCTCGCCTCCGGCCCGAAGCTGCCTATCCCGAATCGGCCCGGCAGCGACGTGGGATGGAGGAGGACGCCGGCCGAGCGTGGCTCGTTGGTGATCGAGTGATCGATGCCGGCCACGTCAGCCCGCCGGCGACCGATCGATGCGCTCGGCGCCCTGCTGGGCGGTGAGGCAGAGCTCGGCCGCCTTGAACGTGTGCGCCTGCGACATCGCGTTCTCCGTACCGTTGAGACAGTCGAGGATGAGCTGGCCGAAGTACGGGAAGCCAACCTTGCCGGCGACCGGGAAGTGCTTCTCGCCCTCGTTGTTCACGAGGTAGACCTGGTCGCCCTCGGCCTTGCGCGCGACGTCGGTGTACTTGCGCAGCTCGATGTACCCCTCGGTACCCATGATGAACGTCCGTCCGTCGCCCCACGTCGACAGCCCGTCGGGCGTGTACCAGTCGACGCGGAAGTAGTTCGTCGCGCCGTTGTCGGCGACGAAGGTCGCGTCGCCGAAGTCCTCGAGCTCCGGGTACTCGGGGTGGCTGTAGTTCGCGACCTTGCTGTGCAGCAGCTTCGCGTCCTTCGCCCCCGCGTAGTAGAGGAACTGCTCGACCTGGTGGCTGCCTATGTCGGTGAGGATGCCGCCGTAGCGCTCCTTTTCGAAGAACCAGTCGGGCCGGCCTTCGGCGCGAAGCCGATGCGGGCCCAGGCCGATGACCTGGAGCACGGTCCCGATCGCGCCTTCCTCGATGAGCTGTCCGGCGAAGACGCCGCTCTCGTTCTGGACGCGCTCGCTGTAGCAGACGCCCCAGACGAGTCCGGTCTCGGACACCTTCGCGCGCGCCGCGTCGAGCTGCTCGAACGTCGTAAACGGCGCCTTGTCCGAGAAGTAGTGCTTCCCGTGATCCATCACGCGCAGTCCCAGCGGACCGCGGTCGGCGGTGACGGCGGCGGAGGCCACCATCTTCACATCCGCGCGGTCGAGGATCTCCTGCTCCGAAGACGCGGGCTTCGCCTGGGGGAACTCCTTCACGAAGGCCTCCACCTTCGCAGGGTCGGGGTCGTAGACCGCGACGAGATCCGCTCCGGCGTCCTCGAGGCCGTGGCACATCCCGTTGATGTGGCCGTGATCGAGCCCGATCGCCGCGGCCGGGAACTCGCCCGGCTTCACCACCTTGTCCGCTTTGGCCCGCGGAGCATAGTTCATTCCGTCGCCAGCACCAGTTGCCATCACTTTCGCTCCTTGAACTTGACTTCGACCCCACCGAAGAACGCGACGCCCTGCACCTTCACCGTGGGCGCACCGGGAATCGGACGCGAGGAGCGCTGCTTGCCCTCGAACGCGCCGAAGATCCCGGCGCCGCTCACCTCGACGTTGACACCCTCCGGAACGATGATGTCCACGCCGCCGAAGATCGCGACCACGTTAATCGTCATGCCGTCGGGAGGGAAATGCGCTTCGCGCAGGTCGATGTCGCTCCCGCCGAAGATGGCGATCGAATTGAGCGTCCGGGGCGGGTCCCAGACACCCTTCCGGTCGGATCCCGAGAAGATCGCGATCATCGTCGACTCGTTCGACACCTCGCCACGGTTGACGGCGAAGGCGTCGCGCGATCGCTCCTGCGCGGGAACCGCATCTCCGGTCGTTGCCGGAGGATTCGGCGATCCGGCGAGCGGCAGGTCCACGAGCAGGCTCCGCAGCGCCGCGTGGTCCTGCGCGCCGGTCGCCGTCTCGAGACGCTGTTCGAACTCGTCTTCGCTGAGAAAGTCCTGCGAGTACCCGGTGGAGAGCTGCTCGATCACGTGCTCCCGCAACCGCTCCAGCGAGTCGTTGGTGGGGTCGCTCATATCCGCAGTATACGAGCCGACCCGACGTCTGTCACCCTCCGCGGCTCACGCGTGGTGCCTGCGTAGCCGACGGAAGAGCGTGGCGAGTACGGCACTCGCTCCCGGCGCGCGGCCGGGAGGCAGGAACGGGCTTCGCCGCCCGAGGCGGCTGCGGACGACGCGGCGCAGGAGCGGGAAACCGCGGATCAGACGGCGTCGCAGGCGAACTCTCCGCGACACCGCGAGATAGTAGTCGGCGAGCGTCTGCCGCTGGTAGTCGAGCAGGCCCTGGGAATCGGCGGTATCCACGTACGCGCAGTGAAAGTCGGCCGTGCTGAACGCGGCGGCGGGAAGGAATCCGGGTCCCAGGCCGAAGAGCGTGGTCATCGTGTCCAGGTAGTCGCGGTACGTCGTGCGACACGCCTCGCCGCCGGCGATGGTGAGGATGCGCCCCTCCACGTCGTCGGCGTCGATCGCGTTCACGAACGCGCGCGCGGTATCGGCGACGCTGCACACCTCGAGCCGCGTGTCGAGCGGCATGGAGAACATGAGCGGGTCCATCGCGAGTTTCTCGGGAGAGACGACGTAGCTCAGACGCAGGATCACCCAGCGCAGCGAGCTCGCGGCGACGATGCGCTCGGCGGCTACCTTCGCCTGCGCGTAGGCGTCGTGCGCGCCCGGATTGACCGGGTCGCCGGGGCGGATGAGCGGGTCGCGCCGCCGGTCGCCGTAGACGGCGATGGACGACGCGAACACGAGCCGAGCGCCCGGGGAGCGACGCTCGAGCGCGCGTACGAGGTTCGCCGTCCCGCCCTCGTTGACGTACGCCGCGCGGCGTGGGTAGCGGTCCGCCGCCGGCGGGATCATCGCCCCCAGGTGGATCGCCGCATCGACCTCGCGCGCGGCCTCGCCCACGTGGGCGATGTTGCAGAGGTCGCCGCGAACGACTTCGAGCCGCGGGATCCCTTCGGGCGTACGCGCGGCGAGCAGCGACCGAAGGCGCCGCCGGGCGGTACCGGCCGCGGCGAGGATCCGGTGGACCGGGCCCGCGCCCGGCGTATCGAAGAGCCGCACCACGTGTCCCTGCGCGAGCAGGTCGGCAACGACCGACCGCCCGACGAGACCAAGACCTCCGGTTACCAGCACCCGCATGACGCACCTCTTATGAATGAATGTTCATTCACTTATATGATAGCACCGCGACGGCCGGCTGACAAGCGGCGCGCGCCGGGCGCCCTGGGACCGTTCGCAGCGGACCGTGCGGCGCAGTTGCTTCGGCGGATTCGGTCCGCTATCTTCGGCTCAATGAACACGCTGAGCACGCTCGACCGCACCGGCGCTCGGGCATACGTCATACTGGGTGCGATCTTCACCGGCTCGATCGTCGCCGCAAACCTCATGGGCACGAAGGTCATCCCCTTCTTCTCCATAGGAGGGTTCGAGTTCACCGGCTCGGTGGGCATCTTTCTCTTTCCGCTGACCTTCCTGATCACGGATATCGTCGCCGAGATCTACGGCCCGAAGGCCACGCGCGCGATCGTCACCGGCACGCTCATCGTTCTGGGCATCGTGCTGGCGATGACCGCGCTCGCGACGGTCATCCCGCCGGCGAGCCGATTCGCCGAGCAGAACGCCGCCTACGTCTCGGTGTTCCGCAGCTCGCTGCGGATCATGCTCGCGAGCATCGTCGCGTTCTCGCTCTCGCAGTACCACGACGTCTGGGCGTTCGACTTCTGGAAGAAGCGGACGAACGGCCGCCTGCTGTGGCTGCGGAACAACGCGTCGACGGTGGTGAGCCAGCTCATCGACACGGTGATCTTCATGCTGATCGCGTTCTGGGGCACGAACGAGCGGTTCACGCTCGCCTTCGTGATGGGAAGCATGGTCCCGCCGTACTACCTGCTCAAGGTCCTCGCCGCGTTCGCGGACACGCCGCTCGTCTACCTGGGGGTCTCGATGCTGCGCCGCGCGGGCGTGGGCCCCGGCCCCACGAGGCCGGAGCCGGAGGCGGCGTAGCCTGCCGACGCGCTCGGCCGCCGCACCCCCCGCCCGAGCGTATCCGCCCGGGCCGGCGGGCGCACCCTCAGCCCCGCTCGAGCTCGATCTCGCCTCCCGACGCGAACTCGGTCGCCTCGCCGTCGAGGACGACGGTCACCGGCACCCCCTCGGGCGCGGTCACGCGGAGCCGAACCGTCCCGCCCGACCGTTCCCACCGCACGTCCACACGACCCGCCGGCGTCGTGACGTGGCCCTCGGCGCGCGCGAGCCCCACGGTCTGCGGGGCGACGGTGATGCCGGCGAACCCGGGCGCTGACGGGCGAATACCCAGCACCGAGCGGACGAAGTCGAGCGCGGGCCACGACGACCACGCGTGACAGTCGCTGCGCCCCGGCAGGTACTCGGCGCAGGTAGACAGACGCAGGTCGATCATCCTCCGCCACGGCTCCCAGACGACCTCGTGGACCCGGTCGTAGCGCCCCGACCGCTCGAGCGCGCGAGAGAGATAGAAGCTCTGCATGAGCTTCGTCGCGATCAACGTGTCGTCGGTCGCAAGACGCCCGGCTACTCGCGCCGCCTGGCGCTCGGTGGTGATACCGGCGAGGAGCGGCATGAGCTGCGCGTGCTGGCTCGGCGGGTCGTCGTGCCGGCCGGGCCCCTCGAGGAAGATCCCCCGCTCATCGTCCCAGGCTGCCTCCCGCACGGCGTCGCCGACGCGCTCGGCGACACGGTCCCACCGCCACGCGTCGTCCGGAGATCCGACCTCGCGGTGGAGCCGCGCCCCGGTACGCGCGGCGAGCACGAAGAGCGAGGACAGGTACGTGGACTCCCCGGCGAGCACCGCCGGAGGCTCGCCTCGCTTCCAGCCCGGGCCGTTGTCGACCATGTTCCAGTGGTCCACGTGACCCACGAACCCGTCCTCGCGCAGCCGGTCGCGGAAGTAGACGAGCGTACCGTCCATCGCGTAGAGGCAGGTCTGCAGGAACTCTCGCTCCCGCTCCCCGGCGTACTCCCACAGGTCCTCGAGCATGAGCACCCAGATCAGCGCGAAGTACGGAATGATCTGCGGGTCGTCGCTCGGGGGGCGGCTCTCGACGAGGCCGTCCGGCCGAAGCGAGTTCCGGAACAGCTCGATCGAGCGGCGGACGTACGCCGTATCGCCGGTGAGGTAGAGGTGCGTGAGCGCCTCGATGCGCGCGTCGGCCAGGTAGTGCAGCTGCTCGTAGTAGGGACAGTCCTCGAAGGTCTCATGAGAACAGAGCCGGAGCGTCCGCCAGCACATGGACCAGATCGTCTCGTACTCGGGCCGGTCGCACGAAAAGCCGGCGGTGAGCTCCGCCGGATAGGTGGTGTAGCGGTAGTCGGTCTCTTCGAGCGTCACCTCGGTGGGACCGGCCGACACGCGCACGCCCACGAACCAGAACGTGCGCCAGTGGAACGGCTCGTAGACGACGTCGGTGCCGTCGAGGACGAGCGTGTCGCGGTAGCCGGCGACGCCGCCGTGCGCGATGTCGTCGCGGACGCCCTTCGTCCACGGTCCGTCGGGGGCGCCGATGCGCTCGCGCGGCGGGGTGGAATCGTCGGCCGGGAAGAGCGCGCACTCGGCGTAGATGAGCTCGACCGTTCGGCCTTCGCCGCCGCTGAATCGGAACCGGGGGTAACCCGTCGTGAGCTCGCCGGCGCTGAGGACGAGCTCGCCGCCCTGCCCCGGACCCACCCGCCAGCCGTCACGGGGTGCATTCGCGAACTCGCGGCGCTCCTCGGTGAGCTGATCGACGGGCCGGGGCATCAGGACGGGCGAATACGCGACGCCGAAGGCGTCGGAGGTCCAGGCGCTGCCGGCGTCGCTCGCGGGCCGCCACTCGCTGTCGTCGTACGCGACCTCCTGCCAGTCGCGCGGCATCCGCGCGAGGTCGACGCGCTCGAAGTGGACCAGGAACTGGCTCGAGTTGGCGAACCACGAGGTCCGGTCGGGGGCGACCGCGCGGTCGTCGAGAACCAGCCACCCCTCCGGCGTATCGATCCCCAGCTCGTCGGGTCCCTGCAGAAGGAAGCCCGCCCGGTGGCTGTGGATCTCCGAGACGGGGCGGTCGACGCCGAACCAGCGCACCTCCGCGGCGATCACGTTGTCGCCGACCCGGAGGAACGGCGCGACGTCGAAGGTCTCGTAGTGGTGCTCCGCGACCGTGCCCTTCAGCGGCCCTCGCCCGACCCGGTGTCCGTTGACGAAGAGGATGTAGCGGCTCTCGGCGGTGACGTGGACGATCGCGCGCTCGGGAAGCGAGGCGAGCCGGAAGCGCCGACGCAGGCGACGGACCTCGAGCCCGGGCCCACCGATCGTCTCGCTCCACGCGTAGCGCGCGCGCCACGCGACCTGCTGATTCAGCGGTACGTTCTGCATGCCGCAAGCATGCCACGGCTCGCGCGCGCGCGCAACGAAGCGCCGGGCGCGCGGTCGGCGGCGAGGCCGGATGCGCCCCCGCCGGGGCCGCCGCGGGCGTGCCCCGCCCGCGAGTCAGGTGTTGTCGTTCTTCTTCTGGACGCGACGGTACTGATCGGCCCACACGACGAACGGCATGCTCTTGCGCGTCTGGATCCACACCTTGCCCGAGCCGCTGAAGCGGCACACGAGCCCCTCGCCCGAGAAGAAGAGGCTCTTCAGGCCTGCTACCGAGCGGACGTCGTAGGAGAGCCCGTCGGTGAACGCGACGATGTGGCCGGTGTCGACGACGTAGTTGTCGGTGACGTCGATCTCGAGGAGCGCGCCGAAGGTGTTGAACCAGAGGTCGCCCGAGCCGGAGCATCGGACCATGAACAGCTTCTCTCCCGAGAAGAAGCCCTTGAATCCCTGGAACTCGGCGGCGACATCCAGATCCGGGCTGGACGCGAGGTACGAGGAGTTCTGGAGGAAGACCGTCTCGTTCTCGAGGTAGAGGTGGGCCACGTCGCCGGGCGTACCCGGGGCGATACCGATCTCCGCGCTGCGGTCGGCGGCGCTGAACTCGTTAATGAAGAGCTTCTCGCCGCTGAGCATCCGTTTGAACCCGCCGCGCATCTTCGTCTTCATGGAGAGCGTCGAGTCCATGTACGCCATCGCGCTCGCCTCCACGCGGAGCGTCCGCCCCTGCGGGATCGTAACGTTGACCAGGCCGTAGTCGGGCGCCGCGGCAACGGTATAGGGGTAGTCTGTTCGGTCAGGATTCATCGCTCGCTCCTCAATTCCTCTTGGGGACCAGATGCGGGGTCAGCTTCGCGCCGAAGGTCCGGTCTGCGTGCGTCTGGCACCAGACCGTGCCGGTCCCGCTGAACCGGCAGACGAGGCCCTCGCCGCCGGCGATCGAGCCGACGAGGCTCTTGCCCGCCTTCGTGACCTTGAAATCCAGCGTCTCCTCGAACGCCGCGATGTTGCCGGTGTCCACGACGTACTCGCCGTCGACGCGAACCGGGTAGATCGCGCCGAACGCGTTGAGGATGACCTTGCCGGTCCCCGACATCCTGAGCCAGATCAGGTTCTCGCCGGAGAAGACGTTCTTCATCCCGCCCCAGCTCACGTTCATCTCCACGCCGGTCTCGTGCGCGACGAACGAGCTGTTCTGGACGCTTACCGGCGTCGAGCCGTCGAGCTCGATGACCTCCATGTCTCCCGGGAGACCGGTTGCGAGGTAGAGCTCGCCTCCCGAGGCACCGGCGGTGTAGTGGTTCAGGAAGATGCCCTCCCCTGCGAGCCGCCTCGCCATCCCGCGCAGAAGGCCACGGCCGCCGGAGCCCTCGTTGCGGCGCACACGCGTGTCCACCTGCATATCGTCCGACATGGCGATCATCGAGCCGCCTTCGGCGGTGACGGTCTCACCGCCGGAGAGGACGATCTTCGCGGCGGTACTTGCGGGTCTCGCGAGCAGTTCAACGTTCATGAAGACCTCCTACCGAAACTTGGGATTGAGCCACGCCGCGAGACCCTTGACGCTGCGCGTCTGGATGTAGACCGTGCCGGTCCCCACGAGCCGCGTCACCAGACCCTCTCCGCCGAAGAGGCTCGCGAAGAAGCCGCCGGCCATCGCGAGCCTGAGCTTGAGCGCCGGATCGTAGGCGACGAGGTGGCCGTCGTCGACCTTGAGCTCGCCGCTCACCTCGCGCTTGATGATGCCGCCGTACGCGCCGTACCAGACGGTACCGGCGCCGCTCGCCTTCAGCTTCACCAGCCCTTCGCCGGAGAGCCAGGAGACGAAGCCCGCCCAGCTCGTCGTGAGCTGAACCTTCTCCGTGCACGTGAGGAAGGCGCCCCTCTGCAGGCAGATCTCCTGACCGTCGCGAAGCTGCAGCTCGAGGATCTCGCCGGGGACATCCTGCGCGACCGTCACGCGTCGCGGGCCGGACGCGTCGTTCGAGAATCGGTTCACGAAGAACGACTCGCCGCCGAAGAGCTTCTTGCCGAGCGCGGAGAAGAAGCCGCCGTTCGTCTTCGTCGTCATCTGAATATCCGCGGACATGGACTGCATCGCATCGTTCTCCGCGATGACCGACTCGCCGGGGGATAGATCGATGTGAACGTGAGCGAACGACGGGCTCCCCGAAATCTCGGTTCTCATACGCCTCTCCTTCTTCCAGGGCCGATGTCCGGAATAGTGCAGCGGGATTGTAACATTTTGACGACCGGCGCTGAAAGTCCTTTCGAAGCGCGACGCGACGCGGAGAGGGTGGTACCTTAGGGGTGTGAAGGCTCGTTCGTGGACATGGATCGGAATCATCCTCCTCGCCATCGCAGGTCTTGCCGCGTGCACGAGCGCGCCGCGGGAGGTCGAGACCTACCCCGCCGACGACGCCCGCCACGTCGACGTGAACGGCGTGGAGGTGCACTACTTCGACTTCTCCCCCGACGGCGACGAGACCCCCATCGTGTGGGTGCACGGCTACTCGGCGGGCGCGTTCGAGGTCACGTACATCGAGGACGACCTGGGGCCCGACCGCCGCATCATCGCGCTCGACCTGCCGGGGCACGGGTACTCGGAGAAGCCGGAGATCGAGTACACGCTCGACTACTACACCGGCTTCCTCGCGGATTTCATCGACGAGCTCGGGCTCGACCGCTACATCCTCGTCGGCCACTCGATGGGCGGGCTCATCGTGTCTACGTTCGCCGCGGGGCAACCGCCGGGGCTCGAGCGACTCATCCTCGTCTCGCCGTACGTTTTCGGAGGGGAGGCCGGGCCGATCGCGGAGTTCCTCGCGGACACCGGCATCCTCGTCGACTACGGGCTGGAGCTTCACAATGAGAGCGTCATCGAGATCGCGATGCGCGCGAGCGTCTTCCACAATCCGGAGCGGATCCCGCAGGACCTGATCGACTACCTGACGATGAGCACCTTCCACACGCCGAACGCCATTCCGGCGCTGGCGAGCGTCACGAGAAACATCATCGCCGGGGAGCACGACCCGAGCGTGCTCGACCGGGTCGATGTGCCCACCCTGGTCATCTGGGGCGCGGAGGATCGCGTGCTCGACTACCGCTACTCCGCGCAGTTCAACCGTCGGATCGCGGACAGCACGCTCGAGGCGATCCCGAACTGCGGCCACCTGCCGCACGTCGAGTTCCCGGAGGTGACTGCCCGGATCATCGACGACTGGCTCGCCGGTACCGCGGAGCGGTAGGGCGCGCCGGCCGGGAACCGGTTCTCGCGGTCCCCGGCGCCATCGCTACTCGTCCTCTTCGATGGGCTGGTTCTGCTCGCGGCGTTTCGCCATCCAGGTACCCAGCACCTTCAGCTTCAGCCAGCCGATCACGATCACACCAACTCCGATCAGAACCCACCAGTACCACGCCATACTATCTCCCTGCCGGAACGCTCCGGCGACCACGCCGCTCAGCGTGGCTTCAATTGCCTGCCCAGGATCGTGCCCAGGAGAACCAGGGCCACGAGCCCGGTCGCGGCTGTGATGCCGGCCGCGAGCGGCAGGTCGCCGGCACGAGCGCCGGTGACGTAGATATCCTCGAACGACCGGAACATCCAGTAGTTCGGAAAGACGTAGAAGAGCCAGTGCCAGCCGCGCGGTACGGCGATGCTCACGAAGGGTATGGTCAGGTAGACCATCATCACCACCTTGAGCGCCGCGACCGCCTGGATCTGGTTCTTCGCGATGCCACCCACGAGGAGCGCCACCACGAGCGGCATGGGGGCCGACACCACGAGCGCGAGCAGGAACCGCCCGAACGGCACCGCCGAACCGACGAGGATCAGGTGGCCGACGCTCGCGACGGCAAAGCCGACGACCGCCGCGAGGATGCCGCGTGAGGCGAAGTAGTCGAAGGCGTTCATCGGCGTGACGGTAAACGCGCGCGTGACGCCCTGCTCCTTCTCGTCGATCATCGCGAAGCTCACTGCGAGCCCACCGATGAGCGA
>CAZICD010000031.1:30099-46094 GCA_964537725.1 uncultured Spirochaetaceae bacterium | reverse complement strand
AGGGCGTCGCGTCGTTCGTGGGCTTCTCGTACGTGAGCGAGACGAGCCACGAGCTGGAAACCCTCCTCGACGACGTACGCAACGGGATGCACGAGATCACCGACGAGCTGATCACCGTGCTGCTCGACGGAACCGACGTCCTCGCGAAGATCGTCGGAGGGATCGAGGCGCAGGTAAGCGCGGCGGGCTCGTCGCCACCACAGACGCTCGAGGAGAGCTCCTTCGGCCACCAGGCGATCGTGGTCCGCGTGCGGGAACTGCGCGGCCGACACGACGCAAAGACAGCCGCGGATCCTCAGCAGACCGACCAGGTCTCCGCGGCGCCGAGCGCCGGGACTCTCGGCCGGGACGAGTCGGGTGCAGCGGACAGCGCAGCGGCACGCGACCTCGGCGACGCACCGGTGGTCACACGCGACATGATCGACGCGTTCATTGAAGAGTCGACCGACCTGCTCGACCAGGTCGAGCAGCAGCTGCTCCAGGCCGAAAGCGCGCCGATCGCCCCGGACACGGTCGACCGGATCTTCCGCTCCATCCATACGGTCAAGGGGAACGCCGGCTTCTTCTGGTTCACGCGGGTCGAGCAGCACTGCATGGCGATGGAAGAAGCGCTCGACGCCTACCGGAAAGCGGGCACGCAGCTCGATCATGCCGCAGCGAGCCGATTCATCGACACGCTCGACACGGTACGCGAGAGCGTCCGGGCCGTCGAGTCGGCGGCCGCTTCCACCGATGCGCAGACAGGAGAGGACGCGGGACACGACGGCGGCGAGAACACCGCCGATCGGCAGACCGACGCGCTCGGCGAGATCCTCGTTCAGATGGGTGAGATCGACGAGGCGTCGCTGCAGCGCGCGCTCGAACGTCAGCAGCGCAGGCTCGGCGAGATCCTCGTCACCGAGGAGCACGTCACTCCCGATTCGGTAGACAAGGCGCTGACCGAACAGGCGAAGCGGCGCACGACGGCGCCGTCCTCGTCCCCCGAGTATTCGAGCACCCGAAAGGACATCCGCGTCGACACCAACAAGCTCGACAAGTTGTTCGAGCTCGTCGGCGAGTTGATCACCGCCGAGTCGATGGTGCTCGGCGGGCTGCACGGAGCGAACGGCAACGGCTCGTTCAACGGCAACGGCTCGAACGCCGCCCGGTCCGAAGGGTCGACGACGATCGAGAAGGCGGCCTCCTACCTGCAGAAGATCACGCGCGAGATGCAGGAGATCACGCTCAGCATCCGCATGATTCCGCTCGAGGCGACGTTCGGCAAGATGAGGCGGCTCGTGCGCGACCTCGGCCGGCGTTTCGAGAAGGACGTCACGATCGAGATCTCCGGCGAAGACACGGAGATGGACAAGAACGTGATCGAGGAGATCTCTGACCCGCTCGTACACATCATCCGCAACGCCATCGACCATGGGATCGAGTCCGGCGACCAGCGCGCCGCTGCCGGCAAGCCGCACCGCGGTACGATCCGGCTGTCGGCGAAGCACGAGGGAAACGAGATCTGGATCACGATCAAGGACGACGGGCGCGGGCTGAGCCGCGACCGAATCCTGGCCAAGGCGCTCGATCGGGGTCTCGTGTCCGACGAAGATACGGATCTCACCGACGAGCAGGTCTACCGGTTCATCTTCGAACCGGCCTTCTCAACCGCCGACCAGGTCTCCGAGATCTCGGGTCGCGGCGTCGGGATGGACGTCGTGCGGCAGAACATAGAGAAGCTGCGCGGCAAGATCGATCTCAAGAGCGAGCCGGGCGCCGGGACCACCTTCATCCTGCGTATCCCGCTGACGCTCGCGATCCTCGACGGCGTGACGTTCTCCATCGCCGGAACGCACTACTCGATCCCGACGACCGACCTCGTGACATTCCAGGGCTACGACCGGGATCGGATCACGAGCACGAGCGCAGAGCACCATGGATTCCGGCTGCGCGACGAAGTGATCCCCATCATCCAGTACGAGTACCGGGACGACGTGCCCGAGCACGGCGTGATCATCGTACTGCAGTCGAACGGCCATCGTGCCGCGCTCGTCGTCGACGAGATCGTGGGCTACCGCCAGTTCGTAGTCAGATCGGTACCCAGTTACATCAAGGGCATGCGCGCCGTCAGCGGATGCAGCATCCAGGGCGACGGCAGTATTTCATTCATCATCGATGTTGCAGAGCTGATGACAGAGGAGCTGGAGAGTGTCGGATCTCGTTGATATCACTGACGAAGAGTTTGCGCGCATCACCGAAGTCGTTCATACGCGATTCGGGATCGATCTCTCGAAGAAGCGGACGCTCATCCGGGGGCGCCTGAACGGGACGCTGCGAACGCTCGGCTACAGCTCGTTCGAGCAGTACATGAAGGCGGTCGACGACGACGAGAGTGGCCAGCGCCTGCTGGAGATGGTCGACCGGCTTTCGACCAATCACACCTTCTTCTTCAGGGAGTCCGACCATCTGGACTTCCTGACGGAGTTCGCGCTCCCGGACCTCTGGGGTCCGGACGAGGAGAGCGGGCTTCGAGACGCGCGCATCTGGTGCGCCGGCTGCGCAACGGGTGAAGAACCGTACTCGATCCTCATCGCGCTCGCGGACAAGTACGGGATCGGATCGCTGCCCGGTCACCCGTTGGTCCTCGCCAGCGACATCTCCACCTCCGCGCTCGCGACGGCCCAGCGCGGGGTGTACCCGTGGGCCCGTGTCCGCGAAGCCGGAGACATCGTGAAGCGCGGATACGCAGAGCGCGAAGACACCGATCATATCCGGATGAAGGAGACGATCAGGCGCCGGGTTCTGTTCAAGCGCATCAACCTCATGCGGCACGATTTCCCGTTCCAGAATCGATTCGACGTCATCTTCTGCCGCAACGTCATGATCTACTTCGATCAGGAGACCCGGAGGGCGCTGGTAGAGGCCTTCAGGCGGCACCTGCGACCGGGCGGGTACCTCTTCCTCGGTCACTCGGAGTCGATGGGGCGCAACGTGAACGGCTACCAGTACCTCCGACCGGCTGTGTACAGGAGGGAGTCGTGAGCGACGCAGTACGTGTCCTCGTCGTCGACGATTCGGCGCTCGCACGACAGATCATCACCGGCGCGATCAGCCGACATCCGAAGATCGAGGTCGTCGCGACCGCGCCGGACGTCTACGTGGCGCGCGATCGAATCGTCGAGCTGAAACCCGACGTACTGACGCTCGACGTCGAGATGCCGCGCATGGACGGGGTCCAGTTCCTCAAACGGCTGATGCCGCAGTACCCTATGCCCGTCGTCATCGTATCCGCGCTCACGCGCGCGGGTGCCGCGATCACGCTCGACGCGCTCGCGAGCGGTGCGGTCGACTTCGTCCCCAAGCCGTCGTCCAGCTTCGGGCAGAAGCTCGACTCCATGGCGGACGAGCTCGTGGAGAAGATCCTCGTCGCGGCGCAGACCGACGTCAGCCGCTGGCGCGACCAGAGTTTCCAGCTCGCTGCGGTCCGGCACAAACAGACCTCGCTCCAGGAGAGCTCGGCGAAGGTCATCGCCGTCGGGGCATCGACCGGAGGCACGGTCGCGCTCACCGGAGTGATTCGGTCGCTTCCCACCACCGTGCCCGGCATGGTGGTCGTCCAGCACATGCCACCGGTGTTCACCGGCATGTTCGCCGACAAGCTCAACGAGATCTCGGCCGTCGAGGTCAAAGAGGCGGCCGACGGAGATCGCGTGCTGACCGGGCGCGTGTTGATCGCACCCGGCGGTGTGCACACGACCGTCGAACGACAGGGCGGGCGCTACGTCGTCCGCTGCAAGCCTGGGGATCCGGTCTCCGGCCATTGTCCCTCGGTCGACGTGCTGATGGACTCGGTCGCAACGGCAGTCGGCCGGAACGCGGTCGGGGTCGTACTCACCGGGATGGGGTCGGACGGTGCGAGTGGCCTGCTGCGAATGAGGCAGGCAGGCGCGCGGACCTTCGCGCAGGATGAGGCGAGCTCGGTCGTGTTCGGCATGCCCAAGCAGGCGTATCAGAACGGAGCGGCGGAGAAACTCGTCGCGATCACGAAGGTCGCGGACGAGCTGGTCCGCGTGAGTGAGGAGATCACCGCATGAGAGTCGATGTAGGGATCGGCGAGTTCAAGCATTCGCAGCAGTCCGGTGATCTGATCAAGACCTACGGACTCGGATCGTGCGTGGCGCTCGTCGTCTACAGCAAGCAGAGGAAGATCGCGGGAATGGTCCACATCGCGCTCCCGGAGGCCTCTGTGAACCCGGCAAAGGCGAAGGCTCTGCCCGGATACTTCGCAGACACGGGAGTGCCCAGGGTCGTCGAGTGGATCGACAAGGTGACCGCCGGCAAACGGAAGGAGTTCACCTACCAGCTCTACGGCGGCGCGAGCATCCTCGACGAAAACAACCGGTTCGATATCGGGCGGCGCAACGCACTCGCCATCAAGCGACTGCTCTGGCGATACGGGTGCGGTGTCATCAAGGAAGACGTTGGCGGCAACGCGTCGCGTACCGTGAGTATCGACGTGACGACCGGCGAAGTCAAAGTAAACTACGTTCAGAAACGAAGCCAGGAAGAGGTGGCTGCACATGGATCATAACGAAGCGTCTCGCAGGGTACTGATCGTCGACGACTCTTCGACCTCGCGGATGATAACGCGAAGATGTCTCGAGATGGCGTCGTCCGACCCCATGACCTTTCTCGAAGCGCCGGACGGCGCAGAAGCGCTTTCGGTGCTTCAGAACGAGTCGGTCGATCTCATCATCACCGACATCAACATGCCCAAGATGGATGGCATGACGTTCGTGTGGAAGGTCAAGATGAACGAACAGCTGGAAAACACGCCCATCCTCGTCCTCTCGTCGATGAAGAACGAACGCATGGAGCACGCGCTCCTCGGACTTGGGGTGACGAGCTTCATCCAGAAACCGATATCTCCGGCCAAAGTTGCCGAGTACGTGGGAGCTGCCGTATGAACCGGACGGATCATATGAACCAGACGGATCGAACGATCAAGTCCGCGCTTGAGACCGCCGTCGCCGAGACGTTCACCGAGATGGCGTTCCTCGACGCGATACCCGCCGAGGCGCCGGTTGAGAACACCGAGTCCCAGGTCTTCGCGATCGAGATTCGAGGGGACGAGCCGCAGCGGCTCGTGCTCGATCTGCCGCTGGACACGAAGCAGTCGATCGTCGAGAACATTCACGCCCGACCGTGGGACGAGCTCTCGTCGAGCGAGATCGACGACTGCCTGCTCGAGTTCCTCAACGTCCTCGGTGGGAACTACGGCAGGATCTACTGGGGAGACGAGTCGCGGTACAAGCTCTCGTTCCCGGAGGTCCGGATCGCCATCCGCGATGACCTCGACGCCGAGGACGTCCAGTCGTACTGGTTCGACGCGTACGGACAGCTGTTCGCAGTCCACGTGGCTCCCGAGCGATAGGTCCGTCGGAGCGGGCCTGACCGGCTGTCATGCGGGCCGGTCTCGTGATAGAGTCTGCGGATCAACGATACCGGAGCATGAACTCGATGAAAGTATTCCTCACCGGCGGTACCGGAAACGTAGGAGCCGCCGCCGTCGCGCGTCTCGTCGACCACGGTCACGAGGTGACCGTCGTGGGCAGGCGCGCGAACGCGGACGTCCCGGGTGCCACCTATCGGCAGTGTGACGTAGGCGACTACGACTGCGTCACGGCTCTGATGCGTGGTCACGATTCGGTCGTCCACCTCGCGGCGATTCCGAACCCGGTCGGCAATCCGGGCAGAGCCGTCTTCCACTCGAACGCGCAGGGAACGTTTCACGTCTTCGAGGCCGCGGCCGAGAACGGCATCTCGCGCGTCGTCGCCGCCAGCTCGATCAACGCGCTCGGCTACTTCTTCGGAGACCGCGGGTTTCCCATCCCCTACCTGCCCGTGGACGAGCACACGCCGGCGCTCGCCACCGACGCCTACTCGTTCTCGAAGCAGGTCGTAGAGAGCATAGGCAGGTACTTCTGGGAGCGTGACGGCATCAGCAGCGTCTGCCTCCGTCTTCCCGGCGTATTTCCCCACGAGCGCGTGCTCGAGCGTCAGCAGGAGGGCGCGCATCCCACCGAGCTCATCACCGAGATACTCGGTCAGCGCGACTCCGAACGCGAGGCTCGACTCGCTCGCATGCACGACGCGTACGACCGGTACCGCCGGGCGAATCGCTGGGAACACCGCGAGCGCGGAGACGAGTGGCCGCCCCTCCCCGACGATCTCTCCGAAGACGAGCTTCGGCTCATGCACTGGAAGGCCAACCTCTTCGTCTACCTGGACGAGCTCGACTCCGCGCAGTCGATCGAGCTCGGCCTGACCGCCGACTACGAGGGAAGCCATCCGCTCTTCGTGAACGCCCGGCGTAACAGCGTCGGACTCCCGGTCGCCGAGCTCGCGAAGCTCTTCTGGCCGCCTGTCACCGAGATCCACCCCCAACACGAGGGCGACGACTGCGCGGTGTCGATCGACCGGGCACGCGAGCTTTTGGGCTTCGACCCGGAGTGGCACTTCTAGAACGCGACTGCGGTCCCGACCCCCGGAGATACGAAGGGCGCCCTCACGGGCGCCCTTGCTGCATCATAGGAACCGGGACCTATGACCACGTCCGATCGGAACGATAGAACGTGGACCTATGACCACGTCCGATCGGAACGACCGCGCGTGGACCTATGACCACGTGCGGTCGTTCGCCCACTCATTGTTCCACTCATCCGTCGACGCCCAGAGCTCGGGGAACTGCGGGTGCAGGTGCTCCGCGAGGACCTCGTCGTTGAGCGACTCGATCCCCAGCCCGGGGCTGTTCGGCACCGTGATGAAGCCGTTCTCCACGATCGGATCGGGCAGCTCCGGCCCCGACACCATTCGGCTCCACCAGTCGCTCTCCACGCTGTGGAACTCGAGCGCGGTGAAGTTCTCCGTTGCGGCGCACGCGTGCGCCGCGGCGAGGCAGGCGATGGGGCTTTCGGCCATGTGGACGCTCATCGCGACGCCATGGTCCTGCGCCATATCGCCGATCTTCTTGAGCTCCAGAATCCCACCGCAGCTCAGGATGTCCGGGTGGATCATGCTCACCGCACCGCGCTCGAGCAGCGGGCGGAAGTTCTCCTTGAGGTAGATGTCTTCGCCCGTACAGATGGGTGCGGTCGTCGCGCGGGAGAGCTCCTCGTACTGATCGGTCAGCTGCCACGGGATGAGATCCTCGAGCCACGCCATGTTGAACTTCTCGAGCCGTTTCGCCAGCTTGATGCAGTCCTCGAGCGGGATGTGGCCGAAGTGATCGATCGCAAGCGGCACCTCGTAGCCGATCTCGGCGCGGACCTGCGCGGCGTACTCCTCGAGCAGGTCGAGGCCCTTGTCCGTGATGTGGATCCCGGTGAACGGGTGCGAGATGTTGTACAGGTCGTAGCGACGATTTCGCTCGATCCGCATCGCAAGCGCGTCGTCGGAGGCGTCCGCCGCGTTCGGACGGCGCTTACCCCAGTTGGCCCGCATCGCGTCCAGAAAGCCGAGCGGCGCGGACAGGGTTCCAGGCTTGTCGAGAAGGTATCCGATGCCCAGGTCCATCTTGAGGAAGGTGTACCCGAGCTTCATCCGTTCCACGAGCGCCTTGCCCATGTCGGTGCCGGTGTGCCTGCCGTGCACGTCGGTGTCGCAGTACATGCGGATCTTGTCGCGGAACTTTCCGCCCAGCATCTGGTAGACCGGCACCCCGTACGCCTTACCGGCGAGGTCCCAGAGCGCGAGCTCGATGCCGCAGACGCCGCCGCCCTGCCGGGCGTGGTTTCCGAACTGTTTGATGCGGCGGAAGATCTTGTCGACGTTGCACGGGTTCTCACCGAGAATCCGGTCCTTGAGGAGGAGCGCGTACGTCCGACTCGCACCGTCGCGGATCTCGCCGTACCCCTCGATCCCCTGGTTGGTCGAAATCTTCATCAACGTGCAGTGCATGGGCGCGCCCACGACGTCGACGAAGCGCATATCGGTGATCTTGAGGTCAGACGGACCGCCGTACGTATTGATACTGCTGAGTGCGGTTTCGGCGAGGTTCTCGCCCGCTGCGGCCGCTGCCGCGCCCTGAGATTCTTTGGCTGTCATATTCTCTCCTGATTCTAGAGCAGCGTCTCTTCTTCGGACTGCTTCTTCTCGGTCTCGGATTCGTCGTCCCACGTGAGATGCTGGTACTCGGGTGGCGTGTTGGTCTTGCGCCACTCGCGGAAATCGGCCTCGATCTCCGGCGTCCATTTTGTGTCCATCTGGTGAGACGTGTACACCCCTTCGCGCAGGCGCTGGAGTCCGAAGATTTCGCGCAGCCGGGTGCGCTCGGAGTGGACGACGATCTCCTCCGCGTGCTGCGGAGGCACGAAGATGACGCCGCTCGGCGTGCCCAGCACGACGTCGCCTGGCATGCAGACCGCCCCGCCGATCCGCGCCGGAACGTTCATACCGATCATGGTGACTTCACGAATGGGCGTCGGATCGCAATCGACGAAGAAGGTCTGCAGGTTGTCGATGCCACAGATCTGCTGAAAATCGCGGATACCGCCGTAGATGACCTGACCACGGCCGGTGCGGGTCGCAATCGCGGTGGACAGGTTCCCGCCGGAGAACGTACCCTGCCACACCTTCCCGAAGAGGTCGACGACGAGCACGTCGTCCTTTACGAGCGTCTCGATCACCCACGAGTTCATCGCGCCGACCCGGCCTTCCTGCTCGTGCCCGTACTCCATGAGGTAGTTGTGGAGGTCGGCGCGCTCCGGCACGAAGACCGCCGTCACCGCCCGTCCGACGAGGATCTTGTCGCCGTGCGTCGTTTTCCAGCCGCCCTGGAAGTTGAACTT
Source organism: uncultured Spirochaetaceae bacterium (assembly GCA_964537725.1). Classification (GTDB taxonomy): domain Bacteria; phylum Spirochaetota; class Spirochaetia; order DSM-27196; family SLST01; genus SLST01. Next base: position 37,266 of record CAZICD010000031.1, on the reverse strand, counting down.
GTAGCCCTTCTGCCAGATGACCGCCCACGCCTCCTCGGTGGTGCACTGCTCCATGCGCGCGAGGATGTCGTCGCTCACGCGCGGGCGGCCGTCCTCGAAACGGTCGCCCGTCCACTCCGGCGTCAATTGAATGATGTCGTCTCTGCTTCCAAACTGCATGATTACCCTTTCACTGCTCCGGCGGTGATACCGCGGATGAAGTATTTGTTGGTAATGAGGTATATCACGATTATGGGAATGAGGGAAATGGTTGTGCCTGCCAGCATGAGATTCCACGCAGCGGCACCGTCCTGCGTGTTCCGCAGCGATATGACGCCGACGGTCAGCGTTCGCAAGTCCGGGCTCGCCATGGTGAAGACGAGCGGCAGAAGGTAATCGTTCCAGGCGAACTTGAAGCCCAGGAGCGCGAGCGTGGCGAGTATGGGCTTGGCGAGCGGCAGGATGATCCGCCAGTAGATCCCGAACGAGTTACACCCGTCTATGGTCGCCGCCTGATCGAGCTCCTTCGAAATCCCGCCCAGATATCCCAGGAAGAGGAAGACGAACGCGGTATTGGCCCGGAAGACGTAGACGAAGATGATGCCCAGAAGCGACCGATGGATCCCGAGGAAACGCGCGACCCGGAACGTCGGATAGAGCGTAACGCTGCCGGTGGTCAGGAACATCGTCGCGAGGAGCGCGACCATGATCACTCGACGTCCGGGGAACCTGAACCGATCGAGCACGTACCCCGCCATGGAAATGACGAGTAGCGACCCAACGACCGAAAAGGCGCTCACGAACACCGAGTTCCACGTGTACCGCGCGAAGTTCGCGATATTCCACGCCTCAGCGTAGTTCGCAAAACGCCACGTATTCGGCAGGAGACGAGCCCCTCCGGCGACGAATTCCTGATTCGGCTTGAACGAGCCGAAGAAGGCGTAGGCGACGGGGAAGATGGTGACCACGCTGATCGCGCCCAGGATGATGTAGAGCGCGATCATAGCCGGCGAAAAGTAGTTGATCTTCCTCATGTCCCTACTCCTGGTTCTTTCCGAGCCGGCGCGACATCCAAAGGTAGGAAACCGTGATGATCGCGATGATGATCGACGCGATCACGCCGAGCGCGCTCGCGTAGCCGAACTGCGGCACGACCGAGGTTCCGCTCCCGAGTGCCGACTGCCTGAAGAAGTAGTTGAAGATGTAGAGCATCATGACCATCGTCTCGTTCGCCGGGCCGCCGTCGGTGAGAACGCGGAAGATGTCGAAGGTCTTGAGGCTCCCGATGATCGCGAGCATCACGATAACCTGCAGCATCCGCCCGAGCGCGGGAAGCGTGATGTACCAGAACTGCTGAACCTCGCTCGCTCCATCTATGGACGCGCTCTCGTAAAACTCGTCCGGGATCGCCTGCAAGCCGGCGAGGAAGAGGATCATGTTGATGCCGAAGTTCTGCCAGACGCTCACGAGCATCGCGACAATCATCGCGGAGTTACCCTGGCCCAGCCAGTCGATCGGCTCCCGAATCACGCCGACCGCCTGAAGCATCCCGTTGAGAATCCCCTGATAGGGTGAGAAGATGAAATAGAAAATCAGACTCATGATCGCCGCGCTTGTGACGCTCGGCAGGAAGAAGAGCCCGCGAAAGAAGTTCTTGCCCCTGATCTGCCGATTCAGAACGATCGCGAGCACGAGCGCGAGCGGGAGCTCGAGCGCGAGCTTTCCGAACGCGAAGTAGAAGGTGTTCCACACCGACTTCCACCATATTGCGTCGCGCTGGAGCGCGCGAACGAAGTTGTCGATTCCTTCCCACTCGGGCGCGGTCACGCCGTTGTAGCGAAAGAAGGAGAGTCCCACCACCCACACCTGAGGGTAGATCGTAAGCACAATCAGGCCGAGGACGAGCGGGGTGATCATCAAGTACGGGATCTTGTGTTTCCGGATCTGATACCCGGTCCCGTGCTTCTTGAGTAGCATTTCCTGAGCGGCAATTTCCTTCTTGCCGATCGTAGCCATGGTTACCTCCTGATAGGATACAGAGCGTGTCGATTCTCTCACCCTGCGAAAGACCGGCGACGCCGGTCTTTCGCACGATGGCGTCTCACCCGCGCCATTGTAGCACGGGCGAGACGCACGCGGACCGGAAATACCGGCCCGCGATGGCGTGACACCTACATCTGACCGGGGCTCATCGGATCCCAGTCTTCGGTGGTGAAATCCTGCATGTCGAACTGACCGTTGGCCTCGGCCTCGTCCTGGGCGGCGTTCATCCGCTCGTCCAGGTCGAGAAGCGCTTCGGTCATGTCGCCGTCGCCGGAGCGGATCGAGTTGTAGACGTTGCCACGGTCCGGGCCTTCCAGCCGCAGGCCGGGAGGCGTGGGCGGATAGAACGAATCGAACTCGGTCGTCGCGAAGCCGGCAAAGCCGTAGATATCCGGCTGCTCGGGAGCGTTCTCCGCGATCTCCGGACGCACAGGAATGCCGTAACCGCCGGCGTAGTAGCCGTACATGTACTCGTCGTCGACCATGTAGTAGAGCCACTCGGCCGCGAGATCAGGATACTCGGCCGCACTCGACAGCCAGAACGACGCGCCACCGGTCATGAGGTTTCCCCCACCGCGACCCTCGTCGGGCTCGGGAAGCGGAGCGACGCCCCACTCGATCTTCGCCGGGAACTGGTCGTTGAAGACACCGACGTCCCACGACGCCGCGATCATCATGCCTACGTTGCCCTCGGAGAACTGGGCCCGCGCCGGGTCGTTGTTCATCTGCAGACCACCGGGGAAGAGACTTCCGTCCTCCTGCATCGCCATGTAGAAGTCGAGGATGGGCTCGTGGTTGACGTACTGCCAGTCACCATTCTCGTAGTCGTAGTGCCACTGGCCCGCGATTGCGGCGAGTGTGTCCACGTACTGGAACCAGATCCACGTTTCCTTCGTCGGCAGCATGAACCCGTACTTCTTGGGCTCCTGCTCCGCGCCGTACTCGGTGATTACGCGTGCGGCCTCGATCACTTCCGAATGCGTCTGGGGAGGGTTCTCGGGATCGAGACCCGCGGCCTCGAAGAGATCCTTGTTCCAGATGAGGCGGAAGGTGAAGCCGACGTTCGGCAGCGAGTAGAACTTGCCGTCGAAGGTGTTGACGTGCGGCATGCGGTACGGCTCGAACTTTGAGAGCTGGCCGTCGGTCAGGTAGTCCTCGATGGGCAGCACACGTCCGAGCTCGATGTAGCTCGCCACATCCGGCAGAGTCGAAAGCGTATCCGGAGCGCTGTCGCTTTCGTACGCGAGGTTCACCGCATCGTTCATGCCTTCGGTGTGACTCGTGAGAATGACCTCGATCCGGTCCTGCTTCTGGTTGAAGACGTCAACCATCTTGGTCACGTACTCGAGGTCGTGCCGCTGGTGAGTCCACCAGTCAATGGTGACAGGTCCTTCCGGGGCCTCTTCCTGGCCGTTCGCAAACGCGAACGCGCCAACAAGAGCCAGAAGGACGACTAGGAATGTTACATGTTTCATCTACATGTACCCCCTTCTGTGATATTCGAACCGGTCAACGACCGGTTGTTCCCGAGTTCAGGCATGGCTCGCTCCGGCGGCGGTGCGGCCACGGAAGATCTGCTGCCAGACGTCGTTCTGTCGGGTGAGCCCCGCCGGCAGCGTGGGCTCGCTGAAGATGCGTTCGAGCACCATCGCCGCGGCACCCACCGCGACGATGTCCGAATCGAGGCTCGCGAGCTCGACGCGACAGCCCTTCTCCTCGTCGTACGGCCAGTTGTTGTTGATCGACGACACGAAGGCGCCAAGGATCAGGTCTCTGATGGGCGCGACGTCGCCGCCGACGTAGACCGCTCCCAGGTCGAGGACGTTCGTCAGCATGCCCACGTGCCCGGCAAGCTCTTCGACGAACCGCGGCAGGACGTCGGGCCTCGTGAGGATGTCGTGCGCCTCGCTGTCAGGAATCGCGAACTGATTCGTGTAGCCCGCGTGCCAGAAGATGCTGCGGAACTCACCGGCGGCCCCGGTGGTCCCGTAGTAGACCTGGTTGTCGAGCACGATTCCGAACCCGACGCCGATGTCGCCGCCGAAGACCGTGCGCTCGGGTGCGCTTCGGAACTCGAGCAGCGTGAACAGGAAGTTCCGGGGTCGATAGGGGTCGTCCTGGACGAGCTCGCCCCACGCCCCGCAGTTCGCGTCGTTGTCGACCATGACGGGCACGTCGAGCTGCCGGGCGATCTGGTCGCCGAAGTCGTAGGGGTCGAGAACGTTGAGCGGTATGGACTTGGCGATCATCCGTGAGGCAGGGTTCACGACACCCGAAAGCCCCACGCCCACGCCGATAAGCGGCCGCGCATAGACCCGATCGTCGGACTGCAGCCCCTCGACGCTGCGGAGGAAGGCGTCGCGGATCGTGGTCCGTTCGACGAGCTGGCGATGGTGGTGCGTGGCGATGACGTTCGCGTGCATATCGGTCGCGCACGCCTTGATGCCGTCGGGCCGCAGCTCGATGCCGACCGCGTAGCCCCATTCGTCGTCGACGCTCAGGAGCTCCGACTTCCGGCCGGGGCGCGGCGTCGACGTGTCGACGTCGAGGACGCGCACGAGGCCCTGGTCGACGAGCTCGCTGACGATCTGACTGATCGTCGTCTTGTCGAGCTTGTGGGTCGAGGCGAGATCGGTGCGGCTCACGCCCTTGCTCCGCCAGATGGATCGGAGCACGCGGTAGAAGTTGTAGCTTGCGCGTTCACCGGATGGAAGCTCCACGAGCTCGGCTTCTCCCCTCGTCCTGGCCTGGGGCCTCGTCCTGGCCTGGGGCCGATTTGTTAGTAGATTCCTACTAACAAACTCGATCGTAGACCCGGTCTGGGCTCCCGTCAAGGAAAACTTTCAGGAAATTCGGCAAAAACGGCGCGGAAACGCGGCTGACGGGCGGGGCCGAGGCCGATCGGGCAGGCAGCAAGGCCGACGGGCGGCCCGGGGCTGTTGGCGCTCGCCGGCACCCGCGCTATGCTTCCCGCATGCCGCCACGCCCACGCGACGGTGCGACCCGCGCGACCCTTACCGAGGGAAGAGTCGCCCCTATGCTCGTACGCCTCACGATCCCCATGGTCTTCGGGATTCTGAGCATGGTCCTCTACAATCTGGTCGACACGCTCTTCGTGGGGCGACTGGGCAAAGACCAGCTCGCCGCGCTCTCGTTCACCTTTCCCGTCGTGCTGGTCATCAGCAGCCTCGCCTTGGGGCTCGGGATGGGTGCCTCGGCGGCCGTCTCGCGGGCGATCGGCGCGGGTGACCACGCGCGCGTGAAGCGGCTCACGACCGACAGCCTGCTGCTCGGCCTCATCGTCGTCGCGGTGACGGCGACGATCGGTCTGCTCACGATCGACCCGCTCTTCCGCATGCTCGGCGCCGGCGAGGTCACCCTGCCCTACATCCGCGACTACATGACGATCTGGTACCCCGGCATGGTATTCGTCGTCTTCCCCATGATCGGGAACAACTGCATCCGTGCCACCGGGGACACGCGCACGCCCGGCATCGTGATGATGATCGGCGCCGGCGCGAACGCGGCCCTCGACCCGCTGCTCATTTTCGGGCTCGGCCCGTTTCCGGCGCTCGGCATCCAGGGGGCGGCCGCGGCGACGCTCATCGGCCGGTCGATCACCTTCGCGGTTGCCGTCTCCGTGCTCGCCTTCCGCGAACGCATGATCGACCTGCGCCCGGGTCGGTTCGTGAACGTTCTCGCCTCGTGGAAGCAGGTGCTCTACGTGGGCATTCCCACCGCGGCGACCCGCATGATCGTGCCGGTGGGCGCCGGGATCGTGACGCGCATCGTGTCCGAGTACGGCCCGGAGGCGGTCGCCGGGTACGGGGTGGCGACCCGCCTCGAGTTCTTCTCGCTCGCGATCGTCAACGCGCTCGCCACGGTCGTGGGGCCGTTCGTCGGGCAGAACCTGGGAGCAGGCCGCTACGACCGTGTGCGCGAGGGCTTCACCACCGGCGAGCGGCTGAGCGCCGTCGTGGGCGTGGGCTTCTTTCTGATCTTCCTCGCGCTCGCGCGGCCCATCGCGTCGATCTTCACGCCCGCGGCGGAGGTGATCGACGTCACCACGCTCTACGTGCGGATCGTGTCCGCCTCCTACGCGCTGCAGGGCATCTACCGGATCTCGGTGCCCACGCTCAACGTGCTTCGCAGGCCGATGCACGCGGCCGGCCTCGGCGTCGCGGAGATGTTCGGGCTCGTCGTGCCGCTCGGCCTGCTCGGGTCCCGGCTCTTCGGGATCCCCGGGGTGTTCGTCGCCGTCGCTCTCGCGTACGCGGTCACGGGTCTGCTCGCCTCGTTCGTCGTCCGCCGTACCATCGCCCGAGCTGCGGCCACTCGAACCGCGAGTTGAGGCGTGTCATAAAGCCGTCACATTCCAGGGTCAAACTCGCCACCGGTTTCTGCCGATCATTGAACCAGGGGGATCAATGCGTATTGCCATTCTCTCGGACCTGCACGCCAACCTGCCGTTCGCCGAGGCCGCGATACGCCGCGCCCGTTTTCACGCCTGCGACCGGATCGTGCACCTGGGCGACGCGATCGACCTTGGCCCATGGCCGGCCGAGACGCTCGACCTCCTGACCTCCGAAGATGTGCAGCTCGTCCGCGGTAACCACGACGAATACCCCATCCTCGGGCTCACGCCGGGGCTCGCCGGCCGGCTCGACTCGGATATCCGCGTCCACATGGAGTGGACGGCCTCCCAGCTGCGCGCCGACCATCTCGCGCTGCTCGCCGGCCTGCCGGCGCGCATGGACGCGCGCATCGACGAGTGGCGGGTGCGCTTTCAGCATTACCTGATCGACGACGGACGGGTGAGCGAGGAGTATCTGGGCGAGGCCCCGGCAGGTGTGCTGCGCCGATTCGACGTACAGCAGGACGAGATCGTCTGTTTCGGGCACATCCACAGCCGGATGTGGCACTTTACCGGCGACCGGGGCGTGCTGAACCCCGGCGCGACCGGGTTCCACGGCGACGGGGGCGCCTGGTTCGCCGTCCTCGTGATCAGGGAGATGAGCGCGTGGATCGAGTGGCATCCGGTCGAGTGTTCGTCGTCCGTCGTCGTGAGCGAGCTCGAGCGACGAGGCGTCCCGGCGTGGCAGGCGTCGGTCCACTACATGTTTGAAGCCGCGGCAGGATAGCGCG
>CAZICD010000031.1:21181-29999 GCA_964537725.1 uncultured Spirochaetaceae bacterium | reverse complement strand
CGCGGCAGGAGGAGCGGAAGCATGAAAGTTCTCTTCATTGGCGGAACCGGCAACATCTCGACGTCGTGCACGCACGACGCGCTCGCGCGCGGGATCGAGCTCTATCACCTGAACCGGGGCAGCTCGAAGGGCCGCGTGCCCCACGAGGTGCAGACGATCATCGGCGACATCCGCAACCCGGGGGAGATACGCAGGCTCGTCGAGGGCATGCACTTCGACGCGATCGTCGACTGGATCGCGTTCACCACCGACCACATTCAGGCAGACCTGGAGCTGTTCCGGGACAAGACCGATCAGTTCGTCTTCATCAGCTCCGCAAGCGTCTACCACAAACCGGTGCGGCACCACGTCATCACCGAGAGCACGCCCGCTCACAACCCGTACTGGAAGTACTCGCAGAACAAGATCGCGTGCGAGAACCTCCTCTGGAAGGAGTACGCGGAGAACGGCTTTCCCATGACGATCGTACGGCCGAGCCATACGTACTCGACCGGCTGGTTCCCCACGACCTTCGGCAAGGACTACACCTACCCGCGGCGCATGCTCGACGGCAAGCCCATCGTCTCGCACGGAGACGGCAGCTCGCTGTGGACGATCACGCACACCGACGACTTCGCAAAGGGGTTCAACGGCCTGCTGGGCAACCCGCTCGCGATCGGCGAGACCTTCCATATCACCGGCGACGAGGCGCTCTCGTGGGACGAGATCCACCGCGCGATGGCCGCCGCGCTGGGCGTGGAGGCGAAGATCGTCCACGTGCCGAGCGACGTCATCGCGAGCTACGACGAGGGCGTTGGCGCGGGGCTGCTCGGCGACAAGCAGTACAGCGTCGTCTTCGACAACTCGAAGATCAAGCGCTACGTCCCCGGCTTCCAGGCGACGATCCCGTTCTGGGAGGGGATGCGGCGCAGCGTCGCGTACGCCGAGGCGAATCCGGAGCTCAAGAAGCAGATCGACCCGAAGACCGACGAGCTGGTCGACCGGCTCGTCGAGGCGATGGGACGCGTCGGGTGAAGCTGACCAATACGCTCATTTGACGCCCGTATCGCCGGGGCGTACCGTTTCTCCGTGGAGGGCGTCGATGTCGGACAACAAGCAGGGCAAGAGCGTGGTCGTCGTGGGCGCGGGATTCGGCGGCATCTCCGCCGCGGCCTACCTCGCGCAGGCGGGCTACGACGTCACCGTCTACGAGAAGAACTCGTGGGTGGGCGGCCGCGCGCGCGTGCTCGACCGCGACGGGTTCCGCTTTGACATGGGGCCCAGCTGGTACTGGATGCCGGACGAGCACGACCGCTGGTTCACCGACATGGGCGTCCGCCGCGAAGACTACTACGCGATCCGCCGCGTCGATCCGAGCTACAAGGTGTACTTCGGCGACAGCCTGCCCGGCGAGTCGCGCAACGAAGTGACCGTCCCGGCGGATTTCGAGGCGGCGAAGGCGCTGTTCGAGTCGTACGAGCCGGGCGCGGGCGCGAAGCTCGAGGCGTTCGTCGAGCAGGCGAAGCGCAAGTACGAGTTCGCGATGTCGGGGTTCATCTACCGGAACTTCTACTCGCCGTTCGACATGATGAACGGCGCCTTTATCAGGAACCTCCATCGGCTCAACCTCTTCACGAGCTACCGCGGCCTCATCGAGCGATACTTCGACCACCCGTACCTGCGGAAGATCCTCGAGTTTCCCGTCGTCTTTCTGGGCAGCTTCGCCCGCAGGACACCGGCGGTCTACACGCTGATGAACTACATCGACTTCGGCCTGGGCACGTGGTACCCGGAGGGTGGCTTCGGAAAGGTCGTCGAGTCGATGCAGAAGGTCGCCGAGGGCAAGGGCGCGAGGTTCGTCTTCAACACCGAGGTGACCGGGATCCGCAGCTCGAACGGCGAGGCGACGAGCGTGTTCCTGCGCAACGAGTGCGACGAGGACGAGATCGTCGCCGACGCCGTCGTCGCGAACGCCGACTATCCCTACGTGGAGAACGAGCTGCTCCAGCAGAGCGACCGCTCGCTCTCGCCCGAGAAGTGGCGGAACAAGACGTTCGCGCCGGCGGTGCTGAACTACTACGTCGGCTTCAACCGCAAGCTCCCGTTCTTCGCGCACCACACCTTCTTCTTCGACACCGACTGGAACGACCACTTCGACGCCGTCTACGGCGACAGGCGCTGGCCGGCAGACCCGCTGTTCTACCTGCACATTCCGTCCATGACCGACCCGGGCTGCGCACCCGACGGCCACGAGGCGATGTTCATCCTCGTGCCGTGCGCGCTCGGCCTCGATGACCCCGACGATCTGCGCGAGCACTACTACGATCTCGTGATGAAGCGAATGGAGCGACTGACAGGCGAGAAGCTGCGGGATTCGGTGGTGTTCCGCGAGACGATGTCGATCCGCGAGTTCAGCTCGGACTACAACGCGTACGAGGGGACGGCGTTCGGGCTGGGGCAGACGCTCTTCCAGACCGCCTACTTCCGCCCCATGAACAAGTCGAAGAAGCTGTCCAACCTCTACTACGCCGGGCACTACACCGTCCCCGGGACCGGCACGACGATGAGTATGATCAGCGGCAAGCTCGCCGCGATGCGCATCTCCACCGAGCACCCGCACGAGGGTCCCGGCACGCCGGTCGGGCCGGGCTGGGGATAGAAGCCCGAGGGCTCCAGGGTGCCGCGCGCGAACTCGGCGAGCGGTCGCCCGACGCGCGCCCCAGAGGCGTCCTGCGAGCCGCTACCGCGCGGCCCGCTCCTCGCGGCGCCGCGCCTGCTCCTCCAGATCCTCGCGGTAGATCTCGTTCAGATAGAGCACGTTCGTCTCCTTGAACTCGTGCTCGGGGATCTGCGGGCCCATGACGTTCACCTGGTAGCTGAGGCTGAAGACCGGGTAGACGACGGAGTCCGCACCCAGGTTCGTCACGTTGAGGTACGCGGCCGCGCGCAGCACGAGCGCGTTTACACGGTAGTTGTACGGCCGCGGGTCCTCGCGATAGTCGCGGCGCAGGCCGGTCTCGTCGAAGAGGACCCGTTCGACATCCAGGAAGACGCCGGGGACGAGCACGCCCGATTCGGTGGCCGGATCGCCGTCCGGATCGCCGAAGCCGAGCATCAGGTCGGCACCCACGGTCCAGTTGTTCTCACCGAGAAGCTCCGGGAAGGCACCGGGAAACCGGTAGCCGCCGCCGAGGTGGAGCGGCACGCGATAGCGGTTCAGGACGCTCGCGGGGTTGGGGCTGCCGAAGGGGTTGTATCCTACCGCCGTGTAGCCGACGAAGCGCTCGGTGTGCACGTAGCGCAGCCACGCAAGCACGCCGGTCAGCCCGAAGCTGCCGCCCACGTAGAGGTCGGTGAGCGGGAACTGGACGTACTCCTTGCGGTTGTCGCTGAAGTGCGGCACGACGAGGCTCTCGCCGAGCGAGACGTAGACGGTGTTGAACTTCACCGCACCGTAGCCGAAGGGCACTTCGACCGAGTTTCCGCTCGGCAGCGTATCGGAGATGGTGCCGGTCCGCGCGAGGAAGACCGCGTCGCGCTGCCGGTTCTCGTACTGCGCGTAGAGCAGGTAGGGCGCGGGGTCGTCGTGCATCGTGAAGACGGGCCCGTCTTCGTGCGGCTCGAGCGCCAGAAGGCCGCTCGCGTCCTCCGGGAACCCGTCGTCGTCGTAATGGTCGAACTCCGCACCCAGGCCGACCGGCCCGGGCCCGGTTCCCTCGATTGAAAGCAGCATCTGCTCGCTGATCGATACGGCCGCGCCGGTTGACGACCGATCGGAGTCGGTTTGCGCCCCGATCGCGCCGGCGACGAAGAAGGTGACTGCGACGAGAAGCGCGAGCTTTCGCATGGGTTCCTCCGCCGGAAAGCGTATCACGGGCGCGAGAAGCTCACCATTGCGTCGCGGCTCGCGCATCCGTACACTTGAGTGATGGCATACTACCTCTCGCGCGATCCGAGACACACGGTGATCGGCGGCCTGCGAGGGCTTTTCAGGCTGTACTACTTCACATCGGTGTTCATCGTGGGCAGCGTCTACGCGCTGGCCGTTCGCGCGATTCTGCCCGTCGCGACCTACCGGAGAATCCGCCCGTCGCTGACCCGCAGACTGGGCAGAATTCTCATCTACGCGTCGAACATTCGCATCCGGCATCACGGCTCCCGCCCGCCGGAGGGGAGCCTCATCGTTTCGAACCACCTGAGCTGGGCCGACTCGTTCACCTTTCTCGGCGAGCTCGGATGCCGGTTCATGGCGAACCATCTCTACGGTGAGATCGTGGGCTTCCGGGCCGTCCTCAAGAGCGTGGGGGTCGAGTTCGTCAACCGGATGAGCCTCAAGGCGGTCGGCCCGGCGATGGAGCTCATGGAGCGTATCCTCGCGCGCGGCGAGTCGCTGATGATCTTCCCGGAGGGGCGCACGAGCCGCGGGGCAAACGTGCGGCCGTTTCGCGCCGCGCTGCTCCAGGTCGCGGTAGACATGGGCGTGCCGGTCTCGTGGGCGAGCGTTTCCTACGAGACGCCCGCCGGCTGGCCACCGGCGAGCGTCGTGATCGGGTGGGAGGAGTGGCCCCCCATGATCACCCATATCTACCGTGCATTCCACGCGCCCCGCATCACGTGTCACATCAACTACGGAGCGGAACGGATCGAGCCCGAGAACAGACGCACCCTCGCGCAGAAACTGCACGACGCGGTCGCCTCCGCGTTCCGGCCGATGCCGCAGCTTTCGAAGGAAGCGCTGCGGCGCATCGACGTGGTGAAGAAGGTGGCCCGCGAAATCGTATTCGGAGACAAACGTGAAAAGTAGACCAAATATCCTCTGGGTGTCGTTCGAGGACACGAACCCCTTCTACGGCTACTACGGCGACCCGACCGGGCACACGCCCAACCTCGACCGGCTCGCCGCCGAGGGGTGCGTATTCAGTAACGCCTATTCGACCGCGGGCGTGTGCGCTCCCGCGCGGAGCGCGGTAATCACCGGGATGTACCCCATCTCCATCGGAACGCAGCACATGCGCACGACGCACACCCAGGCCGAGGCGCCGTCGTTGCCGACGCCCTACTCCGCCGTCGTGCCGCACTACGTCCACTGCTTCACCGAGTATCTGCGCGCCGAAGGCTACTACTGCACGAACAACGTCAAGACCGACTACCAGTTCCAGCCGCCTGTCACCGCGTGGGACGAGCTGTCCACCGAGGCGCACTGGCGAAATCGGCCCGATCCCGAGCAGCCGTTCTTCGCGGTGTTCAACCCCACGCGCACGCACGAGAGCGGCATGTGGGAGTCAAAGACGCCGGAGGTGGAGATCGACCCGGCAACGGTGCGCGTACCGCCCTACTTCCCGGACACGCCGGCGGTACGCCGGTCGATCGCGAAGATGCACGGCAATATCGCGCGAAGCGACCGGCAACTCGGCGACCTCCTCGAACAGCTCGAGGAGGACGGGCTCGCGGACAACACGATCGTGATGCACTGGAGCGACCACGGGCCGATGCCGAGGGGCAAGCGGTGGCCGTACGACTCGGGCATCCGCGTCCCGCTCATCGTGCGCTGGCCGGCCGGCGCCGGCAACCCGGGCGGCGAGTCCACGGTGAACGATGAGGGGCCCACGGTCTCGACCGCACCACAGGCAACGGTGAACGCCGCCGGCGGCCACATGCCGCACCCGGCGCCCGATGCGATGCCCGCCTGGAGCTCGCCGGACGGAAGCCATCGGCATCCTCCCCTGCTCGGCTTCGAACCGGGCACCGTCACCGACCACCTCGTGAGCACGGTCGATCTGGGGCCCACGGTGCTCTCGCTCGCGGGAGTAGCGGTACCGCGCTACATGCAGGGCCGGGTGTTTCTCGGTCCGAAGGCGCAACCCGAGCGCGACTACGTCTTCGCCTCGCGAGACCGCTACGACACCTCCTACGACATGATCCGCGCGGCGCGCGACCGCAGGTTCAAGTACCTGCGCCACGACTACCCGCGCGAGCCGTATCTGCTGTGGATCCCGTACCGCAACGAGCACCCGATCGTCCGCGAGCTCTGGGACGGCTATAGGCGGGGCACGCTCACCGAGGACCAGGCCGCACTCTTCCGCGCCCGGCCGGCGGAGGAGCTCTACGACACCGCCACAGACCCGTACGAGCTCCACAACCTCGCCGAGGACCCGGCGTACGGACACGAGCTCGAACGTCTGCGACGGGCCACCGCCGAGTGGTGTCGCGACGTGGGCGATCTGGGCGAGTGGAGCGAGGCGGACATGGTCCGTCGCTGGTATCCCGGCGGCGTGCAGCCGACCACCGCCACGCCGATCTGCGTTCCCATCGCCGAGGGCGAGTGGGGTCAACGCGCCGTGGAGGAGGCCGATCTCACCGGCCCGGCGCTCCTGCAGATCCAGTGCGCGACCCAGGGCGCCTCGATCGCCTACCGCATGGCCGGCGACCCCGACGACCGTTGGCGGCTCTACACCGGGCCCATCCGTCTGCCGGGCGGTACGACCACCGTCCGCGCGCGCGCGCACCGCATCGGCTACCAGGAGAGCCAGACCGTCGCCGCGACGCTGCGGGTGCAGTAGAGCGGCTACGCGGCGCAGCCCGCCGTTGACACGAGCGCACGAACCGGATAGAAGTACGATCAGATGAAGTCAGTCAGCGTCACCGACATCCAGATTGTCGTGTACGGAAGCGTCCGCACCGCGGGAACACCTTCCTCCAACGGGACAGGTGTGTCCGCAGCGCTGGACTGACGTCGCAGACGTACGAGTTCGAGCCGCAGGGACACGCCCTGCGGCTTTTTTGTGGGCGCGCCACACCCATTCGCGCGACCCGAATCCGCAGGGCCAGGAAGGAGGCAGATATGCGGGTTCAGATCAACAACGTGTCGCACGACTACGCGGGGACCGCCGTCCTCACCGGCATCAACGCGGCGATCACGCCGGGGGTGCGGATCGGGATCGTGGGAGCGAACGGCTGCGGGAAGACCACGCTCGTTCGCATCGTCACCGGCGAGCTCGAACCGGCGGACGGCTCGGTGACCGTCGAGCCGCGAACGACGATCGGCTTCGTCCCGCAGAGCATGAATCCGGGTGAAGCGCAGACCGTGCGCGACTACCTGCTCGCCGACGTTCTCGCGCTGCGGTCGCGGCTGCGCGAGCTCGAACACGCGATGGCGGATCCCGGCGACCGGCTCGAGCGGATCCTCGCCGATTACGAGCGCACGCGCGAGCGCTACGACGCCGCCTTCGGCGATACCGCGGAGGAGCGGGCCGAACGCCTGCTCGGAGAGCTCGGCCTGGTGGCCGGCCTGGATAACGCGCTCGCCACGCTCTCCGGCGGCGAGCAGAACGTCCTCGCGCTCGGCCGCGCGGTGATCGCACAACCGGATCTCCTCGTGCTCGACGAGCCGGGGAATCATCTGGACTTCGCCGGCCTCGCGTGGCTCGAGGACTATCTGCGCCGCTACCCGGGCGCGGTGTGTATCGTCTCGCATAACCGGTACCTCCTCGACCGGGTCGCGCAGACGATCTGGGAGCTCGACGGCGGCCGGCTGAGCGAGTACACGGGCAACTACTCCGACTACCGCTTCGCGCGATTGACGAAGGCGCTCGCCGATCAGGCCACGCACGCGGTTGAACAGCGCAAGCTCGCCCGGCTCGAGGAGCTCGTGCGCACCTTCGAGGAGCGCGCGCGGGTGACCGGAGACCCCAAGTGGGGCAAGCGACTCCGGGCGCGGCGCACGCAGCTCGAAAAGGCCCGCGATGCGTCGCTGGACGCGCCATCGCTCGGCGACGCGCCCATCGAACCCGCCTTCCACCGAACCGACGTCCGCTCGGACATCGCGGTGGACGTCCGTGACTATCGCAAGGCGTTCGGCGAGCGCGTGCTTCTGGACCGCGCGCGGCTCACCGTGCGCGTGGGCGACCGGGTGGGAATCGTCGGACCGAACGGCAGCGGCAAGACCACGCTGCTCGAGGAGCTCGTCTCGACCGGGTCGTGGGAGCACCCGCGCCTGCGGATCGGCCCGAGCATGCGCGTGGGCTACTGCGCGCAGAAACGCGACCGCTTTCCCGGTGAGACCAGCGTGCTCGACGCGATGCTCTCCGCCGGCTCGTTCACGCGCAACGAGGTCTTCGGTGTGCTCTCGCGTCTGAGGTTCTCGTGGGAGGATCTCGACCGGAGCGTGGCCACCCTGTCCGGCGGCGAGTGGAACCGGCTGCAGTTGGCGATCGCGATCATCGGCCGGGCGAACCTGCTCGTCCTCGACGAGCCGACGAACCATCTGGACATCCCGAGCCGGGAGGCGGTGGAGGAGGCGCTCGCCGAGTTCGACGGGACGATCATCACCGTCTCGCACGACCGCTACTTCCTCGACGCGGTGGCCCGCACGATCGTCGAGCTCGCCGACCGGTCGCTCGTCGTGTACGAGGGCGACTTCACCTCGTTCTGGCGCACGCGCGCGCCGGCGCTGTTGCGCGACACGGCCTCCGCCGGCGCCCGTGTCGCGAAGAGGCACACGGCGGTGGGCGCGGGCGCCGATCGTCGCGGCGGATCGGGCCGCTCCGGCGGCGGCGGGGACGCGGCCCGCACGGAGGCGGAGATCGTGCGGCTGGAGGCGCGTCGCGACGAGCTGGAGGGCCGCATGACACGCGCCTTCGAGAGCGGTGACTACCGTGAAGGACGCCGGATTGGCGACGAGCTCGCCAGAGTTCGAGCGCGGATCGACGAGCTCTACGAGAGGTGGGGAGCATGATCGACTCGCACTACAGCGAATACATGGCGATCGCGATGAGCACCGAGCGCCCGGCGCCCGGTAGCGCGACGATTCCTATCGCACGGCGATTCCTATCGCCAGCGA
>CAZICD010000031.1:0-21081 GCA_964537725.1 uncultured Spirochaetaceae bacterium | reverse complement strand
CCGGCGCCCGGTAGCGCGACGATTCCTATCGCACGGCGATTCCTATCGCCAGCGATTCCCTATCGCCAGAATTCCGTGCACGCGGGCGCGGGGACCTGGACGCTCTTGCCGGTCCACGTGCCCATGCCGGTTGCCTCGTCGACGCGGAAGGAGACGACGTGGTCGCTCGCCTGGTTCGACACGAGGCACCACTTCCCCGACGGGTCGACCTGGAAGTGGCGCGGGCCGCTGCCGGTCGTGTCGAAGTGGCCGGCTGCCTCGAGCAGGCCGCTCGCCGGGTCGCGCGCGAAGACCGCGATCGTGTCGTGCCCGCGGTTCGACGCGTAGAGGAACCGGCCGTTCGGGTGGATCTGCACCTCGGCCGCCGAGCTCTCACCGTCGAAGGTGTCGGGTAGCGTGGAGATCTCCTGCAGTTCCTCGAGCGAACCGTCGGCTGCATCGTAGGCGTAGACGACGATGGTGTTGCCCATCTCGGTCACGAGGTAGGCGAATCGTCCGTCGCCGGAGAACTCGAAATGGCGGGGTCCCGCGCCGGGCCTCGCCTTCGCGGCGGGCTCGCCCTTCGGCGAACCGCCGGCGACGTCGGCGGTGGCGTAGCGGACGACCTCGTCGGTGCCCAGGTCGCACACGAAGATGTAGTCGCCGTCCGGCGAGAAGGTCGTCGCGTGCGGGTGCGGTTCGGCCTGCCGCGCCGGGTTCACGCTGGAGCCGGTGTGCCGCACGCACGCGGCCTCGCCGGCGAAGGTCCCGTCGTCGTTGATGCGAATCGCGACCCAGTTCTCGCCCCCGTAGTTCGCGGCGGTCAGCAATCGGCGTTCGGGGTCGACCGCCACGTGACACGGCCCGGGGCCGCAGCTCTCGGTGGAACCGATCGCGGTCAGGCGCCCGGAGGCGTCGACGCGGAAGGCGGCGACCTTGCCCGCCTCGCCGGTGCGGTAGCCGGACTCCACGGTCGCGTAGAGCACCGAGAGCTCAGGTACGTAGCGGACGAACGAGGCGTTCTCCGGAGTCGTCACCTTCCCGACGATCTCGATAGACCCGTCGGCGGGGTCGAGCCATGCCACGTTCAGATCGGCACTGTAGCCGCCCAGATAGAATCTCATTGCTTTCCTCTCTTCTACACGGGTTTCATCGCATCGAGGATGCGCTGGACCGGCGCCGTCGCGAGCGCGATCGCGGTGTCGCAGACGCCGTAGTAAACCCACAGCTCGTCGTCCACGACGACGTTACCGGTGGGGAAGATGACGTTGGGGATGTAGAGGCCGTGCTTCTCGTAGTACTCGACCGGCTCCATGATGAAGTCGGGCGTCCGCGCGAGCACGCTGCGCGGATCGTCGAGGTCGAGCAGCATCGCGCCCACGCGGTAGCAGACGTAGTTCGACGCGGGTCCCGTGGCCGACTTGACCCAGGGTATCTGCCTGACGTACTCGACGCCGTGGTAGAGCGTGAGCCAGCCGGCGTCGGTCCTCACCGGCGGCGTCGCGCCGCCGATGCGGCCGCCCTCCCACGGAGATGCGGCCTTCGCGAGCAGCGTCGCCTCGTCCCACGAGTTGAGATCGGCGCTCGAGGTGATCCAGATGGACGCGCCCTCGGTCCCGTACTCGGGTCCCACCCACTGCGCCGGCCGCCGCAGCATCCAGTACCGCCCGCCGATCTTCTCGGGAAAGAGGATGACGTCGCGGTCGTCGAGGTCGCTCGGCGTGAGCCACAGTTCGTGCCTCCACGTCCGGCCGTCGTCGGAGACGGCGAGCCCGGTGCGCGTCATGTTCTTCGAGCTGTCGCCGTCGAACTCGTCGTAGGAGGCCTCCCACGACTCGGGGACGCTCACCCCGCTCGGCGACGAGTTCCAGGCGAACGGGCGGAACGCGTAGGTCATCAGATACCGCCCGTCGATGCGCACGACGCGCGGATCCTGCACCGAGCCGTGGCGGCTGCCGGCCATCTCCGGCGTGAAGACCGGTTCGTCGCCGACCTGCGTGAAGTTCACCCCGTCGTCGCTCTCGAGCATGCCAATATGGCAGTGGAACGGCCGCAGCTGCCCGGCGGTGCGCTCGTAGAGCAGGAATTTCCCGTCGTCGGTCCGGATGACGCCTGGGTTGAAGGTGACGGCGAGCCGCCAGTCGTGCCGGCCGGGCCAGACGATCGGATTGTCGGGATGGCGCGTGAAGATGCCCGTGTCGGGTCGTTTCTCGAGTGGATTCACGCCGGAGGATTCTATCACAACGTCTCGAGCTGTGCATCGATGCGCGCGCGAATTTCGTCGGGGATCGACACGTGCATGGAACCGAGGTTCTCGTCTATGTGCTCGGTGCTCGACGCCTTGGGGATCGTGACCACCCCCGGCTGCGAAATCAGCCACGCGATCGCGAGCTGCGCCGGAGTACACCCGAGGTCGGCGGCGGCGTCGAGCACGACCTTCGAGTCGGTCCGATCGGCGAGCATCCGGCGTTCAACCGGGCGGTAGGCGACGATCGCGATACCGTGCTGCGAGCAGAGGCCGCGCATCTCATCGTCGACGAGGCCGGCGTGCAGCATGTTGTAGTGGACCTGGTTGGCGACGATGGGATGCTTGCTCGCCGAAATCGCCTGGTTGAGCTGCCGGGCGTTGAAGTTGCTCACCGCGATCGCACGCGTAAGCCCGGCGTCCTGCGCGTCGTTCAGTCCGGCGATGTAGTCGTCCATGGGGATCGCGTCCCAGGGCGCGTGGACGTAGAGCAGGTCGAGCGTGTCGATGCGCATCTTGCGCAGGCTCTCCTCGGCCGCCTTCGGCACCGCGTTACGCAGCGAGTGCGAGCGCCACACCTTTGTCGCGATGAACAGCCGGTCGCGGTCGAGCCCTGAGATCGCCTCGCCCACGATCTCCTCGGTGTGCCCCGCGCCGTAGAGCTGCGCGGTGTCGATGTGGTTCTGCCCCTGCGCGATCGCGTAGCGGATCGCCTCCACGTCGCGCTCGTCGTAGCGGTAGTCGGCGTAGGGATTGCCGTCTGCAAGCCGATCGCCGCCCATCCCCCACGTCCCGATGCCGATGGGGTGCACCTCGTGTCCGCCTATCTGCCAGCGTGCCATGGCTCCTCCTCCTTGTTTACGCAGCCGATCCCGGTACGAGGATCGTCACGCCCCACTCGGACGGAGGAACGACGATCTGCCGGTCGCGCATGGAAAGCGTCCGACGCGAGAGCAGGTCGATGACCCCGCCCTGCAGCGCTGCGGCGAGCTTCACGTCGGCGACCTCGATCGTCAGCGCGCGCCCGGGCTCCTCGGTGATGACGTAGACGACCGGGATCGACCCGGCCGCGCCGATACGCAGGTGCGCGAGGGCATCGCCGGAACCGGCCTCGACGATCCGCGCGGCGCGCTCGCCCGCGGCGCCGGCGACGAGGTCGGTGACGAACCGCTCGTACTCCTCGACCGCGGCCGCGTACGCCGGGTTCGCCTCGCGCTGCCCGGCGTAGTACGCCTCCGCGCTGTAGAGCCCCACGGCGATCACCCTCCCCTCGCCCACGGCGACCTGCTGCGAGAGCGAGCCGTTGGTGTACGGCGTGGCCCACTGCGCTGCGGGCAGGAAGTAGGTCGATGCGCCGGCCCCGACGTCCACCGACACCGGTACCGCGTCGGCGGGAAGCGGGCGCCTGCCCACTTCCTCGATCCCGAAGCGCGTGGCGAGGAACCGTTCACCGGGGTAACGGTAGATGCCGTTCCCGCCGAACGCCCCGGCCTCGCTCTCGACGACGAGCGTTCCGCCCGAGCGCACCCACGCGTCAATAGCGTCCGCCGCGGGCTCGTCCACGACGAGACCGCGCGGCATGAAGAGGATCGACAGCCCGTCGAGCGCGTCGGTGTGCTGCTCCTCGACGAGCGTGTACGGGATACTCGCGCGGACGAGCACGCGGGAGAGGCCCCCGATCGCGCGCATGGGACGGTTCGCGTTGCCGTCCTCGCACCACGCGTGGAAGTACGCGCGGGGGCTGAACCAGATGCCCACCTTCGCAGAGGCGGGCCGGTAGCGGCTGAAGATCGGGTCGTACTGCGTCAGAAGCGAGCCGGTCTTCGCGAGCGCGGCCACGCGCTCCTCGGCGCGTCCGTCGGCGCCGATGATCCCGAAACCGCCCGACTCGCGCCCGAAGATCTCGTCGCGCCAGCACCAGAACAGCACGGTGTCGGCGCCCGCCGCGAGCCCGCTGTACAGCCACCTCTGCTGCGCGGCGGCCTGGACCGCCCGCTGCGGGTTGAAGCCGTCCGCCGAGCGGCCGCCCTGCAACTCGCTCAGCCATAGCGCCTTTCCGCCCGTCTCGGCCGCGGCGCGCACGAAATCGATCCGCCCGATGAAGTCGGTATGGTCGATCGCTTCCCAGACGGGGAAGCTCGACGTGCCCACCCCGTCGATCTCCTCGACGAACCCCCAGTCGTTGCCTCGGTGCAGCGCCGTAGACGGCTCGGGGCCGAAGTAGTCGTCGCTCCCGTAGAGGACCGTCGGCTTCCCGCCGTGCACGGTCACCGGCTTACCCGGGTTCGCCGCCTTCACGATGCGGTAGCGCCACTTCGCGTGCTCGACGCTGCGCTCGCTCGTGAACTCTTCGAAGGCCATCATCTCGGTGTAGACGCGTCCGGGTCGCTTGCCCGGCAGCACCTCGTCCCATCGCCGGTAGCGCCGCTCCCACGCGGCGTTCAGCCGGTCCAGGTCGCCGTACTTCGCTTCGAGCCACGAACGGAAGGCGGCGAGCGTGTGGTCGCAGTAGCAGACGAGCCCGTCTGCGTGGACGTTCCAGCGCAGCTCGTTCCACACGTCAAAGCCTGTGACGTTGGGGATGCCGGCGTAGCGTTCTGCGGTCGTCTTCAGGAAGGTCTGCATCCGTTCGCGGACGTCGGGATGGTCGATACATCCCCCGGGGGTCAAGCCGTAGTGGATCTCGCGACGGTTCGTCGAGACGACCTTCGCTCCCATGTTGGTGACCATCTCGCTGCCGGGCACCTCACGGTGGATCCAGTACGGGTGCACCGCCGCGATCGTGCTCAGCACGACGCCGAGCTCGTTCTTCCCGGCGATCTCGACGAGCTTGTCGTAGTCGTCGTAGGCGAAGGTGCCGGGCTCGGCCTCGATCCATCCCCAGACGAGCCAGAGCTGGACCGTGTTCAGCCCGGCTTCCTTCATCCTCGCGAGGTCGTCTTCCCAGTACTCCGACCGCGGGAACGGCGGTCGGTAGTACTGAGCACCTATCGTGATCGCCATAGGCCCTCCAGCTACGGTCTACCATGGCGGGAAGACCGAGTCAAAGGGGCCTACGGCCAGATCTGGGTGCCGTCGGGCATGCGCGTGCGCGTCCATTTGGGAGGCACGAGCGCCGGCGGGAACTCGCGCGCCCGCTCTTCGACGAAGTCGACGCCCAGGCCGGGCCGATCGGGCGGCAGGACCGCGCCGTCGACCACCTCCAGCAGCCCGGGGAAGACCTCGCGCATGATCGGCTTGGGCTTGTACATCTCCTGGATGCCGAAGTTGGGCACCGCGAAGTCGACGTGAACGTTCGCCGCGTGTCCGAACGGCGAGCAGTCGCCGGGGCCGTGCCACGCGGTTCGGACGCCGAACGCCTCGCCGAGCGCGGCGAGCTTGCGCGCCGGTGTGATCCCGCCGATGTGGCTGAGATGAACACGGATGAAGTCGATGAGCCGGTCCTTGATGAGCGGCACCCACTGCTCGGGCGTCGTGAAGAGCTCGCCGAGCGCGATGGGCGTCACGCTCGCCGCGCGGATGTTGCGCAGCCACTCGTACTGGTCGGGCGGCACGGCGTCTTCGAGGAAGAAGAGTCCCACGTCGTCGAGCTTGCGCGCGTACCGGGCGAGCTCCCCGACGGGAACGCGCTCGTGCACGTCGTGCAGCAACTCGATCCGCGGGCCGAGCGCGCGACGCGCCTCCTGCAACGCCTCGATCGTGAGCGCCATATAGCGCGCCGGATCGATCGCCACGCGGTCGTCGGGCTCCGGCTGCGGTCCCGGGTGCGGCGTCATCGCGCCGCCGGCGGCCACGCCGGGAGCACCGGCGCTCGCCGCGCCGCTGCCGCCCTGGCCGGGCGCGCTCGATTCGGTGGAGCTCTCCGCGTTCGCGTCCTTCGTCATCGCGCCCGCGGCGCCGTACCCGCCGATCTGGCAACGCACGTAACGGTGCCCCTCCTCGACGAGCGAGCGGGCGTTCTCGATGAGCTCCGGGATCGACGAGCCGTCGGCGTGGCGGTAGACGTCCACGCGGTCGCGGCACGCGCCGCCGAGCAGCTGGTAGACGGGCATTCCGGCGCGCTTGCCGGCGATGTCCCACAGCGCCATGTCCACCCCGCCCGTCGCGTTGTTCGTGACCGGCCCGCCTCGCCAGTACGCGTTCGCGTGCATGAGGCGCCACAGGTCCTCGATCCGGGAGACGTCCCGACCTGCGAGCAGCGGCGCGAGGTAGCGGTCAACGACGTCGACGACGGCGCTCGCGCGCTGGGTGAAGGTCGCGCAGCCGTAGCCGACGAGACCGGGCTCGCTCGTTTCGACGACCACGATGACGAGGTCGATCCCTTCCGGCGCGGTCATGACCGCGCGGACGTTGGTAATGGTGATCACAGTACATTCTCCTTCACGCTGATGCGCCTCGCGCCCAGCTCGATCTGTCCGATGAGGCGCACGTCCCGCGACGAGGCCCCCACTTCAAGCGTCCAGGTTCCTCCCTGGAGCTGCCACTCCTGCGCGTCGGTATCCCACCCGGCGAGCGCGCGCACCGGAACGTCGACGACGTATGCGACGCTCTCGCCCACAGGAACGGCTTGCTTCGCGAATCCGACCAGCCGCCGCGGCACCGAATCCGCAAGCGACTCGGGCGGACGCGCGTAGACCTGAGCCGCTTCCATCCCGTCGCGCTGTCCGTCGTTCGTAACGCGGAACATCACCGCGAGCCTCTCCCCACGCTCCTCGACGGACAGCTCGTCGTACGAGAAGCTCGTGTAGGAGAGCCCGTATCCGAAGGCGAACAGCGGCTCGATCTCCAACGCGTCGAGGTGCCGGTAGCCCGCGAAGACGCCCTCCGCGTAGGTGATGTCGTAGGGCGTCGCGTCCTGCGAGACGAAGTCCGGCTGATCGTAGAGCTCCGCGCCGTCGGGCAGGTAGTTCGCGACCGACGAGCGATCCTCGCGCACTCGTTCGATCGAGATCGGGAGCTTGCCCGACGGGTTCACCTCGCCGAAGAGAATCTCGGCGAGCGCCCGCGCGCCGATCTCGCCCGGGTACCAGACGTGGAGAATCGCGTCGACCTCGTCGACCCAGCTCGTCATCTCGACTCCCCCACCGGCGACGATCACGACGATCGTGCGCTTCGCGGCGCGGGAGGCGCGCTTGATGAGCTCGACGTCGCCCGCGGGAAGCTCCCACGGCCGGTCGCAGCCCTCGCGCTCGCGCTCACCGGTATACCCGACGCAGACGACCGCCACGTCGGAGTCGGCGAGTACGCGGTCCTCGTCGCTGCCGTCCTCCACGCGCAGGAGCGTACGGTCGGGGGCGACTGCGAAGATGCCGCCGGCGATGCTGACCGGGTCGATCGCGCGAACCGCCGCCGCGCCTCCGCCGCTGGTGGGCGTGGGATCGCCGAGCGGCCCGACCACCCCGATCGAGCCGTCGCTCGCGTCGAGGGGCAGCAGCCCATCGGCGTTCCTGAGCAGAACGATCCCCTCGCGCGCGACCTCGAGCGCGACTCCCGCGTGCTCCTCGCTCTTCGCGCGGCGCGGATTCGGAACCTCGAGCTGCGTCTCCTCGAGCCGCGCGGTGAGCTCGAGGATGCGCGTCACGCGCGCATCGACGTCCTCCTCGGAAGCGACGCCCTCCTCGATCATCGTGCGCACGACCGCCGGTTCGAACGCCTTGCCCGCCGGCATCTCCAGGTGCAGGCCGCTCGCGATGGACGGTGCCGGGTTCCACAGGCCCATCCAGTCGGACATGACCAGCCCGTCGAACTCCCAGTCGCCGAGCAGCACGTCGGAGAGCAGCCAGCGGTTCTCGCCGGCGTACTCGCCACTCACCAGGTTGTAGCTCGTCATGAGGCACCGTACGTCGGCGTCCTTCACTGCGGCTTCGAAGGGAAGGAAGTAGAGCTCGCGCAGCGTACGCTCGTCGACGATCGAGTTACTGACACACCGATGCCAGTCGGTGTTGTTCGCGACGAAGTGCTTCACCGTCGCGGCGACGCCGCGGCTCTGCACGCCGCGGATGTAGGGGACGACCAGCGTCGCGGCGAGCATCGGGTCTTCGCCCAGGTACTCGAAGTTGCGCCCGCACTCGTGCACGCGGGAGAGGTTCACCCCGGGGCCGAGCACGACGTCGATGTCGGCGGCACGGAACTCCTCGCCGACCGCCTCGCCGTAGGCGAGCGCGCGTTCGCGGTTCCAGGTGGCGGCAAGTCCGATGAACGCGGGGAAGGCGGTCGCGTCGATCTTCTCGTCGCGCAGGCCCATGCTCGCGTCGGCCATGCGGATGCGTCTCACGCCCAGTCGCGGGACGCCCTTCGTGTACATGTTCTCGATGCCGCTCATCGCGGCGAGCTTCTCGTCCAGCGTCATCTGGGCGAGAATCGCCGCAGCCCGGACAGTGGCGTTCATAGTGGCTCCTTGGAAGGCAGAGGGTAGCATGAGTCGCCCCGCGCGTCCACGCGGCGGGCTCAGCGTGTCAGATACCCGTCGGCGCCGGTCGAGCGCAGGTACTCCTCGAGCCGTGCTCGTCGCGAGAGGAACGCGCCGTAGAGGAGGTCCGCCGTCTCGCCGATCGAACGGTGCGCGCACGTATAGGGATCCTGCGACGTCGCCTCGTCGACGAGCCGCACCCACTCGTCGGGAAGCCCCGAACCTCCCGAGAGCGCCCCGGAGAGGCCGCCGGAGACCGCGGCGATGCAGTCGGTGTCGCGCCCCAGGTTCACCGCGTCCACGATCGTCTGCGCAGGGTCGCCTCCGCTGAAGACGAAGAGCGCGACGCCCTTGCAGATGATCTCGTTCGCCTGCGAGAGCGAGTACACGACGTGCGAACCGCCGTGGTAGATCGTGTCGAACTCGTCGCGAAAGGCCCGGTAATCGTCGTGGCGTCGGGCGATCTCGATCGCCCGGTCGAGCTCGTCGGCGATCGTGTCGTAGCGCCCGTAGAGACCGGCGGCGTCCCTTCGGTACGACGCGAACGAGCGCATCGTCTCCACGACCGTGTCGATCGTCGCATCCGGCGCGCACGCGGCGGCGATACCCGCGTTGTAGAGCGCGGCCCATCGCAGCGCGGGCACGTTGTCGTACGCGTAGAGGCGCCCCACGTCGAAGGTGTCTGCGGCCGCGCCCTCGGGGTCTGCCGCGTTGATCAGGCCGATCGGGTGCGCGGCGCGCGCGACCGAGTTCACGTTCGGGTGCGGCCACATGGTCCCGATCATGCTGTGCGGAGTCCCGGCTCGCGCGAGCTCGAGCAGCGCGACGTCGAACGCCTCCTGCTTGTGCATCACCTTCTCGGGGTCGAGCACGCGCTTCCACACGCCGACGACGTCCGCGGCGGTCACCCGTCCGCCCCGCTCGATGATCGCCTCCGCGAACAGCTTCTGCCGCTCGATGCCGTCCTCCGTCGTTCCCGGCGGCCTCATCCAGCCGTTGTCGTAGTGCTCGTAGGGCAGCAGCTCGGCGAGGCGTCCGTGCTCCTGCTCGATCCGGCGCCACTCCCAGCCCTCCACGGCGGCTCCCATGGACGACCCGATCCACGTGGAGGCGATGCAGCCGTAGTATCTCTCGCGCAAACCTACCATAGGACCTCCTTCGCCCTTCTCCTACATCCCGCTCACGTGCGGTGTGGGCGACCCGGGCACCAGATACCCGGCGACGACCGTAATCAGGTAGGCGCCGAGCAGGACGAACCCGAATCCCCGTTTGAGCTCGGTCGTACCGCGCCCGATCCCGATCCGCAGGACCGTCACGACGAAGATCATCGACGGGAAGAAGAGAATGAAGAACTGCGGCGGCACGTCCAGACCGCCGCGCGTCACCGCCGCCGATGCGCCGCTGACGAAGAGCACGTTGAGCACGTCCGCACCGATCACGTTGCCCAGCGCGAGCTCGCCGTGCTTCTTGCGGACCGCGGTGACCGCGGTGACGAGCTCCGGCAGCGACGTGCCGAACGCCACGAGCGTCGCGGCGATGATCGCGTCGGGGATGCTGAGGCGAAGCGCGGTCTCCTCGACGGTCGGGATGAGAACCTGGGACGCAAGGACGACGAGCGCGATGCCGACGGCGAGCTTGACGAGCGAGAGCACCGGACTCTTCGTGCTGTGTACGTCGACGGTCGCGGGCTCGATCGTGTCGAGCGGTGCCTTGCGCGACCACTGGATCGACCGCCAGATGTAGAGGCCCAGCAGGACGAGGAAGACGAACCCGATCACCTGGCGCAGCCGCCCACCGTCGGTGAACACACCGGCGAGGTGCAGGTACGGGATGGAGGCGAGGACGAGCACCACGGCGCTGCCGAACTGGATCCAGCTCTGACGGTTAACGAGCTTACGCTCCACCGGCACCGGACCGATGATCACCGCGATCCCCAGGATGAGGCCGGTGTCGGCGATGATGGAGCCCACGGCGTTGCCCATCGCGAGGCCGGGCGCGCCCTGCACCGCGGCCATAACGCTGACGGCCGTTTCGGGAAGCGTAGTCCCCAGGCTCACGATCGTCGCCCCGATCAGCATCTTGGGCACGCCCCAGCTCACCGACAGCGACACGGCCTCGTCCACGAGCAGGTCGGCGCCCTTCACGAGCACGGCGATGGCCGCGACGATGATGACGAAGAGCACGACGATGTGCGCCTGCGAGACGAGAGAGGCCGCGAATGCTTCCATACCGCCTTGTACCCGAAAGCGCCCGGTTCGTCAAAGGGCGCGCAAAGGCACTCCACCCATCGGCGCAAAACGCCGATGAATGTACTGAAAGGGGTGCTATGGCGAACGAACCGGCGAAGGCAGTCTTTCCGCGGAGCAGACTCTCCACGATCGACCTGGGCAGGATCGGCGTGCGCAAGCACCACATCGCGGCGCTGCTCGAGATCGACGTCACGCGCGCGCGGGCCGGCCTCCGGGTCGCCAACCGCAACGGCCGATCGTCGGTGAGTTTCCTCGCCTGGCTCGTCAAGAGCGTCGCGTCGAGTCTCTGGGAGCACCCGACCGCGCACGCGGTTCGCAGCGGCCGCCGCACGATCACGACCTTTCCCCGGGTGAACGTCAGCATCATGGTCGAGCGCAGCGTCGACGGCGAGCGCGTCCCCCTGCCGCTGCTCGTCCACGACGCCGACACCCGCTCGGTCGAGGACATCGAGGCGCAGATCGCCGTGGCGCGCCAGCAACCGGTCAGCGCGGGCACCGTCGTCATCGGCGACGAGTCGCGGCTTCGTTTTCGTCTCTACTACGCGCTTCCCGGCTTCGTTCGACGGTGGCTCCTGCAGCGAGCGCTCGCCAATCCTCAGCGCATGATGAACACGATGGGAAGCGTCGTGATCACATCGGTTGGCATGGGCGGCCGCGTGAAGGGGTGGTTCATCCCCAAGAGCATGCACCCGGTCTGTATCGGGATCGGGGCGGTGACGCCGAAGGCGGTGGTCATGAACGGCGGGATCGAGCCACGCGAAGTCCTGCACATGACGATCCTCGTCGACCACGACGTCGTCGACGGCGCGCCCGCCTCACGCTGGATCTCCGCGCTCGTGCGCGCGATGGAAAGCGGCGCCGAGCTGTCGATCAACTGACCACGACATCAGTATTTCGTCGGCCGTGAGACCTGTGGTACCATGGCCACATGGAAGCACTGGTACTGGAACGCAAGGGCGAGATCGATATCCGCGACGTCGACGTCGCCGAGGCGCTCGGACCGCGCGACGTGCGCGTCGCGCTTCGCAACGTCGGCGTCTGCGGCAGCGACGTCCACTACTACACGCACGGGGCGATCGGACCGTTCGTCGTGCGCGAGCCGATGATCCTGGGTCACGAGGCGAGCGGGATCGTCGTCGACGTGGGCGAGGAAGTCAGCACGCTCGCCCCCGGTGACCGGGTCTGCATGGAGCCCGGCATTCCCGACCCGACGAGCACGGCGAGCCGACTGGGCATGTACAACCTGGATCCGGCGGTGAGCTTCTGGGCGACGCCGCCGGTGCACGGCGTCACCCGCCCCACCGTCGTCCACCCCGCCGACTTCACGTACAAGCTCCCCGACAACGTGAGCCTCGCCGCCGGCGCCATGGTCGAGCCGCTCGCGGTAGGCATGCACGCGGCGAACCGGGCGGGCATCTCGCCCGGCGACGTCGCCGTGGTCATCGGGGCGGGGACGATCGGCCTGGTGACGATCATGTCCGCGCTCGCCGGCGGCTGCAGCGAGGTGATCGCGCTCGACGTCAAGCAGCCCAAGCTCGACATCGCGGCCGGGCTCGGTCCGGTGCGCACGGTGAACGTCTCCGACGCAGACCCGCGGGAGATCGTCGACGAGGTCACCGGCGAATGGGGCGTTGATATCGTCTTCGAGGCGAGCGGCGCGCCGCCGGCTCTGAACACCGCGCTCGGCCTGCTGCGACCCGGGGGAAGGCTCATCGCGATCGGGATGCCGATCGAGCCGGTCACCTACGACGTGACCTCCGCGCAGGCGAAAGAGATCCGGATGGAGACGATCTTCAGGTACGCGAACGTCTACGACCGCGCGGTGAAGCTGCTCGGCTCCGGCGCGATCGACCTGGACCCGCTCGTCACCGAGACCTACCCCTTCGACAAGGGCGTACAGGCGTACGAGTACGCCGCCGACCCGAAGGACACGAGCGTCAAGGTCCAGATCGAGCTGCCGGAGTGATACCACGGGAAGATCACTTCCCGCGTATCGAGCCGGAGATCGCCGGACTCCTCGAGGCCGAGGGGCTGCACCTGTTCGGCGTCGCGGCCGTGGGAGACGACGCGGCCGCGAACGGGACGACGGCGACCGCACGCGGCGAGTACGACGCGTGGATCGACGCCGGCATGCACGGCACCATGGACTACCTCACCCGGCACGCAAAGGCGAAGTACGCGCCGCGCGAAGTGATGGGCGGCTGCCGCTCGGTGATCATCGTCGGCTGCAACTACTACCAGGAGCCGGCAGAGCGGACCGGGGCGACCGGCACGGGACGCATCGCGCGCTACGCGTGGGGCCGAGACTACCACAACGCGCTCGGTAAGCGTCTGAAGCGCGTGGTGCGCACGCTTCGCGCTCGGTACCCGGACGACAGGTTCCGCTCCTTCGTCGACGCCTCGCCGCTCTCCGAGCGCTTCTTCGCAGAGCGCGCAGGCGTGGGATACACCGCCCGTAACACGCTCACGATCTCGAGCGCGTACGGGAGCTGGTTCTTCCTCGGCGAGATCCTCACCACGCACGCGCTCGAACCCACCCCGCTCGCCGAGCCCCGGCACGGCGGCTGCCCGTCCGGCTGCTTCCGCTGCGGCGCCGCGTGCCCCACCGACGCGCTCTACGACCATCACCG
The DNA here is from genome assembly GCA_964537725.1 of uncultured Spirochaetaceae bacterium. Lineage (GTDB taxonomy): Bacteria > Spirochaetota > Spirochaetia > DSM-27196 > SLST01 > SLST01. The sequence continues at coordinate 7,569 of CAZICD010000031.1, read as the reverse complement.
CATCGACGCGCGTCGCTGCATCAGCTACCTCACGATCGAGCACCGCGGCAGCATCCCCGAGGAGCTGCGTCCGCTCATGGGCGACTGGATCTTCGGCTGCGACCTCTGTCAGGAGGTCTGTCCGCTGAACGTGCGCGCGAAGGTCACCAGCGTGGACGACTTCCGCGCACACCGCGCCGGCGAGCGCATCAGCCTCTCCGAGCTCCTCGCGATCCCGGACGCCGATGCCTATCGCGCGCGCTTCGCCGGCACGCCGCTCCTGCGCCCGGGCCGCGACGCGATGGTCCGAAACGCCTCCATCGCCGCCGCGAACACCGGCGCCGCCGAGCTCGTTCCCGAGCTGCGGCGACTCGCCGGCGACGGCAGCCCGATCGTCCGCGAGCACGCGCGGTGGGCGCTCGACCGCCTCGCCGGATAGCCTAGGGGAAGCCGCGCGCGGGCCGATCGTGTATACTCGGCGCATGGATCAGCTCGTCTTCTATTCGGGCTCACCCGAGCCGTCCGACGTACCGGCTGCGCTTCCCGAAGTCGCGGTCACGACGGTCTACGACCGGCACCGGCTCGTCGAGGCACTCGTGGGCGACCCGCACCTGATCGGCGCCGTCGTGGAGATCGAGGCGATGAACGACGAGTGGGATCACTTCATCAGCTCGGCGAAGCGAAGCTTCCCGCTGCTGCCGCTGCTCGTCCTCACGCCGGTGAACGCCTGCCACGATGAGGTCGCCTGCGTCGACACGAACGCGGAGGCTGCGGTCGTGAGCGAACGAATCGCAGAGTTTTTCGCCGTGCCGCGGCAGCGCGAGCGGCGCGACCATCACCGCTTCGACTGGCCGCTTCGCGCCTCGCTCGCGGGCAGGGACGAGGTCCATCGTATCCGGGAGCTCAGCGCCGGCGGCGCGTTCCTCGAACCCGCTACGACGATCCCACCCCCCGGGTCGACGTGCGAAATCAGCGTCTGCTTCCAGAACTTCACGATGACCACCGCGTGCGAGATCCTCGACCCGCGTCACGTCTCGAGCCGATCGGCACCCGGATTCGGCGTCCGGTTCACATCGCTGTCTCCGAAGGCGTCCGCCTTCATCGACCGCATCGTGACCGACGCGCTCGCGAGCATGCTGCTCGACCCCTCGGCACGCCCCGAGGTCCCCTCGATCGACGAGGAGGAAGACGTCCTCGCGGTGGGAGACGAGTTCTCGCTGACGTTGTAGGATAGGCGCAATCATTCGGAGGCACCATGGCATCAACGACACGCACGACGCTGGTCCTGCTCGCAGCGGGCATGGGCAGCCGCTACGGCGGCGTGAAGCAGATTGACGGGGTGGGACCCAACGGCGAAGCGATCATCGACTACTCCATCTACGACGCGCTGCACGTCGGGTTCACCGACCTCTGCTTCATCGTGCGCGCGGAGATCGAGGACGCGGTCCGCGAGTTCTTCGCGGGCAAATTCCCCGACTCCATCCGCGTGAGTTACGCCGTCCAATCGCTCGACGACCTTCCCGACGAGCTCTCGGTCCCGGCCGACCGTTCGAAACCATGGGGAACGGCGCACGCCGTGTACGCGGCGCGAAACGTCGTGGACACCCCCTTCGCCGTCGTCAACGCGGATGACTTCTACGGCCGCGACGCGTACAAGACGATCAATGCGTATCTCTCCGCGCTCGCCAACGACGAGACCGACTACGCCATGGTGGGCTACCAGCTGGAGGACACGCTGTCCGAGCACGGCACGGTGAGCCGCGGTATCTGCGAGAAGGATGCCGATGGCTTTCTCGCGAGTATCGAGGAGCACAAGAACATCGAGCAGACCGGATCCCGGATCGTCGACACACTCGACGACGGGACAACCGTCGAGCTGCAGCCCGACGACATCGCGAGCATGAACATGTTCGGCTTCACGCCGGCGGTCTTCCCGCAGATCGACGAGGAGCTCGCGCGGTTCGTCCGCGAGCGTGGCGACGATCCGAAGGCGGAGTTCTACATCCCCACGCTCATGACGCGTCTGATCGAGGCCGAACGCGCGCAGATGCGCGTGCTGTCGACGAAGGCGAAGTGGTTCGGCATGACGTACAAAGAGGACAAGCCGAAGGTCCAGGCGCGAATCCGGGAGTACGTAGAGTCGGGCGTTTATCCGAAGAAGCTCTGGGGCTGATTGGCTCGCACGCGGGCCTTCGACGCGCTCAGTCGCCGCGGTAGAGGCGCGGAAGCGGCCCGTCGGCGCCGCGAACCGGATCCTGCTCCGGCACCGGCACACCGCGGATCGCGGCGATCGCGCGCTCGCGCTCCTCGCTCGTGCCGTAGTTCATGTCCGGGGCGCGCCCGTCGGGATACGCACCGACGATGCCCACGCGTCCGGACGAGAGCCGCTTGTGTCCGACCCCCGCGGGGATCACGACGACGTCACCCGGGCGCATCTCGACCGAGATGCCGGACTCGCCGCCGAGCTGCACCGTGGCCGATCCGGAGTAACACCCGAGCACCTCGTGCGTGTTGCTGTGGTAGTGGTGATAGGGAAAGACCCCGTTGCGCCAGCTTCCGGTCCAGCCGTGCGCGGCGAACCGATGCTCGAAGAGCGCCGCCGGATCGTCGGCCGCCTCGAGCCCCTCCACCTCGCCCGGGTAAACGATCAGCGGCCGTTCGGAGTTGTTCGGGATGAGCCCGTCGTCGTCCAGGTAGTGAATCTGTACATCGCCCGCCATACGATATGAGTACTGCGGCGTGCTACCCAGCGTCCATCCGCGCCCGGCAGTCGGCACCCCCCGACGGGCGCGCTACGAAAACGGGCCGCCCGAAGGCGGCCCGTCGATTCGCGATCTGCTCTGCGCTTACTGCGCGTCCTCGAGCGCCTCTGCGGCGAGCTCGAAGAAGGTATCCGCGGTGATGCTCACGCCGGAGACCGCGTCGGGCACGCCTTCTTCGTCGAAGCTGACCGCCGCCGGATCCTGGGTCTCGAGCAGCTTCGCCTCCACGGCGTCCGCCTGCTCCCACCAGGGGGCCTGCGCGCCGCCGTTCTCGACCATGCCGTACTCGCCTTCCACCGAGACCTCGTACTTGTCCTGGCCGTCTTCGCCGACCGGGTTCCAGTACGCAGCGACGATGTAGCCGCTCACGACCGTCAGGTCCACGCGGTCCTTCCAACCATTCGAGAAGCCGTCTGCTTCGGCGCTGTAGGCGCCGTCCTCGTATGAACCGAGACCGTCGACCTTGCCCTGGTCGAGCGCCTTGATCGCGAGCTCCTGCAGTTCGTTGATGTGGATCGTCACGCCGGAGACCGCGTCGGTGTAGCCGCCGTCGTCGAGCTCCATCTGGCGCGGGTCCTGGACCTCCAGGAGGTACTCTTCGGCCGCTTCGGCCTGTTCCCACCACGGCGCGATGGCGCCGCCGTTCTCGACCATGCCGTACTCGCCGCTCTTCGAGCGGGTGATCTTGTCGGTGCCGGCCTTGCTGTTGGCGCCGTTCCACTCGACTTCGGTGATCTCGCCGTCTTCGACCCAGAGCGTCACCATGTACTTCCAGCCGGTGCGATCGCTGAACGAATCTTCCTGCGCGAAGTAGATCCCGTCCTCGAATCCGCCCTCGGGCCGGGCATCCTCGCCCTGACCGTTGGCGAAGGCGAAGCCGGTGAGCGCGATCAGTACCACACCCAGAATCAGTAGTCTCTTCATGTTGAACCCCTTTCGGAGGCGAAATCCGCCTCTGTAGTGATTTACTTGAAAATAAACGACCATTTCCCGTTTGTAAAGCACTAATCGCACCCTTCTTATCTATAACAGACGATTAAAGTGACATGTATCACAATAGAATCTCACGTTCCGATGCGCCAGTCGGACGACGGCGCAATTCGATGAACCCGCGCGTCTCTACCCGGGCGCGGACGAGCTGTGCTATAGTCGTGCGATGCCGCTTTTCGAAGCTCGCGTAACCGCGAACCACGAAATCGCGCACGACTACTTCCAGATGGACTTCACCTGGCCACCGGGCGTTCGACGCCCGGCACCGGGGCAGTTCTTCACGATCCGCGTCTCCGACGGGCCGGTCCCCCTCCTGCGACGACCGTTCGGCGTCTCCGGATTCACGCCGGATGCGGGACCCATGACGCCGTCTGGAGGGCGCGACGCGATCGCCTCCATGATCTACTGGCGACGGGGACCGGCGACGCACGTGCTCGCCGGGGACGAGCCCGGCGATACGATCGGCGTGATGGGCCCGCTTGGCGTCGGGTTTCCGGATCCCGCCCCCGACGCCGTTCCCGTGCTCGTCGCCGGGGGCGTGGGCATCGGGCCCATCCTGTTCTTCGCGAACGAGCTCGCGCGCGCCGGTCGCCGGTCGATCATGCTGATCGGCGCACGAACCGAATCCGGGCTTCCCTCGCTCGTCGTGGACCATCGCGTGCAGGTGCGCCGCGCGACCGACGACGGATCGTTCGGATTCCACGGAACCGCCATCGACCTGCTCGAGCAGACCATCGACATCACCTCCGGCGGTCTCGAGCTCTACCTCTGCGGGCCCGATCCCATGCTCCGCGCCGGGCACGAGAGCGCGGTGCGTCACGGCATCCCGGCGTGGGTCTCGATGGAACAGACGATGGGCTGCGCGGTGGGAGCCTGCATGGGGTGCGCCGTGCGCGTACACGGCGTGGCGGAGTACGCACGGGTCTGTACCGAGGGTCCGGTGTTCCGATCCACGGAGATCGTATGGGAGTAGACCTCTCGGTCCGCATCGGCACGGCGACGGTCTGCAACCCCGTCGGCGTAGCCTCCGGCACCTACGGCTACGGGAGCGAGTACGAGCAGCACCTCGACCTCGCCGGTATCGGAACGCTCTACACGAAGGCGGTCACGCGCACGCCGCGGCCGGGAAACGACGTGCCGCGGATCGTCGAAACGCCGGCCGGGCTGCTCAACAGCATCGGACTCGCGAACGTGGGCATGGAGCGCTTCGTCGCCGAGAAGCTTCCCGGCTTCGCGACGCTGCCCTGCGCGGTCGTTGCGAACGTGGCCGCCGACTTCCCCGAGGAGTACGCGGAGGTCACCGCCTACCTCGAGGAGCACGATTCGAGCCGCGCGCTGCTCGGCTACGAGGTGAACGTCTCCTGCCCGAACGTGAAGGCCGGCGGGGTTTCGATCGGCGCCGTTCCCGAGCAGGTCGAGCGCACCACGCGGCTCGTGCGCGACGTCACCGACCGGCCGTTGATTGTCAAACTCACGCCGAACGTCACCGACATAGCCGAGATCGCCGGCGCCGCCGAGGCCGGCGGTGCCGACGCGGTCAGCTGTATCAACACCGTCGTGGGGATGACGATCGATACCGCGAAGAAACGACCCGTCCTGCCGCGCGGGACCGGGGGCCTGAGCGGACCGGCGATCCTTCCCATAGGCGTGGCCGCCGTCTACCGCGTGAGCCGCGCGGTGTCGATTCCGGTTGTGGGCATGGGCGGGATCATGTCGGCGGACGACGCGGTACAGTACCTGCTCGCCGGTGCGTCGGCGATCCAGGTGGGCACGGCCAACTTCGCCGATCCGCGGATCGCCTCCGGCATGCGCGACGAGATCGAGGCGTACGCGACGCGAAACGGGTTTCGATCTCTCGCGGACTTCCACGCCAGCCTCGCCTGATCGGCTCGGCTGATCAGCCGGTCGCGCGCTCAGCCCGTCCCGTCGGCCGCCTCCTGCCTGCCGGCTTCTGCGCGAGCCTCGCGCTCCGGCCACCGGCAGAGGTCGTATATCTCGCACGCCGCGCAGTCGGGCTTGCGCGCGTAGCAGCGGTAGCGACCGTGGAAGTTCACCGTCATCGAGAAATCGGTCTGCAGATCCGCCGGGACGATCGCGCGCAACTCCCGCTCGATCTTCTGAGGGTTCTTCCCGTCCACGAAGCCGAGCCGATTCGCGACGCGCGTCAGGTGCGTGTCCACCACGATGGAAGGCTCGCCGTAGACGATGCCCAGAATGACGTTCGCGCTCTTACGCCCCATGCCGGGAATCGTCACGAGCTCGTCCATCGTCGAGGGGACCTCACCGTCGAACTCGCGCTCGATCGTGGCTGCGGCGGCGACGATGTTCTTCGCCTTGTTCCGGTAGAAACCGGTGCTGTGCACGATGCGCTCGACCTCGCTCGTCGACGCGGCGGCGAGATCCGCCGGCGTCGGGTAGCGCGAGAAGAGCTCCGGCGTGACGAGGTTCACCTGGGCGTCGGTCGTCTGCGCCGAGAGGATCACCGCGATCACGAGCTCGTACGCCGAGGAATAGTGGAGAAGCGGTCTGCGGTCGGGATAGATCGAGGTCAGGATGCGGGTCACCGCCGTGGCACGCTCGGTTGCATTCACTCGTCGCCTCCGTGCGCATCGGTCCCCCGCTCCTCGATGGGCGGCAGCTTCCTCTCGCGCCAGTACGCTTCGAAGCCCGACTCGTCGAGCGCGCGGCCGGTCCACGTGATCGCCGTCGCCATGAGTACCGTCACGACAGCCCGTAACGCCGACGACCTCTGCATGCTCAGGCTCCTCTCCGCCACAACGCGAGTCTCGCCGAACCGGCCGGCCGCGGTCAAGTGCAGCGGCGCCGTCGCGCGGACCACGCAGACCCCGCAGACCGCGCTCGGGCCGGCGTCACGCTCGTTGACCGCCGCGGAGACGCGGCGCTATACTATGCGTCCACGTCGGGATGTAGCCTAGTGGCTAAGGCGCCTGCTTTGGGAGCAGGAGATCGGAGGTTCGAATCCTCTCATCCCGAGTTCGCGGTTGCCACCAGGTACGGCGGGGCCGCCGGGGCGGAACGTCCCGCGCCGACTCATCGCCGTTTTTGGACCGGGGTGCTGCGATATCGGGTGCCGGCAAAGGAGGCCGGGGAGAATGCTTCGCAGCATTCTTCACGGGGACCGCCGCACCCAGCCTGCAGGCGCTCCGCCTGCAGGCTCCCAATTCAACTGCGCGTGCCGACAGTCCCTGCTGCCGCACGCACGAGCGCCCATAGCTCAGCTGGATAGAGCATCGGCCTTCTAAGCCGAGGGTCGGAGGTTCGAGTCCTCCTGGGCGCGTGATTATCCTCTGTCATGTAAAGACTTACGTCTCGTCGGACATGCGAAATGCCTCGGATTGGCTGACTAGCAATTAATTCGCAATCTATTTTTCTTTTCCTTTTCTTCTGGTAGAGTGTCGTATGGCGCGCCCAACCGAGCCGTTTTCCGTTATCAAGCGACCCCGGACCAAGTATTGGTACTACAAGCTTGGCGGCTGGACGCAGTACAAGAGCACCGGGAAGACCACGAAATCCGAGGCGATCGCGGTCGCTTTGGCGGCGCTCGAAGGACCTGCTACGGCACCGGGCGGCCCCACGGTTCGCAAGTACGTCGAACCCTTCTTCGTCTGGGAGACCTGTCCACACGTGAAACGCCTGGTCTCTGAAGGCAAGAGCATCACCCACTACCACGTCCGCGATATGCGCTCGATCATGGAGAACCACCTTCTCACCGATCCGATCGTGAAGGTACGGCTGTCGGCGCTCAAGCGCTCGCACATCTTGGACTACCGGGAGCGACTCATCGAGAAACTCGGTTACACCCGCACCGTGCAGAAGG
>CAZICD010000030.1:0-46180 GCA_964537725.1 uncultured Spirochaetaceae bacterium | reverse complement strand
GCGGTCCGATGGAACTCGAGCATCTTCACGAAGCGCGGGGTGAAAATCTGGTTCGTGGCTTCGCCATCCTCGATGTACCAATCGCGCGTCGCGTAGATCTGGTCCACGATCGGGAAGTACGCGGGCATCGCCGAGAAGGCGTAGGTGTCGTCCTCCCCGTTGCCGTCGGGATCGTCGTTGACGAACGCGTCCATGACCGCGAAGAATTCCTCTTCGGTCTGCGGCACGTCGAGCCCGAGGTTGTCCAGCCAGTCCTGGCGGATCCACATCGTGTGGTTCTCGATCGAGTCGATCGGCCGCTTGGAAGAGAATGCCCACATCTGGCCGTCTTCGAACGTGACGTAGGGTAGCAGGTCGGGGTTCTGGTCCAGGTACTCGCGGTAGCTGGTACTGTAGTCTTCGACCATGTCGTCGACCGGCCGGAGCACCCCCTGGTTGCGGAAGTTCGTGATGGTTGAGCGGGGGAAGTCGTGGATGAGATCGGGCGCGTTCCCCGCGGCGAACAGGGTGTTCAGCGTGGAGTCGACCTCGCCGCGCGGCACGGCAACCCACTCGATGTCGATGTCGAGCTGCTCGTCCATCCACTCGGTCCACCGACTGTCGGTAATCGTGCCTTCTTCGGGCACGACCCATCCTCGCTCGTAGACCATGACGCTCACCGGTGCGCTCGCGTCGCCCGCGGGGGCTCCTTCCTGCTCGCCGGTGGCGAAACCCGTCACCGCGACCAGCGCGATGATGAGTGCTGTACCAAGAATGCGTTTCATCTGTCCTCCTTATCTGTCCAGATGTTGTGTGCGTAGCCGTGTCCGTGATACAAGTCACGGACGACAAAGGGTCGTTCTCATCGTCTCTTCCGTCGTCACCTCCTTCGGCGTGTGCTCGGCTCCTCCTGGAGGAGCGCTCTCATCAGCCCTTCAGCGAGCCGAGCATGACGCCCTTCACGAAGTATCGCTGCAGGAACGGATAAATCAGCATGATCGGCAGCGTGGACACCACGATCGCCGCCGAGCGGATGCTCTGCGGCGTGATCAGGTCCTCGAGCAGACGCGATCCCTCCGTCCCTTCACTGCTCTGTGCGGTCGTAATGGCTTCGGTCATTCCGGTGATCATCTGACGCAGTCGCATCATAAGCGTGTACTTCTCGGGGTCCGAGATATAGATGAGCACGTTCATGTAGGTGTTCCAGTGCCCCACCGCGTAGAAGAGCGTCAACGTTGCGATCACCGGCATGGATAGCGGCAGGATGATCCTCACGAGGATCTGGATGTCGTTGGCGCCGTCGATCACCGCGGATTCCTCCAGGCTTTCCGGCTGTGCCTGGAAGAAGCTCTTCATGACGAACATGTTGAACGGGCTGACGAGGACCAGGAGCCAGAGCGCCCAGTACGTGTTGAGCAGGCCGAGCTGCCGAATTAGAACGAACGTCGGGATGATGCCGCCGTTGAAAAGCATCGTGAAGATCACGATCCAGAGGAAGAAACCGCGACCGCGCAGCCTTTGCTTCGAGAGCGGGTAGGCGGCCATGGTCGTGGCGACCATGTTGAACGCCGTTCCCACCACTGTGACTACGATCGTGTTGCGCAGGCCCACGAAGATGTTCCCGTCGATGATAAGGTTACGGTACGCGTTCACCGTCGCCTCCACCGGCAGCAGTCCCACCTCCCCGGAGAGAACAGAGCGGTAGCTGCTGAAGGAGAGCGCGATGATGTGCACGAACGGGAGTACGGACAGCAGCGTCGCGAAGGTGAGGAACGCGTAGTTGAACACGTGGAACGCCTGTTCGGACTTTGTGATGGTGCGTACCATGCTTCCCCCCTACCAGAGCCCCGAGTGCCCGAGCCGCCGCAGCGTCCAGTTGGCCGTGGTCACGAGGATGAGCCCCACGACGGCCTGGAAGAATCCCACGCCGGCGGTGTAGCTGAACTGGGCCCCCCGGAGACCCACACGGTAGACGTAGGTCGGAATGACGTCGGCGACGTTGTTGACCACGCTGTTCTGCAGCATATTGACCTGCTCGAATCCGATTTCGATGAAGTTGCCCAGATTCAGGATCAGAAGGATGCCGACCGTGGCGCTGATGCCCGGGAGCGTGATATGCCACGTCTGGCGGAGTTTTCCCGCACCGTCAATGGTGGCTGCTTCGTACAGTTGCGGGTCAATCGTGGAGATCGCGGCAAGATAGATGATCGTCCCGAAGCCGGCGCTCTTCCAGATGCCCGACAGGATGAACCAGAAGATCCACCAGCCCGGCCGAATCATGAAGTGGACCGGCTCTACGCCGAAGACTCTGTTGAGAAGGATGTTCACGATCCCGGTGCTCGGAGAGAGGACCGAGATCACGATACCCGCAAGCACGACCCACGAGATGAAGTGAGGTACGTAGAGCAGCGTCTGACTGATCCGCTTGAACCTGGAGTTGCGGACTTCGTTGAGCAGGAGCGCGAGCACGATGGGAGCCGGGAACTGGAAGACGAGCTGGTAGAGATTGAGAACGAGCGTATTCCGCACGATCTGATAGAAGTCGCGGCTGCGGAACATTCGCTCGAAGTGCCGCAGTCCGACCCACTCGCTCCCCCAGATGCCGTCGAAGAACCGAAAGTCCTTGAACGCGATGATGACGCCGTGCATGGGCACGTAGCGGAAGATGATGAACCACGCGATGACCGGCAGCAGCAGCAGGTAGAGGTAGCGGTCCCGGAACAGGTCGCGCCCCAAGCGTGATCTCGGCTTTGTCGGCACCGCAGTCTGCACGTTCTCGATACGCTCTGACGTTGTACTCACGAATGACCTCTGGCGAATAGGAGAAACCGGAAACGTTGGTCTGACAATGAACGTTTCATCGCATCGTGAACTCAGCCCGCCCGATGACATGAACAGATCCTGCTCGAATGGACGTTTCGTGATGTTGCCGACCGTGAATCGGCCTGCCTACATTGAAGCTCATGCATATGCTGCAGGCTGCACTGGTGCGGCTGCGGGCGGGTTACCGCTCGAGGTTCTCGCCGTACATTCTGACGCTGGTCCTGATGCTGGTACTCCTCACCGGCTCGTTCGTCGCCTCGTACCGGATCGCCACCGTCGAACTCGAGGCCGTGGCGCTCGAAGTCGACCGTGCGGCGTTCAGGGAAGCCGTGAAAGCGGCTGAGACGGTCGTCTCGCTTGCTGACACCGTTCTGCTGAGCGTCCTGAAGAGCCGCAGGATGCGTGACTTCGCCACCGGCAGGTTCTCGAGCGCTGCCGAGCGACGGTTGCTGACTCGCGAACTGCAAGTGTACATGCGCAGGCTCTCGTCGAGCATGCCCGGAATCGTGAGAATGGCCGTCATCCCCGAGTCGGGTGAGTTCGTTGCAACCGACCAGACGTATTACGCTCGGGACGAGTACTGGGATCCGGCCGGCATCGACATGGCGGAGACGGCGCCGGTGCGCGGCCGGTTCGAGAGCCCGCGCACCGTCAGTACCGGCATACTGGATCGGAGCTGGCAGGGCCGTGTCGTCACGATCGCCCGCGGGTATCCGGTTGGCGTGGCACCCAACCTCGCGCTCGGGGGAGCGATCATCTACCTCGACGCGCAGCTGATCGAGCGAGTGTTCGCCGAGCTGGAGCAACGCATCGGGGTTACCGTCCGCATCCATGACGTTGCATGGCCGGGTGATCTCGCGCTGCCCGCCGATATCGAGGCTCGTGAAGTGCTGTGGCGAAGCCAACCTCTTGTCGGGTTGCGGTCGGGGTGGACGTACGTCGGGTACGGATTGGCGGATCCGCTGCGCGAGGCACGTGTGTTTCGGCGGTTGTTCTCCTCCGTCGCAATCGTTCTGATGATCGTGGCAGTGGTCGCGATAACCGTTCTCGAGCGTGCTACCCGTCGACCGCTCGAGTCTGCGATCAAGCACATCGCCGACCGCGTCCATCGCGTCCGCCGCGACACAGAAGCCGGCGGCGGCGGACCTTCGCTCGCCGATGTGGAGCGTGAGGTGCGGTCGATCGTCGATGAAGCCGAGCGGCTCCAGTCGCAAGTGGAGGTGAGTCTACCGGCGCTTCGCTGGCAGTTGCTGCTCGAGCGGTTGCTGTCGCCCTCCGGCTCCGTTGACGACGACCTGGCGAGTGCGGTCGGCCTCGATCTTCCCGGGCCGTACTTCACGGTGGTTCTCTTCACCCCTGCCTCCGACGACCGCGAAGACATCAGCCGTGTGCGGAGCGCCGTACTCGAGCGATCGGCATCGAAGGCGCTGCGGGAGGTCGGCTCTGTGGAGACCGTCAGGCTCATGGACTCCACCGTGGCGGCGATCGTTTCGACCGAGGAGGGGTTTCCCGAGGAGCACGCAGATACGTGGCCTGCTACGGTCGCCTCCGTTGACTCCTCTGTCGTGGTCGCAGTCGGGCTGACGGCGACCGGAGCAGATGCCGTCCACCGTTCGTACTCGACCGCCCGTGAGGCGCTCGAGTACCGGATCGTCGCGCCGGGTCGACGTGCGTACGTCTTCGGCCGCCTGCCGGTGGAACCCACCGAGCGGCTTCCCGGAGGGATTGACGACGCACTCCGCGATTTGCCGCCGCTGCTGCGCCAGAAGAGCTCGTCCAGATTGTCCGGCTGGCTCGACGATTACCTCGAGACCGTCAAGCGAGATGCGCGCACCCCGGCGCTCGTGAAACACGCCGTAGTACGCCTCGTGCTTGTCTGTCGCGACGAGGTCGACCGTGTGCGACCATCGAGCGCGCTCGACCTGGAAGAAGCAGTTCACGGCATATGGAACAGCACGTCGCTGGACGAGGTGACCCGAATCGCCGTCGCGCTCGCGAACGCGGCGCACGATGAGATCGTCTCGAGCAGGTCGGGCGGGCCGCGCGTCGGTGGGCTGGGCGCGGATGTCGCGGCGTACGTTGACGCGCACGTGACCGAGTCGGACCTGTCGCTCGCGCGGGTTGCCGACGTGTTTCGAGTGAGTACCTCGCACATCAGCCGCGTATTCCGGGCCGAGATGGGGCGAACATTCCAGGAGTACGTCGTTCACCGCCGGGTCAGCACGGCTCGCCGCATGCTCGTGGAGGACGACCGTCCCGTCGTCGACGTTGCGGCAAGCGTCGGCTACGGCGACGTACACAGCCTCATTCGCGCGTTCAAGAAGAGCTACGGCGTCACCCCGAGCGAGTTCCGTCGGCAGGCAGTTCAGGTCGACCTGTCGGCGGCGGGGTCGGAGTGATCGAACACAGTCGCGCACGCCGCTTGCAGCGTCTCGCGGCGCGCCGTAGGATATCCCGGTGAATACAATTCTCAACGAAACCTGGGCCGATTTCGAGCCAGGCATGTTCTCCGCGAACGTGGGCCCGCACACCGAGTACCATTTCCTCCCCGAGGCGGCGCCGCGCCACGGCTGGGCGGTCGCGTGTTTCGGGATGCGACCCGCGGGCGGCGAATGGAGGGTGGCCGACCGCGACGGTCGGCGTGCCCTGGAGCAGACGCACACGAGCGAGTGGCCCCACACCCATCCGATGGTCACGGCCGGTGATACCGATTGGCGCGACGTACGCGTGACGGTGACGTTCCGGCCGCTGAGCGACGAGCGGCGCTGCGGCGTGGTCGTGCGCTATCACAACAACCGGTGCTATACGTTCTTCGGGTTCGACGGAGACCGCATCGTGCTTCTTCGGGTCGAGCACGAGCGCGACTTCCACGTTCCCGCCGAGGAGATGCTCGCCGCGGCGCCCGCCGGTCCCCGAGCGGGCCAGGACGTCACCGCGATCATCGAGCTGGACGGACCGTGGATTCGCGCGACGCTCGGCGGCACGACGCTGACCGCGATGACCCGCGGGTACCTTCACGGGAAGGTCGGCCTGCTCGCCGATCGGCCGGCGGCGTTCTTCTCGGCACGCGTCGAGGCGGAAGAGAAGGAGAGCGCGGCACACTCCCGCCGGCGTCGAGCCGACGAGCAGACGCTCGCCGAGCTCCGCGAGGGCTATTCGCAACCGGTCCTGTGGAGCGCCTTCGAGACGCCGGGGTTCGGCGTCGGCCGGAACATCCGGTTCGGCGATATTGACGGAGACGGCGAGAAGGAGATCGTCATCGCGCAGGTCGTCGCCCACGGGGAGCGTGACGAGTACAGCGAGACCGGGTGCATCACGGCGGTGAAGATCGACGGAACGGTCCTCTGGCAATCGGGCGACCCCGACCCGGCGAACTACCGCCTCACGAACGACGTCGCGTTCCAGGTCCACGACATCGACGGCGACGGGGTGTGCGAGGTCATCTACGCGCGCGACTTCGAGCTCGTGATCGCGGACGGGCGTACCGGGCGCGTGCGGAGGAAGGTTCCCACACCGATCGCGAAGCCTCCCGCCGACCGCTTCGAACGCATCCTGGGCGACTGTCTCTTCTTCTGCGACATGCGCGGCACCGGGCGCGCGGCGGACATCGTCATCAAGGACCGGTACCGGCACTTCTGGGTCTACGACGACGAGCTGCACCCGCTGTGGGAGGCGAGCTGCAACACCGGCCACTACCCGTACGCCTTCGACGTGGACGGAGACGGTCGCGACGAGCTCGCGATCGGTTACTCGCTCTTCGACGACGACGGGTCGCTGCTGTGGACGCTCGACGGCGTGCTGAACGATCATGCCGATGGGATCGCCATCCTCGATTTCGCAGAGGCACCGGGCTCGCGACCGAAGATCCTCTACGCGGCGAGCGACGAGGGGCTGCTTTTCGTGGATACCGACGGCGCCATCCTGCAGCATCACCGCATCGGCCACGCGCAGAACCCGGTGATCGCGCGGTTCCGCGACGACCTGCCCGGCTACCAGGCGGTATCCATCAACTTCTGGGGCAACCAGGGGATCCTGCACTTCTTCGGTGCCGACGGGAGCATCTATCACGATGCGGAGCCGCTCAACATGGGCAGCATGTGTCTGCCGGTCAACTGGACCGGCGGTGCCACCGAGCTCTTCCTCCTCAACGCCGACCACCGTTTCGGCGGCATGTACGACGGCTGGGGACGCCCGGTCGTCCCGTTCCCCGACGACGGCCACCCGGCTATGTGCAACGCGGTCGTCGACCTGACCGGCGACGCCCGCGACGAGGTCGTCGTCTGGGATCAGAACCGGATGTGGGTCTACACCCAATCCGACGAGCCCCGCGGCGGCCCCGCGATAGCGCGCGTGCGCAACCCGCTCTACAACCACTCGAACTACCAGGCGAGCGTCTCGCTCCCCGTCGTCGACGCCGGGGCTGACTCGTGAGCGTGCCCGGAGGTCCCGCCGACAGCACCGCCGGAAGCACCGCCGGAAGCGGCGGCCCCGACAGCGGCTTCGCCTACCTCGAACGGCTCGTCGCCGACGGGCTCGTACCCGGTGCATCGGCGGCCGTAGCAGGGCCGGCCGGCCCGGTCGACGAGCGGGCGTTCGGGCTCTGCGACTTCGCCGAACGACGGCCCTTCACGACGCGGACGGTCGGCTGGTCGGCGTCGATCACGAAGCCGGTGACGGTCGCGACCGCGATGACGCTCGTCGAGGAGGGTCTGCTCGATCTGGACGAGCCCGTCGAACGCAACCTGCACGCGTTCGCGGATCAGCCCGGTCCCGACGGACCGCACCTCCCGTACACGCCGCGCCATCTGATGACGCATACCTCCGGACTCATGGGCGGCTTCCCCACGCGTCAGGCGAACCGCTGGGCGCTCGGCGGCGCACTCGAGCCGTCGTGGTTCTCGCAGAGCATCCCGGCGGTGGTCGAGACGCTCGCGGCGACTCCGCTCGAGTTCGCGCCGGGCGATCGCGTCGCCTACTCCAACGCCGCGATGTTCGTGCTCGCGCGGATCATGGAGGTGATCGCCGGCGAGCCGTACGCGAGCCTTGTCGGCCGGAGGATTCTCGCGCCGCTTGGGATGAGCGATTCGACGTATACGCCGCCACCCGAATGGGCGGAGCGCGTGGCGTGTATCTACAGGGAGCGCGACGGCGAGCCGGTGGAGATCTTCCGCTTCGACCCCGCGCTCCGGATCACGAACACGGCTCCCGACGGCGGCCTCTTTTCGAGGCCCGGCGACTACATCCGCTTCGTGCGGGCGTTCCTCGACGGCGGGGAGCCGATTCTTTCGCCGGGCTCGGTGGATGCGATGACGAGCGAACAGGTCCCCGGGTACGCGCTCGGATGGGCGATCGACGGCGGGGTGTTCAATCACTTCGGCTCGAGCGGGACGCACGCGTGGGGCGACCCCGCGACCGGTACCGCCGCCGTCTGTTACTTCCAGTACGCCGGCGACCCAAACCCGATCGAGGAGTATCAGGCCCGGTTCTGGGAACTCGTCCGCGGCTGAAGCGGGGGGCGATCCGTCGGGCCGGCGGATCGTCCGTCGGCCGGCCGCTACATGTTCGCCAGGACCAGCAGCGCCTGCTTTCTCACGACCTGGATGAACACACCGTCGGATGCGACCTGGACCAGCATCTCCCGCGCGCTCGGGTCGAGCGTGTTGTCGTTCGAGCGGGCGATCGCTCCGAGCGCGTTCACCGCGGCGAGCACCGACTCCTGATGCGGCGTCCCTGCGCGTTCCCTGAGGATCACGCGCGCGATCGACCTCGATACCTGTCCGTCTGGATCGATCGCGATCGCTCCGATTCCGCGGAGCGCCGTGGCGCGGACCTGGG
This sequence comes from uncultured Spirochaetaceae bacterium, assembly GCA_964537725.1. Classification (GTDB taxonomy): domain Bacteria; phylum Spirochaetota; class Spirochaetia; order DSM-27196; family SLST01; genus SLST01. Next base: position 37,543 of record CAZICD010000030.1, on the reverse strand, counting down.
GTTCAGGATCGTTCAGCGCGATCGCGAGGAGTTTCCCCTGGGCACGATCGGTGCCCAGCAGACCCATGACGCGCACCGCCTCGCGCCTGACCATTGGGTCGTAGATGAACAGCGACCGCTGCGTCGTGTGGTTGATCGTGAACACGCCCTCGTCCACCGCTGGCCGCAGTGCCTCGAAGAGCTCGGGCGAGGCAGGGTCTACCGCTCCCCGGTCGAGTTGCTCCTCGAGCGACCGGATCGCGAGCAGCCGTGCATCCCGACTGCCGGTCCGGATCTGCGCGGTGATCGTCTCGACCGTGACGTTCGATTGCAGGTAGATGTCCTCCACCCGCAGCGGCTGGCGCTCGTCCGGCTCGCGATCGTTGGCTACGTTGTACCCGTCCTGTGCGCCGACCGACGCCGCGCCTGCCGCCAGCATCGCGACCACCAGCGTCAGAACTCGTCCGAACAGAAGGCCCCTTCGTGAACGTCTCATGCGTGCGTCAAGCAAAAAGCGTGCCCGCCGCTCGTGTCGCAGGACCGGTCGGCGGGTCGGTTGAAGCCGACGAGACGGCTGCTCGTCGAGGACCCGGTTCTCGCGCCGATGCACAACGCATCGCGACCGTGCACGACGCATGGGACTCCCGGCGCTACGAGCCGGCGAGCAGTCTCGCCGCCGCGCGGTTGGCGTCGCGCGCGAGTCGGTCCTCGTCGAGCCCCACGACCTCGCCGTGCTCGACGGCGACGCGGCCGTGCACGATCGTCCAGTCTGCCCGATGGTCGATGCCGCAGAAGAGCAGGGCGGCGAGCGGGTCCGCCTGGGCGCCGGCGTACTCGACGCCGTGGACGTCGAAGGCGGCGATGTCGGCGGCCCAGCCCGGGCGAAGCTCGCCGCAGCGGGGGAACCCGAGCATGCGCGCACCGCCACGCGTGGCGAGATCGAACACCTCGCGCGCGCCGATTGCGTCCGCACCGTAGCGCACGCGCTGCAGGAGCAGCGCCGTGCGCAACTCGCCGAGGTAGTCGGAGCTGTCGTTCGAGGCCGACCCGTCGACGGCGATCGAGACCGGTACACCCGCGTCGATCATCTCGCTCACGCGCGCGATGCCCGAACCCAGTCGCATGTTCGACGAAGGGCAGTGACAGACCCCGGTGCCGGTCCCCGCGAGCAGCCGTAGCTCCTCGTCGGTGAAGAAAATCCCGTGCGCGTACGAGACGTCGTCCCCGACGAACCCCCACTGCTCCATGAGCGCGAGCGGTCGCTTCCCGTGCGCCTCCATGCAGTACTCCTCCTCGTCCGCAGTCTCGGCGAGGTGCGTGTGCAGGAGCACGCCGTACTCGCGCGCGAGCCGCGCCGACTCCTGCATCAGGTCCGGCGTGACGGAGAAGGGGCTGCACGGCGCGAGGGTGACCTTGCGCATCGCAAGCGGCTCGGGATCGTGGTATTGCTCTATCACCCGCCGGCAGTCGTCGATGATCGCCGCCTCGTTCTGGACGACCGAATCGGGCGGAAGCCCACCCTCGCTCCTGCCCCGCGACATCGACCCGCGCGAGGGTGAGAACCGGATCCCCAGCTCGGCCGCCGCCTCGAACTGGATCCCCATGACGTCCACTTCCCCACTGGCGACGAGGTCGCGCGGGTAGAGGTAGTGATGGTCGGTGGTGCAGGTGCAGCCGGTCTTGAGGAGCTCCGCGCACGCGAGCTGCGTCGACACCCGGATCGACTCCGCGTCCAGGTTCTTCCACACCTCGTAGTGGTAGACGAGCCAGTCGAAGAGCTTGGCGTCCTGCGCCTGCGGAAGGTTCCGGGTGAGCGTCTGGTAGAAGTGGTGGTGCGTGTTGACGAAGCCCGGCACCACGACGTGGCGCGAGCAGTCGATCACGCGCGCGCCCGCCGGCGGCCGGATCGAGCGCGCGATGCTTTCGATCGACCCGTCGCGCAGCAGGACGTCCCAGCCCGCGTGCGGGTCGTCGACCTCCGGCGAGAGCAGGTAGTAACAGTCGCGCAGCAGAATCATGGGCGGCCCACGACCTCGTCGTTGAACGCTTCGATGCGCTCGTCGATGCGGTCGGCGAGTCCCTCGCGGTCCCAGTACTCGTAATAGTCGTACCACTGACGGTTGAGCTCGTCGAGTTCGCGGCCCTGCTGTTCGATCCACGTATAGTACTTCAGGTTGTGGATGCGTCTGCGGTCGGGGTAGCGCAGCTCGAGCATCGAGTCGGTGCCGATGCGCATCAGCGCGTCGTAGTCACGGACCGCGTCGTCGTGCCCGTACGGGCCGCGCTCGCCCGAGAGCTCCGCGAGGCGGCTGCCGTAGAGCTCCATCGAGTCGGTGAGGACGGTGAGCACGACGTCCTTGCCGGTGAGCTCGTAGTACTTCGCCATCTTGATCGCCGCGACGACGTTCCCGATTCCGGAGATTCCCAGCAGGTCGAGCGTGTCCACGAGCTCCGCCGGCGCTCCGGCGGATACGAGGTACTCGCGACCGGCCTCCTCGTTCATCAGCCGCATCAGTCGCACCGTGAGCTCGTCGTCGACGGCGACGACCATGTCGGTGTTGCGGACGTTGTGGATCCACGGTACGTGCTTGTCGCCGATGCCCTCGATGCGGTGCCCGCCGAACCCGTTCTGCAGGAGGGTGGGGCACTGCAACGCCTCTCCCACCGCGATCCGGGCGTGCGCGTGGCGGGCCTTGATGTAGTCCGCCGACCCGAGCGTCCCCGCCGACCCGGACGTGAGCGCGACTCCTGCCACCCGGTCGCCGGAGTCCATGACGCTGCCGAGCACCTCGTCCATCGCGCGGCCGGTCACCTCGTAGTGCCAGAGGTGGTTCCCGAACTCCTCGAACTGGTTGAAGATGACGACGTCGTCGCGGTTCGCGCGGAGGTCCCAGCACGCGTCGAAGATCTCCTTGACGTTGCTCTCGCAGCCCGGCGTCGCGATCACCTCGCCGGCCACCTTCTTCAGCCAGTCGAACCGCTCGCGCGACATCTCCTCCGGCAGGATCGCCACCGACTCGCACGCGAGCAGCGCCGCGACGTACGCGCCGCCGCGGCAGTAGTTGCCCGTCGACGGCCAGACCGCCTTCTGCGTGACCGGGTTGAACTGGCCGGTGACGAGCCGCGGGGCGATGCAGCCGAAGGTCGCGCCAACCTTGTGCGCCCCGGTGGGAAACCACTTCCCCACGAGCGCGACGATCCGCGCCGGCACCCCGGTGAGCGAGGGAGGCAGCTCGACGTAGTTGACCGGGCCGTAGCCGCCGCCGTGCTCGACCGGTTCGTTCTTCCACGTGATGCGGAAGAGGTTGCGCGGATGGACGTCCCAGAGCCCCACGTCGGCGAGCTCGGCGCGGACGTCGGCCGGCACGAGCGAGGGGTCCTTCATCTGCGCGAAGGTGGGCACGACGATGCCGCGCTCGGCGCACCGGTCGGCGGACGCCTTCATCTGGTCGGGGTGGACGGTGAGATCGATCATGGCTTCTCCAGGTAGCTCGCGAGCTGCGATTCGATGATGTGTCGCACGAGTCTGAGGCTTGTCCGGGTCCGATAGGCCGATGTCGAGCGCTGGTCGTCGATGGGGCGCAGGAGGGCGCGGTAGCGTTCGATGACCTCCGGAAGGCGCGCCGGCAGCTCGCCCGGAGCGCAGCCGACGAGCATCGACTCCGCCTCGCGCGAGCGCACGACCGTGGGCGCCACCGCGCCGAGCGCGAGCGCAAACCGGCCGACGGTGCCGTCGGTCGTCCGTTCGGCCTCGGCGTAGACGGAGAGCTTCGAAAGCGCGTTCGATCGGCGCGGCGCCACCTTGCGGTACGACCAGAGCGCGTCCGCCGGGCGCAGCGGAACGGTGAGGTCGACGAGCAGCTCGTCCGGCCGGAGGGCGGTCATGCCGGGGCCGGTGACGTAGTCCGCGACGGCCATCGCACGCTCGGCGCCGAGCGAGCGCAGCCTCACCTTCGCCTCGCGCGCGACGAGCCAGGGCACGAGGTCGGCTGCGGGCGAGGCGTTGCAGACGTTGCCGCCCACCGTCGCTGCGTTTCGGATCGCGGGTGATGCGAACCATCGCAGCAGCTCGTGCAGCGACGCGTCGCAGGCCGGGTGCGCGTCGAGCTCGGCGAGGGTCGTCGCCGCGCCGACCGTCAGCGCTTCGTCCTCAAAGCGCACGCCACGGAGCTCCGGAAGCCTCCCGACGAAGAGCGGTGGCGACTCGAGCGTGACCGGTAACGGCGCCGCCGGGCGGTGCTGCACCATGAGATCGGTCCCGCCCGCAACGGGCTCCACGCGCTCGCGGGCGCGGATCGCGAGCGCCTCGTCGAGCGTGGTCGGCGCGTACGCCGCCTCAGTCGTCGTTGCCATCGAGCCGCTCGCTCGCGAGGCGCACCGCCTCGACGATCATGGTGTAGCCGGTGCATCGGCAGAGGTTGCCCGACAGGGCGTGGCGGATCTGCTCCTCGGTGGGACGAGGCCCGGCGGAGAGGAGCGACTCGGTCGCCATGACGATGCCGGGCGTGCAGAATCCGCACTGAACCCCGCCGGCGTCGGCGAACGCCCGCTCGATGACGCGGTACCGCCCGGTTTGGCGGTATCCCTCGATGGTCACGACTTCCCGCCCGGCGACCGCGCCGACGGGCGTGATGCACGAGTTGACCACCCGACCGCCGAGCATGACCGCGCACGCGCCGCACTCGCCCTCGCCGCAGCCCTCCTTCGCGCCGACGAGCCCCAACTCGTCGCGCAGCACGTCGAGCAGGCGCGCGAGCGGATCGACGTCGAGCGTTCTCCGGTCGCCGTTGACCGTCAGCTCGATCCTCATCCGGCCCCTCCTTCCAGGTACTCGGGCGTCATCGGGATGCGCGAGACCGTGACGCCCAGCGCGCACTCGACCGCGTCGGCGAGCGCCGGCGCGGCGCCTGTGAACGGGATCTCCCCCGCGCCCTTCGCGCCGTACGGGCCGTAGGGGAAGGGATTGGAGACGAGCTCGACGTTGATCTCCGGTACGTCGAGCGGACCGGGGATGACGTAGTCGGTCATGCTCGCCTGCGCGAAGCCACGCGGACCCATCTCGAGCGATTCGCAGGTGGCGTACCCCAGACCCTGCGTGAGCCCGCCGTGTACCTGCCCGGCCACCACGCGCTCGTCGATCGCCTCGCCTATGTCGTAGACCGCCCAGACGGAGAGGGGCCTGATCTCGTAGGTGAGCGTGTCGACCTGGATCTCCACGATGTTCACGCCCCAGCTGAACGCGGGATACGCGTCGCCGGCGAAGCGCTCCTGGTCCCACTCGACGAAGCCCGGCTGCTCGTACTCGACTTCGACCTCCATCGGTTCGCTCGCCGCCCGCCACCCGTCGGCGATGAGCTTCTTCGCCGCGCGCTCGAGCAACCCGCCCACGATCATGGAGGTGCGCGAGGCGACGGTCGGGCCGGAGTCGGGAACGCGGTCGGTATCGGGGTTTCGGAAGACCACCCGGTCGAGGCCGATGGAAAGCGTCTCGGCGACGATCTTGCGCAGCGTGGTCATCGCGCCCTGGCCCATCTCCACGTTCGCGCAGAGAATCTCCACCTCGCCGCCGGGTTCCGCGCGGAGCCGTACGCGCGCCCGGATGATGTCGCGCTCGCCGCTTCCGGTGAAACCGCAGCCGTGGCTGAAGAGCGAGACGCCGATCCCGCGGCGGACGTAGCCGCCACCGCAGGCGTGGCTGCCACCGCGGGCCTCGTACTCCGGTCGCTTGCGCGCGTAGTCCGACGCGGCGACCGCGCGGTCGATCATCTCCTCCATGAGCACCGGATCGCGAAGCAGGCCGCCGGTGATCGTGCGGTCTCCCTGCTGCAGGAGGTGACGCCGCTTGAAGGCGAGCGGGTCTTCTCCCCGAAGCCGGGCGAGGTGCGTCATGTGCATCTCCACGGCGAAGAACGCCTGCGGCGAGCCGAACCCGCGAAAAGCGCCGAAGGGCACGGCGTTCGTGCGGTACGCGCGCCCACGGACGTCGACCCGCGGTATGCGGTAGACGCCGTTCGCGCTGAACATCGCGCGCTGCAGCACCGTGGACGAAAGGCCCTCGTAGGCGCCGCCGTCGATCCGCAGATCGACGCGCGTGGCGGCGAGGCGGCCGTCCTCGCCGAGCGTGCTCGCGAACGTCGTGCGCGAGGGGTGCCGCTTCGTCGTGATGCGGATGTCCTCGCCCCGGTCGAGGATCAGGCGCACCGGTCGCCCTGCCTTCAGCGCCGCGGTCGCCACGTACCCGGCGAGCACCGACGGGTACTCCTCCTTCCCGCCGAAGGCGCCGCCGGTCGTGGTCTGCACGACTCGGATGCGGTCGGCGCTCCAGCCGAGGACCGTCGCGAGCGCCTTCTTCACGTAGAAGGGGCACTGCATGGAGCCGGCCACCGTGATCCGCTCACCCTCGAGCCAGGCCGCCACCGCCTGCGGCTCGAGATAGACGTGCTCCTGCGCGCCGGTCTCGAATGTCTCGGTGAGCGAGGATGCCGCAGCGTCCGCGGCGGCGTGCCTGGTGGCGTCGTGCCGCGCCCCGCGGCCGTCGTCCGGGCCCGGTGTGCCGTGCAGCTCGTACTCGACGAAGACCGCGGTGCCGCCGGCCGCCTCCGCTTCGTCGAAGCCGAGCACCGCCGGCAGCGCTTCGCAGACGACGCGCGTGCCGTCCACGAGCCGGCGCACGACCGCAGGGTCGGGACCGGCGATCAGAAGCATCGGCTCGTTCGCGTACTCGACGGTCGACTCTGGAAAGAGCGGCCAGCCGTCGTTGATCATGGAGACCGCGTTGCGCCCGGGGATATCGCGGTGGTCGACCGCGACGTAGCCGTCGGGCAGCGGCGGCGGTTCCACCGAGACGACCGTCGCGTGCGCGTGCTCGGAGAGGACGAGGCGGGCGGTCAGGACGCCGTCGATCGGCGTGTCGGCGAGGTAGCGGGCCTCGCCGGCAGTCTTTCCCGGCGCGTCCACCCGGGCGACGCCGCGGCTGATCGTGCTCACGCGTCGCCCCCGGTGACGTGGTGCTCTCCCGGGAGCTCGATCGCGTGCGATGCGGCGTCCACGTCCTTGAGCCCGGTGCCGGTCGCCATGATGACGACCGTCTCGTTCTCTTCGATGCCGGCCGAGGAGACGAGCAAGCCCGCGTACGAGGCGGCCGCCGCCGGCTCGGCGAAGACGCCGGTCGTCTTCGCGAGCTCGTGCTGCGCGGCGAGGATCTGCTCGTCGCTCACTTCCACGCAGCGACCGCCGTACGCGCGGAGCTTACGGACCGCGCCGTAGCCGTTCGCCGGTACGCGCACGGCGATCGAATCGGCGATCGTGTGCGCCGGCCGCGAGTGGTCGGTCGGACCCGCGAAGCCGTCGCGGTCGGGGCGGACCTGCATCGCGCGCGCGATCGCGTTGCTGCCGGTCGCCTGAACCGTGTGGATCGTCGGCACCTTGTCGATCAGACCGAGCCGTACGAGATCCTCGAACCCCTTGTAGACGCCCCCGAGCACGACGCCGTCGCCGGTGGGTACGAAGACGTGATCGGGCGCGCGTCCGAGTTGCGCGGCGATCTCGAGCGCGACGGTCTTCTTGCCCTCGGTGGTCATCGGGTTGTAGCCGGTGTTGCGGCAGAGTCCGCCATGTTTGCGCTCGTAGGCGAGCGAGGCGGCGTAGGCGTCGTCGTAGGTGCCGTGCACGAGCTCCACCTCGGCGCCGTACTGCAGGCACTGGACGAGCTTCGCGCGAGGCGCGGAGGATGGCACGAAGATGGTCACGACGAGCCCGGCCGCCGCGCCGATTCCGGCCATCGAGCTCGCCGCGTTCCCGGTCGATGCGACGACGATCTTTCCGATCCCATGCTCGCGCGCGAAGGCGGCGACGAGCATGGAGGCCCGGTCCTTGAGCGAGCCGGTGGGCAGCCCCGTGTCGTCCTTGATGAACAGGTGCGGCATGCCCAGCTTCGCGCGCAGGCGCTCGGGCGCCCACAGCGGCGTGGGAGCGAGCGGAACCGCCGGGAAGTGCCGCTCGTCTACCGGCAGCAGCCGGACGCCCGGCGGCGAGCCGCGCAGGAGCGAGGCGAGGTCCAGGTGTCCGAGACGGGAAACGTCACCGCCGGGCGAGTGCTCCAGGTGCACCTCGAGCAGGCCACGCAGCGGTTGGCCGTCGGCCTGCTGCGCCGAGCAGTAGGGGCAGAGCATGAGGTCCGGGGTGATGTCGAACGAGCGTTCGCATTCGGTACAGCGATACGAGAACTCCACTACGGCCGACCTCCGAGCAGCAGCGCGAGCACGCTCTTCGCGGTATGCAGCCGATTCTCCGCCTCGTCGTAGATGATCGATGCGTCGCTGTCGAGCAGCTCGTCGGTGATCTCGTTGCCGCGGTCGGCGGGGAGCGCGTGCATGATCTTCGCTCCCCTCTGCGCGGCGGCGAAGCGTTCTGTCGTGCAGATCCAGTCGCGATGCTTCTCCAGGTTCTCCTTCATGACGCGAGCGTGCTCCTCGTCGTCGACGTACTCGTCGAAGAAGGCGAAGCCGCCCCAGTTCTTGGGGATCACGACATCGGCGCCGGCGATCGCATCGTCCATCGAGTCGACCACCGATACCGATCCGCCGGCGGGCTCGCCGAGCCGCTGCGCCCGCTCGAGCATGCTCGCCGGAAGCGGGAACTCGGGCGGGTTCGCGATCACCACCTCCGCGCCGAAGCGCGGGAAGAGCAGCGCCTGCGAGATGGGCACCGAGAGCGGCTTGGCGTGCGTTGTCGCGTACGCCCAGCTCACCGCGACGCGGCACCCGGAGAGGTCCGAGCCCAGGTGCTCGTGCATCGTCATCAGGTCGGCGAGCCCCTGGAGCGGGTGGTAGAGGTCGTCCTGCATCGAGATCACCGGGATCTCGGCGTGCTCGGCGATCGTGTTCAGGTAGTCGTTGCCGATTCCGTGGAAGCAGTTGCGGATGGCGATGCCGTCTCCCATCCGCGAGAGCACCTTCGCGGTATCCTTCGGCGACTCGCCGTGGGTGATCTGCATCTTGTCGGGCGTCAGGTCGTGCGCGTGCCCGCCGAGCTGCGTCATCGCCGCCTCGAGCGAGTTGCGCGTGCGCGTCGACTGCTCGAAGAAGAGCATGAACAGCGTCCGGTGCGCGAGCAGCTCTTCGTACTGACCCAACGCATAGCGGCGCTTCATGTCGAGCGCGACGTCGATCACCGTCCGGATGTCTGCGACCGACCAGTCGGCGAGGCCGATGAGGTCGCGTCCGCGCAGCAGCGTGTTCATAGGTGTTCCTCCATGATCCAGGGCAGCATCGCGTAGAACGCCGATGCCTTCTCGAGATGGTCGATCGGCGTCCGTTCGTTCGGCGCGTGCGCGTAGACCTCGTCGCCGGGCCCGAAGCCGATCGTCGGGATGCCGTGCTTGCCGCAGATCGCGACTCCGTTCGTCGAGAACGTCCATTTGTCCACGACCGGGCGTTTTCCGTAGAGCGCCTCCCACGTCGCGACCCCCGCGGTCACGAGCGGGTGGTCCGCTTCGATCTTCCACGTGGGGAAGTACGACTCCTGGGGGTAGGCGAGGCCGGTGTAGCCCGGGCGATCGTACCGCGTGACCGTGATGCGCGCGTCGGGGGCTATCGCTTCGATCTCGCGAATCGCCGTCTCCTTCGTCTCGCCCCAGGTGAGCCGGCGGTCGACGTGGATGTCGGCGCCGTCGGCGATCGCGCAGAGCGAGGGCGCCGACGAGCGGAAGCGTGTGACGGCGATCGTTCCCTTGCCCAGGAACGGGTCGGGTTCGAGGCGCTCGTTCAGCTCCTCGATGCCGAGCGTCGCGCGCGCGCACCGGTAGATCGCGTTGTCGCCGCGCTCGGGTGCCGACCCGTGCGCCGAACGACCCGTGAACGCCACGTCCATCTCCATCCGGCCGCGGTGCCCGCGGTAGACCCCCAGATTGGTCGGCTCGGTGATCACGGCGAACTCCGGCGTGATACCCTGCTCCTCGATGAGGTAGTTCCAGCACAGCCCGTCGCAGTCCTCCTCCATCACCGTGAAGGTGAAATAGACCGTCCAGGCGCCGTCGTAGTCGAGCTCGCGGAGGATGCGCCCGGCGGTGATCATGGACGCCGCGCCGCCCTCCTGGTCGACCGACCCGCGCCCGTGAACGTACCCGTCGGCAATCAGGCCGGAGAACGGGTCGTGCTCCCACTGCGAGCGGTCGCCGGTGTCCACGGTGTCCACGTGCGCGTCGATCGCGAGCACGCGAGGTCCGTCGCCGATGCGCGCGACGAGGTTGCCCAGCGGGTCCACGCGGACCTCGTCGAAGCCCGCTTCGTTCGCCATGCCTTCGATGAGCGAGACGACCTCTTCCTCCTCGCCGCTCAGACTCGGGACCTGAACCATGCGCGAGAGGTTCTCGGCGGTCTGTGCCGAGTACTCCAAGGCGAGCTCTGCGATGCGGGATGCGTTCATGCTGTCCGTCCTTTCAGTTCCATCGCTTTGTAGCGGCAGCTCTCGAGGCAGTATCCGCACCCGATGCAGAGCTCCGGGTCGACGACGGCGAGCCGTCCGTCCATCGACAGCGCGCCGTGCACGCAGCTCTTCACGCACGCGCGGCAACCGGTGCACGCTTCCGCGTCGACCGTCATGACGGCGGCCGTCGCCGGCGATCGCGCCGCGAGCGCGGGTCCGGCGGGGTAGAGACCCCGGACCTCGTCCACGCCCGCGTACCCGTGTTCGTCGAGCCAGGCGCCGATCTCCTGCGCGATCCGTCCGTAGACCCCGTGTCCCGCTTCGATCGCGGCCGTGCACACGCCCACCGCGCTCGCGCCGGCCATGAGGAACTGCACCGCGTCGCGGCCGGTTTCGATGCCGCCCACGCCGACGATCGGTTTGTCCTGGGTGCGCGCGAGCTCGGCGACGATCCGCAGCGCGATCGGCCTGATGGGCGGGCCGGAGAGCCAGCCGGTGCCGTCGGTGCTTCCGTACGTGCTGTCGTACGTGCTGCCGTCCGCGCTGTCGTCCGCGCTGCCGAGCAGCGGCACCGGGTGGGCGGGGTCGAAGTCGAGCACGGGGCCGTACGAGTTGATCGCCACGAAGGCGTCGACGTACGGTGCAGCGGCCTGCGCGAGTGCGGGGATGTCCGGGAATCCGGGTGAGAGCTTCATCCAGACCGGAACCGATACCGCCTCGCGGAGGCTGCGCGCCACCTCTACCAGCGGCTCGGTCTCGCCGCCGGTGTAGTGGGTCGAGAACTCGAAGGCGTCCGGTTCGATCTCCGACTCGATCAGCCGCCCGAGCGTGGCGACCTCGTCGGGGTGGTAGCCGATCGAAACGACGAGCGGAACGCCTGCCGCCTTCGCCTCGGCGAGGTGGGCGAGGTAGTCGTCGATCGGGATCTCAGACCACGTCTCCGCGTTCACCATGCCGCCGTTGCTCGTACGGCGGATCGTGGGGCGCGCGTCGGCAGCGGGTGTGGTGCTGACCGTCTTCGAGACGATGCCCGCCGCGCCCCCTGCGACCGCGCCGGCCATCATCGCGCCGGTGCGGACGTTGGGGCCCGCCGCCGGGAGCACGGGATGAGCGAGCTCGATGCCGGTGATACGAGTGGACAGATCAGCCATAGAACCTCGCGTGCAGCTTGCGGGCGACGCGCTGCGCGTGAGCGCGGATGCGCTCCTCGTCGAGCGTCGTGAACTCGCTGTCGCGGTAGAGCATCGTCCCGTCGACGATCGTCGCCCACGAGACCGCGCGGCGGGCGCCGTAGACGAGATGCGCGAGAAGCGTACCCTCGTCGATAGGCGTGACCGGTCGGTAGTCGAGCACGGTGATGTCCGCGCGCGCGCCGACCTCGAGCGTTCCGGTGCCGGGGAAGAAGCGCCTGCGGACCGGAGTGCTGCGCCCGAGGAGCGCGTCGGCCAGCGGGGTGACCGGTTCGTCGAGCGTGCGCAGGAGCAGGTACTGCGCGCGAAGCGTCTCCACCATGTCGGCGCTCATGCCGTCGGTCCCCAGGAGGTAGCTGCCCACGACGTCCGTCGCGAGATGTCCCACGCCGTTGTTGGCGTTGGACTGCGGCGCGGTGACGACGACCGGGCCCACTTCGCGCAGCAGGGCCGCGTCGCGTCGGGAGAGATGGATCGCGTGCACGAGGATCGACTCCGCGTCGAGCAGGTGGTGCGCGTGGAGCCGGTCGATCGGTCCCTCCGCCCCTTCGCGCACGCTGTGCTCGAGATCCTCCGGTCCCTCGCCCACGTGGACGTGAACGGGCATTGCCTTCGGGCGGGAGTCGGCGATCTCCGCGAGCGACACGTCACCGAGCGTGAGATTCGCGTGGAGGCCCATCGTGCCGGTCACGAACGGGTCGTGCCGATGCGCTTCGAAGAACTCGATGTTCTCCTCGATCTGGTCGGCGACGGCGCGTCGACCGGTGCGCTCGGAGATCTCGAAACAGAGCGTCGCGCGCAGACCGGTCTCGCGTACGGCGCCGGCGATGATCTCGAGGCTTCCGTCGACGCAGTTCATCGACGCGTGATGGTCGAACAGCGTCGTCGTCCCGCTGCGCACGTGGTCCATGAGTCCGACGAGCGCCGAGTAGTAGATGCTCTCCTCGTCGTGCGCCGCGTCGAGCGGCCACCAGAGGTTCTCGAGCACTCCGCGGAAGCTCGTCGTCGGACCGAGTGGCTGCAGGCCGGCGGCGAAGGCCGAGTAGAGGTGCGTGTGCGCGTTGAGCATGCCCGGTACGATCAGACGTCCGTCCACGTCGATGAACGCCGCCTGGTGGTGCGCGCGAATAGGCTCGAGAGCCCCGACGGCGGCGATGGTCCCGTCGTCGACGAGGACCGCGCCGTCTGCGTGGAGCGTGCGTCCGTCAAAGAGCGGTCCGCCGCCGAGCACGTACCGGCGCGTCATCCCGCCCTCCTCACGAGTCGGCCGTAGCCACCGTCTACGACGATTCCCTCTTCCCGGTCGTAGACGACCGTACCGCGCACGAGCGTCTTCTCCACGCGGCCGCGAAGGCGCATGCCCTCGAACGGGGTTACGTGGCCCTTCGAGAGGAACGCTTCGCCGCGAACGGTCCAGTCGGCGTCCTCGCGGATGAGGACGCAGTCGGCGTCCATGCCGGGCGCAAGCCCGCCCTTGCGGTGGTCGATTCCGTAGCGCCGGGCGGCGTTGCGCGACGCGAGTGCGGTGAGCTCTCCCAGCCGCAGCCGGCCCGCCCGGTAGCCCTCGCTGTAGAGGTAGGGCAGCAGCGTGCCGCTTCCCGGGATGCCGGCGTAGTCGCTCCAGATCGACCCGGTTCGCTTCTGTTCGGTCGGTGCCGGCGCGTGGTCGGAGGCGACGAAGCTCAGGCTGCCGTCGCCGAGCGCCTGCCAGAGCAGCTCCGCGTTCGGCTTCGGCTTCACCGGCGGCGCGACCTTGAGCGGGCTTCCCAGCCGTTCGAAGTCGTCGAGCGAGAAGGCGAGGTAGTGTGGCGCGGTCTCGCCCGTTACCCCCGGGGTCGCGGCGATCACCGCCGCCGCGCGTCCGGTGGAGACGTGCACGACGTGCAGATCGCCCCCGGCGCGTTCGGCGAGCTCGCACGCCGCGAGCACGGCGAGGGTCTCTGCCTCCTCGGGTCTCGACTCGTACCACGCTCGCGGCGAGTCCGCGAGCGCTCGTGCGGCGGCGGTCGCCGATGTGACGAAGTCGAACTCCTCGGCGTGCAGGAGCGTCGGCCGTCCGGCGTCGGCCGTCATGCGAAGCACGTCGAGGAAGCGCCGATGGTCCACGCGCGCGAAGGTCTCCATGCCCGAGACGAAGTACGTCTTGAATCCCAGGACGTCCGGCGCGAGCTCGGCGATCCGCGCCACCGGGTCGTCGTCGAGGACCTGCGCGGAGACACCCCCGTAGAGGCCGTAGTCGATCACGGCCTTGCCCTCGATCGCCGCGAGCTTCGTGCGCAGGTTCTCGCCGCTCGTCACCGGTGGCACCGAGGTGGACGGCATGTCGACAACGGTGGTCACGCCGCCGGAGGCCGCCGCAGCGGTTCCGTGCGCGAAGTCCTCGCGGTCGGTGTAACCCGGATCGTCGAAGTGTACGTGCGGGTCGATCGCTCCCGGCAGCACCAGGCACCCCCGCGCGTCGATGACCCCGTCGCCGTCTTCGTGGAGGGCGGAGCGACCGTCTCTTCGCTCGATCCGCACGACCCTGCCGTCGCGGACGCGGAGGTCCGCCGGCACCGGTTCGTGCTCGTCGGGGAGTGCGAGGAGACCGCCGACGATGATCACGACACCCGCCCCTCCTCGAGCGCCCGGAAGAGCCGTTCGCTCGTCATGGGAAGGGTCCGCAGGCGGATACCCACCGCGTCGTAGATCGCGTTCGCGATCGCCGGCGCCGGGCCGTTGATGCCGATTTCGCCCACGGACTTCGCCCCGAACGGACCGGTCGGCTCGTCGGACGGGACGAGAATCGTCGTCATGCGAGGCGTGTCGGCGCTCGTCGGCAGCCCGTAGCGACCGAAGCTCGCGTTGGTCAGGCGGCCGTGGGCGTTGTAGAGGAACTCCTCGGTCAGCGCGTAGCTGATCCCGTTCGCGACCGCGCCCTCGATCTGGCCTTCGGCGAGCTTCGGGTTGATCGCCCGCCCGCAGTCGACCGCGCTCACGAAGTGGACGACCTCGACCTCACCGGTCTCCCGGTCGACCGCGACTTCGGCGAACTGCGCGATGAACGGCGGAGGCGATACCGGCGAGGTGTGCGACGCGGAGGTCTGAAGCTGCTTCTGGTCGCTGCCGTAGAGCGAACGGTAGGCGATCTCCTCGAACGAGGCTGCTGCGCCCGAAGACGAAGCGAAGCGGTTTTCCTCGTGGACGAGGTCTTGCGCCGGAGCGTCGAGCATCGCGGCCGCGACCGCGCGCATTTCCTCGACCATGGCGTCCGCGCACTTGCGGACCGCGGTGCCGGAGACGTAGGTCGTCGACGACGCGTAGGCTCCCACGTCGAAGGGCGTGAGGTCGGTGTCCGACGAGAGGATCTCGATACGCTCGGCGGGCACGCGGAGCGCCTCCGCTGCGATCTGGACGAGAATCGTGTCGGAGCCGGTTCCCAGGTCGGTCGCGCCCACGGCGAGGTTGAACGAGCCGTCCTCGTTCAGCTTCATCGTCGCGCCGCCCATGTCGATCATCGGGATGCCCGAACCCTGCATGCATACGGCCATCCCCACGCCGTGAACCCGGTCGCCCTCGGCCTCGCGGGCGCCTCGCTTCGCGCGCCAGCCGATCGCCTCCGCGCCCCGGTCGATGCACTCACCGAGGCTGCAGCTTTCGATCACCTGGTCGACGCCCTCCTTGCCCTCGCCGAGCGCGCGAAACACCGGCGAGGTCTCGCCCTCGCGGATATGCCACGCCTTGCAGTAGTCGAGCGTGTCGACGCCGAGCCGCCTGGCGACGATGTCGATCTGCTGGTTGAGCGCGAAGTAGCCCTGCGTCGCTCCGTACCCGCGGTATGCGCCGCCGACCGGGAGCGTCGTGTAGACCGATCGGCCCGTGAAGGCGATGTTCGGGATCTTGTTGAACAGCGGCAGCACCTTCGCGCCGGCGTTGGAGAGGACCGTCAGCGCGTGAGAGCCGTAGGCGCCGGTGTCCATGAGCGCGTCCATCTCGAGCGCCGTGATCTCCCCGCTCTCCTTCACCCCGGTGCGGAGCACGATCCGCATGGGGTGGCGCGTTCTGGTGGAGGTGAAGGTCTCCTCGCGCGAGAGCTCGCAGAAGGTCGCGCGGCCGGTCTCGAGCGTCACGAGCGCCGCGTACGGCTCGAGCAGGACTTCCTGCTTCGCGCCGAAGCCCCCGCCGAGCCGTGGCTTGATGACCCGGATGCGGTGGATCGGTATGTCGAGGACGCGGCTCACGATGCGGCGCGCGTGGAAGGGAACCTGCGTGGCGGAGACGATCGTCAGCCGTCCGCGCCCGTCGATCGTGCACGCCACGACGTGCGGCTCGAGCGCAGCGTGCGCCGCCTGCCCGGTCGTGTAGCGCTCCTCGACCACGAAATCGGCCTCGCTCATGCCCTCGCTCGTGTCGCCCACCGAGATGTCGACGCCGGCGGCGACGTTCCGTTCCGGCTCGTACATCGCGGGGATGACCGCGTGCTCGTCCTCGTCGTGGAGGCGCGGCGCATTCGCATCCATCGCGGTCTCCGGATCGAAGAGCGGCGCGAGCGGATCGAGCCCGACGCGAATCAGCCGGCGCGCCTCGTCGGCGATCCGGCCGGATTCGGCGGCTACCAGACAGATGCGGTCTCCGACGAATCTGACCCGGTGGTCGAACATCCGGTAGTCGTAGGGAGACGGCTCTGGGAATCCCTGACCGGCGGTCGTGTAGAGCGTGGCGGGGCAGTTGCCGTGGTGCCAGACGCCGGCCACGCCCGGCAGCGACTCGGCCTGTGAGGTATCGATCGAGCGGATCTCGGCGTGGGGCTCGCTCGAGAGGAGGAACTTCAACACCAGCGCGTCGTGAAGCGGCACGTCCGCGGTGAACGGTTCGGTCCCGCGGGCGAGCGAGAGCGCGTCGATCTTGCGCAGCGATCGTCCGACGACGGTGCGGTCAGCCATGGTCGGCCATCCTTTCGCAGGCGAGTCTCACCGCGTCGATCGTCTTGACGTAGCCGGTGCATCGACAGAGGTTCCCCGAAAGCGCCTCGCGGATCTCCTCGTCGCTCGGATCCGGGGTGTCGCGCAGCAGCCACCACGCCGCCATCACCATCCCGGGGGTACAGTACCCGCACTGCACCGCCCCGGAATCGGCGAAGCCCTCGTGGATGCGCGCGGCGCGCCCGTCGCCGGCGAGCCCGACGCTCGTCGTTACCGTCCGCCCGATCGCCGTCGCGGCGAAGACCTGGCACGAGTTTACGAGCACGTCGTCGAGCAGGACGAGGCACGCGCCGCACTCGCCCCGGTCGCACCCGCGCTTTACCTCCGTGTGGCCGTGCGAGCGCAGCGTGTCGAGCAGCGTGTCGGCAGGGTCGATTCCCACGGCGAGCTCGCGTCCGTTGACGAAGAGGGTGCCGGTGATCCGTGCGTCGCTCACGTGGCTGCCTCCCCGGGATCGTCCGCTGCGACTGCCGCGATCGCCCGTCTCATCCGGACGGCGGCGAGGTGCGTGAGGTAGTCGCCGCTGAAGCCCTGCCGGTCGGGGATGCGGGCGCCCAGCTCCGAGGCGGAGAGCTCGCGCGGGGCCGGAGAGCCGATGAGTCGTTTCTCCAGCTCAGCGAGTCTCGAGTACCGGCCTGCGTTGCCCGTTACGACGAGCCTGAGATCGGCGATGATGCCCTTCTCGCCGCGACCGATTGCGGCGACCGAGAAGAGCGGGTAGGTGAAACGAGTACGCGTGAAGGCGAACCACGAGCTGCGCAGCCCGGGGGTGAGCGCGACGTCCACGTCGACGATCGCGGTTCCCGTTCGCAGCTCGCGGCGGTCGAGATACTCCTCGAGGCCGACGGTCCCCTCGTGCGCTCCGACGAGCGTGAGCTTCGTCCCCGCCGCGAGGAGCGGGCCCACCACGGTGCTCCACGGCGGAAAGAGCGCGATACTCCCGCCGAGCGTGATTCTGTTGCGGAGTGCCGGCGCGGCCATCCGTGAAAGCGCCTTCACGACGAGGTGATCGGGCTCGACGCGTCCGATCTCGCGGATGACCGACGCGATCGAAGCCGCGCCGCCGGCCTGTACCGACGCCTCAGTCGCACGAGCATTGGCGATGCCGAGGCGCGAGAGATCGGCGATCGTTCCGCGAGCGGGAGGGTTTCGCATGAGGCCGGTCCCGCCGCCGTGCAGCCGCGCGCCGTCGCGAAGCGCGGCGCGCAACTCGTCGAGGGATTCCGGCTGGACCCACGTGATCGAACTCATGGCTGTAGAACCATTGTCAGCCCGGTTCTGCGAGCCGTCAAGCCGATACTTTCGAGGGCCGGCGGCACCGGGAGTCCGGCCGACGACGCCGGGCGCGCTTCTACTGCAGGGCGTTCAGCTCCGCAATCGCCTCGTCGAACCCGATGAGCGAATCGGCGAGGCGCGACGGCCGGTTTCGTGCCATCCACACGCGCGCGAGCTCCTCGCGCAGCCGGGCGAGCTGGTCGCCGTGATCGCGGGCCGCGGTCGGCTCGAGCGAGCCGCCGCCGCGAACCGTGCGCGCGAAGAGCACGCGCCTCGCCGCCTCGCGGTTCATCGCGTTCGCGAGCGCGAACTCTTCGAGCGCGGTGGCGAGGAACGACGGCGTCGCTGCCGTCGGCGCGACGGGAACGCCCGCCTCGGCGAGACCCGTCGCCGCCTCGATCTTCGCGGCGAGCTCGTCGTCTGAGAGTTCCACCTTGTCGATGAGCGTGCGCGCCTGCGCGAAATCCCGGCCGAAGGCTCGGGGTTCCCGCAGGCTCTCGAGCAGCGCGTGGTACGCCCACTGTCCGTACTCGTCGTCGCCGATCGTCCGCAGGTACGACGCGAGCGCTCCGCTCTCGTCGCCGAATACGGCGGCCGTGAAGGTGCGCGTGAACTCGTCGCGTTCGGGTCCCGGCGTCGCGCCGTAGTTCCACGAGCACGCGGCCCCGTACGCCGCTCCGTGCAGGCTGACGCCCAGGGTGTTGCGGTGACCGCCGTCACCCCAGTCGGTGTTGAGGATGCCCTCGGCGCCGTGCTCGCGGGCGATCCCTGCGAACTGGTGGATGTTGCGCATGCTCATGCCCAGGCGGGTCCCGTGACTCTGCCAGCCGTTGGTCCCCGGGCAGCAGACGAGCGGCAGTCCCGCTTCGGCGAACTCGTTGGTTCGGGTGAGCATCCGTCCGTTCGGCGTGTAGTCCCAGTTCAGGAGCACGATCTCCGGCGGCAGGTCGGGGATGATCTCCGGATGCTTGAGGACGATGTCGCCCCACATGTTCATGCGCCGTCCGTGGCGTACCGAGAGGCGGCGCAGCTCGAGCATCCAGTCGAGGTAGACGCGCCCCACGCCGACCTCGTCGGCCTTTCCCTTTGAGCGTCCCTGACCGAGCTCCCACGGTTCGTCGCCGCAGACGTTGAAGTCGACCGCGTCGAACAGCGGTACGAACTCGTCGTACATGTCGGCGACGAGCTCGAGCGAGCGCGGGTCGAGCGGGTTGATCGTCGTTCCTCCGGGGAGGTCGCGGAAGCCGGGCAGCTCGCCCAGATCGGCGTACTCGGGAAGCATCAGGATCTTCTCGAAGTGGCCCAGGCTCGTGAGCGAGGGGACGAGCCGCACGTGATGGAGCCGGCAGTGCTCGCCGATCGCGCGAATGTCCTCCGGCGTGAACGGCGAGTAGCCCTCGCCGATGCGCGGGTGCGAGGCGAAGGTGAAGACGTTCTCGACGTAGAGCTGGAGCTCGTTCAGCTTCCAGTGCGCGAGCCACTCGACGAGCTCCCGGATCGTCTGCACCGTCGGCACCTTGCCGCGGCTGCAGTCGACGTAGAACCCGCGCCGGGCGAAATCGGGCTCGTCGGCGATCTCCCGGGCGGCGACCGTGAGCCCCTCGGTGCGGACGATCTCGCGGAGCGTCTGGATCGCGTAGTAGGTGCCGGCGGCAGTCGGTGCGGACACGACTACGCGGTCGGGCGAGATCGACAGCTCGTAACCTTCGGGGTTGGTGATCGCGCGTGCTCGACGCAGCACGATCGCCGCGTCGTCGGTGCGCGTCGCGAACCGGGCGCGGCATCCGGCCGGCGCGAGCTCGGCGATGAGCTGCCGTGCCGGCAGGCGGTCTTCGTCGTGGATGCCGGCGATCGTGCACTCGGGACCGAAGGAGAAGGAGCCCGACCGGGGCGTGACCGAACGTGGGGAGACGACTGGAGCCATGGTTATTCCTCCGGCCTCAGCGTATTCCGATCGACCCGCCTCGTGCAACCGCCGTGGCGGCGTCTTCGGCCGGGGCGAGAAGATCGGGTTCGAGGTACCGCGCGCGATCGAGGACCTCGGGCGAGCGCATCGGCTCGAGCTCGACGGCGATCTCGCCGGCCCGGCGAACGCGCAGCGCGTACGAGTGCCCCCGGACCTGCGTGAGGTAGAAGAAGGTGACGTATTCGGCGAAGTCTTCCGCCCAGTTGGCGCTCGCGTACAGGGATACGAACGGAGTGCGAGCGAGGTGCGCGTAGGCGGCCGCCAGCTCCCGGTTCGAGAGGAGCGGATCGCCGGCGAGGCCGTAGTAGCGCAGCCTGCTTCGGTGGGGGAAATCGAAGCGCGGCGCGGTCTCGTCGTAAGCGGTCCACGCCGCGTCGGTGAAGGCGGTCTCGCGCTCGGAGGGACCGACGAGCTCGATCATGGACGGTTCCACGCAGGGGGTGTGGCGCTCGGCGTAGTCGACGATGTGGGTCGATTCGTGCAGCACGATGTAGTCGAGCGCGCTCACCTCCTCGTCGAGCTCCACTTCGAGGACCGATTCGGGATCGTCGGCGCGAAACGCGCTCGACGCCCGCAGCGTGATGAGCTCGGACGCGCTCATCGAGAAGACCCGCGGATGCAGGATGAGCACCGCGTACACGTCGTCGTCGGGACCGAGGATCCAGTCCGCCATGCCGCTTCCGGTGAAGTTCTCGATGCAGTAGATCGCGACGAGGACCCACAGGCGCGGCGCTTTCGCCATGGCGAGCCTCCTGCGGTCCGGCAGCCGTGGCCGACTCGCAGCCCGATCATCTCACGCCCGTACCCGCCGGGCAAGGCGCCCGAGCCCCGTCGCGCGCCTATTGGAGCGCTATCCGCCGCAGCTCGATCTCCGCGTCGAACTCCTCTCCGTACGCGACGATCGCGAGCGAGCTGAGCGCCGAGCGATCCAGGCCGCGGCGTACCGAGTCGGGCTCGAAGGAGGAGAACGGTACGACGATCGTTCGCCACTCGTCGGTCACCTCGAGCGGTGCCGCGTAGAGTTGCCACGGCAGACGCGTATGGCGCGTGCGCAGGTGGATACGATACGCGCCGGGCCTGCCCCGCGCGACCAGCGCGATGCCCGCGTAGTCGGAGGCGTCGAAGGTTCCGTTCGCCGCGAGCGGCACACGCACCTGGATGAACCCGCCGTTGTTCTCGAGCGAGACCGAGCCGGCCATCGCGAGCACGGTGCCGTCGGCCGTGCGGCGGTAACCGGCCTCCATGGTCGATCGGCCTCCCATCACGCGGTCGGTGAAGCCTTCCCACCGCGTGCCCACCGCGGAGACGCCCGGTTCGCCGAAGTCGTCGACGAGGAATTCCGGTTCCGCGGCGCCTGCGAGGCCCGCCACAATCAGAAGCAGCATTATCGCTCTCACTCTAAAACTCCTAATTGTGTCATAATGTAGGCATACGCTCGTCAACCGCCAACCGCGTCGAGCACGAGGAGCGAGTCGAGGTCGCGATCCGGCACGAAGCGGAAGAGGCCGGTGTTGGGCGTCTCGTACTCGTGGTCGAGGCGACAGGCGGCGGGGTCGTAGACGCGGACCCGGATGCGCGCGCCGGCGAGACCGCTCGTGTCCAGGTCGGCGAGCTGGCGTACCGGGAGGTAGGCCATGATCCACCGACCCTCGGAGCAGCGCGCGACGGCGATGTGCGAGGCGGGGTCGGTGTTCTGCTGTCCGGCGAAGTCGAGGCCGATCGCCATGCGGTCCGGCCACGCCGGTGTCTGGCGGTGCGGCAGCAGGAGCTCCTGCGCGGGCACCCGGGTGGTGTAGGAGCGCTCCTCGAGTACCCGTCTGAGTAGCGCGAGCTGGGCGGAGCCCGGCGCCTGAAGCGACTCGCGCCAGGTGGGCAATCCCACATCGGCCCAGACGTGGATCCGGTCTCCCTCGCGAACGAGCTGTCGGATGGGATCGCACCCGTAGGTGAACCCGGCCGCGCCGTGGAGGACGGTGCGGTAGTAGCTCTTGCGCACGTCGTAGTCGCTGAAGACCGCGGTGTAGGGCTGGCCTTCGGGCCCGCCGCGGGCCACGAACATGGGGCTCAGCTCGTAGTTCGGTTCCATGTCGAGGCACGGCTTTGCGGGCTGCTCGGCGAACAGCCGCTCGATGTAGAGGTAGCCCGGTATGTTCGGTTTGAAGTGGCTCGTCTGCAGCGCGTTGAAGGCGAGCCACGGTTCGGCGTGAAAGATGGCGGAGGTGCCCATCCCCGAAGGGTGGAACGCGATCAGGCGGTCGGCGCTGCCGCCGGCGTGGATGCCGTCTGCCATCGCGCGGATCGTGTCCGCGTACTCCTGCCGCTGCACCGGGCTGTCGCCGCCGAGGATCCAGATCACGTTCGGCTGATCGGCGAGCGCGTCCGAGAGCGTGCGGCAGTACTCACGCGCCGACTCGCGGTCCATGATCACCGGCCCGGCGGAGTTGGAGTGCTCGTTCCACTTGTCGCCCCACGTGGGGAGAATACCCATGACGAGCCCGTGCTCACCGGCGATCGCCGTGAGGCGGACGACGTAGTCGAGCCACTCGGGGTTGATCCTCACCGACCGCATGTCCTCGTCGGTCGCGAAGGGGCGCACGCCGTAGGCGTTCGGCGTGTTGGGCTCGAAGAGGTCGCGGAAGACGACCGCCTGGATTGCCGTGAAGCCCTTCTTCGCGCGGTCGGCGAAGAGCTCGCGGGCCTCCTCCTCGCGGAGCTTGTTGAAGAGCATCCAGACGGTGTCGGCGAGGTAGAAGAACGCCGAGCCGTCGGGGTTTTCGAAGTAGTGACCGTCTCCCGATACCGAAACCGGCCCGGGGGTGGCGTGCGTGTCGTGCGTACTCATGCGGCCACCCTACCGCATGGTGCCGTTCGGGCCAAGCGGACGGGGCCCCCGCCCGTAGCGGGTGCCGGCGCCGGCCGGACCGCGACCCGGTGCTTCGGCCTCGACTACAGCTTCTTCCAGGTGTCGAGCGCTTCGCGGGCCTTGCGCCTGCAGATTTCCTCGCAGCGCACCGTGTCGGGGCGCAGCGGTTCGGCGTCCGCGGTGATCATCTGGGAAACCTCTGCAAACCGCGACGCCACGCCGCGCAGTCGTTTGATCTCGGCAACGAGCTCCGCGTAGTCGGCGTTGCCCTCGTACTTCGCAAGATCGAGCATGCCTGCCTCCGATTCACAAACAGTGTGCGGATCGTTGCCGGGCGTCAAGACGTCGGGAGGGGTGTGCGGCACAGTTCTTCGTGACGGGCGTGCCGGGCCGGCTGCGCGCGTGCGTACGCCTGCGCGGCTGGCTCGCGTCCCCGCCGATGTGGTAGGATCGCAGTGTTCCGAACGGATCGGGACGGGAGGCATCGTGGACGAATCCGTACGGCGCGTACCGTCCATCCCGCCGACAGGCAGGCGGTTGCGCGTGGTGATCGACGCCGACGCGAAGAACGAGATCGACGACCAGTACGCGATTGCGCTCGCGCTCGCGTGTCCCGAGCGTTTCGCGATCGAGGGGTTCGTGGGCGCGAACTTCGACAACTCGTGGGGCGGGCCGGGCAGCGTCGCGAAGTCGGTGGCGGAGATCGAGCTCGTCCTCGATAAGGCCGGGATGGCCGGAAGCTTTCCGGTGCTGCCCGGATCGGATCCCATGCGCTACAGCCGGGAGCCCTCGCCGTCGGAGGGTGTCGATTTCATCGTCGAGCGGGCGATGGCGTCGACGCCGGACGACCCGCTGTGGGTCGTGAGCCTGGGCTCGGCGACGAACATCGCCTCGGCGTGGCTGGCCCGGCCGGAGATCGCCGACCGCGTCGTCGCCTTCTGGCACGGCCGCACGCACTGGCCGGAGAAGTGCGCGAACTTCAACGTCTACGGCGACGTGCGCGCGGCGCGCACGCTCTTCTCCTCGAGCCTGCCATTCGTCCTCTTCGATACCGGGACCTATCTGCGCGCGACGATGGAGGAGACCGAGCGTCGCCTCGCTCCGCACGGCGAGCTTGGGCGATACCTGCACGAGTACCGCACCTCGCGGCCGGAATGGGCGAGCACCGGGAAGGGGTTCTTCGACCTGGGAGACGTCGCCGCGCTCGCCGATCCGGCGATCGCCTGCTGGGAGGAGACCGACTGTCCGGAGGTCGGCTGGGACCTCGCCTACCGGTTTACCGGAGAGCTCGGCCGGATGCTTCGCTGCTATCATATCGACCGGGACGCCGCCTTCGACCTGCTCTATCGAAGGATGACGGCGTTCTCGTAGGGAGGAAGACCATGGCGAAGGACAGTGACCCGCGTATCTGGATCGCGAACGACCACGGTGGCTATACGATGAAGCGCGAGCTCGTGCGCTACTTCCTCGACCACGACATCGCGTATCGCGACCTCGGCTGCGACGGCGAGGAGATCGTCCGCTATCCCTACTACGCCGGAGAGGTCGCGAGCGCGGTATCGCGCGGAGAGATCGCACGCGGCGTGCTCATCTGCTCGACCGGGATCGGCATGAGCCTCGTGGCCAACCGCTACCGCGGCGTGCGAGCCTCGCACTGCACGAGCACCTACCAGGCGCGGATGACTCGGGCGCACAACGACTCGAACATCCTCTGCCTGGGCGGCAAGGTCACCGGCGTGTTCGAGGCGCTCGACATGCTCGCCGTCTGGCTCGAGACGCCGTACGAGGGCGGTCGTCACGACATCTCGCTCGGGCTGCTCGAGGAGGCCGAGCGCAGCATCGCCGAGAACGGCGACTGGGACCCGTCGCAGATCACCGAGCGGCGGTAGGTGGCAGCCCGGCGGCGGCAGCTGCCGGCGACGCGCGGGCCTCTGCCCGGTCGCTCGCGGCGTGTGTCGATCGGCCCTGACGACAACGTGCGCTTGTAACCTGAGCAAAGCGGTGATAATCTGGCGGAATGAGTGACATCGCTACGTGGAATCCTCTGACCGAGTGGAGCCACCGAAAGATCGACTGGGTCCGCGTGAACATCTCTCGCGATGACCTGCGCCGGTTCACGACGCGGAGCGACGCGAAGGGCCTGCTCTACGCCGTCTCGTTCCTGCTGCTGATCGGGGCGACCGGGACGCTCGCCTATCTCGCCTTTGCGAACCAGCGGTGGGTGCTGATGGCGCTCGCGCTCTACGTCCACGGCACCTTCTACGGGTTCTTCGGCAACGCGATCCACGAGCTCTCGCACAAGACGGTCTTCGCGAGCAGATGGCTGAACGTGGGCTTCACGACGCTCTACGGGATCCTGTACTGGCCGTACAGCCCGCACCTCTACCGCCTCAGTCACACGAAGTTCCACCACCAGTACACGCTCCATCACGGCAGCGACGGGGAGGACGTGCCCGGCTACGTCGAGCTCAAGCCGCGGCTCATCTTCGACCTCTTCTTCCGCGTCGTCCACGTGAAGTCGCTCGTCCACAACCTCTACCGACTCTTCACGATCACGCCCACGAGCAAGGGGTGGCGCGGCCGCGGCCCGAAGCTCGACACGTGGGAGCGCTTCGTCCTCCAGAAGGCGAGCGAGAAGGAGCGCAAGCAGGTCTACCGGCTCGCGGTCGCGAACCTCGTGATCCACGCGGTCTTCACCGCAGCGTGCATCGCTGCCGGGCTCTGGTTCCTGCCGCTGCTGGTCACCTTCGCGCCCTTCTACGGCGCGCGTTTCATGGGGTTCATGGCCGGCGTCCACCAGCACGCGGCGTGCGAGGCGAACCACCCCGACTTCCGCGTCTCGTGCGGCGACGCGATCCTCGACCCGCTCACCTCGTTCCTGTACTGGCGGATGGAGTACCACCTCGAGCACCACATGTTCGCGGCAATCCCCTGCTACAACCTGAAGGCGTTCAGCCGCTTCGTCGCCGACCAGCTCCCACCGAAGGAGTGGGCGATCCCGCGGATCTTCAAGCTCGACAAGGCGTGCCGCGAGAAGTGGGGCTCGTACCAGGTCTGGCGCGACGAGCACGGCCGCTACAAGGGGTTCTGAGCCGGTGGCTCGCGCGGGCCGGGGCCGACGGGCGGCCCACGCGGCCCGGCCCACGCGGCCGGGCGCTCACACCCGCCGGAGGTAGTCGACGTGGTTCTGCCCGTCGGCTCCGTTCACCGCGTTCGCTCTCCAGATCTTCCCCACGACCTCGAGGCGCCCGTCGCCGTCGTAGTCCGCGGCCGTCGCCATGTGCGCGCCCAGGTTCCGGTCGAGAATCGCGCGCCTGCTCCACCTTCCGTCGCGCAGCGACAGCGTCCACCATCGGGGTCGGCGCGTCGTGCCGTCGGTGCGCTCGTTCTCCATCTCGGCGGTGAACACCTCGTTTCGTCCGTCTCCGTTGAGGTCGCAGATCTGAAGCGTATGCAGCCCGCCCAGGTGGGCGTCCCGGTCGACCAGGAGCTCCGGCTCCCACGGCCGATCCGGTGACACGAACCGCAGTACGGCGATCCGGGCGTCGCGGATCTCGGATTCGGTCACGACGAGCACGGGCGTCGGGTCGTCGCCGACGGTGCCGTACGCGATGCGGCTCTCCGGGTGGAAGTCCCAGCCGTCCGGCAGGAGTGGGCGCTGAACCCACCGCGACCCGTCGCCCGCGGCGTTCTCGAACCAGCACTGATTCGTGATGATGTCCAGCCCCTTCGTCGCGGTGACCGCGGCGGCCACCGTTCCGTCGCCTTCGAGCTCGGTCGCGATGACCCGGGCGGGCCACGCAGCCGTCGGGTCGGCGGGAGGGACGAACCGGTAGAGGCTGCCGTCTTTCTCGCGCACGACGACGTCGTCGCGGCCGCTCCCGGTCAGATCGGCGGCGAGCAGATCGTGCGGGTTTTCCAGTCCCTCGTAGACCGCGTGCATCCTCCACGCGTCGAGCCCTCCGTCGTCGCACACGAAGTAGAGCAGTCGAGGTCCCCATTCGCCCACGACGACCTCCGCGCGGCCGTCGCCGTCCAGATCTGTCGCTGCGGCGCTGACCTGCGGCGAGACGTCCATCGTGATCGTGGACCGGGACCACGCTCGCGTCGCGGGGTCGTAGTCGTAGACGAAGAAGAACCCGCCTCCCTTGCCACCGGTGGTGAGCTCCGGGCGTCCGTCTCCGTCGAAGTCGCCGACCGCGATCCCGCCCCACGCGTCGTAGCCGGCGGCCGGATCGATGAAATCGTGCTCGAACCGGGGTGGAGTCGAGGCGTCTTCGGTTTCGACTGCGATGTTGCGTTTCATGGTGTGCATTGGCGCCATTGTGCCACCGTTCGGCGGCGGCTGTCATCAAGTGACATCGCGAATTGACACCCGGCGACGCTCGTGGTACGACGGTGCAGCACGTCTGTGGCTCCGGACACGGCTGCAGCGTGCGTCTGGAGACTGCATGAACGACCCACGACCCGTGACACCGCCGGCCCCGCTCTTCCGCGATCCCGTCTACGACGGGGCGGCGGACCCCGCGATCATCTGGAACCGGAACGAGCGGGCGTGGTGGATCCTCTACACGAACCGCCGCGCGACCGCCCCGGCGATCGGCAAGAGCTGGCTCCACGGGACGCGGATCGGCGTGGCCTGTTCGCACGACGGCGGTGCGACCTGGGTATACCGGGGCACGATCGGCGGTCTGGAGTTCGAGCCGGGTACGAACACGTTCTGGGCGCCGGAGGTGCTCTTCCACGACGGGCGCTACCACATGTACGCGAGCTACGTACGCGGCGTACCCACCACCTGGGAGTACGATCGGCGCATCGTCCACTACACGAGCGACGACCTTTGGAGCTGGCGGCTGGAGTCGGTCCTCGACCTCGACTCGCCGCGGGTGATCGACGCCGCGGTCCACGAGCTTCCCGACGGCGGCTGGCGCATGTGGTACAAGGACGAGGGCCACTCGAGCCATACGTACGCCGCGGACAGCGACGATCTGTTCACCTGGCGCGTCGCCGGACCGGTGGTGACCGAGTTCGGGCACGAAGGGCCGAACGTCTTCCGCTGGCGCGGCGCGTACTGGCTCATCGCCGACTACTGGAAGGGGCAGCTCGTGATGCGCTCCGAGGATTGCCGGAGCTGGGTCCGGCAGGCCGATATCCTGGACACGCCGGGAACCCGCCACGAGGACAACGACGTCGGACGCCACGCGGACGTGCTCGTGCGGGGCGAGGAGGCGTACGTCTTCTACTTCACCCATCCGGGGCGCGAGACCGGCGATCCCCGCCGGTCGTCGCTGCAGGTCGCCCGGCTCGACCTCGACGCCGAAGGTTCTCTCGTCTGCGACCGCGACGCGCGGTTCTCGCTCGACCTCGGCCGGCCCTGATTACGAACACGACGCCCGCGAGGGCGAAAGGAGCACTCCATGGACATCACCAGACTCACAGGCGACCTCACCGCCGAAGCGGCGGACGACTCGGGTGGCGCGCCCCTGACCGGGGGCCGATGGTACTCGTGCGAGCAGGCCGGGTCGGGAATCGAGTACCGGTTCCCCGCCGGGACGCTCGAGGGGATGCGATTCCTCACCTGCGATCTCCTCCTCGACGGGACGTCGTTCACCACCTTCCACCTCAATCTCCATCAGGGCGACGACGGCCCGGTGTTCAACCTGCTGTTCGCGCTGCTGCCGCAGGTCTCCGCGCGGTTGCGGATGCCCCTCGCGATGGTGAACCAGGCGAAGTGGCGCTACGAGCGCGAGGGAGCCTGGCTCAAGCCGATGGCGTGGGGCGACGTCGTGGACCCGGCGAAGGTCGACCGGGCCGTGCTCGAGGTCTACCGCAAGGACTACGGCCGAATGCGCTTCGCCGCGACGCCGCTTCAGGCGACCGCGGACGAGCCGCCGCTTCTCGACGAGCTCGTGCTGCCGAAGGGGAAGCTCCTCGACGAGCTGGGGCAGAGCACGATCCACGAGTGGCCGTGGCGCACGAAGGACGTCGCCGAGCTCACCGAGCGGCTCGAGACGCAGCGCGCGCAGGCCGACTCCCGGGCCTGGCCGGCGGCGTTCTCGCGCTGGGGCGGGTGGAGCGCGAGGCAGGAAGAGGCGACCGGCTTCTTCCGGACGCACCACGACGGGCAGCGGTGGTGGCTGATCGACCCGGACGGCCATCCCTTCTGGTCGGCGGGCCTCGACAGCGTGATGCCCATCATCGACTCGGCGCACCGCGGGCTGGAATCGGCGCTCGAGCACATCCCGGACGAGGAGGTGATGGAGAGCACCGCGCACAGCCATCGCCTGCTCGGCTCGTACATCAACTACCTGGGCGCGAACTTCCACCGCGTCTTCGGCGAGCGGTGGCGCGAGGAGTGGCAGACGATCGTGCTCGCGTGGATGCGCGACACCGGCTTCAACACGCTCGCGAACTGGTCCGACCGCGACCTCACCCGCACCGGCGCGATGCCGTACGTGCGCCACCTCTTCGCCGGCGATACGCAGACCCCCACGGTCTTCCGAAACCTGCCGGACGTCTACGACGAACGCTTCACGCAGGACGTGGCGGCGTTCGCCTCGCAGCTCGAGGACACGGTGGACGATCCCGCGATGATCGGCTACTTCCTCATGAACGAACCGACGTGGGGCTTCGCGTCGCAGACGCCGGCGGAGGGCATGCTCTACAGCTACGAAGCAGGACCCGCGCGCGACCGGTTTGCGGAGTTCCTCCTCGAGAAGTACGGCTCCGAATCATCGCTCGCCTCCGCGTGGGGCGTTCCCGTGACGGCGGCGGAGGTGAGGGCGGGCCGATTCGCGCACGCGCTCGGCGAGACAGCGCGTGCCGACTGCGCCGAGTTCTCCGGCGAGATGGTCACGCGCTACTTCACCGCGCTCACCGACGCGTGCCGGAAGATCGACCCGAACCACCTCAACCTGGGCGTGCGCTACTATACGGTGCCCCCGGAATGGGCGCTACCGGGGATGCGGAGCTTCGACGTGTTCAGCATGAACTGCTACCAGGAGCGACCTCCGCGCGAGGTGCACGCGAAGATCAACGAACTGCTCGGTATGCCGGTGATGATCGGGGAGTGGCACTTCGGCGCGCTCGACGCGGGCCTGCCGGGTAGCGGGATAGGACGGGTGGCCACCCAGACCGACCGCGGCAGGGCGTACCGCTACTACACCGAGAGCGCGGCCGCCGACCCGAACTGCGTGGGCGTGCACTACTTCACGATCTACGACCAGTCGGCGATCGGGCGGTTCGACGGCGAGGCGTACCAGATCGGCTTCATCGACGTGTGTCACCGTCCGTATCCGGAGATCTGCGACGCCGCGCGCACCGCGCACGAGCGGATGTACGAGGTCGCGTCGGGCGCGGCCGCGCCGTTCGGCGACAAGCCGGAGTATCTGGACAAGCTTTTCGTGTAGGGCCGGCTACGGCGTCGGCACGAGCGCCTTACGGCGTCGGCACGAGCGCCTTACGGCGTCGGCACGAGCGCCTTACGGCGTCGGCACGAGCGCCTTACGGCGTCGTGCGCTCGTAGCCGAAGCCGCCCCGCTTGCCCTGTGACCACGACACGAACCGCACGTCGATGAAGATGCGTTCTTCGACGATGAACATGACGAGGTCCTTCCCCGCGATGTCCTTCGGTGAGCCTACCGCCGGTCGAAACGGCGCAAACTGCAGGTCGGGCAGATCGTCGGTGGTGCCGACGGCCCAGAGCGTCCCGACCGGGCTCTCCTGCTTCGAGTAGCGCTCGCGCTGGGCGATGTTGAAGATCTGTCCGCCGTCGTTGCCCCGGGTGATCCAGACGCTGTCGGTGATCCGGTCCTGGTTCTCTTCGAGCGTCGGGTCGGCGCCGTCGGCCTTCGTGAACGTAATCCGCTCGCCGGTCCATACTTCGAGCTGGTCGATCTCTTCCTGCGTGAACTCCTGTCCGCCTTCGGCGAACGCCACGGCGGCGAGGAGCGCGAAGACGACGAGCAGTACGGAGACGCGGTAGGTGCGATTCATGGGGTCCTCCTCGGTGAAAAATACCTATTGGGCGTTTTGGATTGCAAGCAAAAACGCGGACGGAAAGGGTGAATTCGCTGATTTGTCAAGCAGAAATTTGAAAAATCTCTGCGTTTCGGTATATTGCTACGAGATGAAGCGTATGAACAACACAATCACAGCAGAGAACGACCAGAATACCGACTCGAACGACGTCCGCACCGTCGTGCAGAAGCAGCTCGGCGAGCGCGGGGTGCAGTTCCGGCGCGGCGACGCCTGGGACCGCATCGAAGAGCATATCGGCACGCACAAGTATCTCCTCGACCTCCGCAGCGACGCGATGGTCGACTGGGCCCACGCCGCCTACTCGTGGGAACGGACCGTGATGAAGCCGCTGCTCGACGCGCTCGAGCGGCAGGAGGCGGTCCGCGCCTTCCCCGATCAGAGCATCGGCGACCTCTACATCGAGGTCTCCGACCACTGGTACTACCTCAAGCAGGAACGCCCGTCGGCCTCGCCGGACGACGCGGTCGCGAGCTTCACGCGACGTTTCGGCACGCGGATCGCGGGCTGGTTCTCGCGAGTGCTGCTCCGGCGCGCCTCCGAGCGGTTTGCCCGCGCGTGGCGCTCGGGCTCCACGATCAGCCGCAACGTCGAGCGCGTGAAGAACGAAGTCGCGATCAACGCGAGTGAATACGGCGGCCGGTTCTAGGCCGCCGCTCGCCCGATTGCCCGCTCTTGACCCTCGCCGCGACGGCGGCGAGACTTGGGCGCGGGTACCCCATGAACAGCACGACGAAGATCTCGCTCACCGAAGAGCAGCTCTCCCGGCTCACCGCGCACGCGCTCGGTCTCGCTGTCGTCGAGGCCGATGAGCTCACCGACGGATGGTTCAACACGATCTACCGGCTCGAGCTGGATGACGGGCGGTCCGTTGTCATCAAGGTTTCGCCTCCGCCGGTCCATCCGGTCATGCGCTACGAACGCGACCTCATGCAGGTTGAGGTCGATGTGCTCCGTCTCCTCGCCGGCGTAGACGACGTCCCGGTTCCGGCCGTGCTCGCCTTTGACGAGAGCCGCGATTTGATCGACCACGACTACTTCATCATGGACTACGTCCCCGGCGAAGCGTACAGCCGGGTGCGCGACCGTCTTTCGCCGGAAGAGCGCTCGTCGATCGATGCCGAGCTCGGTACGATCAGCGCGAGGGTGAACGCGATCGCAGGCCCGCGGTACGGTCGCTACCTCGACGATCGCTGCGCCTCGGGTTCGTGGGCTGATTCCTTCACTGCGATGGTCGACGACGTCCTGCTCGACGCCGCCGACACCGGCACGGTCCTGCCGGTTCCCGGAGACGCGATCCTTGACGCGTGCAGCCGCGGACGCGCTGCGTTGGACGAGGTCGACACGCCAGGCCTGGTTCTGTGGGATCTCCACCCGGGCAACGTCTTCGTGTCCGGCGGACGGGTCAGCGGCATCATCGACGTCGACCGCGCGATCTGGGGCGATCCCCTGATGGAGTTCTTCTTCCGTTCCTTCGCCGGCGCCTCGCACGAGTTCCGGGCCGCGTACAGCGCCAGGGCGGGTGCGGGGCAGGCGGGCGCAGAGCAGAGGTCGCCGGCGGCGGCAGCCCAGCGGGTATGGCTCTACGACCTCTACCTCGCGCTCATCATGGTCGTCGAGTGCTCGTTCCGCGGGTTCGAGGACGGGCATCGCGAGTGGGCCACCCGGCAGCTGACGCAGGTGGTCGCGGCCGCCGAGCCGCCCTGGGTCGCGATCAGCCGCTGAGCAGGCCGAGCTCGGCGAGCCCGCCCCGAACCTGCTCCTCGAGCGCCTTTGGCACGGGAATGAGCGGCGCGCGCGACGAGCCTGCGTCGACTCCGCGCATTCGCAGGATCGCGTGCATGATCGGCACCGTGGGGCCGGCCTTGATGATCTTGCGCACCCGCAGGATGCGACGCTGCAGCTCGATCGCCTTCTCCCGGTCGCCCGACTGGTAGGCGTCGTAGGTCTCGCGCAACAGCTCCGGGAAGATGTTCCCGATGCCGCAGACGGTCCCGATCGCCCCCGCGTCAAAGGCGGCGACCATGAAGGCCTCGGTCCCCACGATCACGTTGAAGTCGGGGTAGTCGGCGACCGCGTCGGTGTACTGGTAGAAGTTCACCAGGTCGAACGAGCTGTCCTTGCAGCCGCGCAGTCCGTGCTCGGCGAGCCTGGCGAGGAGCGCGGGGGTGATCGTATTCTGCGAGTAGTGCGCGTTGTTGTAGACGAAGACCGGGAAGTCTTCCTCGTTCACCGCGTCGATGAGCGCGGCGAAGTAGGCGTAGAGGTTGTCCTCCGGAAGCCCGGGCGAGTAGAAGGGCGAGATCGCGCCGATTCCGGCCGCACCGGCCTTCTTCGCGTGCTTCGCGAGCTCGACCGCGATGTGGGCCGACGGCGCGCCCACGTGCGCGACGACCGGGATCCGCCCGGCCACGTGGTCCAGTATGATCTCGAGCACGCGCGTGCGCTCGTCAAACGTCATCAACGGACCGGTGCCGTACGTTCCCACCGGGTAGAGCCCGTGTACGTGCGGGACGACGAAGTCGAGCAGGCGACGCAGCGCCGCCTCGTCGACCTCCCCGTCGGTGGTGTACGGGGTCAGAAGCGGGGGAATGATGCCGATGTACTCTCGTGCTTTCATGCTTTTCTCTCCTGTGTATTGTCGAAGCAGGCGCGCATCGTATCCTCGGCCTGCTCGCGGGTCGGGTGACCGTCGGTCGAGCCGGTCGCGGT
This sequence comes from uncultured Spirochaetaceae bacterium, assembly GCA_964537725.1. Classification (GTDB taxonomy): domain Bacteria; phylum Spirochaetota; class Spirochaetia; order DSM-27196; family SLST01; genus SLST01. The sequence goes on along the minus strand of CAZICD010000030.1, from coordinate 4,135 downwards.
GCAGGTGAGCGCCGCGACGGCGTTGGCGAACCGCACCGCGCGGTCCGCATCGAAGTCCGAAAGAAGCGCGCTGATGAACGCGGCGTCGAAGGCGTCCCCGGCGCCCACCGTGTCCACGACGTCCACCTTGCACGCGGGTGCGGAAGCGATCCGTTCGCCCACGCGCACGGTCGAGCCGGCCGCACCGTCGCGAACCGCGACTGCGCGACACCGGGCCGTGGTGCTGGTGAGAAACTCCTCAGGCGAGCCGGCGAGCCCGAGCCGATCGAGCTCGGTGCGATTCGCCGAGACGAGGTCCGCGTGGTCGCGGATGGTTCGCTGCGCCACCGCGCCGGCGAGCGCCGGCGACCAGAGCGCCGGGCGGTAGTTCACGTCGTAGGAGACGAGCGTTCCCGTCGCGTTCGCCTCCTCCATGAGCGAGAACGAGAGCTCGACCATGTGCCGGCTGATCGCCTGGCTGATCCCGCTCACGTGCAGAACCCGTGCCGACGCAATCGCTTCGCGCATCTCGTCGGTCGGCTCGTACGCGCTCGCCGCGGAGCCGGTCCGGTAGTACGCGAACCGGTGGCCGTCCTCGTCGAACGAGATGACGTACAGCCCGGTGAAGCGATCCGGGTCGCGCGCGACGAGCGAGGTGTCCACGCCGCGGTCCTTCCACGCCCGCAGAAACCGGGCGCCGTAGGGGTCGTCGCCCACCGCGCTCGCGTAGGCGACCGACAGACCGAGCCGTGCTGCGGCGAGCGCCACGTTCGACGTATCGCCTCCGAGCGCGGCCCGGCAGATATCCGGGCCTTCGTCGGTCGGGTAGATGCCGACGAGCGGCTCGCCCAGCGTGACGAGATCGAATGAAGCGCGCGTATTCGTGGCCATAGAATCCTCGTCTCGGGTTGTTCGCCCGCCCCAGCATCCTACGGAACGCCGACCCGTGTCAAGAAAGTTGTTCCGATTTCAGGTTTACTGGCCAATCAAAATCGAAATTCTTTCGATCTTGCCGCGAGCGGCGCCCGGCCGCACGCCACCGCCCGCCCCGGCAACCCGTTCGCCCGCTGCGGACCCGGCCGCGCGTCAGTACTTCAGGTGCGAGAGCGACCGGCGCGCGCGGGAGACGCGCTCCTCGCCCTCGTCTCCGCGACGCAGCAGCAGCGCGAGGAAGAGCGTTCCCACGATACACGTCTGCACCACGCGCGCGATCACCGCGTCGGTGCGGTAGTTCATCTCTTCGGTGACCACCGGGAGCACGACATCTGCCACGCGCCCAAGCGGCGAGTCGGGCGACTCGGTGAGCGCGATCACCTTCGCCGTCGGTCGCGCGGTGCGGATCGGCTCGACGACGTCCAGGCTCTCGCCGGAGTGCGAGACGCAGAACACCACGTCTCCGGGCTGCGGGTCGGCGAGCGCGATCGCGTTCGCGTGCGGGTCGACGCTCCAGTGACAGTCGAACCCGAGGAGGCTGAACTTGTGGTACGCGTCGAGCGCGACCGCCGAGGACGCCGCCTGCCCGAGCAGGATGACGCGGCGCGATCGCTCGAGGAGATCCGCGCAGCGGTCGAGCAGCTCGGCGTCGAGCACGCGGGCGTTCATGCGCAGCATCTGCTCCGCGCCGGCGAAGTACTTCGTGATGAGCGTGGCGGTGGTGTCGTCGCGGTCGATGTCCTCGACCGCGTGCAGAACGCGGTTGCCGCCGACGTCGATCGCGAGCGTCACCTTGAACTCGTGGTAGCTCTCGAACCCGAGCGCGCGGTAGAAGCGCACGACGGTCGACTCGCTCTTCGTCCCGGTCTCCCGGGCGAGCTCGGTGGTGGACATCTTGAAGGCCCGGTCGGGTCGATCGAGCACGAACTCGGCGATACGACGCAGGGCCGGCGGCATGCTCTGCCGTCGTGCGCGCACGAGATCGAGCGTGGGGGTGGGGTAGCGCTGGTCGTTCATGGGGTACCTCCCGGATGAGACGGCGAGCCGGCCGGCGGACGACGCTGATCCGGCTTCGCCGGGGAGCTCCGCGCGTCCCGCACGCGAGCGATTGGTTTTCCATGATCGTAGCACTGCGACGTGCGATCGTCAAAAAACTTTCGATCGGACCCGCGCCGGAGCACAACCCGGCGAAAAAGGAGATCTGAAAGAAATTTGGAAAAAGTACTCGATGCGCCGATCGACTTATGATAGAATGTCCATGAAATCAAAAATGCTGAATGCCGATTCTACGGAGGTTTCATGAAAGGCATGCTCAGGATCATGGCTGTGGTCGCGGTGCTCTTCCTCGCACCGGCGCTGGCGTTCGGCGCGAACGGCGACACGATCAACATTGGAGGCAGCGTTCCGCTGGTGCTCTCGCTCACGGTGACCCCGGACGCGAACGCGGACAATCTGACGCTGCACGCTCCCGCGGCGAACACGACGGTGAGTATCGCGACGATCGACGTCACGACGAACAACACCGGCGGATGGGAGCTCTACGCGTACTCGGCGACCGCGGACGCGGGCACGGCGTCCATCCTCGCAAACGCGGACGGAGACGACATCGGATACAGCGTAACGTTCACCAGCGACGGCGGTGCCGGCGTGACCGACACGGCGATACCGAACGGCGGGCAGTTGCTTGCCGAGTACGCCTCGAACGAAACGGAGGTGGACTCGCCGCTGGAGATCACGTATGCGCAGGCGGAGAACTACGAGGCGGGCTACTACTCCGACCAGCTCACGATCGTGCTGCGTGCGAAGTAGCGCCGTGATACGACGTCACCGGACGACCGCGACGAGGATCCTCGTCGCGGTCGCGCTGTTCGCCGGCTGCGGCGCAGCGGCTCACGCGTTCAGTTTCGAGCCGATTACGCAGGACTACGCCACCGGCGGAGCCGGCGCGAGCCACGTCTTCCGCGTGATCAACACCACCGAGTCGCGGATCGCGGTGCGGATCTCCGTGCGTCCGCGCTGGATCGAGCCGGACGGGACCGAGGTCCTGGGCAAGGAGGCCGAGGAGTTCGTCGTCTTCCCCCGTCAGATGCTGCTCGAGCCGGACGAGCGCCGCAGCATCCGCGTCCGGTGGAGCGGCCCGGAGGCGATCGACGCCGAGCGACCTTACCGCATCATCGCCGAACAGGTGCCGGTGGACATGGGCAACGACGAGCCGACGCAGGGCGGCGGTATCCGGCTGACCTATCGCTACGAGGGCACGATCTACGTCACGCCTCCCGAAGCCGAGCACCGTCTACGCGTGGCCGAACTCACCCGCACCGGCGAGGAAGCATCGCTGCGTGTCCAGGTGGTGAACGACGGAAAGCGACGCGTGCTGCTGACGAACGCCCGCCTGCTGCTCTCACGAGAGCGCGGCGGGGAGCCGGCGCTCGAGCTCGGCCCCGACGAGCTACCCGGACTCGCCGGGGAGAACATGCTCGCGGGCGCGACTCGCGTCTTCTCCGTCCCCGCCCCGGAGGGGCTGTGGGAGGGACCGCTGTACGGCGAGATCGAAGTTGACGAAGAGTAACCATGCGGCCGCGTTCTGCGATCTACCGCCGGCTCGTTCTGTTCGCGCTCTTCGTGCCGTGCGCCGTGGGTGCGCAGCAGGCCGATGAACCGGCCCGGGCGAACGCCGCCCCTGCGGTGCCCGTACCCGTCTACCTCGACGGCGAGTACGTAGGCGAGATAGACGCCCGGCTCGACGGCGACGACGAGGTTCGTGTTTCATCGGCGGCGGTTCTCGCATTCGTCGACGACATCGTCGTCGATCGAGTCAAGGACGACGCCCGGGCGCTCTTCGGCGACGACCGTCTCGTCGAGCCGGAGGCGTTCGCCGCGCTCGGCGTAACGGTATCGTTCGACTGGGAAGAGCTGCTGCTGCGAATCAGCGTCCCCCCGCTCGTTCGGCGTGCGCGTCGTATCTCGCTCGCAAGCAAGGCGCCGATACCAACCGGGACTCCGGTCGCCCCGGCTGACATCAGCGTCATTACCAACTTCGACCTCTGGGCGCGCTACGGGTACGAGCAGCGGCTGTTCGAGTACGCCGTGACCCCCGAGCTCGCCGCCAACGTCTACGGCGTGACCGCGGAGATCCAGGGTGGCCTCCGCTCGGCGGGGCCGACCGGTCGCTCGGCGGGGCCGACCGGTCGCTCGGCGGGGCCGACCGGTCGCTCGGCGGGGC
>CAZICD010000029.1:26810-46814 GCA_964537725.1 uncultured Spirochaetaceae bacterium | reverse complement strand
CTACTGCGCCCGGAGGCTGTACCCGTACTGAATGCTCGACGCGCCCTGGATGGGCCTCAGGATGGTCAGGAAGACTTCGGTACGCGGAGGGACGGTTCGGGTGATCCGGCGGCCGTTGTCGGAGCGCAGGCCGCGGAGGTCGAGCGCGATCTCCACCTCCACCTCGCGGTCGAAGCCGTTCTGTACGAAGACGACGAAGGTGAGGTCGACCTGCTCGATGCGCACGTCGATGTCCTCCTCCGCCGTGAACCGCTCTGCGTAGCCGGCGAAGTCGGAGGCGAGGATGTCGCGCCCGAACTCCGCCTCGAACGCGGGGCCGCCGGGATGGTAGGCGTAGTAGAATCGGCCTTCCTCGGGGGCGAGCGCCTCGCCGTCTGCGCCGCGGAGCAGGAAGGGTATCGACTGCATCCGGCCCTCGCGCGTGGGGATCCGCACGTCGAAGTGGAGGTGCGGTCCCGACGACCGCCCGGTATTGCCGCTGTAGCCGATGAGCGCGCCGGCGCTCACGCGGTCGCCGGACTCGACCTCCGCCCCGCCGTAGCGCAGGTGGACGTAGTTCGCGAAGCTGCCGTCGTCGTGCATGACGAGAATGTAGTTCGCGTCGTCGCTGTAACTCGCGCTCGTGCCGCCCACGCGCGAGTCCTCCTTCACCTCCGCGACGATGCCCTCGCGCGCGGCGAAGACGGGGGTGCCTTCGGGCATCTCGAAGTCGATCGCATACTCGTTCTCGCCGTAGTGTGAGAACCGCCCGCCGAAGCCCTGCGAGAGCCGCCGCTTGTCTCCGTGCGCGAACGGTACGAGGTAGCGGAACCCGTCGTCGTGATCCGCAGTCTCCGGGTTCCCGCGCGCGTAGCTGTAGGAGACGCTGTAGCCGATGCGTCCCTGCCTCGCGGTGGGACTGAGCGTGAAGAGCTCCACTCCCTGCGACCCCGGCTCGAGCTGCACGCCGTAGGGCAGCTCGGCGTTCGGCTCCATGTTGATGAGACGGGGAACGTTGACCGTCAGGTAGACCGGGATGATGTGCGCGCTGCTCGCGCGCAGTACCACCGACCGGTCGTCCCGTGATTCGCTGAAGACCGTGACGAGTTCCTCCTGCGCAGCGATCGGTCCGGCGACGAGCAGGGCAAGGGTGAAGAGTGCGACTGCCCGTGGGAACCGATCGGTCATACCCACAGAAAGGTAGTGAAGCGCGGCGGGTTGGACCAGAGCCGGGCCCCGTGCGGAGCGGCGGCTTCTTTACAGCGGGCGCCGGCGCGCGGATAATGCGGGGAGGCCCATGGCACACATCGTCGTTCCCGAAGCAGAAGAGATCCTCGACCACGAGTTCCCGGTGCTCGACAAGGGTTTCGTGCGGCTCGTCGACTACCTTGGCGGAGACCAGCGGATCGTCCAGTCGGCCCGCGTCTCCTACGGCGAAGGCACGAAGAGCTACCGCAAGGACGCCGCGCTCATCGACTACCTCCTGCGCAACGAGCACACCTCGCCGTTCGAGCAGGTCGTGCTGACCTTTCACACGAAGATGCCCATCTTCGTCGCGCGGCAGTGGGTGCGCCACCGCATGGCCCGGCTCAACGAGATCAGCGGCCGCTACAGCGTCATGAAGGACGAGTTCTACGTCCCCTCCGGCGAGGACATCGCGGTCCAGAGCGCCGATAACAAGCAGGGCCGATCCGAGGAGCGCCTCTCTCCGGACGAGGAGTCGCGCATCCAGGCGGTCGTTCGCGCCGGACAGGCCGACGCGTACGCGGCGTACACGAAACTGCTCGACGACGGCATCGCGCGCGAGCTCGCGCGGATCAACCTCCCGGTGAGCCTCTACACCGAGTGGTACTGGCAGATCGACCTGCACAACCTCTTCCGATTCCTCAAGCTCCGCATGGACGCGCACGCGCAGAAGGAGATCCGGCTCTACGCGACGCAGATGTTCGAAATCGCGAGGAAGGTCTGCCCCGCGGCGTGCGCCTCGTTCGAGCGCCACGTGCTCGGAGGGGTCCGATTCTCGCACGAGGAGTTCGAGGCGCTGCGCGCGATGCTGAGCGAGGACTCGCCGGCCGACGCGGACGACCCCGGCAGCGCCGACCTCGAAGCGCGTGCCCGCGCCGCGGCGGAGACCGCGGGGATCAAGGGGAGGGCCGCCGATCGCTTCGCCGCGAAGCTGCGAGGCGGCGGCCAGCTATGATCGTCCGGTCCGCGCGGTGGGGGAGCCTGCTGCTCATCGTCGCGCTCGCGCTCGTGGCCGGCATCGCGGCGCTCGCGGTGGCCGCCGGGCCGTTGCCTTCCGGCGCGCTCACGAGAACGATCCTGCCGTCGGCGGCGCTCGCGCTCGGCGTGCTCGCGCTCTTCGCGGGTCACGTCTCCTACCCCCGCGTACAGAACCTGCGCGTCTATCTCGCCGGCTACTCGGTCGGGCTGCACAGCATCCTCTTCGCGCTCTTCATCGGCTTTGGCAGCTACTACGCGGACGTCGTGCCCCACCCGCCCGACGGCTACGCGCAGCTCGTCTTCGCGCTCTCGCTCGGTCTGACCTACGCCTACACCTTCGTCCCGGCGTTTCCCACCTACCGGGCGACGAGGATCGCGACGCTGATCCTCGTCGCCGCGCAGGTGGCGCTGCTCGCCGTAGCCCGCTTCCTGCCGGCGGCGTTCGCCTTCGTGGGTGCGCTCGAGCCCGAGCGGCTCGTTTCGATCCCGGTTCTCGTCGCGGCGACGCTGACGGCGGGCGTACTCGTCATCAACGCGCTGCTGCGACCGCAGAGCTTCTACCTCCGCGGCGCCTTCGTTGGGCTCGCGGTGCTCGCCGGGGGCGCGTGGATCCTGCCGTCGCTGCTCGACGCGATCGGATACGGGCCCATCTCGCCGCGCTTCGTGGCGCTCCTGTTCGCGACTGCGGCGCCGCTCTTCCTCATCGCGGCGATCATCGCGCACCTGCTCGCCCGGATGGAGCACCGCGTCTCTTACGACCCGCTGCTGCAGATCTACAACCGCGAGTACTGCAACCAGATTCTCGCCGAGCAGTCGAGCGTTCCCACTCGCCCGCCCTTCGCGGTCATGATGATCGACATCGATCACTTCAAGCAGGTGAACGACACGTACGGACATCAGGCCGGCGACCGCATCCTCTTCGCCGTCGCGCAGACGGTGCAGAAGGCCGTCATCCCCGAGGGCGTCGTCTGCCGGTACGGCGGCGAGGAGCTGATCGTCTTCTTCCCCGGACGGGCCGGACGCGACGTCGTTCCGCTCGCGAAGCGGTTGCGCGCGTCGGTCGAGGAGATGGAGACGTCGTTCCGGAGCAAGCGAATCGGCGTGACGGTATCCATCGGTATCTCCGAACGACGCTCGCCCCGGCACGCGCTGACGCACATCGTGCACGCGGCCGACAAGGCGCTCTACATCGCGAAGGAGAACGGGCGCAATCAGGTCCGGTTCGTGCGCCTGAAGGAGCCGGGCAGTCGGCCCGCCCGGCGCTGAGCACGCCCGGCGGTGAGCCCCGCACGCGGCGCGGCCCCTCCGCGCCGCTGCGTCACACCAGTGCGGCCGCAACGGCCGCCGCCGCGACCGAGCTCGCCAGGTTGACGACGTCGTTCGTCACGAGCGGGATCCCGCGGACGCGCTCGTTCGGGCCGGAGGCACCGTGCCGGCGCTCGGTGATCGCGCCGTCCTCGTCGCGGTAGAGCGCCTGCACCGTCGCGCCCAGTACGCTGTCCACGGTCGTGCCCGCGAAGCCGGCGAGCCATACGACGAGCAGCGCACCGCCACCGGCGACACCCGTCGACAGCGCGAACCAGACTGCGATCAGCAGCGACCCACCGGCTGCGGCGACCGTGCCGGGCAGCGATACGCCGCCGGAGGTCCCGGGCTCGAGGCGCCGCCACGTGACGATCGATCGGGGTTCACGGCGCGCGAGCACACCGAGCTCGCTCGCCCACGTATCCGCGTTCACGCTCGCGAACGCTCCGGCGGCCGCGAGCGCGAATCCGTGCGCCCCGGTCAGCCTGAGCGCGACGACCGCTGCGGCCGCCACGCCCGCGTTCGCGAGGACCTGGACCGCGTCGCGGCGGCTGCCCTTCTCGTGCATCCGTTCCAGCCGCTCCTTCCTGCGGGACCCCAGCCGGCTCGCGAGCGTTGAGCTCACGAAGAAGAGCATCAGCATGATCCAGTAGGTGAAGCCGCCGGCAAAGAGGATCGCTGCGCCGACGACCGCACCGGCGACGCCGCCGTCGGCGGTGACCGATCCGCGGCGCCACGCGCCGTACCCGGCGCCGGCGTTCAGGAGGATTGCGACGACTGCGAGCAGAACGGGTCGATCGATCATACGAGGTGGAAGAACAGGATCGTGACGAGCGGTACGCTCAGATTGTCGAGCCCGAAGGGGGTGACGAGCTCGACGAGCGTGGCGACCAGTGCGGTCGCGAGGATGCGGACGACGATCGTCCAGACCACGGGGTCGCCGGCCGCGAGCCACGCGACGCTCGCCGAGGCGGTGTGCGCGAGCGGGCCCGGAGCGAGGAAGAGCAGCACGAAGACGGTGATGACGACGGTGGAGGCGACGAACATGGTCGCGGTGCCCGCGATGCTCTTCCTGTTCCCGAGGACCGTGAGCGAGCCCGATCTGCGTCCTTCGCCCACGACCGACGCGAGCCCGTCGCCCCAGCCGAGCACGAGGATCGCGAGCCCGCCGACCCAGATGGGGATGGGGCCCGCCCAGGTCAGCAACACGCAGGCGAGGAGCGCGACTGGAAAGTACACGGTTCCCAGATTCCGGCTGCGTTTCTCGTGCTCCATCGCTGGAAAGAGCCGGAAGAGGTAGCTCGCGAGGTTGATCAGGATGAACGCCGCCGGTCCCACGATCGCGAACTCCCATCGGTCGAAGAAGATCATCGCGAGGATCCACCAGTGCGCGACGCCGATGTGGACGACCTTGCGCGTGACCGCGGGTGAGATGCGGCCCGCACGCAGCAGGAGCCCGGCGATGCCGATGAAGCCGAAGACGAACCCGAACGAGACGACGATACCCCACCAATTCATCGGCTAAGCATCGATTGGCCCGCCCGATCTGTCAACCTTGATAATCCCGGGCGTATGCCGTAGTGTCTACCCATGCCAAACAGCGAGGGCCAGAAGAGACTGGCAGTCCTGATCGACGCCGACAATACCCGGCCCGACATCATCGAGAGCCTGCTCGAAGAGATCGCGAACTACGGCGTCGCAACCGTGAAGCGCATCTACGGAGACTGGACGAGTACCCATCTGAAGGGGTGGAAGGAAGTCCTGCTCGAGCACGCGATCCAGCCCATTCAGCAATTTGCCTACACGCGCGGCAAGAACGCCACCGACAGCGCGATGATCATCGACGCGATGGACCTGCTCTACACCGAGACGATGGACGGGTTCTGCGTCGTTTCGAGCGACAGCGACTTCACCCGTCTTTCGGCGAGGATCCGCGAAGCCGGGCTCATCGTCTACGGCTTCGGCGAGCAGAAGACGCCGAAGGCCTTCGTCGGCGCCTGCGACCGGTTCATCTTCACCGAGATCCTCCGCCAGGAGGACGAGAAGGAAGACGGGAAGAAGAAGACCATGAGCGCGCGGGAGCTCAAGAGCGATTCGCGCCTCGTCAACCTCCTGCGCAACGCCACGGAGGACTCCGCCGACGAAACCGGCTGGGCCAACCTGGGCACGGTCGGGCAGAATGTCGCCAACAAGGCGCCGGAGTTCGACCCCCGCAACTACGGGTTCAAGAAGCTCGGCGAGCTGGTGACCGCGATCGACCTGTTCATCATCGACGAGCGGTCGACTCCCGGTTCGGCCGGAAAGCAGATCTACATCCGCGACAAGCGGCGGAAGTAGGAGCGGGGTCCAGATGGGCCGACGGTTCGTCACCCGCCCGCTCGACTACGTCGCGCTTCTCGTATCCATCGCGACCGTCGTCGCCGCGAGTGTCTTCGCCTTCGGGGGCCGCGCGGAGGCGAGCGAAGTGAGCATCGAGACCGACGAGGGTACCTTCCTCTACCCGCTCGACGAAGACCGTTCGGTCCCGGTCGCCGGGCCGCTCGGCGACACCGTGGTCGAGATTCATGACGGGCGCGTCCACGTAGACTCGAGCCCGTGCCGCGATAAGATCTGCATCGCGGCCGGATGGCTCGACCAGTCCGGCCAGTGGACCGCCTGCCTGCCCAACCGTGTGTTCGTCCGGGTGGAAGGCGGCGAAGACGAGGACGGGGTCGATGCGCAGACATTCTGAGCTCCTCGGCCTCCTGTTCGTCGCGTTGGCGGTACTCGCCGCGTGCGGCCCTCCCGAGACCGACCCGGACGCTCTGCGCGACTCCGACGGTTCTCCGCTCTATCGCGACGGCACCTACGCCGCCGCCTACTCGCACACCGGCGCCGAGGGCTGGCGCCCCTTCCTCTACCTGCGCGTGCGCGCGGGGGTCGTGGACATCGTCTGCTTCGACGCGGTCGACGGCTCCGGGGCGCGCCTCTCCGAGGCCGAGCGCTTCGTCGAGCAGTACCGCCTGGACACCGGGACCGACCTGCTCGCGCTCTTCGATCGGTTGGGCGAGCGCCTGCTCGAGAGCCAGGCCGTGCCTCTGACGGCTCCCGCGAACGCGGTGCCGTGGTCGGTGGCGTACGACGTACTCGCCCGGCGAGCCCTCGATGCCGCGAAGGTCGGGCTCACGATCGACGCGGCCGGCATCGATGTCGTACCGTCTCCCGGACCGTACACCGCGTCCGACGAGCCGGATGAGCTCGGTTGGCGCGCCCAGCTCGTCCTCACCTACGACGGCGACGGTCTGGCCGCCGGCTCGTACCGCGAGGTGCGCCGCGAGCTCGACGGGTCGTTGCGTCGCAAGCGCGACGACGCGACCTACCAGGAGCGCTTCGCGTCCGCCTCCGGAGTTACCTCGGCGGAGGTCGCCTCCACACTCAGCGGGCGCCTCATCGCCGCGCAGTCGCCGCAGGTGGACGTCGTCGCCGGCGCTACCCGTTCCTCGTCGCGGTTCGTCGCGCTCGCCGAGCGGATCGCGCGGGCGCGGGTCGAAGCGCCGCTTCCGAACCGGCTGTGCCGGTGAGGCGGCCTCCGGTGCCGTCGACGCCGCGGCTCACCGGTCGGCGCGCGTGTACTCCTCGTTGGTGAGCTCGAAGTAGTCGTTCATGCCGGCGGTCAGATAGAGCTCGCGCTCGGTCGTCACGAAGAGCGCCTCCACGTCGGCGAGTCCCTCGACGAAGGCGAGCCCGTCCTCGAGTCCCATCGCGAAGACCGCCGTCGACAGCGCATCGGCCCGGATCGACTCCGCGGTGACGATCGTCACGCTGTCCAGGCCGTTGCGTACCGGGTAGCCGGTCGTCGTGTCGAGGATGTGATGGTAGCGGACGCCGTCCTCCACGAAGTAGCGCTCGTAGGTGCCGGAGGTGACCACGGCGAGGTCCACCACGTCGGCGATGCCGATGTACTGACCCCTCGACGCGTCGGGTACCTGGATCCCGATCCGCCACGCCGATCCGTCCGGCTTGGTTCCGACCGTCTGGATGTTGCCGCCGAAGTCGAGCAAGGCGCTCTCGACGCCCTCCTCGCGCAGGATGCGCGCCGCCTCGTCGGCGGCGTAGCCCTTCGCGATGCCACCCACGTCTATGCCCATATCGGCCCCGGTGAGAAAGACCTCCTGGCTGTCGGGGTCGAGCTCGACTTCGCGGTAATCGATCGCCGCGACGGCCGCCTCGATCTCCTCCTCCGGGGGGATCGAGGCCCACTCGGTCCCGATTCCCCACAGCGAGACGAGCGGCTGCACGGAGACGTCGAAGGCGCCACCGGTGAGCCGTGAATAGTCGACCGCCTGGGCGACGACGTGGAAGGTGTCTTCGGAGACGCCGATCGGCATCTCGCCCGCCGCGTCGTTGACCGCCATCAGCTCGGTCATGGTATAGTCCTCTTCGCTCGTGCTCATCTTCTCTTCGATCTCGAGCACGCGGTCGAAGACGCGCGAGTAGACCTCGTCGGGGACGTCGCCGTACGTCGTTACACCTACGGTGGTACCGAGCAGCAGCTCGGTCTCCGAGTGACGCTGCGGGGGCGACGATTCGCAGCCGGCGAGGAGCACGAGCGCGCCGAGCAGCGCGAACAGAGCGGCCGAGCCGACGGTTCGCCGGTGCGCCGTATGCCGGTTTATTGTGACGGAAGGCGTTTTATTGTGCATTGTTCCTCTTTCTGGCACAAAATTTACGTTTATTGCAAGGATTGTGTTTACCCGAATCGATATATAAGGTACTATTTTCCTCACATACTCACACGTAGAACTCCGTAGGCAAGGAGCACGCATGTCTGAACAAACCAGAATCGCCGTTCTCGGCGGTGGCTACGGTGGTGTCGAAGCCGCCAAGAAACTCTACAAGCACTTCAAGCGCAACGACGACGTCGAAGTGTTTCTGGTGGACCGCAACCCGTACCACACGCTGATGACCGAGTTGCACGAGATCGCCGGCTCGCGAACCGAACCCGAAGCGGTTCAGGTCAGCTTCCGGAAGATCTTCGCCGGTACGAATGTAAAGGTATTCATCGACGAAATCGAGTCGATCGACTTCGACAATAACGTCATGAAGTCGGAGACCGCCTCGTACGAGTACGACTACCTGATCGTCGGAACCGGCGGACGGCCCGAGTTCTTCGGGATCCCGGGGGTGCAGGAGAACAGCTTCACGCTGTGGTCGCTCGAGGACGCGATCCGTATCCGTACGCACGTGGAGGAGCGCTTCCGCGACGCGGCGAAGGAGCCCGACCCGAAGAACCGTGAGCGCATGCTCAGCTTCGTGATCGCCGGTGCCGGCTTCACGGGCATCGAGCTCGCCGGTGAGCTCTGCGAGCGCCGCGACCAGCTCTGTCCCAAGTACCACATCGACCCCGACGAGGTCAGCATCCGCGTCGTGGAGATGAAGGACAACATCCTGCCGAACCTGCCGGGCAAGCCGCAGGTGAAGGCGAGCAAGTATCTCAAGAAGATCGGCTGCGAGGTGATGCTCGAAACGACGATCGTCGGCGCCGACGAGGGCGTGGTGAAGCTCGAGGGCGACCGCGAGCTGCCCACCGACACGTTCATCTGGACCGCCGGTATCCAGGGCTCGGAGTTCACGGCGAAGATCCCGCTCACCAAGGGCCAGTGCTCGCGCGACGAGTGCTCGGTCGCCTCGGTCGAGGGCATCCACGGCATGGCCGGGTGTCACTTCGACGAGGAGGAGCGCTACGTCGTCGGTCAGCGCGGGCGCGTGCTCGTGAACCAGCAGATGCAGTCGGTCGACTACCGCAACGTCTACCTCGTCGGCGACATGATCTGGTACCTCGAGGGCGACAAGGTCGTCCCGCAGATCGTCGAGACCGCGCTTCAGACCGCGGAGACCGCCTCCGAGAACGTCATTGCAGATATTGAGGGCAAGGAAAAGAAGAAGTTCGAGTCGAACTACCACGGCTTCATGGTCTCCATCGGCGGACGCTACGGCGTCGCGCACGTCATGGGCATGTCGCTCTCCGGCATCTTCGCGATGGGGGTCAAGCACCTCATCAACATGCACTACCTCTTCGGCCTCGCGGGCGTGAACGCGGTCTGGGAGTACATCCAGCACGAGTTCCTCACGATCAAGGACCAGCGGTCGTTCGTGGAGGGCCATTTCGCGTGGAAGATCCCCGTCTACTGGGCGCTTCCGTTGCGGCTCTGGCTGGGCGGTAAGTGGCTCGCCGAGGGCATCAAGCATATTCGCGACGGATGGCTGAACCCGGGCGACGAGGGGCTCTCCGAGGTATGGACCGGAGCGATCAAGCTGCCGGGCGTGGACTTCGGTGACGCGGCGAGCACCGCGAGCCCCGCAGCCGACGGCGGCAGCGCTGCCACACCGGCCGCCGAGGAAGGCGCCGCGGCCGCGGCCGAGTATGGGGAGCCGCTGATCGAGGCGCTCGGTATCTACACCTGGTTTGCGGAGAACATCCTCAGCGCGTCGCCGCTGCTCGCCTTCCTGTTGCAGTCGTCGGTCGTGATCGGCCAGGTGGCGATCGGGCTCGCGTTCATCGGCGGTCTGCTGACCTTCCCGGCGGCGATCGTGTCGCTCGGTTTCAGCGCCGTGTTCATCATCTCCGGCTGGGGCAATCCCGAGCTGCTGTGGTACATCATGGCGTCGATCGTGATGCTGGGCGGCGCCGGACGCGGATTCGGGCTCGACCACTACGTGATGCCGTGGCTCCACGACAAGTGGAACGGCACGAAGCTCGCGAAGAAGACCTATCTCTACACCGGGGAGCCGCGTCCCTAATTGAACGGTACGGCTTCGTTTCCAGGCCCCGCTTCCTCGCGGGGCCTTCCATTCTCCGACCACCCGTTCTGGGCCGATGTTCCGGAGATCACCGATGACCTGCGTCGCATCCACGAGCTGGTCGTCCAGGAGGCCGGGGCGGCCGGCGGACCGATCGGGAACGCGCTCTCGCAGTACGTCGCCCGGCCGGGAAAGATGCTGCGCCCTGGGTTCGTGCTGATCGGGTCGTGGGCCGGCCGTTGCCGACCCGATCGGCCCGCCGACGACCGGCTCGTCCAGATTGCCGCGGCGATCGAGGTGCTTCACCTCGCGACGCTCATCCACGACGACGTGATCGACGACGCCGACCGGCGCCGGGGCGAACCCTCGCTGCACGCGCTCTACGGCCGCAAGCAGGCGGTCCTGATGGGCGACTTCCTGCTCTCGCGCTGCTTCTCCATGATCGCCGAGGGCACCGAGCGCGAGAACGCGCTGCGCCTCGCGGCCGCCGTCGGCCACCTCGTGCGCGGGGAAATCAACCAGATGTTCGAGGCCGGCAGCGACGCGTTCAGTCGGCGCGCGTACCTGCGCAGAATCGCGGGCAAGACCGCGACGCTCTTCGGGCTGAGTCTCGTTACCGGTGCGTCCGAGACGAAGACGCCACGGGCGCAGGTCGCGAAGCTCGCGCGCGCGGGCTACAACCTGGGCATGGCGTTCCAGGTGATCGACGACATCCTCGACTTCACCGCGCGTGCCGACGCGATCGGCAAACCGGTGGCCTCGGATCTGCGTGCGGGTATTTACACGCTGCCGGTCGTCGTCGCGGTGAGCCGGGACCCGCGGGTCCGCACGCTCGTCGTGCCGCCGCCGGCCGACGAGGCGGGCATCCGACGCGCGGTGGAGGCGATCCGCGACGCCGGCGGGCTGAGCGCGGCGCGCTCGAGCGCGGCCGCGTATACCGCCCGCGCGCACCGCGCGATCGGCGCGCTCGCCGAGCCGCGTCTGCGCGGGGCGCTCGGCTCGGTCGCCGGCAAGCTCCTCGACCGCGAGTACTGAGCGGCGGGCCCGGGGCCGCCGCGCTGCGGCGATGCAAGCCGCGCGGCCGCCGCTACGCTCCCCGGAACCCCGTCCCCACGAGGAACGTCTCGAAGCTCTCGTCCCGGCTCGCCTTCGGCTTCACCAGCCGGGCGGTCTCGAAGCGTGCTCGCAGCTCGCCGAGCAGCGTCTGCTCCTCGCCGCCCTGGAAGAGCTTGGCGACGAACGCGCCGCCGGGCGCGAGGAGTCGCGGAGCGAGCCAGAGCAGGTGCTCGACGATCGCCGCCGAGCGCGCGGTGTCGAGCGTCCGGTTGCCGCTCGTCTTCGGTGCGGCGTCGCTGACGACGGCGTCGAAGGGTCCCGCCTCCTCGAGCCGCCGTGCGACCTCCTCGTCCGTGACGTCTCCGGTCACGACTTCCAGGTTCTCGAAGCCCTCGAGCGCCGGCAGCTCGGAGAGGTCGACCGCTACGAGCGATCCCTTTCCGCCCACGAGCTTCCGGGCGTACTGCGTCCAGCTTCCCGGCGCCGCCCCCACGTCGAGGACGCGCATCCCCGGCGCGAGAACCCGGAAGCGGTGCTGGAGCTCCTCGAGCTTGTAGACCGAGCGCGCCTGGTACCCCTCGCGCTTCGCCTGCTTCGAGTAGTGGTCGGGGCGGTCGCGGCGTGCCACTACAGCTCCAGCATATGCGCGAAGACGCGGTCCTGGTGGCCCGGCAGGTTCTCGTGCCCGAAGTCCGGGTAGATGACCATGTCCTTCGCCGAGGTGATCGCGTTGTACGCGGCGAATTGCGTCGACGGCGGGCAGACCTGGTCCATCAGGCCGGTGAACATCAGCGTGTTCGCGCGGATCCTCGAGGCGAGATTGTGCACGTCGATGTACCCGAGTCGCGTGAAGACCTGCTCCTCGCGCGCGTGCGTGGGGTCGAAGCGGCGGAAGTAGTCCTGGATCTCCTGATACGCGTTCTTCGCGAGGTCCATCTCCCAGACCCGCCGGTAGTCGGAGAGAAACGGGAAGACCGGCGCGCACCGTGCGATCCGGGGTTCGAGCGAGGCGCAGGCGAGCGTCAGTCCGCCGCCCTGCGAACCCCCGGTCGCGCCGACACGCGTCGGGTCCACCTCGTCGAGCTCCATCACGATGCGCGCGAGGCGAACCGTATCCAGGAAGATCTGCCGGTAGAGGAGCTTGTCCTCGTGATCGTCCACGCCGCGGATGATGTGTCCCCGCAGCGTATTGCCCAGCACGCCGCCGGTGTCCTCGCTCTCGCCGCCCTGGCCGCGGCAGTCGAGCGCGGCGTTCACGAAGCCCGCGCCCGCCCACCCGAGGAATCCGGTCCAGTCGCCCGCGCTGCCGCTGTAGCCGTGGAAGTGGACGAGCCCCGGGGCGCCGCCGTCGCCGCGAAGCGGCGCGGGATCCTTCGGCTTCACGACCTTCGCGTGCACGCGCGCGCCGCCTGTCCCGGTGAAGTAGAGGTCGTAACAGTCGGCGTGCGGTGCGGTGAAGTCCGCCGGGCGCAGCTCCACCTCGGGCGGCGTCGCGTCGAGCTCGGCGAGCGCGCGCTCCCAGTACGCGTCCAGATCGTCCGGGCGCGGGTTGCGGCCGGTGTAGGTCCGCAGTTCTTCGAGTGGCATGTCGATGAGCATCGGTTCCTCCTCGCGCCATCATAGCCGCGCGGCCCGTGCGGTGCAAAACCACTCGCTTGACCGGTTCCGCCGCGCACCATAGCTTCAACGCGTGGAACGACTTCCCTTCTTTCAGCGGCCGCTACGGTTTCAGTACTACAACGCGGCGCTCTTCCTCATCGGCGCGAACGTCCTCGTCTTCCTGCTCGGCTTCGTCGCGCCGGCCATCGTCAACCGTATGGCGCTCATCCCCGCCGCGATCATCGTGGAGACCTGGCTCTGGCAGCCGTTCACCTACATGTTCGTGCACGGCGGGACCTGGCATCTGCTGTTTAATATGCTGGGGCTCTTCTTCTTCGGCGTTCAGCTCGAGCGTCGGATCGGCTCCAACGAGTTCCTGCTCTTCTACCTGGTGAGCGGTACGCTCGCGGGTGTCCTCTCGTTCGGGGTCTACTGGCTCACCGGCACGTACAACGTCGCGCTCGTGGGCGCGTCGGGCGCCGTGTTCGCGGTCCTGCTCGCCTTCGCGACCTACTTTCCCACGGCGACGATCCTGCTCTTCGGAATCATTCCCATCCGCGCGCCCATCCTCGTCCTCGGCTACGCCGCGCTCGAGCTGTTCAATATGCTCAGCCGTACCGGCGGGAACGTCGCGCACATGACCCACCTGATCGGCTTCGGGGTCGCCTTCCTCTACCTCGTGGTGCGGATGCGCATCAACCCGATTACCGTCTTCCGCGACAGCAGCCGATACTAGAGGCGTGAGTCCCGGTCGAACCGTCACCGCTCTCATCTTCGTCGCGGTCGCTGCCGCTGCGGCCCCCGCGCCGCTTCGGGCGCAGGCGGACGACGACCCCATGCTCGTCGTCGAGCTGTGGACCGAGCTCGACCCCATCGTCGCCGACGGCGGCGAGCGCCCGGTCCCGCGCGAAGTGGCGATCGAGCGACTGCTCGACGAGGCGGTCTTCGTCTTCTCCGGGATGGTCTACGGCTTCGAGTTCAGCTACGCGCCCACCGCTCCCGACCGCGGTATAGAGGAGGAGTTCGAGCTCGAGCCGTACGCGACGATCGTCCGCGGCGACCCGCGGCTGGAGGTCTTCCAGACCTGGGTACAGGCCGATCGGCTCTACGCGCGGATCGCCTACGAGGTCGATCCTCAGCAGGAGGACTGGTATCGCGGTTGGAAGAGCGCGGCGAATCCGCGCTCGCGGGGCGTGGGTACCGCTCCGTTCATCCGCGGCCCGGCGGTCAAGCCGGAGGCGACGCGCGACGCGGTTCGCATGGCGATCCGCAACCACGCCCGCACGCTCGAGCTCAATCGGCCCCGGCTCATCACCGGCGCGGTCGTCATCACCGACGCGCCGCGCGTCGTGGTGCGCGAGGGCTCCTACGAGGCGACGGTGCGCGTCGTGTTGCAGATCGACTCGATCGAGCGCTACGAGCTCTACTGAGGCCCTACCCCAGCGCGAGCGTGGCGAGCGCCGACACGCCGCCGCCGAGCGCCATGCCGGTCACGATCTCGGCGACCGAATGACCGACCATCTCCGAAATCGGCTCCTCTCCGGCGGGCCCGAGGATCGCGCGGTTGATGATCTTCGCGTGGTTCTGCACGTGGCCGCGCAGCCGGTAGGCGTCGTAGATGACGATGGCGCTGAAGACGAACGCGAGCGCGAAGACGTCGGAGGCGAAACCGTTGCGGATGCCGATCGCGACGGCGAGCGCGGTGACGAACGCCGAGTGCGCGCTCGGGATGCCTCCCGCGGTCACGAGGTAGGCCGGCCGGAACCGGCGGTCGCGCAGCGAGTAGAGCACCAGCTTGAACACCTGACAGAAGACCTGAACGCCCACGGCGGTCACGAGAACCTGAGGAAACCACTCCATGGGCGCCATTGTACCGCTCCCGGGCCGGTTTGTTCAGATCGCCGTGATTCGGTACCTTAGCGCTATGCCACAAGACCGGAACGGCCAGAATGGTCAGGATCAGGACGGGGGAGGCAACCAGCGTCCACCGTTCAACTGGCGGCTGATTGTGCCGCTGGTACTGATCTTCTTCCTGCTGCCCATGCTTATCAATCTCTTCCAGGGGGGTGGCGGCGGCCAGGAGATCAGCTACACGCGTTTCAAGCAACTCGTTTCCGAGGGACAGATCCGCTCGGTCACGATACAGGGAGACCGCATCACCGGTGCGCCTGCGGACGCGCAACCGACGACCGGCCTCGGCGGGCGCACCGGCTTCACGACCTACGTCCCGCAGTTCGGCGATTCGGAGCTGCTGACGCTGCTGCGCGAGAACAACGTGGAGATCATCACGCGTCCGTCTGATCAACCCAGCTTCTTCGGGATCCTTATCAGCATCCTCCCCTACGTCTTCCTGCTGTGGATCTTCTTCGCGCTGTTCCGCAATATCCGCGGGCAGGGCAAGGGCATCTTCCAGGTCGGCGAGAACAAGGCGAAGCTCTACGACGAGACGAAGGAACGCACGACCTTCAACGACGTGGCCGGCCTCGAGGGCGCGAAGGAAGAGGTGATGGAAATCGTCGACTACCTCAAGGATCCGGGCCGATATCAGGAGCTCGGCGCGCGCTCTCCCAAGGGGATCCTTCTCGTCGGCCCGCCGGGAACGGGCAAGACGCTGATCGCGCGCGCGATCGCCGGGGAGGCGGGGGTTCCCTTCTTCAGCATGAGCGGCTCCGATTTCATGGAGATGTTCGTGGGCGTGGGCGCCTCGCGCGTGCGCAACCTCTTCAAGGACGCGAAGAAGAAGTCGCCCAGCATCATCTTCATCGACGAGCTCGACTCGATCGGTCGACACCGCGGCGCCGGCCTCGGCGGCGGGCACGACGAGCGGGAGCAGACGCTCAACCAGATGCTCAGCGAGCTCGACGGCTTCGAGCAGAACGAGAGCGTGGTCGTCATCGCCGCGACGAACCGTCCGGACATCCTCGACCCGGCGCTGCTGCGCCCCGGCCGCTTCGACCGGCAGGTCACGATCCCCATGCCCACGAAGTCGGAGCGCGAGGAGATCCTGCGCGTGCACGCGGAGAAGAAGCCCATGGACCCGTCGGTCGACCTGGGGAAGGTCGCCACGCGTACGATCGGCTTCAGCGGCGCGGAGCTGCAGAACCTTCTCAATGAGGCGGCGCTGAACGCCGCGCGGCGGCGAACGAAGACGATCACCGACGATGACATCGACACCGCGCGCGACCGGCTGATGATGGGTCTCGAGCGCAAGTCCATCAAGATGACCGACCGCGAGCGCAGGATCACCGCCTACCACGAGGCGGGCCACGCGGTCACCGCCGCGCTCCTGCCGAACATGGACCCGGTCACCAAGGTAACCATCGTGCCGCGCGGAAGGGCGCTGGGCGTGACGCAGATCGAGCAGGCGGAGGAGCGCTACAACTACAGCCGTGAGTACCTTGAGGACATGCTCTCCATGATGCTCGGCGGCCGCGCGGCGGAGATGCTGACCTTCAACTCGATGACCA
Source organism: uncultured Spirochaetaceae bacterium (assembly GCA_964537725.1). Taxonomy (GTDB): domain Bacteria; phylum Spirochaetota; class Spirochaetia; order DSM-27196; family SLST01; genus SLST01. Next base: position 30,405 of record CAZICD010000029.1, on the reverse strand, counting down.
GCGGTGCCGCCGACGACCTGAAGCGAGCGACCGACACGGCCCGGCAGATGGTGTCGATGTGGGGCATGAGCGACAAGCTCGCGCACATCGCGCTGGGCGAGGGCGACCGCGACGTCTTCCTCGGCGAGCAGCTGAGCCACCCGCGCAGCTACAGCGAGGAGACCGCTCGCGAGATCGACGAGGAGGTGAAGTCGACCCTGCGGCGCGCCTTCTCCCGCTCGGAAGAGCTGCTTCGCACGCACAAGGACGCGCTGGACACGCTCGCCGAGCTGCTGCTCGAGCAGGAGCAGGTCTCGGGCGACAGGGTGAAGGAGCTCCTGGGTTTCGAAGACACCAGGCATGACGACGAATCGAAGGAGTAGTGAATGAGCGATCAGGCAACCGAGAACGTCATCATCGTCGGGTCCGGGCCGGCGGCGCACACCGCAGCCATCTACGCCGGCCGCGCCGAGCTGAAGCCGCTGCTGTTCGAAGGCTTCATGGCCGGGGGAGTTGCCGCCGGCGGACAGCTCACCACGACGACCGAAGTCGAGAACTACCCCGGTTTCCCCGAGGGGATCACCGGTCCCGTTCTCATGGACGAGATGCGCAAGCAGTCGGTGAACTGCGGTGCCCGGATCAAGACCGAGACGGTCGATCGTGTCGATTTCTCCGAGCGGCCCTACAAGGTTCACACCGCGAGCGGCGAGTACGCGACGCAGGTGGTGATCGTGGCGACAGGCGCGACGGCGAAGCGCCTCAGTCTGCCAGGCGAAGAGCTCTACTGGCAGAAGGGCATCTCCGCGTGCGCGGTCTGCGACGGCGCGCTTCCCATCTTCCGCGACAAGCCGCTCGTCGTGATCGGCGGTGGCGACTCGGCGTGCGAGGAGGCGAGTTACCTGAGCAAGTATGGCTCGTCGGTGACGATGCTCGTCCGCCGCGACGTCCTGCGTGCGTCGAAGGCGATGCAGCACCGCGTCTTCAACGACCCCAAGATCACGGTGATGTGGAATAGCGAGGCGAAGGAGGCGCTGGGAGAGCAGACGCTCACCGGCGTACGGGTCGCCAACAACAAGACCGGCGAGGAGACGATCGTGGAGGCCGGCGGGCTCTTCTACGCGATCGGGCACAAGCCCAACACCGACTTTCTCGCAGGGCAGCTCACCATCGACGAGACCGGCTACGTGATCACCGAGCCGGACTCTACGAAGACCAACGTCCCGGGCGTCTTCGCCTGCGGCGACGTGAAGGACCGGGTCTATCGCCAGGCCGTGACTGCCGCCGGCTCCGGCTGCATGGCCGCGCTCGAGGCAGAGCACTACCTCGTCGACCTCCAGAACCCCGAGCCGCACGCGGTCTCGCGCATCGAGGGCAAGACGTAAGCATGTTCTCATCGCTCCTTGTCGGTCCGGCCGGCGAGCACGCGGCGCGCATGCGCCTCAACGACGAGGCGGTGCACGATCTGGACCTCCACGCCCTCGCGGCAGCCATGACCCACCAGGGCACTCACGACGCCGCGGTGCTCCGGATACTCGCCGAGCTGCCGCAGGACCCCGAGGAGATTCTCTACCGCCAGGCGACCGCACGGTGCTTCTGGCGCAATCCCGACCTGTGCGGCGAGATGGAAGAGCTCGTGCGCACGATGCAGGAGCTCACCGTCTTCTCGCGCAGCGGCCAGGAGACCGACCGGCCCCTCCTGGAGGCGATCTGGCGGCTCGGAGAGCTCGAGCTCTACGTCGACCTCGTGGACCGGATGAGAACGGTCCTCGAGGCGACCGAAGACCTCTCGGACGCGCTCCGGGAGCTGCTCGACGAGCTGCGCCGCAGACAGGCCGATCCCGCATTCGAAGAGCTGCGTCGCGAGCTGCCGGAGATCCGCGCCGGCATCAAGCTGCACCAGAGCGTCACGATCGGCGTCAACCTCGACGACAAGCTGCGTCCGGTCGAGGCGGCGCTGCTGGGCGTCAACCGGCAGCGCTACCGCGAGGGGCACTTCCTCTCCGGCTTCCTGGGCAAGGCGACCGGCGATCCGTTCATCACGACGACGCCGCTCGAGCGCTCTCCGGGGACCGAGACGGTCTTTGGCGGGCCCGTGGAACGCCTGCCGCTCGCCCCGCTGTTCGAGGAGCTGGACTCCGTCCTGCGCTCCATGATCCGGCCGCTCGCGCGGAAGCTGCGCGCCTACGTTACGGTCAACACCGAACTGTTCCGTCGGCTGTTCCCGGAGATCGCGTTCTTCCTCGGTTCGACCCGGTACCTCCGCGAGGTCGCCGACGCCGGCTACCCGGTCTGCTTCCCCGGCGTTCTCGGGCCGACCGAGCGGGTCTCCGCGTTCCGCGGGCTCTACAACCTCCGCCTCGCCTCGCACTGGCTGACGCGCGCCGGCGCCGATCGCATGGTCGGGAACGACGTTGCCTTCGACGACGCAGCGCGGCTGTTCGTGCTGACCGGCCCGAACGGCGGCGGCAAGACGACCTACACGCAGGCGGTCGGGATCGCGACCGTCCTCGCGCAGGCGGGACTGCCGGTGCCCGCGGAGAGCGGCGAGATCTCGCCGGTCGACGCCGTCCATACCCACTTCGCAGCCGAAGAGGAGTTCGACGACGAGCTGGGACGATTCGAGGACGAGGCGAGACGCATCTCCGGGCTCTTCGACCGCGTCACCGACCGCAGCCTCGTGCTTCTCAACGAGCCGCTGTCGAGCACCGGTCCGCGCGAGGCCGAGCGGATCGCGACGTCGGTGCTCGCCGGGCTCTCGCTCGCCGGGACGCGCGGCGTCTTCACGACGCACTTCCACGAGCTCGCGCAGAACGCCGCGCGCGTGAGCGCGGATGTCGCCGGGGAGGACGCGCGCGCGAGCATGGTGGGTACGCTGAACGCGGGTGTGCGGTACGAGAACGGGCGAGCGCGGCGCACCTACCGGATCACCGCCGGGCCGCCTGCAGGGTCGAGTTTTGCGGAGGACGTGGCGCGCCGCTACGGTATCGACCGCGAGTCGCTGGGACGACGCCTGCTGCGCGGCGACCCGGATTCGGACCGCGACCTGGCCTGAGACGGCGAGCGTCCGAAGTAGTCGCGGAACCGCCGCTCGAACGACTCGTACGTGCGATACCCCACCGACGACGCGACCGCGCGCACGGCGAGATCGGTTTCGGCGAGCAGTCGCATCGCGCGGTCCATGCGCGTGCTGATGAGGTACGACCGGAGCGACACGCCCTCGCTTTCGCGGAAGACCCGGCTGAAGTGCGAGCGGTCGATCCCGATGTGCCGGATCACGTCCCCCACGTCTATCTCGCGCTGATAGTTCTGCTGCACGAACCGGCGCGCCTCCTCGACGAGGTCGACGGCCGTCGTTCGAACCGGACGCGCGGCGGTCGATGACGCTTCGCGCGCGCGTGCGAGCAGCGCGAACAGCTCGTAGAGCAGACCGGTGATCTCCAGCCCGTTTCCCACCTCGCGCTCGCGAAGGACCGACAGCATCCGTTCAAGCGTTCCACGGACTTCGTGCGAGTACGGCAGGCGGAGCGCAGGCGCGTGACCCGACGTGCCCAGTGGCGCGACGAGCTCGTGCGCGTGCAATCCGCGGAATCCGACCCAGATGTAGTACCAGGGGTCC
>CAZICD010000029.1:20663-26710 GCA_964537725.1 uncultured Spirochaetaceae bacterium | reverse complement strand
CGGTCTACTTCCCGCCATCCTTCACCAGGTCGAAGTCGGCGGTGCGCTCGCGCGTGTCGACCGACCCGACGCGCACGCGAACCTCGTCGCCGAGCCGGAACACCGTGCCGGTCTTCGAGCCGACGAGCTGATAGTTCGCCCGGTCGAGCTCGAACCGTTCGCGACCGAGCTTCGAGATGTGGACCAGGCCCTCGATGAGGTACCGCTCGATCTCCACGAAGAGCCCGATGGACGCGACGCCGCTCACGACGCCTCGGTACTCGCGACCCCGCTTGGTCTCGAGGAACTCGAGCGCCTTGAGGCGCGTGTACTCGCGCTCGGCGTCGGTGGCCAGACGCTCGCGCTCGGTCGCGTGCTCGCACGTCTTGTCGAGGAACCGGCGAAGCGCCGGGGTCGCCTTCCGGCCACCGCGGCCGCCGCCGACGAGCCGCTTGAGCAGCCGGTGCACGACCAGGTCCGGGTAGCGGCGTATGGGCGAGGTGAAGTGCGTGTACGCCTCCATCGCGAGCCCGAAGTGGCCGCGGTTCTCGGTCGAGTAGACCGCCTTCTTCAGCGCCTTCATCGCGACCGTTTCCACGAGGTCGCGGAACTCGAAGTTCTGGATCACCGACAGGATGTTGCGGTAGTCCTGCGAGTCGAAGTCGTCGCCTGCCTTGTACGGGACACCCAGGTCGTGGAGCGTGCGCACGAGCGACTCCACATCGGTCTCGCTCGGCTCGTCGTGAACCCGAAAGATACCGGGAAAACCCTTGTGTTGCTCGAAGCGCTCGGCGACGAGGCGGTTGGCGAGCAGCATGCACTCCTCGACCACCCGGTTCGACGCGAGTCGCTCGCTCGGTCGCACCGAGACGGGAACGCCGTTCTCGTCCACACGGATCTGCGGCGTGGAGAAGTCGAAATCGACGCTCCCGCCCGCTTCGCGGCGCCGGCGGAGCATCTGCGTCAGCAGGTGCAGGAGGTGCAGCTGCGGGGCGAGGGGGTCCGCCTTCCCGTTGATGATGTCCTCCGCCTCGCGGTAGGTGAGCCGGCGGTCGCTTTCGATCACCGACTCGCAGATCTCCGCGTCGTGGACGGTACCCGCGCTGTCGAGCGTGGCGATCACGCTCATCGCGAGACGAGGCTCGCCGGGGACCAGGCTGCAGAGACTGTTGGACAGCGTCTCGGGCAGCATGGGCAGGACCGTGTCCACGAGGTAGACCGACGTACCCCGCTCCCACGCCTCGCGGTCGATCGGGTCGTCCTCCTCCACGTAGTGGCTGACGTCGGCGATGTGTACGCCCAGCTCGAACAGGCCGTCGTCGCGCTGGCGGACGGAGATCGCGTCGTCGAAGTCCTTCGCGGTCTCGGGGTCGATCGTGAAGCACGTGGTCGTGCGCAGATCGCGGCGGTTCTTCGCGATTCGCTTGCCCTTGGGCAGCGAGAGCTTCGCGGCCGCCTGCTCGACCTCGTTGGGGAACTCGAGCGGAATCCCGCGCGAGAGCGCGATGAGCCGCAGTTCCAGGTCCTGGTCGCCTCGCCGGGCGACCACCTCGCGCGGACGGCCGACGGGGTGGTCGGCCTTCTCGGGCCAGTCGATGAGCTCCGCGCTCACGACGTCGCCGTCCTGGAGCGTGACTCCCAGCTTGGCCTTCTTCACTTCCGTTTCGGGAAGGACGAGCGCCTTCGCCGAGCGATTACCCTGCGCGTAGAGATGGAGCTCGCCGCGGTGGCGCCGCACGCGACCCACGACGGGTGAGTCATCGCGCTCGGTGATGGAAACGATGCGGCCGGCCGGTTTGTCGGGCGAGGAGTCGGGAAAGAGCTCGGCGACTACGCGGTCGCCGGAGAGCGCGTGATCGAGATGATCGAAGGGGATGAGGACGCTCGGCTGATCGGGGGCCTGGACGAATCCGAAGCCCCGGGCGGTCAGCGTGAGACGACCCTTGACGGTTTTCTGTTCTGCCATGGGGACCTAGACGGGCGTGATTGGATTTGAAACGATGGGCACCCGTACGCTAAAGAAGGTACCGTCGCGCTCATCGCTTGTGAAGCTCACCGTGCCGCCCAGGTAACGATCGGTGAGGAGTCGCACGCTGTACGTGCCCAGGCCACGACCGGTGCCTTTCGTGGAGAAGGAACGCTGGAAGAGCTGATGCCGGACCTCCGCCGGGATGACCCCCGGGTTGTGAACCCGGAAAACGGCGGTGTCCGCGTCGGTCGTGCAGTCGAGCGTCACGGTCTCACCCCGCGCCGAGGCCTCGAGCGCGTTCTTCGCGAGATTGATGAGGACCCGACGCAGCAGCGTGGGGTCGGTCGAGCACGCGAAATCCGACGCCTCGGGAGCCACCCTGATGGTGCGGCCTTCGCCGACGCGATGGAAGCGCAGGGTTTCGGCCACCTCCTGGAGCATCGAGCGCGACGCCACCTCGCGAGCTTCCGCCTGCAGGTCTCCCGACTCGGCCTCGGCGAGCTGTCGCTGCGCCGCGATCTCGTCGAGGAGCGACCGCGCCGAATGCTCCATCGCGTCGAGCATCTCCTGCTGCTCTTCCGGGGTCTTCGCCGCGCGGAGGACCGCCGCGAGTCCGGCGAGGCCGCCTGCGATGTTCGTGACGTCGTGGAAGAAGACCCGCTCGAGCGCGCGCCGGCGCTTCTCGTCGCTCGCGTCCTGGACCGTGAGCAGCGTGTACCGGTTCCCGTCGGTCTCGTAGGGCGCGGCGGTCACCGTCAGGTCCAGGTCATCTTCGCCCGCGTCGCCGCGGTAGCGGATGCGACACTCGCGGGTGACCACCTCGTCGTGTTTCTGGCTCCGGGCGATCGCGCAGTACGCGCCGCAGAGCGCGCACGCTTCGCTCGTTCCGCACCCGCCTTCGGCGGCGAGCGCGTTCACGCACCCGACGAGGTCCCCGGGCGCGTGGAAGCCCTCGCGCGGCGGTCGCTCGGCGCCGACGAGCGAGAGCAGACGGTCCTGGCCGAAGACGACGTCGCGGTTCTCGTCGAGCAGCGCGACCGCGACCGGGATCCGTCCGAGCAGGCTTCTGAGCGTGGGGTCCATCGGTGCCTCCGTGTCCGTACCTGCCATATTGAGATTTTAGATGTTTGAAGGCTCCTTGTACAGGGCCTGCAGAAAGACTCAAGACACGACGCGGGTGTATCGATATTCGAAGAGTAGAACGGAGGCTGTATGAAGCGGGCTATCTTTGCGCTTGCGCTGATTGTAGTGGTGATGCCGGTGTTCGCGCAGGACCCGGCTCAGGACGACATGCCGGACGTCACGATGACCGGCACGTGGGAGCTCTACCGGGTCGACACGATCGGCACCTTCACGCTCAACGAGTATCGCAGCGACGCGCCGACGAGCAGCTTCATCGACGCGACGCTCGTCCTCGAGGCCGACGGAACGATGACCTCCGATTCGCAGTCGCTCCGCTTCCTCTCGTGGGGCATGGACACCGGCTTCCTCTCCTTCGAGACTCCGTCCGGCAACAGCTTCTACAAGGTCCGCGACCTGAGCCCCGACGTGCTCTTCCTCGTGAGCGTCATCGTGACCGAGCGGAACGCGGTCGTCACGCAGATCGAATCGAACGAGAACGCGAACCTGATCCTCGTGCGCGCTACCGCGCAGTAGTCCGTCTCACCCCGCCGGCAGAGGTGTGCCGGCCGGCAGCGGTCTGCCGGCGCTCACCATCTCCAGCAATGCCTTTGCGCTGACCGGCTGCGAGTAGTAGTAGCCCTGCATGAGATCGCATCCGATGTCGCGCAACCGGCGCTCCTGATCGGCGTCGGTCACCCCCTCTATGCATACGCGCTTGTCCCGCGACCGGATGGCCCGGACGATGCTCTCGAGGTAGACGCGGTCCTGGTCGTCGTCGGCGATCCGATCGACGAACACCTTGTCGATCTTCAGCAGCTTCGCCGGAAGCTGCTTCAGGTAGGCGAGCGACGATTGGCCGGTCCCGAAGTCGTCGATCCAGATGTCGACGCCTATCTCCTCGAGGCCGCGCATCGTTTCGATCGAGCGTTCCGGGTCGTCCATGGAGATCCGCTCGGTGAGCTCGAGCTTCAGCCGGTGCGGCGGGACGCCCGACGCGCGGCGCAGCGCGAGGTCCACCGCCTCCACGAGGTACGAGTCGAGCAGGTCGCGGGCGCTGATGTTGATGGAGATGTAGAAGTCGGGCAGATGCGACCACGCCGCGAGCTGGTCGCAGACCTCGTAGAGCGCCCACTTGTCGATCGCGCTCACCAGCCGCGTCTCCTCGGCGAGCCCGATGAACGACGCCGGGTAGAGCAGCCCGCGCCGCGGGTGGTTCCAGCGGATCAGGGCCTCGGCCCCGACGGGCATCCCCTCGGCGTCGACGAACGGCTGGTAGTGCAGCACGAAGCGTCGCGCTTCGAACGCCTCCACGAGCTCCGTCTTCAGCGTCGCCCGTGCGATCGCCTCGTCGTGGACCGAACGCTTGTAGAGCGCGTACGGCTCTCCCTTGCCGCGCGCCTCGAGCAGCGCGGTCTTCGCGTTGCGAAGCAGATCCGCATGCGTGGCGCCATCGGTCGGGAAGATCGCCACGCCGATCGTCGCCGTGATCGACACCTCGATGCCTTTGTACTTGTAGGGCATCGTAATCGTCTCGTGGATCTTCTCCGCGACGATCGCCGAGTCCTCCGCGTGCGTGACGCCGATGAGGAGCACGGTGAGGTCGGTACCGTCGAACCGGAAGACGTAGTCGCTGTCGCGGACGGTCTGCCGCACGCGCAGCCCCGTGTTCTCGAGCAGGATGTCGCCCAGTTCGATGCCGAAGGTCCGATGGATCTCCGCGAAGCCTTCGAGCGACACGAACAGCAGCGCGTGCGTCAAGGGAACCGGGCTGCGGTTCGCCCGATAGATCTCCTTGTCCAGGATGACGTCGAGCGAGCGACGGTTAAAGAGCCCCGTCAGCGGATCGAGATACTCGTAGTGCGTGAGCTTCGTCTCGATCTCGGTGAGGCGTGTGATGTCGTGCGAGAAGACGAGGGCATGCGTCGTCTCGCCGGATTCGCCGTACGGGTAGTAGCACACGTGCATGTGCTTCTCGAACGACCCGAAGGTGAAGCGGTCGATGTACTCGACCGTCTCTCCCGCGAGGCACCGGTCGAGCGACGATTTGAGTCGGGTGGAGAAGCGATCCTCCCCCCACACGTCGGCCACCCTGAGACCGACGATCTCCTCGCGGTCGCGCTCGACCGCCTCGCAGTATGCACCGTTCGCGAACTCGTAGACGTAGTCGCCGTTGATGAGCGTCACGAGGTCGCGGGACCGGTTGATCATGTATTCAAAACGCTGGTGTTCAGCCATGGTGCCTCCTTCCCCGCCGGATGGCCTGGCCGCTATTCGCCCGTCATGCCCTCCTCGTAGGCGACAACGCGGTTCCGCCCGGATTCCTTCGCGTTATACAGAGCGATGTCCGCTCGTTGTATGATCTGCTCTATGCTGAGCCGCTCCCGGCTCGGCGTGAGATACGCTATGCCGATGCTCGCGGTCACCTGCCGGTTGATTCCGGCGAAGGCGGTCGATTCGATCGCGTGGCGCAGGCGCTCGGCGACCTCGAGTCCGGCGTCGAGCTCGGTGTCGGTCAGCAGCGCGCAGAACTCCTCGCCGCCGAAGCGGCCCACCATGTCGGTCGAGCGAAGGCTGTCGCGCAGGACCGACCCGAGCGTCCGGATGACCTGGTCGCCCACCGTATGGCCGAAGGTGTCGTTGATCGACTTGAAGTGGTCGATGTCGAGGATGCACGCGCAGAGCGGCTGTCCCGCGTGGAACGCCTGGTCCATGACCTGCTCGCCGGACTCCATGAACGCGCGCCGGGTCAGCACGCCGCTGAGCTGGTCGATCTCGGCGCGCTGCTGCATCCGGCTGTAGAGCCTCGCGTTCGACAGCGCGAGCGAGAGGTAGTCGGCCATCGACATGGTGATCCGTACCTCTTCGCCGGCGAACGCCCCGGCGGCCCGGGAGATCGCGAGCACGCCGACCGCGGATCCGCGCACGACGAGCGGCACGAACAGCTTGTGCGGCAAGCCGTCGTCGGGGGCCGCATCCG
>CAZICD010000029.1:0-20563 GCA_964537725.1 uncultured Spirochaetaceae bacterium | reverse complement strand
CGCATCCGTTGACGACCCCTGCTCGTCAACCAGGTAGGGAATCCGCGACTGGATGACCTTCAGGAAGGCGCGCCGTCGCGCGCGGGCGAAGCCACGCCAGTTCCTGCTGTTCATGTCGCTCGAGCCGCCCACGTAGCGCAGCTGCCGGTTCTCGAGCTCGCAGACGAGCGCCGAATCGAACGGCACGAGGGTATTCAGCTGCTCGACGACCGAACGGACCGCGGTGGGAGCGTCGAGGCTCGCCACGACGACCGCGCCCGCGCCACGAAGCGCCTCCGCCTCGCTCGCGCGTTCCTCGGCCTCGTGGCGGGCCTCCTGCAGCGCCTCGCGCAGCGTGTGGAGGTCGGTCACGTCCTGATCGTGGCCCACGTACGTGATGGGTGTGCCTGCGGCATCGCGCCGCTCGACCATGCCCGACGAGATGAACCACCGGTAGTCGCCGTCACGGTCGCGCACGCGGTACTCGGCCTGGAAATCCGGGGTCTCGCCGCGCAGATGGCGATCGATCGCCTCGCGCACGCGGTCGCGGTCGTCGGGATGGAGGTAGTCGAGCCACCGTTCGCCGTGCATGTCGGCGGTGGGATGGCCCAGCTGATGCCAGTGCGCGTTCGCAAATCCTTCGCCGCTTCGGAGATCCTTGAAAAAGACTCCCAGGCGGCTGAGGACCTGCTTGCGAAGGCTGACTGTTTCGAATTGTGATCCGTTCACGCGAGCTCCCCATTTGTACCGCACCTCGGCCTCGCGTGTCACGCGATTGCCCGATCCGCGGATGCCGATTACACTGCAGGAAAACCGGAAAGGAGCGCTCATGGCAGGAACACTTAATCGACCCCTCTACTACGGCATGGTGGGCGGCGGTCCGGGTGCGTTCATCGGCGACGTGCACCGCAGAGCCATCGCACTCGAACCGAATACCGAGCTCGTAGCCGCCGCGTTCTCGCGGAAGCACGAGAGCACGCTCGAGACCGGCCGCGAGCTGTTGATGGACGAGTCGCGGCTCTACGCCGACTACAAGGAGATGGCCGCGAAGGAAGGCAGGCGCGACGACGGAATCGACTTCGTCGCGATCGTCACGCCGAACGTCTCGCACTTCGAGATCGCGAAGGCCTTCCTCGAGGCCGGCATCAACGTCGTGTGCGACAAACCCCTGGTCACCGACCTCGCCGACGCCGAAGAGCTCGGCAGGCTGGTCGAGAAGACCGGACTCCTCTTCGGCGTCACCTACACCTACACCGGCTACCCCGTCGTGAAGAAGGCGCGCGACCTCGTGCGCTCGGGCGCGCTCGGGCCCATCCGCTTCGTGAACGCCGAGTACCCCCAGGAGTGGCTCGCCACGAGCGCCGAAGAGGAGAACCGGCAGGCGAGCTGGCGAACCGACCCCGCGCAGTCGGGCAAGTCGAACTGCGTCGGCGACATCGGCACGCACGTGGAGAACCTGGTCAGCTACGTGACCGGGCTCGAGATCGAGTCGCTGTCCGCCCGCCTCGACTCGTTCGTGAAGGGGCGCAAGCTCGACGACAACGCGACCGTGATGGTGAACTACAAGGGCGGCGCGACCGGGCTCTACTGGACGAGCCAGATCGCCGTGGGGAAGGACAACGGGCTTCGCATCCGCGTGTTCGGCGAGAAGGGCTCCATCGAGTTCTTCCAGGAGGAGCCCAACCACCTGACCGTCGCGACGCTCGACGGACCGGTCCAGATCCTCAGCCGCGGCCGCGACGACCTGGGAGAGCGCGGCGAGTCGCTCGTCCGCATTCCCGCCGGTCACCCCGAGGGCTACTTCGAAGCGTTCGCGAACATCTACAAGACCTACACCGGGGCGCTTCGCACGAAGCTCGCCGGGGGAAAGCTCACGAAGGCCGATCTGGATTTCCCCGGTGTCGAGGACGGAATCCAGGGCGTGCGGTTCGTCACACGCGTCGTCGAGAGCGCCGGGCAGAAGAGCGCCTGGGTCGATTTCTAGGAGGAGAGCATGGCACGACCTGTAACACTATTCACCGGACAATGGGCCGATCTGCCGTTCACGGAGATCTGCGAGAAGGCCGGGAGCTGGGGCTTTGACGGCCTCGAGCTCTGCACCTGGGGCGACCACTTCGACGTCCGCAAAATGGCCTCGGACTCGAGCTACGTCGAGCAGCACAAGGAGACCCTCGCGAAGAACGGGCTCGGCTGCTGGTCGATCGGTTCGCACATCGTCGGGCAGCTCGTGGGCGACAATCCGGACCCCCGCAACGATACCTTCGCGCCCGCGAAGCTCGCCGGCAAGCCCGACGAGATCCGCAAGTGGGCGATCGACGAGATGATGGCCACGCCGGCCGGCGCGAAGGCGTTCGGCCTGGACGTCGTCACCGGGTTCATGGGCTCGCCCATCTGGGCGTGGTGGTACAGCTTCCCGCCCACGAGCGAGCAGCAGGTCGCCGACGGCTACGGGAAGATCGTCGAGCTCTGGGGGCCGATCTTCGACGAGTTCGACAAGCACGGCGTCCGCTTCGCGCTCGAGGTCCATCCCGGCGAGATCGCCTACGACCTCTACACGATGCAGCGCCTGCTCGAGGAGTTCGACAACCGCACGACGCTCGGCGTCAACTTCGACCCCTCGCATCTGATATGGCAGGGCGTCCAGCCGCACCTCTTCTACCGCGACCTCGCCGAGCGGATCTACCACGTCCACATGAAGGACTCGAAGGTGACGCTCGACGGGCGCGCGAGCATCCTCGGCTCGCACCTGCCCTTCGGGGACCTTCGCCGCGGGTGGAACTTCGTCTCGCTCGGCCACGGCAGCATCGACTTCGACGCGATCATCCGCGAGGTGAACGCGGCCGGCTACACCGGTCCGCTGTCGATCGAGTGGGAGGATAACGGCATGGACCGCGAGTTCGGCGCGCAGGAGGCGCTTGCCTTCGTGAAGAAGGTGAACTTCGGCGCGTCGCAGATCGCCTTCGACGGCAGTATGGAGAAGTGAGTACCACCACGTCGCTTCTGCAGCGGTGCCGGGAGAGGTATCGCGACGACGTCGTGACCGTTCGGGAGAAGGCGGCTTCGCTCTTCCTCCTGAACGCGTCGCTGTCGCTCGGGTTCCTCGTGCTCGGTGCCATCAGGCTCGCCGAGGCGTCCTTCGTCATGGGGGGCGCCGAGGTGGGCATCGCCGTGCTCCTCGGCCTCTCCACGTTCGGCATCCTTCGCGGCGCCTTCCGGCCCATCTCCGTCGCCACCGTGCTCCTCTTTCTCTTCGCGGCGGCCGGGCTGTTCACGATCCGCGAGATCGGCTCGCCGAACGACATCTATATCCAGACGACGTACATGATTCCGGTCTTCACGACCGCGCCCCTGCTCGCCTACGCCACGTGGCAGGTCATCATGATCGTCGCCGCCGGCAGCGGGGTGGTCATCCTGCAGTACGCGCTGCGCGTACGCCCGGCGCTCGATGCGCTCGGCCTCGAATCCGGGCTCTCCGAGTTTTTCGTCGCGCTGCTTCTGACCGTATTCACCGCGCTGTTCACCTTCCAGATATTCCGGATGAACCAGCGCAGCCTCCACCTGGTCGCGGAGCAGGCCTCCGAAAGCGACCGGCGTTTGAACCGTCTCTCACGGCTCGTCGAACGGCTCGGCGACGCGTTCAACGTGGGCGAGCGCCTCAAGGAGAGCGCCGCTGAGAACGCGCGCGTATCCGAGCGTATGACCGCCGACCTCGGCGCGATCGGCAAGCACCTCGCCGGCCTCGACGAGAGCGTCGCCTCCACGCGTGAGGCGAACGCGAAGATCGAACGTTCGAAGGACACGGTGAACGAGGTCATGGGCGAGCAGACGCGCGCGATCGACTCGACGAGCTCGACCATCGCGTCGATCACCGAACACGTGGTGGAGATGCGCGACGACGTCCATCGCCGGACCGATGTCGTCGGGCGGCTCGTGGAGACCTCGAGCCGTGCCGGAGACACGCTCGAGCGCGCGGTTGAGAGCTTCGGGCAGATGTCGTCCATGTCGGAACGAGTGCTGGAAGTGATCAACGTCATCCAGAGCGTGGCCGCGCGGACCAACCTCCTCGCGATGAACGCGGCGATCGAGGCGGCGCACGCCGGCGACGCAGGACGCGGGTTCGCGGTGGTCGCCGAAGAGATCCGCAAGCTCGCCGACGAGACCTCCACGAACTCGCGGCTGATCCGCGACACGCTCAACGAGAACCGCGAGCTGAACGAGCAGACCGCCGCGGAGAGCGCAACGCTCACCTCGGTCTTCGCGGAGATCACCGCGGCCGTGGAGGACGTGCGCGGTCTGCTCGACTCGATCATCGGCGGGCTCGACCGCCTCGCGAGCAGCCACGGCGAGATCGACACGACGACGAGCGATCTGCGGCGCGTTCACGAACGCGTCAACGAGGCGCTCACGTCGATGAGCGGCGACCTGGCCTCCGAGACCGAGGGTATCGAGGACGTCCGCGCGCGCGCGGAGGAGATCACGCGCCTGATCGAGGAGCTGCGGGGTCTCGCGGCGAGCGTGGAGAAGCTCGCCGGCGACATCGAGCAGATCGGCGCCGCGAACGTGGAGAACTTCGCCGAGCTGCGCGCCGGCCTCGACGCCGTTGGCGACGGCGGTCCGGATACCGTACACTGAACTCGTGCGCGTCGTCGTCGACTACAGCCCGCAATCGATCTTCCGCGGATCCGCCGCGCCCCCGCCGGGCTCAGCGCGCGGGGAGCGCGTCGTCGTGCTGCGCCCGGGGCGGGGCGGTGACGAGCCGGACCCGGGTAGCGCGAGCGGCCTGCCCGGCGCGCGCTACGAAACCACCGACGAAGCGCGGCAACTCGACCGCAGCGTGCGCGCGCACGAGCGGACGCACCAGGCCGCGCTCGGGCCGTACGCGGCCTCCGGCGTCCAGCTCACCACCCGCGCCGGCGCAGACGGCGAGCGCATCGCCGTGGGCGGGCGCATCAAGGCCGACCTGACCCCGGTTCCAGGCGACCCGCGCGCGACGATGCGCAAGGCGAACGCCGTGCGCCGAGCCGCGCTCGCGGTGGGCTCCCCGTCGGCCGCGGACATGCGCGTCGCCGCCGAAGCGTACCGCCTCGCCCGCGACGCGGCCGACGACCTCGAGGCGCAGCGCCTCGACACGAGCGCCTGACCCGCCGCCGACGTGACCCGCCGCCACCAACTTTTCATTGCGTAACGCCCCGGGACGCGGTAGAGTAGCGGTGATGCCGCACACGACCTGCCGCCGCTCGCGCAGCCTGCGACCGCTTCTGCCCGCGGTGGCGTTTCTTACCGCCCTCGGGCTCGTCTCGCTCTCGGCAACCGGGGTGACGCAGGAGCGCGAGGGCACGGCGCCGCCGACCTACCGCGATCTCGACGCCGCCGCGCAGCTTCCGGTGAGCGCGGTCGAGCTGTTCACGAGCGGCGTTGGCTACTTCCAGCACGACGGGGTCGTAACCGGAAACGCGGAGATCACGCTCACCGTCGCGACCGGCGACATCAACGACCTGCTCAAGAGCCTCGTGCTCCAGGACTTCGACGGCGGCTCGGTGAGCGCGGTCACCTACCCCTCGCAGGACCCGCTCGCGCGCATCCTCGACAGCTTCTCGCTCGACGTCGCCGACAACCCGGCGCTCGCCGAGCTCATCAACCGCGCCCGCGGCGAACGCGTCGCCGTGGAGGGCGCCGTCTCGGCGACCGGCGTCGTCTCGGGTGTCGAGTACCGAACGCGCCAGACCGACTCCGGAAGCGAGCGCGAGCCGGTCCTCAACCTGCTGACCGATGGGGGCCTCAGGCAGCTCGCCTTCGCGGAGATGCGTTCGATCAGGTTCACCGACCGGTCGCTTCAGGCGGAGCTCGACGCCGCGCTCGCCGTAATCGCGGAGAACCGTCACCAGGACCGCAAGCGCGTGACGATCCGTTTCTCCGGCGACGGGGAGCGACGCGTACGGGTCGCCTACGTTCGCGCCGTACCGGTGTGGAAGACGAGCTACCGCGTCGTGCTCGGGGAGGACGGGCAGGCGCAGATTCAGGGCTGGGCGATCGTGGAGAACACCGGCGAGGTAGACTGGACCGATGTATCGCTGGGGCTCGTGTCCGGACAACCCATCTCCTTCATCATGGACCTCTACTCGCCCATCTACACCCGGCGTCCGCGCGTCGAGCCGGACGTGGGCGTCGCGGTCGCGCCGCAGAGCTACGAGCGCGACGTCCCCGTCGCGCCGTCGACGCGAAGCCTCTCCCGCGCTGCCGAGCCCATGGCCGAATCCGAGGCGCTCTTCGACGACGCGCTCGCCGGCAGCGCCCTCCGAAGCGAATCGCAACCCATCGACCTCGATGCCGGCGTCTCCTCGGCCGCCCGGCTCGAGAGCGGCGCGGTCTACCGGGTCGACCATCCGGTATCCATCCCGCGCCGCGGCGCGGCGCTGATCCCCATCGTCGCCGAGCGCCTGCCGGCAAAGCGGCTCGCTATCTTCGACCGCAACGCGCTGCCCGACCGACCGCTGAGCGCGGTGCGGCTCACCAACGCGACCGGGCTCCAGCTCCCCGCCGGGCCGGCGACGATCTTCGACGGGTCGACCTACGCCGGAGACGCGCGGCTGCCGGAGCTCATCGACGGCGAAGACCGGCTCGTCAGCTACGCGGTCGACCTGGAGACGACCGCGCTCGTGCGCTCGGACGCGGACCCGCAGGAGATCACGCGCGTGACCGTCGGCGACGGCGTGCTGCGCGTGACGCTCCGCGATCGGCGCGAGACCGACTACGTCTTCGAGCGGCTCGGTTCGGACGACGTAGAGCTCGTCGTCATCCACCCCCGGGCGAGCGGTTGGGAGATCGCCGGGGATGCGCAACCGGTGAGCGAAACGGCGTCCGCCTACCGGTTCGAGACGAGCGTCCCGGCCGGGGCGAGCCGGACGCTCACGGTCACCGAGGAGCGCGTGCGCTCGCAGAGCATCGGCCTGCAGACGATCGGAGACGACCAGATCGGCTTCTATCTCTCGCAGCGCACGATCGACGGCGAGACGGCCCGCACGCTCGAGCGCATCCGGTCGCTCCGCGCGACGCTGGCCGACCGCGAACGCGAGCGCCGCAGTATAGAACAGGAGATGGACGACATATTCCGCGCACAGGAGCGGATTCGGTCGAATCTGGAGGTGCTCGAAAGCGACACCGACCTGTATCGCAGGTACGTGGAGACGCTGACCTCGCAGGAAGAGCAGCTCGAGGAGCTGCAGTCGGACCTGCGACGAGCCCGCGAACGCGAATCGGAGGCACGGAGCGCGCTCCGTGAATTCATAGAGTCCCTGTAGGTATGATGTTTACACCACGTTTTATCCGCCGGTCACTCCGGCTCGTTCCAGTCTTCGCCGCGCTGCTGCTCTCCTCGTGCTTCCTGCTGCCGCAGGAGGAGGAGATCCTCGCTCCGCCGCTCGCCGAGCCGCCGCAGATCAGCTACCGCACCGAGGCGGTCTCCCGCGGCTCGCTGCAGGACACGATCCGCGCCTTCGGCAGCTTCGTCTCCGGCTCGCAGTCCGATCTCTTCTTCGACCGCCGAGGCGGCCGGCTGAAGACGATGCACGTGTCGATCGGAGACGAGGTGGCGGCCGGACAGCTGATCGCCGACCTCTACACCGACAACATCGAAGCGGAGATCGCTCAGGGCGAGCTCGATCTCCGCCGCGCCGAGCTCGCGCTCGACCGTGCCCTGAACGAGAACGGCGACCGGTTCACGCTCGAGTTCGCCCGGGCCGACCGCGATCTCGCCGCGATGCGGCTCGAGCAGCTGCGCGAGGACCTCGCCGAAGAGCTCGAGCTCGCGGAGGTCACCGGGGCCGGGAGCGAGCAGGTCCGCGACCTGCGTCGGCGAATCGCCGAGCAGGAGGTCGTCCTGCGCAAGGCCGAGCTCTCGCTCGAGCGCATCCGCGCCCGGGAGACACCGGTGTCGGTCGAGCTCGCCCGGATCGACGTGGAGGCGGCGCGCATCCGGCTCGATAGGCTGCGCGAAGAGCTCGACGCGACCAGGCTCTACGCTCCCATCTCCGGGCGAGTCGCGTGGATCAGTCGTCAGGCCGAAGAAGGGGAGGTCGTGCAGGCGTTCCAGCGCATCGTGCGCATCGCCGATCCGAGCGATCTCGTCTTCGAGTACCAGGGGCGCGATGCGAACGAGTTCAGCGTGGGAATGGAGTGCACGCTCAGCGTCGGCGAGGCCGAGTACCCCGGGTCGGTGATCCTCACGCCCACGAGCGTGCCCTTCGACCAGCGCGAGGAGTTCGAGGACACGGTTCACATCCGGCCCGCCGGGGCCGTCGCGGAGGCGAGGCTGGGCACGAACGCCACCGCGCGCCTCATTCTCGCCGAGCGGGAGGACGTGCTCGTTCTGCCCAAACGCGCGGTCCAGCGCTACTCGACGCGCCGGTACGTGCACGTGCTGGTCAACGGCGTGCGCGTCGAGCGCGACGTGGAGGTGGGCCTCGAGACCGCGACCGAAGTCGAAATCGTACGCGGACTCGAGGAAGGCGAAGAAGTGGTGCTGAGGTAAGGCGTGCTGCTCTTCGTTCTCCGAAAGATGGCGGCCAACCGATGGATGGTCGCCAGCCTCCTCATCGGCGTGATCCTCGCGGTCGCGATGGTCACCACGATCCCCATTTACAGTCGCGGAATCCTTACGCGACTGCTCATGCGCGACCTGCAGATCTACCAGGAGACGAGCGGGATCTTCCCCGGTTCGGTCCAGATCGAAGGGTATCTGACGCTCGACCCGGAGGTCGACGACGTGCTCGGCCAGTTCGACGAGCTGACCGGAGCCGTCGACCGGGAGGTGCGGCGTGGTATCGTCGCTCCCATCACGACCGCGTCGCGGCGCCTCCAGCAGAACTTCCTCAGGCTCTTCGATCCCCGGTTTCCCGACGACGATCCCATTCCGGCCGGCGTCCTCTCGGCGACCGGGCTGTTCGAGCGCGTCGAGCCCGCGGTGGGAGAGATGCCCCGGCCCGCCGAATCCGACTCCGCCGCGGTGATCGAGGCGGTGATCACGCGCGAGACCGCGGCGAGCGGGAAGTTCACCTACGGCCAGACCTACGACCTCTACGCGTCGCGCGGCGAGCTGCCGCTCCCGTACCGGGTCGAGATCGTGGGGGTGGTCGAGGTCGCGGACCCGTCGGACGTCTTCTGGACCTATCCGATCCGCTCGTACCGCGACCTGCTCATCATGCACGAGGAGGACGCCCGTCGCGTCGTCACGAACGGCAATCCGACGCGGAACCTCGAGGCGGGGTTGAGCTACACCTACGACTACCACGAGCTCTCCAGCGAGCACGCCGCGCCCATGGTCGACTTCGTGGACCAGTACACGCAGATCGCGCGGAAGGCTGGCCTCTCGGTGCGTGTGCCGGCGTACCGCATCCTCCAGGACTACATGGTGCGCGAGCGGGCGCTGACCATGACGCTCTGGGTCCTGCAGGTTCCGCTGCTCATCATGCTCGGCTTCTACCTCTTCATGGTATCGCAGGTGCTGATCGACCACGAACGCAACGAGATCGCGCTGATGAAGAGCCGCGGCGCCGACGTCTGGCAGGTCTTCTTCACCTACGTGCTCCTGGGGCTGCTGCTCAGCATCGCCGGCGTCCTCGCCGGGCCCTTCCTGGGCCTGGTGATCTGCCAGATCCTGGGCGCCTCGAACGGGTTCCTCGAGTTCGTCCAGCGACGCGCGCTTCAGCTCGAGATCACCGGCCGCACCTGGCTCTACGGCTCGGTCGCGGCGACGGTGGCTCTCGTGACGATCCTCGTGCCCGCGCTCCAGGCTTCCCGCACGACGATCGTGCATCACAAGCAGCGGCGGGCTCGCGGGAGGAAACGCCCGCTGTGGAAGGTGCTCTTCCTCGACCTCATCCTCATCGCGTTCTCCGCCTACGGGCTCTACCGGTACCGTGAGCGTGAGGCGCTCGTGCAGCTCACCGGTCTGGAGGGGACCGAGCTCGCGCTCGATCCGGTGCTGCTCTTCGTGTCCACGCTCTTCGTCCTGGGGTTCGGGTTGCTCTTCCTGCGCTTCTATCCTTTGCTCATCCGCCTGCTCTACCGCGTCGGCTCGAAGCGCTGGCCGCCGGCGGTCTTCGCGTCGCTGATCCAGGTCGGCCGCGGAGGAGGCAAGGACCAGTTCCTCATGCTCTTCCTCATCCTGAGCATCTCCATCGGCGTCTACAACGCCGACGCCGCACGCACGCTCAATCTCAACGTGGAGGAACGCACGCGGTACAACATCGGGTCGGATCTCGTCGTCAAGGAGGAGTGGCGGCAGGTGGCCGATCCCGACGCCGCGGCCGCCGGCGCGGCCTCCGGGGGCGGGTTCGGCGGACCGGGCGGGTTCGGCGAGCCCGAGGAGGCCGGGCGCTACCTCGAGCCGGAGTTCCGGCGCTTCGACGAGCTCGAGGGTGTCGCTACCGCGACGCGCGTCTTCTACGAACCCAACGCGAGCGGCCGCGAGTTCGGCGCCGCGTCGTTCAGCCAGGTCGCCGTCTTCGGGATCGTGCCGCACGAGTTCGGTGAGGTCGCGTGGTTTCGCCGCGACCTGCTTCCTGGGCACTGGTACAACTATCTCAATCTGCTCGCCGAGAGCTCCGCCGCGGCGCTCATATCCCGTTCGCTCGCCGACGCGGCGGACATCCAGCCGGGCGATCCCATCTACCTCACCTGGGCAGACCAGCCGGCGACGCTCTACTACGTCTACGGGATCGTCGATTACTGGCCCGGCTACAACCCGCACGCCGCGCGGTTCGCGAGCGGGAGTCGGCACCTCGCCGTCGTGAACCTCAACTACCTGCAGGCGAACACCGCGCTCGAGCCGTACGAGGTCTGGCTCGACCTGGAGGACGACGCGAGCAGCGCCGGCATCTACGATCAGTTCGCCGACGCGGGCATCCGCCCGGTGAGGCTTCTGGACGCGCAGCAGGAGCTCATCCGCGAGCGCAACGACCCCATGCTGCAGGGCACGAACGGCACGCTCTCGCTCGGGTTCCTCGTCAGCCTGGGCGTCTGCTTCGTCGGGTTCCTGCTCTACTGGACCTTCTCGATACGCGAGCGGACGCTCCAGTTCGGTCTCTTCCGGGCGATGGGGATGAGCCGCGCGGGTATCGTGGCCATGCTCGGCCTCGAGCAGCTGTTCATCTCGGGGGCGGCGGTCGTCGCCGGGTTCGGCATCGGGAGGCTCGCGAGCCGGTTGTTCGTGCCGCTGCTGCAGGTGATCCGCAACGCCGAGGAGACCGTCCCGCCCATCCGCGTCGTCTCGCTGCTCGTCGACGAGCTGCGCATCGCCGCCTTTGTCGTCGTGATGCTCGTCCTCGGGTTCGCGATTCTGTCGGTCTTCCTGTTCCGTATCCGGATCCATCAGGCCGTCAAGCTGGGGGAGGAGTGATGAACGACCGGTCGATCCACGTCGACGGGCTGAACCGCAGCTTCCGGGTGGGCTCGTCCACCGTGGAGGCGGTGAAGCACGTCTCGCTCACGATCCCGGACGGCAGCCTGACGGTGATCCGGGGCCGATCCGGTTCGGGCAAGACGACGCTCCTCAACCTGCTGGGGCTGCTCGATCGGCCCAGCGCGGGCAGCCTGCGCTACGGCCAGGTCGATGTCCTGCGCATGAGCGATCACGAGCGCGACCGGTTTCGCCGCCACGAGATAGGCTTCGTCTACCAGACGATCGCGCTCGTGGCGCTGATGACCGCGCAGGAGAATGTCGATTTCCGCATGCGGGTGGCCGGGGCGCCGTGGGAGGACCGCGAGGAGCGCGTGAAGGAATGCCTCGATCTCGTGGGCCTGCAGAGCCGGATGACGCACCGGCCCTTCGAGATGTCCGGCGGCGAGCAGCAGCGCGTGGCGATCGCCCGCGCGATCGCGCATCGGCCCCGGGTCATCTACGCGGACGAGCCCACCGCGGAGCTCGACACCGTGACCGGCGTCCACATCGTCGCGATCTTCAAGCGCCTGATCGAAGAGGAGGGCGTGACGGTCGTGATGACGACGCACGACCCGGCGATG
This sequence comes from uncultured Spirochaetaceae bacterium, assembly GCA_964537725.1. Taxonomy (GTDB): domain Bacteria; phylum Spirochaetota; class Spirochaetia; order DSM-27196; family SLST01; genus SLST01. The sequence goes on along the minus strand of CAZICD010000029.1, from coordinate 8,566 downwards.
ATGGAGCTCGCCGACCACGTCATCGAGATGGAGAACGGGCTCGTCATGGAGCACGCCGAATGATTCACTGCGACAATCTGGTGAAGATCTACAAGACGCTCGACACGGAGGTGGTCGCGCTGCAGGGTCTCGACCTCGACGTGGAGGACGGCGAGCTCATGGCGATCATCGGCAACAGCGGCAGCGGCAAGAGCACGCTGCTGAACATCCTGGGCGGGCTGGACATCCCGTCGGCCGGGCAGGTGAGCGTCAACGACACGAACATCCTCAAGCTCGACGACTCGGGGCTCGTCGCCTACCGGCGGAACACGATCGGTTTCGTCTGGCAGAACTCCGCGCGCAACCTCATTCCCTACCTCACCGCCGTGGAAAACGTGGAGCTGCCCATGCAGATCGCCGGCAAGCGCAGGCGACAGTGGGCGCGCGAGCTGCTCGACATGGTGGGCCTTGCGCACCGCGAGAAGAGCCGGCTCGACCAGCTCTCCGGCGGCGAGCAGCAGCGCGTGGCGATCGCGATCGGCCTTGCGAACAACCCGCCGCTCCTGCTCGCCGACGAGCCGACCGGCGCGGTGGACACGCAGACCACCGACGCGATCATGGAGGTGTTCCGGCGCTTCAACCGGGAGCTCGGGCTGACGATCGTCATCGTCACCCACGACCGCCAGCTCTCGCGCGCGGTGGACCGGGTGGTGGCGATCCGCGACGGGAAGACGTCGAGCGAGTTCATCCGCAGGAGCATGTACCGCGAGGTGTTCGAGCACGACGTGGAGGCGCACGCGGAGGGGCTCTTTCCGGAGTCCGACGCCACGCACGAGGAGTTCGTGCTCGTCGACAAGGTGGGCAGGCTGCAGCTCCCGCACTCGGACATGGAGCGTCTGGGCATCACGCCGAACAGCCGGCTGCGGGTGCGCGAAGAGAACGGCGAACTGATCATTTCGCCGCTCGAGGACGAGTAGCCTACTGGGCGGGCCGATCGCGAACGACGAGGTCGAGCAGCTCGCGGACGGTGCGGTGCGCCTCAACCGGGTGGCGCAGCGCGTGGTCGGGCCTGATCTCGTAGTGGTTCCGCCGCCCGGTGCGTTGCTTCTGGACGACCCCCGCCTGCTCGAGATCCTGGACGATCATCTGCACGGCGCGCTCGGTGATCCCGACGCGCTCGGCGAGGTCACGCAGCCGTGCCGATGGATCCTCCGCGATGCAGATCAGCACGTGAGAATGGTTGGTCAAATAGGTCCAGCTGGAAGCCGACTCTTCGTTACTCACCGGTACAGGTTATCATTGAACGCGACTTGCGGATAGCGCACCGTGACACCCGGCGCCGTCGTTCTATTCGATGAGTCCGAGGCCGCGCAGCTGCTGTTCGAGCGCCTCGGCCTCGATCGGCTTCACGAGGTAGCCGTCGGCCTCCTCGCGGAACGCGTTCATGACGTTCTCAGAGTCCTTGAGCGCGGTCGTCATGACGATCTTCGAGCCCTGGCCGCTCCCGTATCCGGCGTCCGCTTCCGCGGCGCGGATCCGCCGCAACGCCTCGTGGCCGTCCATATTGGGAAGCATGATGTCCAGGCACACGAGATCGTAGATTCCGCCGCTCTCGAGCATCGCTTCCACCGCGCCCACGGCTTCGTCACCGTCGACGGCGATGTGGACGTCGCCGTACTGTTCAAGACGCTTGTGGAGCACGAGTCGGTTCACGAAGTCATCTTCGACTATCAGCGTGGTCACTGGGGCCTCCGGGGATGCTCGACTATAGGACGAATTTCCCCTATTGTCTACGGACGGCTAAGGGATCATGGATCACGAGGAACGAAACCTGAACCAGCTCGGTATCGGGCACGCGACGATCTGTCTCGAGCGTGATCACGCGGGCGAGGTCTGCAACGCGCGTCTGGAGCGCTGCAACGAGGTCTTCACCGCGCAGACCGGCGTCGCGCCCGACGTCGGCGACGCCTACCTTCGGGTAGCGTTCGGCCCGCGGTCGGCCGACGCGCTGGAGGCTCTCGCGCGCGTTGTCCACGGGCCGGCCGTCGTCTTCCCGCAGCGCTACGTGACGAGCCACCGCTGGTTCTCCTGCCACGGACGGCTCGTCGGCGACGACATCGTTGAGATGGCGCTTCTCGACGTCACCGACTATCGCGCCGAGTCGGAGATGCTGCTGCTGCGCGACCGGGCCTACCGGTCGTTCATTGAGCACCTCCAGATGATCGCCTTCCTCCGCGTCGTCTCCCCGGAGCCGAAGATGCTCTTCACCGCCGGATCGTTTCGCGAGATTACCGGCTACGGGCCCGAGAAGGGGATCTCGCCGGAGGCGTGGCTGGAGGTTGTTCACCCGGACGACCGTGACCGCGTTCGGGCGGAGGCCGATCGGCTCAACTCCCATCCCGACTACGACGAGGAGCTCGAGTACCGCATCGTGCGTCGCGACGGTCAGCTCAGGTGGGTTCGCAGCTACGACCGTCAGTTCACCTCCGACGACGGGACGACGCAGCTGGTCCAGGGGCTCATCATCGACGTCACCGAACAGAAGCGCCAGGAAGAACAGCTGCGCGAGGCGAACGAGCGGATACAGGAGCAGAACCGTCTCCTCGCGCGCCTCGCACGAACCGACGCGCTCACCGGTCTGCTGAACCGCCGCGCGATGCAGGAGCAGCTCGAGCGTGAGCTGCGTCTGTTCAGCCGGGGGCGCAGCGCGTTCAGCGTCCTGCTGATCGACCTGGACGAGTTCAAGGAGGTCAACGACCTCCACGGTCATCGCGCCGGCGACCGAGTCCTGATGCACCTCGCCGAGACGCTCTCCGAGCAGCTTCGCACGAGCGACGTGCAGTCGCGCTGGGGCGGCGAGGAGTTCATGGTGCTGCTCACCGAGACGGACGGGGAGGCGGCGCTGAAGGTGTCACGGAAGCTGCTCGACTGGTTCGCCTCGCATCCCACGGTCATCGACGGTATGGAGCTGCCCGTCACGTTCACCGGAGGGGTGACCGAAGCGCGCGAGGGCGACACCGTCGACACGGTCTTCTCCCGCGCCGACAAGGCGCTCTACCAGGGCAAGAACGCGGGCCGCAAACGGATCGTGGGGCTGTTCGCAGACGGCGCGGTCACCGAGCTTCGGTGAGCCGCAGCCGGCGCCCACCTCGCCGGCTCCCCTGCTCAGCGATCCTCTCCGGGGGTAACGCGCAGGATGCGGTCGTCGCGAGCGTCCGGCACGCCCCTCCCGTCCCGATTGCTCGTGGCGACGTAGATCGCCCCGTCGGGACCCACGAGCACGTCGCGTAACCGGCCGTACTCGCCCTGCGAGATCACCCACTGCCGCTCGACCGAGCGCGCCTGCGGTCCCAGCTCGAGGCGTACCACCGCCGAGCCCTTGAGCGTCGCGAAGAGCAGGTCTCCCCGCCACGCGGGCAGCGAGGCGCTGTCGTAGACGTCCGCGCCGGCCGGAGCGATCGTGGGTGTCCACGCCGCGAGCGGTTCGGTGACCTCGTGGTCGGCGCAGAAGGCTTCCTCACCCGGAGCGTCTCCGTCGCAGAAGCCGCGCACCTGCGGCCATCCGTGATTCTGCCCCCGCTCCACCGCCGCAACCTCGTCGTTGTCCCGGGGACCGTGCTCGGTGATGAGCAGCACCCCGGTCGACCGGTGGAAGACGAGACCCTGAGCGTTGCGGTGACCGTAGGAGAACACCTCGTTTCCGAAGGGGTTGCCGGGGGCCGGTTCGCCGTCGAAGGTGACGCGCAGGACCTTGCCGTTGAGCGACGAGGTGTCCTGCGCGAGGTGCTCGCGGCCCGCGTCGCCGGTGGTCACGTAGAGGTAGCCGTCGGGACCCGCGGCGAGTCGGGCGCCGTCGTGATACGTGTTGCCGTCGATCGAGTCGATGAGCACGCGCTCGTCGTCCAGCTCACCGTCGCGGTAGGTGTATCTCAGAAGCCGATTCGCGATCGATCCGCCCCGCGAGTACGACTGCACGAGGTAGACCCACGGGTGCTCGGCGAAGTCCGGGTGAAACTCCATGCCCATGAGACCGCTCTCGCCGCGCTCGACCGACGGTACGCGCGCCACCACCCGCACGCGACCGTCTTCCGGGTGCACGCGCGAGATTCTGCCCTCACGCTCGGTGAACCAGATCCATCCGTCGGGCCCCCAGACCAGGTCCCACGGCGTATCGAGCCTCGTCGCGAGGTCGTCGACGTCGAAACCCAGCTCGGCAAAGGTCGTCTCACGCGACGGGGCTTCCTCGTCTCCCGGCGGAACTTCCGGTGGCTCGAGCGCGCCCACGCTCACGCAGGCGGTCAGCGTCGCCGCGACCACGATGAACAGTGAAGTTTTCCACATACGTCCTCCCGTGTTCACTCTCGCGCTGCTGTGTCGATGGAACCATACCCCGTCCGGGTGGGGAGGGGGCGCCTAACCTGTCCGGCTTATACCGTCCGGTCGTCAGCCGGAGGTAGCTTCAGCGTGAGAGGTGACCCATGAACCTGACGCATCGAGCCAAGATACGATCACGACGACGCACGCCCGCGCTCATCGCGCTCCTGGCGATACCCGTTGCGCTCGCCTTCGCGGGCGGCACTCCGGAGCAGGCGCCGTCCGAAGCGGCCGCCGAGTCGCCCCGCGCGCTCCAGCTCGCCGCACGACACACCGCGTCCGATCTCGCGGGAGCCGGCGTCGTGGACGAGCGCGAGGCGTCGCTCGGCGAGGTCGACGAGCTCCTCCTGGACCTGAGCCGCGGCTGGGTGAGCTACTTCGTGCTCGATCTGCAGGAGACCGAGGGTGTGGGCGACGGACGGTATCCCGTCCCGCTCGCGCTCGTGTACCCGAATGTCGACGGGGGCACGCTCATGTTTCCGCTCACCCGGCGCGATCTCCTCGACGCCGCGCCGGTGATGAGCGACTACCCGGCCGACGAACGTCGACCGGCGTGGCAGATCGAGATAGAACGCTTCTGGACGAGAACCGACACCTACGCGGAGGCGCGTCCGGTGCTTCCCGGTTACCGCCCGGTGTTCAGCGATCGCACGCCCAGCTACGCCCGGTATTCGTTCACCGCCGGGGCCGCGACCTCCGCCGGACCGGTGGTCGAGTCCGGTCGAATCCGCGGTGCGGCCGTCCTGGACGAGGACGAGGAGCCGATCGGAGAGATGGTCGACTTCGTCGTGAGTCTCGCAAGCGGCCGGGTGCCGTACGCGCTCGTCGCGCCCGACGACGCCGACGGCGTCCGCCCGGTTCCCCTCTCGCTCTTCGTTCGGCCCGTTCGATCGTCGCAGTGGATCTTCCAGGGCTCGGCCTCGCAGCTCGCCGACGCGCCGCGCCTCTCATCGGGCGACGACGGTCTGAGCGGGGACGCGCTCGAATCGCTGCGCAGCGTCGAGTGGGACGACGAGACGATGACCTACTGGGCCGGCGTGGACGCGAGCGCGCGCTACCGCTACGGCGCTCGTGTCGTGCCGGGGCTCGCGCTCCAGCTCTCCGACTTCCTCGGGTATCGGCTGGTCAACGGCAACCGGCAGGGTCTGGGGCGGATCGACGACGTGGTCGTCACGCGCGACGGACTCGTCCTCTACGCGCTCGTCGAGTTCAGCGCCTACCTCGCCACCGACGGCGGTACGGCCCCCATCCCGTTGAGCGCGATCGAGGTGGACCCGTATCGCACCGAGGCCATCGTCGACCTGAGCCGGGACGAGCTCGAGGCGCTTCCCGTGCTTGCCGAAGGCGCGCTCCCGTCCGGGTCCGCGGACTGGGACCGCGATGTCCGGAGCTTCTGGCGCGATCGCCTCGCGGAGTTCGCCGGCAGCGCCGCCGAGCGGGACTTCATCCAGGTGCTCGAGCAGCGCGAAGGAGGCCGCGCGCTCCGCGCGACTCGTCTGCGCGGGTTCGAGGTCGTCTCGGCCGAGGGGACTCGGCTCGGACCGATCGAGAACGTGCTGATCGACGTACAGGGTGCGGAGGTAGCGTTCGTGATGGTCGAGCGGCCCCGGCAGGACCCGCCGCGATGGGTGCCGGTCCCGCTTCGCGCGCTTCGCTTCGACGCGGCCGCCGGTACGGCGGAGCTCTCGACCGACGTCGGGACCTTCGAATCGGCCCCCGCGTACCCGGTGGACGTCCATCCCGTCGTTATCCAGGGGATGGGCTGGACCGAGGACGTGCGCGACCACTGGGCACGCTGACCCACCGCGCGCGATTGACAACCCGCCCCGGCCGTACTTCAATGGACGCGCGTCCACAGCGGGCGCCCGGGGAGGGACGGCGATGAGGTTTCCAGGCATCACGGTCGGTCTGAGCAGGACGGTCCGCCACACGGTGGACCACGCGGACACCGCCGGCAACTACCTCCCCGACGACATGGAGCCGCTGCTCTCCTCGGCGGGGCTGGTGAACCTCGCGATCCGCACCGCGGTCGAGCTCATCGACCCGCTGTTGCCCGACGGCTTCATCTCCATCGGCAAGAGCGCGGACCTCACGCACGAGCACCCGAGTGTTCTGGGAGCGACGCTTGCGCTGACGCTCACGGTCACCGCATTCGACGGGTACCACGTAACGATGCGGCTGGTCGCTTCGGACGAGACCGGCGTGGTCGGGAGCGGGACGCACGTGCGGTCGATCGTCAACAAGCACTGGCTGGGTATTCGGATCGCCGGACGCGCCGCGGCGACGCTCCAGCGGAAGGAAGGCGGGTAGGGGCCGATGGTCGAAGCGCGCGATTGCGACGCGATCCTCCTCGCCGCGGGTCTCTCGTCGCGAATGGCCGGCAGCAAGATGCTCCGCGATATCGACGGGCTGCCGCTCGTCCGCCTCGCGCTCGAACACGCGTGCGCCGCGTGCGGTCGGGTGATCGTCGTGCTGGGTCACGAGGCGGCCGCCGTGCGCGAGGCGCTCGGAGACCTGCCGCCACGCGTCGTCGTTGTCGAGAATCCCCATTATCGCGACGGGATGTTCGGGTCGATTCAGACCGGCATGCGCGAGGTCGAATCCGACTGGTTCTTCGTCGTGCCCGGCGACATGCCGCGCCTGGACCCGGGCATCTTCGCCGCCGTCGCCCACGCTGCGCCACCCGACCTGCGCCCTCCCGCACCGCCGGCCGGGCCGCTCGCCGTCGTCCCGTACCACGGCGAGAACCGCGGGCACCCCGTGCTCGTGAGCCGAACCCTCGTGCCCGCGCTGCTGCGCGAGCCACGGAGCGCGGGCCCCATGCGTAATCTGCTCGCGCGCTACCCGACCGCCCGCATCCACCTCGACCGGCCGGAGATCACGCTGGACCTCGACACCGACCGGCAGGTCGAGCGTTTCACGAGCGGCGAGCGGTCATCGCGGCGCGGGCACGAACCGGAATGACCGGATGACCGCTTCGTGCGGGCGGCTCGGGGCCTCGCGCTCGTAGAGCCAGAGATTGATACGCAGCCGCTCGTTACCCGGATCGGGGACGTGCTCCCCCTCGATCGACCAGAACGCGATCTGCGAGCCCCACGCTCCGCCGCCGTCCAGGATGTCCTGCTGGTGACCGTGGGAGCTCGCGAAGTCGATCACGCCGGGTGCCCAGCGGAAGGCGTGCGTGGAGTGCGTGCCGTCCAGGTTCAGGTCAAAGCGCGTCCGGTTTCCGTCCGCGTCGGGCGGCTGCAGCACGTACTGCGCCGTCGGCGCGTCCGCGTCGCCGAAGCGCCCCAGCTCTATGTCGATCTCGCGATAGTGCTCGTCGGGCGCCGACTCGTCGTAGGTGAACATGCCCAGGATGACCGGCGGGTCGAAGGCGGTCGGGTCCGCCTCGATCTGGAACTCGTACGTGCCGTAGCCGACCGGCGCGTCCAGGATCACCTCCGCGGAGACCCAGCCGCGCCCGCGCGGGCGGATGGCGAGCCGCAGCGCGCCGTCCTCGTCGACCCGGACGGACTCCTCGTCGTCGCGGAAGACGTTCGGCCCGGGTCCCTCGGCGCCGGCGCTCCGGCGGACGATCCACTCGTAGTCCGAGAACTCGATCCTGCGCTCGGCGGCGGCCCCGGCCGCGACGCCCAGGAAGAGCGCCGCGGTCACGATGAGTGCTAGTGGTCGCATGGACCATACAGTACGCCATCGCGCGCCGGGAAACCAGCCGCCGCCTACTCCAGCGTCACGAGCTCGTCCGGCGTGACCACCCGGATCGCCGATGCCGGCAGGTCGTAGTGGTCGAGTACGCGCTCGACGAGGCGCTCGCGGACGACGAGGAGGAGCCGGGCCGATGCGCCGGCGCCCGCCGCCGCCCGTACCGCCGTGCCTACCGCCGGCTCGAGCCCCGAACCGCGGAGCTCGAGCGGCCCCACCTCGTCGACGGCGAGCCAGCCGCGGCCGGCCGCCGCGTCGATCACCCCGCGCGCCCACGCGAAGACGTCCCCGTCGAAGCGGTGCGGGCCTATCGCGACGAGCAGCTCCGCCGGGACGCCGGGACCTGCGGTGAGCACGCGGCACTCGCCGGTGGCGATCGAGCAGAGACTGCGTTCGTCGTCGTTTGCAGGTGCGAGGATGCCGGCGACCGACTCGCCGGCCGCTGCGCGCGCGCGTACCCAGGCCGCGAGTCGTGTGGTCTTGCCCGAGCGGATGGGGCCGGTGAGGA
>CAZICD010000028.1:17671-47135 GCA_964537725.1 uncultured Spirochaetaceae bacterium | reverse complement strand
CGCTCAGCTCGTGATTGCGCCGGTCGTACGGGCCGATTTCGTCGCGAACGACGGCGATCTCGAACCGTCGCAGCGAGGGGAGGGCGGCTTCGGCTCCACGGGGCGATAGGGATGGCTCGGCACTACACGCGGATCACCATCTACGTCGCGCGCGAGTTCTTCTTCAGCTTCTTCGTCGCCTTTCTCTTCTTCTTCTTCATCTTCTTCATCAATCAGATCCTCCTGCTCGCCGAGCAGATCCTCACGCGGCGCGTCCCGCCCCTCGACGTGGCTCGTCTCATCTTCTACTCGCTGCCGTCGATCGTCGCGCTCTCGTTTCCCTTTGGAGCGCTTGTCGGCGCGCTCATGGCGATCGGCCGATTCTCCTCGGACAACGAGATCATCGCCTTCCAGGCCTCCGGAGTACCCAACCGCCGGCTCTTTGCACCGCTGCTCGTGCTCGGTATCGCGCTCTCGCTCGTTTCGTTCGTGATGAACGACTACTTTCTCCCGCTCGGCACGATCAACTTCGGCAGACTCTACCGCGAGCTGCTCTTCTCCAATCCGGAGCTCGAGCTCGAATCGTACAGCGTGCGCAACTACCAGCGGTCGACGATCGTGACCGGCGACGTGGACGGCCGGCGGATCAGCGATCTGATCATCCTGGACACGACCGACGAGGGCGAACAGCGGGTCATCTCCGCCTCGCAGGCTGAGCTCACCGAGTCCGGCGGCGAGGCGGGCATCGTCTCGCTCCTCCTCGCGAACGTGGTCACGCACGCCACCGAGCCGGACGAGCGGGGCGACTACACCTACAGCTTCGCCGACAGCATGGAGTACAATATTCTCCTGCGGGACATCACGTTCAGCCTGCGCAACCCGGGCCCGCGCGAGATGGCCTCGCGCGACGTCCGGGAGGTCATCCTCGATCGGAGGTCTACTCTCGAGCAGCGACGCGACGAGCAGGCCGCGCTCGTCGCGAGCCTCCGTGGCGGCGTGTCTGCCTCCTACTTCTCGGGAGTGGACCGCGTAGCCGCGGGCGAGACTACGCTGCAGCGGCTCACCGCAGACCTCGACTCTGCGCTCGAGCGACTGCGCACCGAGGAGAACCGCGTCGTAACCGACCGTACGCTGAGCAACTACGAGCTCGAATTCCACAAGAAGTTCTCGATCCCCTTCGCGTGCCTGACCTTCATCCTCTTCGCGTTTCCGGTCGGGCTGCTCACGCGTCGCGCCGGACGCGCTGTCGGCTTCGGCATCGGACTCCTCGTGTCGACGATCTACTGGAGCCTGCTGATCGCCGGCCAGACGATCGGCATCAACAACCCGGAAGTCTCCCCCGCGCTCGCCATGTGGGCGCCCAACGTCGTGATCCTCGTGCTCGGCGGCGCAGCGTACGCCTGGAAGGCGCGCCGATGAGACGTCGCCTGACGCTTCACGCGATGCTCCTGCGTGCGTTTCTTCCGGTGCTGGTGATCGCGGTCGCCTTCTTCGTGTCGATCCTGCAGCTCGTCGATCTGTTCGACGACATCACGACCTACATCGATCGTGAGGTGGCCTTCGTCGACGTCTTCCGCGTTCAGCTCCTCTACCTGCCGAAGAGCGTTCATTTCGCGCTGCCGATGGGGCTGCTCTTCGCGGTCTCCTTCACGCTCGGTACGCTCTACAGCCGTAACGAGCTGATCGCGGTCTTCGGCTCCGGTGTCTCGCTACAGGGATTCGTGCTGCCGCTCGTGCTCGCCGGGGTCGTGTTCAGCGCCGGCTCCTTCGTCTTCGAAGAGCAGGTCGTCATCGAGACGCTGCGCCGCAAGAACGCCACCGAACGCGAGCTCATCAACGTCTCGAGCAGCCGCAGCAACAGCAACGTCACCCGCCTGGGAAGCTCGTCTCGCGTGGTCTACCACGCCGACTTCTACAACGACGAGACGACGACGCTCTCCGGCGTCATTGTCGTCGAGCGCGATGCTGCAGGAGCCGTCGTCCGTATCATCAATGCCCGCACCGCGAGGTGGAACGGCGAACACTGGGAAGTACAGACCGCCCGCGTATTCGAGCGCGCCGGCGACGAGTTCACCGAACGCTTTGCCTCGAGCGAGCCGGTTGAGCATCTCGTGCTCTCACCGGCCGCGTTCCGTCGCGTAGGACGCGACATCGACGAGATGCGGATCGAGGAGGCTCGAGAATGGATCGAGTCGCAGCGCTCGGCGGGGCTTCCCTACCGCGAGGACCTCACCAAGTACCACGAGCGATTCTCGTTCGCGCTCACGCCGCTTATCGTGGTCATGATCGCGACCGCCGTCGGCGGGCGTTTCCGCAAGAACATCCTCCTCATGAGCCTGCTCGTCTCGCTGGTCGTTTCGGTCGTCTACTACGTCACGCAGATGATCTCCGGCCTGCTCGCGTACTCGGGCCTCCTGAGCCCGGTGCTGGGCGCATGGGCGGGCGTGCTGCTGTTCATACTCATCGGGGCGGCGCTCATGAGGCTCTCACGGACGTAGCATGGCATCGATCTTCACCCACGAGACATCCGACGTCACGACGCGCGCGCGCACCGGACGCATCGACCTCCCGCACGGGCCGGTCGAGACCCCGGCGTTCATGCCGGTAGGCACCGCAGCCACCGTCAAGGCGATGCGCCACGAGCGCGTGCGGCAGATCGGCTTCCAGATCATCCTGGGAAACACCTACCACCTCTACCTGAGGCCGGGACCGGAGGTGATCGCGGCCCACGGCGGCCTCCACGGGTTTTCGAGCTGGGACCGCAACATCCTCACCGATTCCGGGGGGTACCAGGTCTTCTCGCTCGCCGCGTTGCGACGCATCACCGAGGAAGGCGTCGCCTTCCAGTCGCACGTCGACGGGGCACGCCATCTGTTCACGCCGGAGAGCGTGGTGGACGCGCAGGTTGCGTTCAACAGCGACGTCCAGATGGTTCTCGACGTGTGCACCGGATACGGCGTTGACGAGGCCGAAGCGCGCCGCGCGCTCGAGACGACCAGCCGGTGGGCCGCGCGCGCGAAGGAACGGTGGGTGCGCCGACGGGAGGAGGGGTATCGCGGCGCGCTCTTCGGTATCGTGCAGGGCAACTTCTTTCCCGCGCTGCGTCGACGCAGCGCGGAGGAGATCGCCGAGCTCGATCTGCCCGGGATCGCGATCGGCGGCCTGTCGGTGGGGGAGACGCCGGAGATCTACCGCGAGACGCTCTTCGAGACCGCGCCGCTGCTGCCCCACGACCGGCCCCGGTACCTGATGGGCATCGGGACCCCGGACTACATCTTCGACGCGGTCACCGCGGGGATCGACATGTTCGACTGCGTCTTTCCCACGCGAATCGCCCGTAACGGCACCGTTCTCACGCCGCGCGGACGCGTCGTACTCAAGAACGAAGCCCACCGCGATGCGACCGACCCCATCGATCCGGAGTGCGGCTGCGCGACGTGCCGGAGCTACTCGCGCGCCTATCTCCGTCACCTGTTCAAGACCGGCGAGATGCTCGGACCCATGCTCGCGACCGAGCACAATCTCTTCTTCCTCGCGCGCCTGCTCGACGACATCCGAGCGTCGATCCGCGACGGGTCGTACGAACGGTTCCGCGATTCGTTCATGGATCGCTACGAGGAGGGTGAACGTGAGCGACGCTCCCGCCGATAGGGAGAACGTGGAACGTTCCCTCTCCCGCAGCGCGCGTTCGACCGCGCTCGTGATGAGCATCACGGCACTCTCGCGCGTGCTCGGTTTCGTCCGACAGGCCGCGGTCAACGCGGTGTTCGGCGCCTCCGGAACGGCCGACGTACTCAACGCGGTGTTCAATATTCCGAACAATCTGCGAAAACTTCTCGCCGAGGGGGCGCTCTCGTCGGCGTTCATCCCCGTGCTCTCGCAGGCTTCGGCGGACGCGGAGGCCGAAGAGGCGGGAATCCCGCGTCAGATCGTCCGCAACCTGCTCGCCTTCCAGTACCTCGTCCTCGTCCCCACGCTCGTGGTCGCCGTAGTGTTCGCCGGTCCGATCACGCGGTTCATCCTCGACTTCACGAGTCCGACCGACCAGGAACTCGCCGCGGACCTCTTCCGCTGGTTCATCCACTACACGCTGCTGATCAGCATCAGCGCGGTCCTGATGGGCACCCTCAACAGCCGCAGCCGCTTCACGCTGCCGGCGCTCACTCCCATCCTCTTTTCGATCGCCGTGATCGCCTCGATCGTCCTGCTGAGCCCCTCGCTCGGGCTGCACGCGATGTCGGTCGGGGTTCTCGCCGGCGGGCTCGCGCAGATCGCCGTTCAGGCGCCGCAGTTCCGGCGTCTCGGGTTCGATTTCCGGCCGTCCTTCGACTTCCGCAACCCGTACTTCCGGCGCATCATGCGCCAATGGCTCCCGGTCGTCGCGGCGAGCAGCGTGTTCGCGATCAACCAGTTCGTGGCCATCTACTTCGCCTCCGGCCTCGAAGACGGCAGCGCGTCGGCGCTCGCAAACGCGGTCATCTTCTGGCAGCTCCCGCAGGGCATCCTGGGCGTGAGCATCATGACGGTACTCTTCCCCCGTATGAGCCGCCAGGCGGCGGCCGACGACCGGGACGGACTGAAACGTACCCTCGGCTTCGGGATTCGCGGCATCCTCGCGCTGCTCGTGCCGTCGGCGATCGTGCTCGCGCTCCTCGGGCGCGAAGTGGTCGCCGTAGCGTTCCAGCGGGGGGAGTTCGAGCTCGCCGACACGCTCCGCGCGGCCGACGTCCTCGCGGCGTACTGCATCGGGATGGCGAGCGTGAGCGCCTTCGGCTTCCTGCAGCGTTTCTTCTACTCGAACGGCGACTACCGTACGCCCACGGTCACGGCGGTCGTCGTCGTCGTGGTCGACGTCGGGCTGTCGTTGTGGCTCAAGGAAACGGCGCTTCGCGTCGCCGGTCTCGCCGTCGCGAACTCGGTTGCGTTCACGATCGGCGCGGTGATCCTGCTCGTGCGCGCGCGTCGGGTCGTCGGCGGGGTCGAGCTGGGAGCGATCGCGGTGACGCTTCTCAAGACGATCGCCGCAACCGGACCGGCGGTAGTCGTGATCGTCGCGACGCGCCGACTCCTGGGACAGTGGTGGAGCGCGATGTGGCAGTCGGGCAGCTCGCTCGTGAGCTTCGCGGTCGTCGTCGCGCTGGGGATCGTTGCGCTCGCGCTTCTTGCCGGTGGGTTCGTGATTCTTCGGGTTGAAGTGGTATCCTTACTCAGACGACGAGGCAGACATGAAACGAACGAGTAATGCGGCACCTGCGAGGCGGCCACGGCCGTTTCGAGCGATTCTGGTGGCAGGTCTTCTCTCTGCCCTCGCGGGAGCCGTGTGGGCGCAGGAGGACTCGCTGCGGGAACGTTGGGAGGAGACGCTGCTCTTCGGGATCGACTCAGAGGTCGATTCGATCCTCGATCAGATTGCGCAGGCCGGCGAGACGGGCCTGGACGACCTGATCGTAGAACGGTTCGCCTCCACGCGCAGCGACTCGCTGAGAACGCGTATCGTCGAGCACTTCGCCGACCTCGAGTCACCGGTGCTCGGAGCCGAGGTACGCGCGCTCGTGCTCAGCGAGCAACGCCTGGCGAACGACCTGCTTCGAGCCTCATCGAGCTACCTCTCGCGGGTCGTCGAGGACCCATCCCCCGAGCTTCTCGAGCGCTACGCAGAGATCGCCGAAGACGCCGATCTGCTCGCGGCGAGCGTCGCGATCGACGCGATCGGGCGCAACGGCTCGCCGGAGGCCGTCGGACAGCTGCTCGAGCTCTACGATCGGCTCTCCTCCTCAGACCTGCGCGCCGCGGTCATCCGCGCGCTCGGCGAGACCGGGAGCGCGGAGGCCGTTCCCATGCTGACCGCCATCGCATCGGACGGGTTCGCCGAGAGCTCGCTGCGCCAGTACTCGGCCGAGGCGCTCGGGCGAATCGGCGCGCCGGAGAGCGTGGAGCTCCTTACGCAGCTGCTCGCGACCGACGACAGTCTTCTTCGGGCCTACGCCACCTACGCGCTCGGCTTCTACGACACCGAGGAGACCGCAGCGCTTCTCGAGGAGTCGCTGCGAGATTCGTTCTGGCGCGTGCGCGTGTCCGCCCTGGAGGCGCTCGGGGAGCAGCAGCGCTCCGAAGCGCTGCCGGCGGTCGCCTACAAGGCGCGGCGCGATCCCGAGCGTGCCGTGCGCGAGGAAGCGATCCGTGCGCTCGCGCGCATCGGCACGCCGGAAAGTCTCGGGATTCTTCGCGAGCTCGCCCTCGACGACGATATCGGCGAAGTGGAACGCATCCTCGCCGTGGAGCAGCTCGCCGGGAACGCGTCGGCGGAAACCGCATCGGTGTTCGCGCAGATCGTCGAGGAGGAGTGGGAACGAGAGGGGTCGAAGCTGCTCGACGCAGTGGGGCGGATCGTGAGTGAGAACGCAGCGCGCGGCTACGCACCGCTCTACGATACGCTGCTCGAGCACCCGAACTTCATCATCCGCCTCTACGCGATGCGCGGAATCGGCGAGGCCGAAGTACGTGGCCGTGCGGAGGCGTTGAAGCAGGTCGCGCGTGACAACCCTCCGGGGCTCGCACGGCGGACTGCGCTGATCGCGCTCGAGAAGATGGGGATTTCGTTCGATCCGGACGCCGAAGAGGAGGGGGGCGGCGACGAAGCCCCGGTGGCACCCGACGAGTAGCCGCCGCGCGCGCACCGGGCCCGCACGCCGCGCCTACGAGAAGTCGGCCTTCTCGATTCCCTCCACGCTGTACTGGTACTTCCGCTCGTTGATCGAGAACTCGAGCTTGTCGCCCATCTTCGAGTTGAGCAGCTCGCGGCCGAGGGGTGAGAGGTAGGAGATCACGCCCTCTTCGGGGTTGCTCTCCCACGGACCGAGCAGGACGTACTCCTCGACGGTGTCGTCGGCGCTGCGCAGCGTCACCTTGTTGCCGAAGGAAACGCTCTTCGTGTCCACCTCGTCCGGACGGACGATCGTCGCCTTGTCCAGGTCTTCCTTCATCCGGGCCGCATTCGAGTTCAGCAGGTCCTGGCGTTCCTTCGCGGCCTTGTACTCGGCGTTCTCGCTCAGGTCGCCGTGCTGGATCGCCTCGCTGATCTCCTTCGAGTTCGCCGGCACCTCCACCTCGTGCAGGTGTTTGAGCGCCTTCTGCTTCTCGTTGTACGCGCTGGGCGTGACCATGAATCCGCCGCGGCTGACGCTGTCCGGCTGCTCGCTCTCCCCGTAGAAGTGGAACCCGGGGTGCTTGTCCATGATCTGCTGCTTGAGCTCGATCTTGATGGACGGGTCGAGGTCCTTCACGTCGTTGACGAGCGTGTACACGCGGTTGATCCCGCCCTCGTCGGCGTTCGCGAGGTAGTGCTCGAGGTTACGGTCCTTGAAGAGGTAGTTGTGGATCTGCCGGTTGATCTTCCGGTTCTGACTCACGTCCTTGCGGTTGTCGATGTCGCGGAAGGTGAGGTCGAGCAGGTGGATCATCGCGATCAGGATCTTCTCGTAGTCGACGTCGAGCTTCGCGAACCACCGGTCGTCGGTGACGTTTCGAGCGAGCCACACGAACGCCTCGCGGTAGTCGCGGTAGCTCTCGAACACCTTCATGAACAGCTCTGCGAGGCGCTCCTGTTGGCCGCTTCGCTCGAGCTCGCCGATGATGTCGCGCGAGAGGTAGTAGGGGAAGAGCCGGACGTAGTAATCGGGCCACTCCTCCACGTTTTCCTTCAGCTCGTGGATGAACTGGCGCTTGAGCTCGTTCGAGTCGATCTGGTTGAACGTCTCTTCCACGTTCTCGATCTGATCGAACAGCGCACCGAAGTCGAGCTCGATCCCGGGATTCAGATACGGATGGCGCTCGACGATCTTGCGTACGAGCAGATTGCTCGCGACGACGTACTCGTTCACCTGATTAGAGCTCTTCAGCAGCGCGGTGAAGTACTCGAACATCTCGCGGAAGAACTCGCTGTCGGTCCCGGCGTCCTCGTCGGATTCCATGAACTCCATGAACTCCTCGAGGATCCTGATCTTCTCGAAGAAGCTCTTCGCGCTGCGGAACTTGTTGAAGGTCTTCTCGCCGAGCGTGATGGGCTGGTCGCGGACGACGAAGTGATCCGCCTTGTCGGTGAGGACACCGAAGGTCTTGTTCGTCTTGAGGATGTTGCGCGCCTTCGTGCTCCAGCTCGACCACTCGCTCGGCGTGAGGATCGTAGGGACGAGCTCGCTCTTGATGCGCTTCATGTCCGCCGCGTTATCAGCGCTCTTGATCGTCGTCTTGAGCGCCCAGACGATGTCGTCTTTCACCTTCTGTCGCAGCTTGTCCTTCTTCCAGACGCTGCGCAGAACCCACAGATGGTCCTTCGGCAGGATGTCCAGCGCGTTGACGGCCATCTTGAGCGTCATCTTGTGACCGCGCTTGCGCGCGAAATCCACGACGATCTGGTCTCCGGAGATCGAGCGGATGATTCCCACGCCCCACGACCGGTGGAAGACGAAGTTGCCCTCGTCGAAGGCGATGTGCTTCTCGAAATCGGCGATCGCGTCGTGGATGTTCCGCCAGCTCTGATTCAGGTTCGACAGCCGGATGTACTCCTCGAGCTGGCTGTGGTCGGCGTACTTCTCCTGGAAGCACTCCACGATTTCCTTGCGCGCCCAGGGGCTGCGCGAGTCGTATTCGAGGATACGCTTGAGGAGCTCGATCGCCGTGTCCCAGTCCTTCTTCTCCTTGAAGTGGGGGTAGAGGTCCTCGAGCAGCTGAACCGAGCGCTCCTCGCTGACCATCTTCGCGATCCGGCTTTCGGCGTGATAGAAGAACTCCGTCTCCTCCGGCGCGTACTGAATCAGCTTGTGCCAGACTTCCTTGATGCTGTTGAACAACCGCTTGTTGATGTAGCGGTGGAGCGCCTTTTTGTAGTAGTCGACCGCCTCGTCGATCGCGTCCTCCTCCTCACGCTTCTCGGCAAGGTGGCGGACGATGTCGGCCTCGTCGTAATCGATGCGGATCAGCCGCTCCCAGACATCGAACTTCTTCTCCTGCTGGTTTTCGTTCTCGTAGCACTCCGCGAGCGTACGGAGCGCGAACTTGTTCTCGCCGTACTCGAGAATACGCCGGCAGAGGTACTCGACGATGTTCCACTTGCGGTTGTCGTGGAAGATCTCGATCAGCGTGACGAGGTTCGTGTCGTCGACGTTCTGCTTGCTGAGATGGATGATGCCCGAGAGGTAGAGCGCGATGATGCTGTTCTTGGTGTGCACGAGGTGCTCGTCGCACATCTCGAGCACCTCGTCCTGAATCTCGGCCTCGAAGACCTTGTCGAGCACCTGATCGAGTTCCTCGAAGTTCGCGACGGTGTAGTTGTTCAGGGTCGCACGGGTCCACTTCTCCTCGTTGAGAAGCTCGGAAACCTGTGCGATGAGCTTTTCGGACATGTCTATCTCCTAACCTAGTTGGTATACTGCCTGTAGATCCGGTCGTTGACGGCGCGCAGCTTCAGAAGGACCTCATCGGTCTTGGCCGCGTCCTCCCCGCTCGCGACGTAGTGGTCGATCAACCAGAAGTATCGATTGATGAGTCTCGGCTCCACGAGCTCCCGTCCGGAACGACCTTCGCGCAGCTCGCGTTCGAGTGCGTAGATGCTCTGCTTCAACTTCCCGTATTCTATGGATCGCAACTCTCGCTTTACATTGAAAACCCCGTAGAGCACGCCGTAGACCGGCAGCCATTCCCGGAGCGCCTCGCCCTCGTACCCGAGCTCCGCGACCTTGTCCACGAGCGCCCGGATCATCTGGGATTCCAGCACCTCTAAATGTACTTGCTGAGGGTCCAGGAAAAAAGCCTCACGGAAGAATGCCTTCGCCGCGGCGATCTCGTTCACGAGCGCGTACGCGTCGGCGAGCTCCGCGGTGATCTCGGCGTTCGACGGGTTCTCCGCGGCGGCTGCCTCGAGATATCGCGAAGCCTCGTCGTAGGCGCCGAGCCCCTTGTGGCACCGGCCGATTCGCAGCAGCACCTCCGCATCCGCGCTCTCGGATTCGGAGAACAACCGGTTGAAGGCGCGCAACCCCGACCCGAACACGTACTGGCGCAGCGACTGCAGGCAGGGCTGGCACGCGTCTCCCACGCGACGAACGAAACTTTCAAAGATCGGCCACTGGTCGAGCAGATACTGGCCGCGTTCGAACTCGTGCCCGATCCCGGCGATCTGTCGCTCGCGTTCGCGCCAGAAGTTCACGTACTTGAGCGCGGCGAGCACATCGTCGTCCTCGAAGTCGATCGCGAGCGCGCGTTCCAGCTCGCCGAGCGCCGCTTCGAGGTCATAGTCACGTATTGCAGCATTCGCCCGTTCGAGCAGATGCTCGAGCAAATGCTCGCTTCTCGGATCATCGGTGTCTCTCTCATGCATATGCTGACACGTTCGGCGCTCTGCCTATTCCATTATACGGCTGTAAACTGCCTCGTCAACGAGGGATAAGACCGCCGCGCGAGAGGCTACGCACGGTAGTCCGGCGGGGTGCTTTGCAGCCGCGATACGGCTATCGTATAGTAGGCGTATGCAGACGCCCTTCGGTACCGTGCTGGCGGCTCCATCTATCCTTTCCGCCGACTTCGCCGATATCGCGTCCGGGATCGATCGAATCGAGCGTGCCGGAGGCGACTGGGTACACCTGGACGTCATGGACGGCCACTTTGTTCCGAACATGACCTTCGGTCCGAAGATGGTCGCGGACATCCGTCGACGCACGAAGCTGCCGCTCGACGCGCATCTGATGGTCGAACACCCCGAATCGATGGTCGAGTCGTTCGCCGAGGCCGGAGCCGATCACCTGACGTTTCACATCGAGGCGAGCGTGCACGCTCACCGAACGATCCAGCAGATCGAAGCCGCCGGAGCCAGGCCCGGGATTTCGATCGTCCCGAGCACACCGGTGTCGGCGATCACCGAGATCCTCGCCGACGTCTTCCAGGTTCTCGTGATGACCGTCAATCCCGGCTTCGGCGGTCAGAGTCTCATCCCCCGGTGCGTGGAGAAGGTGCGCGAGCTGAGCCGCATCCGCGAGGCCGGGAACCTGTCGTTCCACATCGCGGTGGACGGCGGTATCAACGACGAAACCGCCCCCGTCGTTCGCGACGCCGGTGCGACGGTGCTCGTCAGCGGCTCCGCGTTCTTCAAGAGCCCGGACCCCGCCCGCGAGGTATCGATGCTGAAGGGAATCCACGTCGTCTGACGACCGCCCGGCTCAACGGAGAAGCGACAACGGTCGACAATGAGAGCAGAGGTAGACCAGCAATGAAGGCCAGAATCATCACCGTCCTTCTTCTCTGCGTGGGCGTCGCGTTCGCAGGCGCGCAGACCACCGGCGGCGAAACCGCCGGGCAGGTACCCGCCGAGCTCGCCGACGGGCTTCGGGCGTTTCAGGGCGGCGAGCTCGCGCGCGCGCTCGAGCTCTTCGACGAGGCCCGCGACCGCGACGACATCCCGCAGTGGCGCGGGCACGCGATGTTCTGGTCGGCGCGGACGTTGATGGCGCTCGGTCGCTACGAGAACGCCGCCGATGCGTTCGACCTCTTTCTCGCCGAGTACGACGACCACCCGTATCGCGAAGAGGCGAGGTATCAGCGCTCGCGGGTCTTCCACCTGCGGGGAGAGTACGAGACCGCGATCGAACGGTTCACTCGATTCGTCAACGACTACCCGGACAGCGACTTCTACCCGAACGCGCTCTACTGGACCGGCGAGTCTCTGTTCCGCCTCGGCAGGCTCGACGAGGCGGAGCGCCTGTTCGCCGAGGTCACCGACGGCTATCCGGCGAGCTTCCGGGCGGAGGCCGCGCGCTACCGGCTCGACATCATCGAACTCTCGCGCCGGGAGAACGAGCTGCTCACGCTCCTGCAGTGGAGCCACGAGGAGTACCTGTCCGCGCTCGAAACCTTCCAGCAGCGCGAGCGATCGTTCCAGGAGGCGCTGAGATCGTACCGGACCCGACTCGCCGGGCTCGCGACCGAGGACTTCCAGGCGGAGATCACCGCGCTCAACGAGCGCATCGCCCAGCTCGAGACCTCGCTCGCCGAACGAGACGCCCGGATCAACGAGCTGCTCGCTCAGCTTCGCCAGGCCCGCGCCGGCGCCGAAGACGACGCGACCCCCGAACCCTCCGGCGAACAACCGCTGGCCGACGCACCCACGACCGACGAATCGACGGCGTCCGAGCTCGAGCTGCGCGAAACGCTCCTCTCGCTCAAGGCCCAGGCGCTCGAGCTCCAGCAATTGCTCCTCGACGAGGAGGAAAACGAATGAGACGCACGCCGACCTTCCTCCTCGCGCTCCTCGTGACCGCAACCGTCGTCGCAGGCCCGGTTGTCGCGCTCGAGGTCGAGCGCGGCGATATCAGGCTCGTACTCCACGAGGAGTCCTCCCGCTTCTCGCTCTACCTGCAGCGCGAGGGCGGCTGGCAGCCGCTGTTCGTCGCCGAGGACCCCCGCACGTCGGCTCTCGACGTCCTCGAGGGCAACCGGGTGCTACGCATCGGCGACGCCGGCACATTCGCCCAGCGCGTGGAGGAAACCGCCAACGGCGCCCGTTTCGTCTGGACCAGCCCGACGCTCGAGATCGCCCAGGAGTTTGCGCTGACCCGCGGCGTCCGATCGGAGAGCTTCGACGCGGTCGAGGTCCGGGTTTCGATCACCAATCGGGGCGAAGAGCCCGCGCGCGTCGGAGCCCGGATGCTCCTCGATACCTACCTGGGCGAGCGCAGCAATACGCACTTCTCCACACCGGGGGTCGACCAGATCAACCGCGAGGCCCGGCTCGAACCCGGCCCTGTCAACGCGTACGTCGCGAGCGTGGCGTCGCAGGACTCGCCGTGGGGCTTCCAGATCATGCTGACCGGTGAGACGATCACCGAGCCCGAGGCCGCGATCCTCGCGAACTGGAAACGGCTCAGCGACTCGAACTGGGACTACGAGGTGAACCGGACGCGAAACTTCAACCGCCTCCCGTACTCGATCAACGACTCGGCGCTCCTGCTCGTCTACCCCGTCGAGCAGCTCCGCTCGGGCGGCTCGTACGCGGTCGTCGCGCAGATGGGCAATCTCTCGCCGCAGGGGTACCTGAGCCCGAGGACCGCGGCCGAGACCACCGGAGCCAACCCGCTCCTCGAACGTCTCGCCGACCTCGTCGACCAACTCAACACGCTCATCTCGTCCGAGGATATCGACCCGGCCGAGGTCGCGGAACTGCAGGCCGAGCTCGACGCGCTCGCCGACCTGATTCGCGGAGAGTAGATGCGCGGACAGAAGACGCTGAGCCGCGCCGAGCGGCTGCTGCGCGCCCGGAAGTTCTCGCAGGTCATCTCGCTGCTCGAGTCGCAGGTCTTCCTCTACCGCGACAACTTCACCTTCTACCGCCTGCTCGGCACCGCCTGCCTCTACACCGGCGACTACGGGGGAGCGTACTCGTACCTCCAGCGCGCGCAGCAGATCAAGTCCGGCGACTCGCGGGTGGAGCTCGGCCTGGCGGCGGTGCACCTCCGACGCCGGGAGATCCCGGCGTCGCTCGGGCTCTGGCTCTCGGTACTCGACCGCCACCCGAACAACCAGCAGGCGAAACGGGGGCTCGCGCTCGTGCGCCGTACCGAGGACCCGTCGGAGTTCGTCACGATGGCCGAATCCGGCAGACTCACCCGGTTCTACCCGAGGCTCGGCTTCGCGATGCCGGCGTGGATACCGCTCACCGCACTCGTCGCGCTCGCCGTCGCCGCCGGCATCATCCTGCTGCCCGAGCCGATCGCGCGACTCTTCGAGCGCGAACGCGCCGAACGCGAGGGCCTCGGCGCGATCGCGCCGTCACAGCTGCCGGACGACCTCACCGACTTCGCCGGCGAGTTTCGCTACGTCTACAACGACGAGGAGATCGAAGAGCTCGTGGAGCGCGTCGGCGAGCTGTTCAACGACTTCCGCGACAACCTCGCGCGCCGCGAAGCCAACCGGATTCTCCTGTCCAACGCGAGCCCGCTCGTGAAGGAACGCATTCGCCTCGTGACCAGCTACTTCCGCACGCCCACCTTCGTCGACTTCCGCGACAACTTCTCCTACGACGAAGTCGCCGCCGAGCCGTGGCTCTACGACGGCTGCTACGTCCGCTGGAGCGGGCAGACGAGCAATATCGACGTGACCGACGACGCGATAGGCTTCACGCTGCTCGTCGGCTACGAGAGCGAGCGCGTGCTCGAAGGCACGGTGCCGGTCACCGTGCCGTTCACCGCGGACGTCCAGCCGGGGTCGGTGGAGCTGATCGGGAGGATCGAGCCGGCCGAAGGCCAGATCACGCTCGTCGCGACGAGTATCCGACGGATCGTGGTACAGAGGGATCGATGAGGGTCGTCATCCAGCGCGTGCGCGCTGCCTCGGTCGTCGTCGACGGAGAGGTTACCGGAGCGATCGACCGCGGGCTGCTCGTCTACGTGGGGGTCGAGGAGGGCGACGGGCGCAGCGACCTCCAGTTCGTCGCGAAGAAGGTCGCCGGCGTGCGCGTCTTCGAGGACGCCGCGGGAAGGATGAACCTCTCGCTCGACCAGCTCGAACGCGCAGCGGATGAACGCATCGGCATCCTCGCGGTGAGCCAGTTCACGCTCCACGGCGACCTGCGCAAGGGCCGCCGCCCCAGCTACAACCGCGCCGCGCCGCCGGACGAGGCGAACCGGCTCTACGGCGAGCTCGTCGGGCTGTGGAGAAGCGAGGGGATCCTCGTGGAGACCGGCGTGTTCGGCGCGCATATGGACGTGACCTACACGAACGACGGGCCGGTAACGCTGCTGCTCGACTCGCGCGCGTGAGCACGGGCGCGACGGCCGGCCGCCGCGCGTACATCGGCACGACGCTAGATGAACAGCTTCAGGCTCGAGAGGTACTCCCACGCGTTGAACTGGTCGAAGAACGGTGAGAGGCTCCCTTCCTCGTGCATGCGCATGATCACCTCCGCCGAAAGGCGCGCCGATGATACCACGTGCAGGAAGGGCATCTCCTCCTTGAGCTGGTCGGAGCACGGGACCGTATCCGCGACGACGACCTTCTCGAGCAGCCCCTCTTCGTGCAGCCGCGTGAGCCTGCTCACCGCCGGAGCCGACAGAACCGGGTGCACGGCGGCGATGTTGATCGTGCCGACCTTTCGCTCCTTCAGCTCGCGTACGAGCGTGTAGACCGAGCCGGCGGTGTCGACCATGTCGTCGACGATCCAGATCTCCTTGCCCTCGATCTCGCTCGACGTCAGGATATTGATCGACTCGACGACGTTCGTCTTGTTGTAGTCGCGCTGCTTGTGCGCGATCACCAGCTGCGTTCCGAACGCCTGCGCGAACCGCTTCGCCACGCCCTCACCACCGGCGTCGACCGAGCAGAAGAGCCAGTTCTCCCGCACGTGGTCCTCGAGGTGCTGCGTCGACTTGATGAAGGTGTCGGTGATGTACTCCTTCAGCAGCACCATCGCGGGGATGTCCTCGATCGCGCAGAGCGTCGGATCGACGACGGTGCGCGACTTGTCCGAATGGAGGTTGTACGTGACGATGTGGTCGACGCCCAGGCTCATCAGCGTCTTGTAGTGGATCCAGAAACCGACGGAGTTTCGCCGCGTCGTGCGGTCGGAGCGCGAGGAGGAACAGTACGGCTCGATGAGCGTGATCTTGCCGGCCGCCGACCGCCGCAGCGCGTCCACGGCGTGGTAGAGCTCGAGCTTGTTCTCCTCGACGCTGAGGTTGTGCGTGTTCCGGCTCGCGTTGCTCGCGAACAGGTAGACGTCCTTGCCGCGAAGGCTCGTGCCGACCTCCACCTCCATCTCGCCGTCGGCGAATTTCACCGCGCTCATCTGTCCGACGAAGTCCTTCGACTGGTTCGTCGCGTGGAACTCCGGAAAGGTCTCGATGTGGTACGCCACCCGGTCGGTGTAGTCCTTCATGGAACGGGTGGAGAGGATCAGGAGATCGCCGCGCATACCCGCAGTGTATCGGCCGCCCGCCGGAGCGTCAATTTGCCGGGAGATCGAGGAGGATCCGGGCCGATGTGCGGGCAGCGTCGACCACCGCCTCCGATCGGCTCAGGCGCGCGATCGACCGGAGCGTCTCGGCGAGCGCGAACGCGGCGGCCCCGTCCACGCCCGCCCCCGCACCGTCGGTACCCGCTGCGCCGGCCGGCCGACGAGCCGCCTCCACCGCGGCGCGCGCGTGCCCGGCGACCGCGATCGCCGCGCGTTCGTAGCCGGCGCGTTCCGGTGACGGGTCCTCCAGCGCGGCGAGGATCCGCGCGGCGACGTCGAGTCCGTCGGCGAGCGTACCGGTCCGGGTGCGCTCGCCCGCCTCGAAGAGCATCGCGAGCAGCGTCCAGTCCTCGAGCCGGCCGAGCCGCGCGAAGAGCGCATCGGCGAGCGGGGCGAGCTCGTCGTCGCCTCCGCGAAGCAGCAGGAGCAGCAACGCCTCGCGCTCGCGCCGCGGCAACCGTACCGACGGGGCGAAGAGCGCGCGGGCCACCTGCGCCCGGTCGGCGCCGAGCGGGGTCGCGCCGGAGGCGAGCCCGGCGGCGAGATCGTCGAAGTCGCTGCGCTCGACGAGCTCGACGAGCAGGTCGTCGGGGATCCGGACGTCGTCCGCCGCCGCAGCGGTCGTGAGCAGGAGCAGGGCGAGAAGAAGCGTCGCAACGTTCGCGCGTCTCATTCGTACCGATTATCGGCGTATTGACCGGGGGAAAACGACCCCGATATTATCAGGAAGTGAAGCGGCATCGCCCTTTCGGCCGTTGGAAGGGTATGATGACGCTCTCACGCGGAGGGGAACCCATGGCCAAGAAATCATCGACGACGACGTCCACGACGTCAGCCGCACCGGACGCGACCAGCGAAGAGAAGCAGCGTGCGATCGAAGCGGCCCGTCTGCAGATCGAGAAGCAGTTCGGGCAGGGCTCGCTCATGAAGCTCGGTTCGCGCACCAACAACGCGGGCATCCGGACGATCGCCTCGGGGTCGATCCTGCTCGACGAGGCGCTTGGCCTGGGGGGATACCCCCGGGGACGCGTGATAGAGATCTACGGTCCCGAGTCGAGCGGGAAGACCACGCTCGCGCTCCACGCGCTCGCCGAGACGCAGAAGGCCGGCGGGATCGCCGCGTTCATCGACGCCGAGCACGCGCTCGACCCCATCTACGCGCGGAACCTGGGCGTGAATATCGACGAGCTCTGGGTCTCGCAGCCGGACACCGGTGAGCAGGCGCTCGAGATCGCCGAATCGCTCGTGCGCTCCGGTGCGGTGGACATGATCGTCGTCGACTCGGTCGCCGCGCTCACGCCGCAGGCGGAGATCGACGGCGACATGGGCGACAGCCACGTCGGACTCCAGGCGCGACTGATGAGCCAGGCGCTTCGCAAGCTCACCGGGACGATCTCCAAGAGCGGCACGTCGCTCATCTTCATCAACCAGATCCGTATGAAGATCGGCGTCATGTTCGGCAATCCGGAGACGACCACCGGCGGAAAGGCGCTCAAGTTCTACTCGTCGGTCCGGCTCGAGGTGCGCCGGATCGAGACGATCACGCAGGGAGCGGACAACGCGATCGGCAACAAGGTGCGCGTGAAGGTCGCGAAGAACAAGGTCGCTCCGCCGTTCAAGAAGGTGGAGATGGAGATCATCTTCGGGAAGGGCATCTCCGCGACGGGCAGTCTCCTCGATGCGGCGCTGAAGTACGACCTCGTCCAGAAGAGCGGAAGCTGGTACTCGTACGGCGAGGAACGGATCGGCCAGGGTCGCGAGAACGCCAAGGCGTTCCTCGAGAGCAACGAGGACATAGCCACGGCGCTCGACGCGCAGCTTCGCGAGAAGATGTTCGCGCACCTGCGACCGCAGGAGGCTACCGAGCAGGCGGATAGCGCCACGAAGGCAGATGCAGCGGCCGGCGGCGCCGGCGAATCGGGCTCGAAGAAGCGCTCGGCATCCTCGTCCGACGGCAAGGACGGTGCCGCCGCCGGGGCGAAGGCGACCGAGGACGCCGCGCCCGCGGACGACGAGCTGTTCTAGACGCGCGCCGCATCGACACGGGCGACGGCGACCGCCGCCGTCCGTTCCTTTTCGCGCGCGAAGGTATTTACCTCGATCGAGGCTCTTGAGTATACTCGAGCGAGCCTTGAGCGAGCCATCTCCCGACGCCACATCAGGTAAGCACCACGTTCAACTCGAGCAGTTCGAGGGCCCCCTCGACCTTCTGCTCTTCCTCATCCGTCGCTCGGAGATCAACGTCTACGACATCCCCATCCACGAGATCACCGAGCAGTACATCGCCGCGCTCGAGTACGCCACGCGGGTGGACCTGGAACAGATCACCGAGTTCTACGCGCTCGCCGCGACGCTGCTGCTGATCAAGAGCCGCATGCTGCTGCCCACGCAGTACGACGACGATGACGAGTTCGACGATCCCCGCCAGGAGCTCGTGGACCGCCTCATCGAGTATCAGAAGTTCAAGCGACTGAGCCAGCTCATGACCGAGCAGGAGAAGTCGGCGGAGTGGGTCATCGAGCCGCGCAGGAAACAGCGCTCGTTCGACTTCGTCGCCGACGACGAGCTCTGGCAGCAGATCGACGTCTGGGACCTCCTGCAGACGTTCACCGGCCTGATGTCGAACCTCACGCCGGAACGCATCATCGACCTCTACGAAGAGGTGTCGATCAACGAGAAGCTCAGCCTGATCAACGAGCTGCTCGAGGAGCGCGGCGAGTTCCTCTTCGCGGATATCGTCGTCCGTGCCGATTCGGTCATGGACGTGGTCTGCGCCTTCCTCGCGGTGCTCGAGGCGGTGAAGACGAGGCGCATCGGCGTGTACCAGAACCGTCTCTTCGGCGACATCCGGATCCGCCGCGGACGCGGACCCGCCGAGCCCGTCGACGGTGCGTACGCCGACGACGGAGGGGGCGCGTGAAGCTCGAGACCGAAGTGGCGCTTATCGAGGCGATCCTCTATCTCGAGGCCGAACCGGTCGATCTGCGCTCGCTCCAGCGCATCAGCGGGCTGCCGCGCGAGGTCGTCCTCGACGCGCTCGCCCAGCTGCGCGAGGTGCTTTCGGCCCCCGAGCACGGGATCGAGCTCGCCGAGATCGCCGACGGCTACACGCTCTCCCCGAAGGAAGCGCTCGCCCCGGCGCTTCGCGACCGTTACGGACGGAAGAACGACGCGAAGCTCTCCCGCGCGGCCATGGAGACGCTCTCCATCATCGCGTACTCGCAGCCGATCACCCGCGCCGAAATCGAGAACCTGCGGGGCGTGAACGCCGACGGCATGATGCGCCTGCTGCTCTCGCGCGACCTCGTCAAGGAGGTCGGCCGCAAGGACGCGCCCGGCCGGCCGGTCCAGTACGGCACGACGCGCGAGTTCCTGAAACTCTTTCGCCTTTCGAGTATCTCGGAACTACCCAGACTCGACGAAGCCGACCAGAAGAAGTTTGCCCGTGACGAAGAAGAATGAGCCCATCAGACTCCAGCTCTTTCTCGCCCGCGCCGGGGTCGCATCCCGTCGTGCGAGCGAGCGACTGATCGAAGGCGGTTCGGTCAGCGTCAACGGCGAGATCGTCACGCGACTCGGCACGAAGGTGATGCCCGACGACGACGTCCGCGTAGACGGCCGGCGCGTGCAGATCGAGCAGCGCAACGTCTACGTCGCGCTGAACAAGCCACGACGCTACCTCTGCTCGGCCTACGATCCCGAGGACCGGCCGCTCGCGGTCTCGCTGCTCGAACCGCACTTCGAAGAGCGCCTGTTCAGCGTCGGTCGGCTCGACTTCCTCTCATCCGGTCTGATTTTCTACACGAACGACGGCGAGTTCGCGCGCGTGGTCAGCCATCCCTCGCACCAAGTCGAGAAGGAGTACCGGGTGGACGCGCAGAAGCCGATCCCGCAGGAGCTGCTCGACGAGTACCAGGCCGGAATCGTCGTGGACGGCGAGACCTACCGGCTCGAGCGCTATCAGTACAAGACGTCGCGCAGCGTGAAGCTCACGCTCATCGAAGGAAAGAACCGGGAGATCCGACGCGTGTTCGCGCACTGGAGGATCGGCGTGCGCAGGATCCACCGAACCCGCATCGGTATCGTCAAGCTCAAGGGCATTCCCTCCGGACAGTATCGTCCGCTTACGCAGAAGGAAGTCGACTGGTTCTTCCAGGCGCAGAGAGGCGCGCATGACCGTCGCGATTGACGGGCCGGCCGGTACCGGCAAGTCAACCGTCGCGCAACGGATCGCGCGCGAGGCGGACCTTTTCTACCTCAACTCGGGCAACTTCTACCGCGCGATCACCTGGTGGGTGCTCGAGCACGGACTGCCCCCCGACGACGGCGACGCCGTCGTCGAAGCGGCGCGCGAGCTCGACCTGGACGTCTGGCCGCACGGAATCGTCGTCGACGGGACCCGCATCCGGACCGAGCTGCGATCGCAACGCGTAGACGCGCACGTCGCCGGCGTGTCCTCGGCTCCCGGCGTGCGCGACGTCGTCAACGCCCATCTTCGCCGCATCTCTGACCGGCGGGACGTCATCGCCGAGGGACGCGATATGACGACGGTCGTCTTTCCGGACGCCGACGTAAAGGTGTATCTGGACGCTTCGATCGATTCACGAGCTCATCGGCGCTACGAGGAGCTCGCCGGAACCGTGCCGTACGACGAGGTCCGGGCGGGTATCGCCGAACGTGACCAAATCGATACGACAAAAGCCGTTGGACGCTTGAAGTTGGACCCCTCGGCATTGTACATTGATAGCTCACACTTGACGGTGGATCAGGTTTGTGAGATTGTGTTGCACGCTATCTTCTCAGCAAAAACAAATACATCTACAGGAGCATTAGGGCAGTCATGACAGACAGGGACGTACAAAACGGCGATACCTCTGCGCATCAGCAGTTGCAGGAGGCACTCCAGGAGCAATACCTGCAGCCGCTGGATGAGCTTGAGGTAGGTCAGCTGGTTGAAGGAACTGTGATTCAGACTGGCCCGGAAACCACGTTTGTTGATATCGGTTACAAGTCGGAAGGCAGAGTCCCCACGGAGGAGTTCGACGAGGCTCCCCAGGTGGGTGACACCGTCGAAGTCGTTCTGCTGAACAAGGAGACGCTCGGGGGCGGTGTCGTCGTATCGAAGCGAAAGGCGGATGAGAAGCGCTTCTGGAAGGAACTCAAGGATGCGTTCCAGGAGCGGCAACCGGTTGAAGGAACGGTGGCCAGGGCCATCAAGGGCGGATTCGAGATCGATCTCGGGCACAAGATTCGCGCGTTCAACCCCATCTCGAAGATGGACATCCGGCGAGTGGAAAACCCGGACGAGTACGTCGGAATCACCGCCAAGTTCTACGTGGAGCGAATCTACAGCGAGAACCGGGTGAACATCGTCCTCTCGCGCCGCGACTACATTGAAGAAGAGGCCGCGAAGCGCAAGCACGAGTTCTTCGAACACGTGGAGATCGGCGACGTCGTGGAAGGCGCGGTCAAGAGCTTCACGTCCTTCGGCGCCTTCGTGGATCTCGGCGGCTTCGACGGCCTGCTGCACATCAACGACATGAGCTGGGGTCACGTGAATCGGCCCAAGGACTACGTCAAGCGTGGTCAGGAGCTCGCGCTCAAGGTGATCCGGATGGATCACGAGAACCAGAAGATCAACCTGAGCCTCAAGCACCTCACCGAGGACCCGTGGAACCACTTCGAGGAGAAGTACAACACGGACATGGTGGTGAAGGGCAAGGTCACGAAGCTCACCGACTTCGGCGCCTTCATCGAGCTCGAAGAGGGCAT
Organism: uncultured Spirochaetaceae bacterium; assembly: GCA_964537725.1. Taxonomy (GTDB): domain Bacteria; phylum Spirochaetota; class Spirochaetia; order DSM-27196; family SLST01; genus SLST01. The sequence goes on along the minus strand of CAZICD010000028.1, from coordinate 25,387 downwards.
CGAGGGACTCGCGCATATCTCCGAGCTCTCCTGGGTCAAGCGCATCAACCACCCGAAGGAGCTCCTGGACGTTGGCGACGAGGTGGAAGCGAAGATCCTCGACTACGACGTACCCGCCGGACGCGTCTCGCTCGGGCTGAAGCAGGTGCTTCCCAACCCGTGGGAAACGATGCCGGACAAGTTCCCGGAAGGCATGCGCCTGACGCGGACGGTCAAGAAGCTCACGAACGCCGGAGCATTCGTCGAGCTGGAAGAGGGGATCGACGGATTCCTGCACGTGGACGACATTTCGTGGACCAAGCGATACAAGCATCCGAGCGCGGCGCTCAGCGAGGGACAGGAGATCGAGTGCATCGTGATCCAGACCGATCCCGAGCACCACAACATCCGTCTCGGAATCAAGCAGCTCTCCGAAGACCCGTGGGACAGCCTGAAGAAGGCCTACCCGGAGCGGAGCATCATCGAGGGCGAGGTCACGAACATCACCGACTTCGGCGTGTTCGTGCGCGTCCAGGGCGGTGTCGAGGGTCTCATCAACAAGAGCCAGCTCGCCGACCCTCGCGAGATGCCGTTCGAGAAGGCGGTTGAGAAGATCAACGTCGGCGACACGATTCGTGCGGTCGTCACTGAGGTCAACCCGGGCCGCCAGAAGCTCTCGCTCTCGGTTCGCGAGCTCGCTCGCCAGGAACAGCGCCAGGAGATGCAGAAGTACATCGGGGACGAAGACAGCGACACCTTCACGCTCGGTGACATTCTCAAGGACAAGGAGAACGAGGAATAGACGAATCGCCTCGGGCGATTCGTCCGCACTCTGTCGCGCCATGTTCAAGAGCCCTGTTGACCCGCAGAAATTCGAGACGCTGATCGAATTGAATGCGCTCATCAACTCGGACTACTCTGAATCGCGCACCCTCCTCACCCGGATTCTCGAATCCGCAACCCGCCTGACCGACGGCGAGGCGAGCTCGCTCCTGCTCGTCAGCCCGGAGACCGAGCGACTCTACTTCGAGATCTCGCTCGGTTCGAAGGGCGAAGAGGTCCAGAAGTTCAGCCTCGCGAAGGGCGAGGGCATCGCCGGCTGGGTCTTCGAGCACAACCGCTCGCTCATCGTCAACGACGTCAGCTCGGATCCCCGCTTCTACGGCGACATCGGCAAGAAGGTCGGCTTCTCGACGCAGCGAATCCTCGCGGTACCCATGCGCGTGCGCAACGAGTGCGTGGGCGTCATCGAAATCATCAACAAGACCAGCGGAAAGGATTTCGACGAGGAAGACCGCCTGTGGCTCGAGGTGTTCGCCAATCAGGCGGCGCTCGCCATCCAGAACGCGAAGTCGTTCGAGCAGGCGCGCAACGAGATTTCGAGCCTGCAGGACCAGATCGCCACCGACCGCGGGTACCACACCTTCGTCGGCTCGAGCAAGGCGATCCGCGAGAAGCTGGACCTCGTATCGCGAGTGGCACAGACGGACAGCTCGGTCCTCATTCTCGGCGAGAGCGGGGTGGGGAAGGAGCTCTTCGCCGAGCAGATTCACCTGCAGAGCAAGCGCGCCGACAAGCCGCTCGTCCGCGTCAATTGCGCGGCGCTGCCGGAGCCGCTGCTCGAGAGCGAGCTCTTCGGCCACGTCAAAGGCGCGTTCACCGACGCGAGCAGCAACCGGCGCGGGCGCTTCGAGCTCGCAGACGGAGGAACGATCTTCCTCGACGAAATCGCCGAGCTGCCGCTGCCCATCCAGGCGAAGATGCTGCGCGTTATCCAGCAGCGGACCTTCGAGCGACTCGGGTCGAGCGACCCGGTCACCGTGGACGTCCGTATCATCGCCGCGACGAACCGCGACATCGAGCAGGCGGTCGAGTCCGGGGCCTTCCGCAACGACCTCTACTACCGGCTCAACGTCCTCCCGCTGCAGATCCCGCCGCTGCGCCAGCGTCAGGAAGACATACCCGAACTCGCGAGCTTCTTCCTGCAGCGCTTTCGGCGTGAGACGAAGAAGACCGTCCGGGGCTTCACAGACACCGCCATGGAGACGCTGCTCTCCTACACGTGGCCCGGCAACGTGCGCGAGCTCGAAAACGCGGTCGAGCGCGCAGTAGTTATCTGCTCGGGGGAGTACATCGGTCCGAACGACCTCGTTCTCCAGAAGACCGGCGGCGCCGCCGAAGACAGCTACGCCGAACGGCCGCTCAAGGAAGCGACGACGCTCTTCAAGAAGCACTTCATCGAAGGGGCGTTGCGTTCGCACGGATGGAATCAGACCGAAACCGCCAAGGTTCTTGGCATTCAACGGACCTACCTGTCCCGACTCATCAAAGAACTGGAAATAACCCGATAGGAGCACGAGCATGAAGCAGCTTCAGAAGCAGGCGAGCGAAGAGTCACAACGCCGACCCATGGACGTCCTGATCGCCTTTCTGACCCGTCACCGCACCACGATCATGATCACCGTCGGCGTCATCGTCGTCGCCGTCGTCGCGCTCATCATCGTCCTGTCGGTACAGAATACGCGGACCGAACAATCCCTTGCCGCCGTCGACGAGCTCCGCGAAGACTTCGACGACTGGCTGGAGAGCGACGCTGAGGCGGACGCGTACGACCTGCTCGCCGAAGACGCGGCGTCGATCATCGACTCCTATCCAGGCACGTACGCCGCCGCGCGCGCGCGGCTGATCGACGCGAAGGCGCTCGTCGAGCTCGAGCGCTTCGAGGAAGCCGCAGCGATCTTCCTCGAGGTCGCCGAGCAAGCGTCGGATACCTACCTCGCGCCCGTCTCGCTGATGGACGCGGCGATCGCACTCGAGCACGCCGGCGACTCCGACCGGGCGCTCGAGATCCACCGCAGGCTCGCCGATGAGTACGGCGAGGACACCGCGGAAGTGCCGCGCGCGCTGTTCTCGATCGGACGGCTCAACGAACAGGCCGACCGGGTGGCCGACGCCGCCGATGCGTATCGGCGACTCATAGACGACTATCCTGCAAGTAGTTGGACAAACCTTGCCCGCAACCGTATAATCACGCTAACCGTTGAGGGGCGCATCGGCGGATAGCACACGTCCCGCTGCCTGGCCCTCACGGGTCGTATCCTTCGGGGAGGGCGTTGTGGCCAGCAAGATCTTCAAGACTCGGTACTTCGCGCTGATCATCGGACTGCTGGTGATCGGCGTTTTTCTTCTGATGACCTTTTTCACCGCCGTGCCCGAGCGGCTGGAGCTCAAGCTCCAGAGCGTTCATTTCATGCTCAAGGAGACCTTCCGCGGCGAAAACGTGCAGGAAGGAGTCGTCTACCAGGAGCTCAACCCGGCGATCAGCCGGGACATCGAGATCATCGCGATCGACACGAACAGCCTCAACCAGTTCGGGCGATGGCCGTGGCCGCGGTGGCGCCACGCGGATCTGGTGAACTCCTTCGCGCGCATCTCGGATCAGACCAACCGCGAGCGCGCGCTCTTCCTCGACCTGTTCTTCATCGAGCCGTCGAACGACGCGTACAACGACGCCATCCTCGTCGAGGCGATCGAGGCGAGCGACCGGGTGTACATCGAGACGGTGCTCGCCAACGACTTCCCGCCGCCTTCGGCAGAGGACGAGTTCTTCAGACGGCACGAGGTGCTCTTCGAGAACCTGGGGCGGATCGACGACGTCCGGGGCGAATGGTGGACGATGCGCACGCACTTCGGCCTCGAGCCGCCGCTGCAACCGTACGGACGTGTCGCCGCAGGCTACGGGCACGCCAACTTCGACCAGGATTGGGACGCGGTCTTCAGGCACCAGCCCCTCGTAGCCAAGGTCTCGCGGCTCGTCGAGGAGATCCGGCTCGACGAGCTCTCGCCGTCCACATCGGTCGACGTGGAGGGCTACGAACGGCTTGCGTGGGTGGATCGGGACGGGATCTACCACCACGTCGAGCAGCCGATGACCTCCGACTCGATCGAGGAGCTGCGCCGACGGATGGAAGGATCCGCGCCGCAGGCGCTCGTCGACACGGATAACGACGGCGAAATCGACGACCGGTTCTACGTCGTGCGGCGCTTCCGCGATCAGTTCATCCCCAGCATCACACTCGCGCTCGCGCTCGAGTACTTCAACAAGGACTACGACGACCTCGAGATCGTGCTCGGCGAGCAGATCACCATCCCGGACGTCGAAGTCTACGACCCCCAGACCGATGAGTGGGGGCCGTACTACGTGCCCATCAGCTTCGCCGAGACCGATGCCGAAGGCAACGTCGTCGGGGAAGCCGAGTACCGACTCGTCGAAGACGTCGTAATCCCCATCAACGAAGACGGCGAGATGCTCATCAACTACATGGGCCCGCGGTCGAGCCCGTCCCGAGACGGACACCAGACGTTCCCCATTCGCTCCTACGCGGCGTACACGGGCCGTGGCGTGGCGGGTCCCGATCCCTCCACCTGGCGGCCGACGCGAGCAGCGGACAACAAGATCCTTATGGTCGGCCCGTTCTCCTCGGGTATGGCGGAGGACGAGAAGCTCACCCCGTACGGCCTGATGTTTGGCGTCGAGATCCACGCGAATGCGCTGAATACGATCATCATGGACCGTTTCCTCCGCAACGCGCCGTTCTGGATAGACCTCGCGATCCTTGTTGGCGCGGTGCTGTTGACGGCCGTCGTCGCGGGCACGCTGCGCAATCCGCTCTGGTCCTTCGGTATCACGATCCTCGCGATCATCGTGTTCTTCTTCGTGACGACGCTCGTCTTCGACAGCAGGGCGTTCATCGTGAACTTCTCCTCGCCGGCGCTGGCGATGATCCTCACGTTTATTGCGGTCGTCGTGTACCGGGTTCTCACCGAGGGACGCGAGAAGCGCATGATCACCGAGATGTTCGGGAAGTACGTCTCGCCGCAGGTCGTCGACGAGCTCATCGACACGCCGCCGGTGCTCGGAGGCGTAGAGCAGGAGATCACGGTGCTCTTCTCGGACATTCGCGGCTTCACCGACATGTCCGAAAACATGACGTCGCAGGAGCTGGTCAAGTACCTCAACGGCTACCTCACGGCGATGACCGACGTGATCCTCGAATACAACGGCACGCTCGACAAGTACGTCGGCGACGAGATCATGTGTTTCTGGGGAGCACCGCTCCCGCAGAAAGACCACCGGATCCTCGCGTGCAAGTGCGCGCTCCGGCAGATGGAAGTCCTCGCCGAGTTCAACGAACGGATGGCCCACCTGCGCGAGAACGACCCGGAGTGGGCGTTTCTGCCGCCGAAACCGATCAACATCGGGATCGGGATCAACAGCGGCCTCATGACGGTCGGCAACATGGGCAGCGCGGGCCGGTTGAACTACACGCTGATGGGCGACCAGGTCAACGCCGGTTCGCGGATCGAGGCGATCAACAAGCAGTACGGAACGAACGTGATCGTCAGCGAGAACACGTGGGACGAGATCCGCGACCGGGCGATCGGTCGTGAGCTCGACCTGATCCGCGTGAAGGGCAAGCAGAAGCCGCTGCTCATCTACGAGCTGGTCGACATGGAAGGCGGTGTGGAGCCGACGGCCGAGGAGCTCGCGTACGATCAGCCGGTGCACTCGTAGGCCCCGCCGGGGTGGGGGAGCCGCCCGCCTCGTCCTCGCGGCGACGCTCGCCTCGCTCCTCGCCGCCGCCTGCGGTATCCCGCAGTTCGTCTTCCTCGCTCCCCCCGTGCTCGGCGAGGTGAGCTCGCTTCCGCCGACGGTGAGCTTCTCGCACGACGAGATCAACAACATCGACGACAGCTTCCGCGGGTACGAGCTCTACTACAAGTTCTACGATCCGAACGCCGGCGACGTCGCGACCGCCTTCAGCGCAGACCGGGCGGCGATCGAGGCGGCCGCACCGGGAAGCGTCGTCTCCACGCTCGCCGCGCGCGACTATCTCCGGGTCTACGCCGCCGGATCGAACGCGCCGCCTGCGCTCGTGATCACGGCAGCGGAGCGCGAGGAGACGTTTTCCGTTTCGGTCGTGTTTCCCGACGGTGCGACCATCGACGAAGCGGCCGCCTCGTGGAACGCCGAGGGCCCCCGATCAGTCGTCCTGCTCCGCGACCAGAACGCGCTCGGGGATCCGACCGAGCCGGTCGGCTTCGCGCCGTCGGACATCACCGCCGCGGACGCCGACACGCCGGGTACGCTTCCCGCGGGTGGAACCGTGGAGATGGGCCTCGCCATCGCAGCGTACGGAATCGACTACATCACCGGCACCTTCGCCGAACTCTATTCCACGGCCGTCGTGGCCGACCAGCTTCTCGGGGTATCGTACCAATGATCAACGCAGCCTTCGTCATTACCTTTCTCACGTACCTCGTCGCCGGCGCCGCGCCGCCGCTGCTCGCGCACTACGTTCTCAGGGTCGCGTTTCTCGGCGGCGCCTGGGCCGCCTCGCTCGTGGGTATCATCGGCGCGGTCGTCGCCGGCCTGGTGGACACGGTCCTCCTGATCGACCTCGGTGATCTCGTCGTACTCGCCGGAGCCGTGGATATCGTGCCGCCGCTCGTCGGTTCGATCGTGCTCACCGTTCTCTTCGCGCTCGTGACCTCGTCCAACGGCTGACCGGCCTGCAACCGTCTTCGTGACGCGCGCCGGGCGCCGCGCGCGGACCTCACGCCCGCCTGCGACCGCGTGACTTCCGATAATACATATTCTGTCTACTTGTGTCGGGTGTCGAAGGGTGTCGGCACGCGCCATTCGGTCGCCGGTATCGATCGGCTTGTCGGCGCGGTGTGTTTTCGGGTAGAGTGCGCCGATGAGTGCCACCGAAGCGTTTGAGAGGCTCTACGACATCATAGTCCGGTTGCGCGGACCCGACGGATGCCCCTGGGATCGGGAGCAGACCCCGTCGACCATGCGCCGCCACCTGCTCGAGGAGACGTACGAATCGATCGAGGCGATCGAATCGGACAGGACCGAGGACATCCGCGAGGAGCTCGGCGACCTGTACCTGCTCGTGACCATGATCGCCCGAATGTACGAGGAGGACGATCGTTTCCGCGTGGAGGATTCGCTCGAATCGATCGCCGAGAAGCTCGTACGGCGGCACCCGCACGTCTTCGGCGAGGCCCGGGTCGAATCCACCGACGACGTGCTGGACCAGTGGCAGCGGATCAAGGTCGAACAGGAGGGAAAACGCGCGAAGACCGGCGTTCTCGACGGCGTCTCGCGCGCGCTCCCCTCGCTCGAACGCGCCTACAAGCTGCAGCGCAAGGCAGCAAAGGTCGGCTTCGACTGGCCCGACCTCTCCGGCGTCAGAGACAAGCTGCACGAGGAGATCGACGAGGTCGTCGAAGCGGCCGGCGGTCCATCGGCCCTCGAGACGCCGCGCCGCGCGGACGACACCGCCCACGCAGAGCTCGAGCGCGAGGTCGGCGACATGCTGTTCAGCGCGGTCAATCTGGCTCGCTACCTCGGCGTCGATCCCTCGACCGCGCTCAACCGCGCAAACACGAAGTTCACCGAGCGCTTCCATCACGTCGAACGCGAGCTGGGACTCTCAGGAAAGGAACCGGCCGCGGAACACTTCGAGCTCATGGACGAGCTCTGGAACGCGTCCAAGGAGAACGAGTCGACCGACTGACCCCCGCCGCCTCGGAACCGCACCGCCGCGACTAAGCGCACCGCCGTATCAGCGCCACAGCCGGCGGGCTGTGCACAGGATTATACGCAACGAGATCTTTTCTTCACGGTGCCGCTCAGTAGCGTGCTCAGTAGCGTGCTCAGTAGCG
>CAZICD010000028.1:0-17571 GCA_964537725.1 uncultured Spirochaetaceae bacterium | reverse complement strand
GCTCAGTAGCGATAGCGATGCTGGTAGATGCTCATCAGCAGGCCCACGCCGATGAGCGCGGTCCACAGCGACGAGCCGCCGTACGAGAGGAACGGGAGCGGGATGCCGGTTATCGGCATGATTCCGATCGCCATCCCGACGTTTACCGCAACGTGAAAGAAGAGCATGGTGACGATCCCCACCGCAGCCAGCGACGCGAAGTTGTCCTTGGCCTTGGCGCTGATCATGAGACCGCGCACCATGATCGCGGCGAAGCAGGCGAACACGCCAAGCGCGCCGAGGAAGCCCCACTCCTCCGCCAGAATCGAGAAGATGAAATCTGTGCTTTGCTGCGGGAGATACTGCAGATGACTCTGGGTGCCATGGAGCCATCCCTTTCCGGCAATTCCCCCCGACCCGACCGCGGTGACGCTCTGAATAATGTTCCAGCCGGCGCCGCGCGGATCGACGTTGGGCTCGAGAAAGACGATCAGACGCATCAGCTGATAGTCGCGAAGCACGCGCCTGCCGATCACGGAGGCCACGATCCCCGTGAGGAAGACTCCCACCCCGTAGACGATCCACGCGAAGTAGCGTCGCTTCACGATGAGCAGGCCCGCCAGCGCGAGCGCTCCCACCGCCGCGATACTGCCGGACACGATGAGCAGCAGCCGCCGATCGGTCAGAATCGCGATCGCCGGCACCGAGCCTTCGTGGATCTCGCGCTCCCACGCCGGCAGCACCGTGAGCACGACAGTGACCACCCCGACTGCGAGAATGAAGAGGATGTAGCTCGGCCGCGCGCCTGCCGCGTACGCCATGACCAGGAAAATCGGCAGGTAGACGAGCGCGGTACCGAGATCGGGCTGCAGGAGAATGAGCCCCATGGGGACGAGCGCGATCGCCATGCCCAGACCGAAGGTCAGTGGCTCGTGCAGCGAGCGCCCGCGCGCCTCGAAGAACCGGGCGAGCAGCAGGATCGTGGCGATCTTCATGAACTCGGACGGCTGTACCCCGAAGTCACCGACACCGATCCAGCTGCGGGCGCCGTTGACGACACGACCGAAGAGGAGCGTTCCGATGAGCACGACGATGAGCGTGCCGTAGATGTAGGGCGAGAGATCGCGTAGCCGCGCGTAGTCGAACACGGCGACCGAAGCCAGGATCACGAGGCCCAGGATGACCCAGATGATCTGGCGGAGCCACTCCCGGGAGAACGAGACGCCGTCGCTGGTGACCCCGCTCGAATAGATGAACAGCACGCCGATCGTCATCAGCGCGATCGTCGCGAGAATCAGAAGCACATCCACTCCGAATACCGATCGTTCCTGCTGCATACCTACTCCGGAAGCCCCCGCCCGTACCACAGCCAGGGATCGCGCCTCGATCGCAGATCCTCGATCGCTTCTTCGTAACTCAGGTCGTTGTAGATGCCGTGGGTGATGATATTCGTCGCGTAGGGACCCCACCAGTCCCATTCGTTCGCAGCGTCGATCCACACGACGGTCACGACGTAGTCGTCGATGCTCCCCTCGCCGTACGGCGCGAAGCCGATGAACCACGAATGCTGCCGCTCCTCGCTCGCGGTCTGCGAGGTGCCGGTCTTGCCGCCGGCCGGCGCGTTGGTCGTCATGACGATCTGAGGCGTGCCGCTCTCAACGACCCCCTGCATCGCGGCGCGCACCTGGTCGAACGTCTCGTCGCTGACGGGAACGGTGCGCAGGACCTCCGGCTCGATCGACTCCACGACGACGCCGGTCACCGGATCGCGGATCTCCTTGACCACGTGCGGGCGGTACACGACACCCTCGTTGACGATCGCGGCCATAAGGTTGCCCAGTTGGAGCGGCGTCACCTGCAGGAACCCCTGCCCTATGGAGAGATTGACCGTGTCACCGGGGCGCCACGCGTCGTTGAACGCGCGCTGCTTCCAGTCGGGGGTAGGAACGAGTCCGGCACGCTCGCCCGGCAGGTCGATTCCCGTGCGCTCGCCGAGTCCGAGCGCCCGGGAGTAGTCGACGATCTTCTCGATCCCCAGGTACTCGTTGCCCATCGTGTAGTAGTAGACGTTGCAGCTTTCGGCGAGCGCCTCGAACAGCGCGACATCGCCGTGCCCGTGCTCCTTGTGGCACCTGAACACACGGTTGCCTACCGTGTAGTAGCCGGGGCAGAAAACCTCCTCGTCGACCGGAAAGGCGTCCTCCTCGAGCAGCGCGAGCGTCATCAGTACCTTGAAAGTGCTCGCCGGGCTCTCCTGCGCCTGGATCGTGCGGTTGATGAAGCTCCCCGTCGGGTCGAGCGAGACCTCGACGAAGTAATCCTGGCCGCCCTCTCCGTAGAACTCGTTCGCGTCGTAGCCCGGGTACGAGACCATCGAAAGAATCTCGCCGGTCCCGGGATGAAGCACGAGCGCCGCGCCGATCCGATTCCCCAGCGCCTTCTGTGTCAGGAGCTGGATATCACGGTCGAGCGTGAGTACGATGTCCCGGCCCTGCTCGGGAGCGATGCGGTTCCTGCTGTCGTCGGAGACCCGGCGCCCCTGCGCATCGACGGTCCGGAACTCACGACCGTCACGGCCGCGCAGGACCTCGTCGTACTTGAGCTCGATTCCCGCCTTGCCGATCACCGACCGCTGCGTGTAGCCGCGGTTGAAGAGAATCTGCAGCTCTTCGGGAGTGATGTCGCCCACGTAGCCGAGGACGTGCGAGAACGCATCGCCGTCGACGTACTGGCGCACCGGCTTGATGCGCCAGCTCACACCGGGGAAGTCGGGCTTGCGTTCAGCCAGCGCGGTGACCGTTCGGTACGGGAGGCCGCTCCTGATCTCGATGGGCTGGAAGACGTTGTACCGCCGTTCGGGAATCGCGTCGTAGATCTCGCTTACCGGCATCCTCAGCTGCTCGGCCACGCGGGCGAACACGTCGTCGATCTCATCGCGAGGAATCTCCGCCGGGTTGATATCCACGGCGAACGATTCGCGGTTCGTCGCGATCGGGGTCGTGACGGTTCGGTCGTAGATGTTTCCCCGCGGTGCCGTTACGATCAGGCTGCGTCGTGTGACTTCCTCAGCGCGCAGCGAGTAGATGTACCCGTCGACGATCTGCATCGAAAACAGGTACCCCACGTAGACGAGCAGCACGAGCCCGATGATCCCGCCAAGGACCAGAAGCCGTGCAACGGGGATCGAGTTGCCGCCGCCGCTCGAACCGTTCACGACGCCGCTCCTCCGCGCCGGCGATCGGCCTGCAGCCAGTTCGCCATCCCCAGCGCGCCGAAGAGCATCGGAGCGGCCAGGCCGGTGTAGACGATCTCGATGAGATACGTGGAGGCGAATATCTCTCCGGAAATGCCCGGGATCGAGAAGAGCCCGCCGATCAGCAGCGCGAACAGCGCCTTGAGCAGCATCGCGACGACCGCGAGCACCACCGGAATGAAGATCGGGTCCACGAACATCTTCCCTCGGGTGATCCCGAACAGCGCGCCGATCAGCGTGTAGACCAGCGCGTAGAAACCCAGCGGCGCGAGCCCGAGCATGTCGAGCACCGCGCCGGCGACGAAACCGGCGACCTGGGCTGGCATCACGCCGTTTCGGTTGCCGATGAATATCAGAACGATGAGCACGAGGTCGGGGCCAACGCCGCCGATCTCGATGAAGCGCAGCACCGTGCTCTGCAGCACCGCGGCTCCCGCCATGACGAGGGCACCGTACAGCGCGATGGCCGTCATTCACCCCCCTCCGCGAGCACGAAGACGTATTCGAGTCGGCTGAAGTCGACTATCGGTTCGAGCGTGATGTGCAGCGACGTCTCGTACGGCCGTCCCTGGATCGACTGGACGGTCCCGATCCGGATGCCCTCCGTGAAGATAGAGCGCATGCCGGAGGTGATCACCACGTCGTCGACCGAAATCTCGGCACGCGCCGATTTGGCGACGTAGAGCATCGTGAGTCTGCCGGCGCTCGCGGCGGCGCCCTCGCCGGCTACGAGCCCCTCGTGCCTGGAGCGCAGCAGCCGCGCCGCGACGTACGAGTTACGGTCGAAAACGGGCATCACGACCGACGTCGTCAGACCGACCTCCTCCACCCGTCCCACAAGGCCCTGCACGCCGTCCTGGTTCGCGATGACGGGCATGTACCGTTCGACCCCCGCGGCCCGCCCCTTGTTGATCGTCAGCCCGGAGAAGAACGATCCCGGCTCCTTCCCGATCACGCGTGAGGGGATGTTCTCCAGCGGGATTCGCTCTTCGAACTCGAGCGCCTCGCGCAGACGCTCGTTCTCGGCTCTGAGCAACTCGATGTCATCGGCGACCGTCTCGTACTCGCGAAGGTCGGCGACCAGCTCGTCGTACTGGTCGCGCAGGGCCGAGAGCTCTCGAATCGACGTAACAGTCCCGGCGAAGAATCGGCCCACGGCCGCCCCGGCCTGCTGGAAGACGGCGATGAAGCTCTGACCGACCTCTTTCGGCCGCAGGCTCATCGACTCGGTCGACACGCCGAGCGATACGAGGCAGACCGCCACCAGAACCACCAGCGTGAGGCCGTTCCGATGTCTCGACAGAGTCTCCCGGATCCTCACTACAGGCTGTTATACAGGTTCTTGCTGTTCTTGTGCACACCGCGCTCGTACTCGAAGTAGCGTCCCGCTCCGAGCGCAACGCAGTTCAGCGGGTCTTCGGCCTTGAATGCCGGCACGCCGGTCTCGTTCGCGATCAGCGTATCGAGGCCCTTCAGCAGGCTGCCCCCGCCGGTCATGACGATGCCGCGCTCGACGATGTCGGCGGCGAGCTCGGGCGGGGTCTGTCCCAGCGTACGCTTGATCTCCTCGACGATCGCGTTGATCGGCTCCTGGAGCGCCTCGCGCACCTCGACGCTGTCGATCTCGAGCCGGCGCGGGAGCCCGGTGATCGCGTCCGTCCCCTTGACTTCCATCTTCTCGATCTTCTTGTCCGGGCTCGCGTTGCCGATCTGCGTCTTCAGCTCCTCCGCGGTCCGCTCTCCGATGATCAGGTTGTGCACGGTTCTCACGTGCTTGATGATCGCCTCGTCGAACTCGTCACCGCCAAGACGGATCGCGTTGGTCACGACCATGCCGCCCAGGCTGATCACCGAGATCTCACTCGTCCCGCCGCCAATGTCGACGATCATGTGTCCCGCCGGTTCGAAGATGGGGATATTCGCGCCGATCGCGGCCGCGAGCGACTCCTCGATCACCTTCACCTCGCGAGCCCCGGCCTTGAACGCGCTCTCCTCGACCGCGCGACGCTCCACCTCGGTGATGCAGCTCGGTACGCCGATCACCATGCGCGGCTTCACGAGCCACCGGCGCTGCAGCACCTTGGAGATGAAGTATCGGATCATCTTCTCCGTGGTCTCCAGATCGGCGATCACGCCGTCGCGCAGCGGGCGGATTGCTATGATGTCGCCGGGCGTCTTCCACAGCATGCGGCGCGCCTCTTCCCCGACGGCGACGACCTTCTTGGTGCCGCGTTCGACCGCCACGACCGACGGCTCGCTCGCGACGATGCCCTTGCCCCTGATATAGACGAGTGTATTGCACGTTCCCAGGTCGATTCCGATGTCGGATGAGAACGCGTTGAACAGGTTCGAAACCCCCATTATCCCTCCCAGTTCGCCAGTCGTTGCAGTGCTTTCGTATGATTGGGATCGATCTCACGCGCGGTGCGCCACAGATCGCGTGCTTCGACGGCGCGGTCGGTCCGATCGTACACGATTCCCAGGTAGTAATAAGCATCGGCCGATTGCGGGAACCGCTCAATGGTGGCGTTCAGAACCTGTTCCGCGCGCTCGAGCCGGTCGTCGAGCAGGAGTACCGACGCGAGCTGGTTACGCGCCATCAGCACGAGGAACTCGTCATCGAGCGAGCCGATCGCGTCGTTGAGACGCGCGCGCGCGGCGTCGTAGTCGCCGAGCTCCACGTACGTCTCTGCGGCCTTGATGCGGACCGCGGCGATCTCGTCGTCCGGTGCGTGCTCGATCGCGCGCTCGTACCACGCGGCGCTCTCTTCGTAGTCTCCAAGTCGTGCGTATCCGAGTCCCAGATAGGTTCGGCTGTCGGGCGCTTCGTACCCTCCCTCGAGGGAGTCGGTCAGGTAGCGCACGGAGAGGTCCACGTATTCGTCGCCCTTGTGGTAGTACGCCTTGCCGAGCACGTAGTCCCGTTCGGCTTGCAGCGGAGCGCGGGGCACGTGCATCGCCTTGCGCAGCATCACGATCGATCGATCGAGATGTTCGAGCTGCTCGGCCCGCTGTACGAGCTCGATCCCGACGTAGAAATGCGCGAACCCTCCGAAGGTCAGCGCCTCCGCGTCGAGCGGATTCTCCTCGAGGATCGATTCGGCCATTGAAAGAACCTCCCCGTACCGTGACTCGTTCCACAACGAGAGCAGCTCGGTATCCCGGAGCCTGATCCCGAACGGGAGCCAGTCGGCCGAATCAAGGGCGAATACCGCACCCCCTGCGACACCCGCGAGCACGAGGCCAACCACCAGGAGACGGACTACACGCTTTCTTCTGTCGCCCTCTGGTTTTCTTCCCTGGGAGTAGATCATGGTCGACGTTGACGATTAGATACGAGTAGAGCGAAAAAGTCAATAAATACCAGATGAGGACCGATCGGGGCCGATGAGGACGGGTCTGTAAGCCGGGTTCTGTAGAAGTAAGGGCGAGCCCCGAAGGGACCGCCCGTCTTCCGGATGCCATCTATCTGGGCGCTCCGTCTCCGAAGCGCTCGAGCAGCCTACCCGCGGGGTGCCCCGCACCGGCGAACCGGTCGGAGCCGAACGGGCCGCTCTCCCCGCTGCTTGGCCTTGCTCCCGGCAAGGTTTACCCGCATCGACGGTCGCCCGCCGACCGGTGGGCTCTTACCCCACCTTTTCACCCTTACCCGAAGAATGCCAGCGGCATTGCTTCCGGCGGTGTACTTTCTGTTGCACTTTCTGTGGTGAAGAACGACGGAGCCGTTCTTCACCCCCGGGGATTACCCGGTACCGTGCCCTCTGGAGCCCGGACTTTCCTCTGAAGACCCCGGAGGGTTCCTCAGCGGCATCCCGACCCGTCCTCATCGTCCCCGGTCGGCATCGTGCGGCCGGGTTGCGGTGGTGAGGAGCCTACTCCTCCTCGCCTTCAAACCCCTCGTCTTCCTCATCGTCGTCTTCCTCGTCGACGACGTCGTCCTCGAGGTCCTCGTCCTCGTCCTCCTCGTCTTCGTCGATGACCTCGTCGTCGTCGTCTTCCTCGCCGTCGCTGACGGTCGCCTCGCCCTCGTCATCCGATGCCGGCTCGGCCTCTTCTTCGTCCTCGTCCTCGAGCAGCTCGTCGTTCGCGACGATGGGGAGATCGTCTTCCTCCTCGATCCCGAAGTCCTCGTCCACGAGGTCCGCGAGGGCCTCAGCGTCCTCTTCGAGGAAGCTGCCCTCCGATTCCTCTTCGTCGCCGACGTAGAAGACGATCTTGCTGCAGTAGGGACAGAAGAGGATGTCCTCGCCACGACGCACGTCGTTGACGAACTGAACCGGGAGGATCATCTGGCATCCGGTGCATACGTTCCGCCTCAGCGGCACGATACCTTCGCCTTCCTTGCTGCGGATGATCCGCTCGAACTTGAACAGAAGCTCCTCGTCCAGCCCGGGCACGACGCCCTTCTCTTCCTTCTCGAGCTCCTTGAGACGGTCCTTTCGCGATTCGGTCTCGCTCTTGATCTTCTCCTGCTCGTCCTCGAGCTCCTGCTCCTGTTCCTCGATCATGCCCTCCTCGCGTTCGAGGGCTTCGCCCATCTCTTCGAGCGCCTTCTCCTCGCGCTGGAGCTCCTTGCGGAAGTACTGCTCGCGGTCGGAGGCCTCACGGATCTCCTTGTCGAGCGCCTCGTACTCGCGCTGCGTCTTGATGAGATCCATCTGCTGCTCGTAGCGCTCGCGTTCCATCTCCGCTTCGCTCATCTGGCGTCGCAGCTCCTGGATGCGCTTCTTGCTCTCTTCGTACTGAGCGTTCTTCTCGATGTAGCTCTTCTTGAGCCGGTTCACGAGCTCGCTCTTCGTCGACAGCGCCCGCGGCAGCTCGGCAATCTCGCGCTCGACGTCGAACTTCTGGCTCAGAATGTCCTGCAGCTGCTTCAGCTTCTCGATCGTGTCTTCCGTCATTGCTTCCTTCCTGTTCCGACAGACCTTAGTGGTCGAGATAATCCTTCAGACGGCGGCTGCGCTTCGGATGGCGCAGCCGTCGCAGGGCCTTCGCTTCGATCTGACGAATCCGCTCGCGAGTAACGTTGAAGTAGAGGCCGACTTCCTCGAGCGTCAACGAGTAGCCGTCCTCGAGGCCGAAGCGCATCTTGAGCACTTCCTGCTCCCGATCGGGCAGCGTCGAGAGAACCTCACGCAGCTGTTCCTGCAGCAGCGTGAACGCCGTCTGGTGCGCAGGGTTCTCGACGTCCTTGTCCTCGATGAAATCGCCGAGGAGCGAATCCTCTTCCTCGCCGATGGGCGTCTCGAGCGAAATGGGCTCGCGGGCTACGTTCTTGACGCTCTTCACGCGGACGACCGACCAGCCCAGCCGTTCGGCGATCTCCTCGTCGGTCGGCTCGCGTCCGTAGATCTGCATCAGCTGCCGGCTCTCGCGAACGACCTTGTTGATCTGCTCGATCATGTGCACCGGTACACGAATCGTCCGCGCCTGATCCGAGATGCTGCGCGTGATCGCCTGGCGGATCCACCACGTGGCATAGGTTGAGAACTTGTATCCTTTTCGATACTCGAACTTCTCAACCGCCTTGATCAGACCGATGTTCCCTTCCTGCACGAGGTCGAAGAAGTGCAGACCGCGGTTCGTGTACTTCTTCGCGATGCTCACGACCAACCTCAGGTTCGCCTTGATCAGCCGGTCCTTCGCGCCCTGCATCATCGTGCGACCGCGAACGATCTGGCTGGCCATCTCGAGGATCTCGTCGATCGAGTTTTCGAACTCGACCTCCAGCGCCGTCAGCTTCTTTTCGGTCAGTTGAACCTGGCGGATGCGATCCTTGATGACGTCGGCACTCAGTCCGAGCTCTTCCTCGATTTTCGGTCGTTCGGAACCGCTCGCGAGTCCTCGACCCAGCGTCCTCAGCTCGCGCATGTTCCGCACCCGCAGGCGCTTCTCGATGCGCGCCTGCTCGTCCTGGAGACGCCGGATCTTTCGCGCCACGGAGGTGAACTTCTCGGAGAAGTAGAGAATCTCCTCCTGGTGAATGTCGAGCTTCCCCAGCCTGTTCATGAGACCGCGTCGCTTCTTCGCGAGCGAATCGTCCTCGAGCAGATCGTCGCCCCGGTCGATCAGCGTCTGCTTCTCCTGCATGTAGTCCTTCAGCTGCGGGAAGATCTCCCTCAACGACTCCTTGTAGTACTGGCCGAGTCGCCGCCGTTCGGCGAGGAACTCCGAGATCTCCTTCTTGCTGAGGTTCATCTCGCGCGGATCGCGCTTCGAGAAGGTTCGCTGGGCGAGCTGATAGAATTCGGGGATGAGTACACCGGAGCCTTTGATCACATCCTTGATGATGTTCTCTCCGTCCTCCATCTTCTTGGAGAGCTCGACCTCCTGCTCGGCGGTGAGCAGGTTCTCCTTGCCGATTTCCCGCAGGTAGAGCCGGATCGGATCGTCGATCGTGCTGTCCTTCTCGCCGAGCACGAGCCTCTTGCGGGTGTCACCGGCCCGTTCGCGAGAATCCTCCTGCTCCTCCTCCTCGTCCTCGTCTTCTTCGTCGCTCGCATCCTCGAGCCGCACGTTGTGCTTGGCGAGGATCGCGATCACGTCGTCGATCTTGTCCGAATTGACCACCGAGTCCGGGAGGAAATCGTGAACCTCTTCGTAGCTCACGCGGTCCTTGCCCTTCGCGTAGTCGATGAGTTTGAGCATCGCAGGATCGTTTTGCAGTTCCGTCATCAGCCCTCACCCTTCAGTTTTTCGAGTTCCCGATCGAGCAGCATCTTCTCAGACAACAGCTCCACATAGTCGGCCCCGGCCTCGTCGTGCTCCGCCGCCACCCGACGCAGTTCGGTCTCCACCGCGCGTATCTGCTTCCGCACCGCGCGTCGACGAATCGCGAGAACGGCGTCACGAATCGCGCGCTCGCCGTGCTCCGCGAACTCACCGGTCGCGATCCGCTCGTGGACGAGCGTGACGACCTCCGGCTTCGTGATACGCGTGAGGAGCGTTTCCAGCGACGTCTCTTCGCGACGGTAGGACTCCTCGAGCGCGATGTAGATCTCGCGGGCGACGGGATCTTCCAGGTCCTCCGGCTGGACGTACCTGCGCACGAACGCAAAATGCTCCCGACTCTGCACGGTCGCGAGCATCAGAAAGAGATCGTGGGATAGTCCCGGGCGTGTGCCTTCGGATGCGTGGTCTCCCCTCGTTCCTGCGGACGTCGGCTGGCGCACTCCACCCGACCCCGTGCGGTTCTCACCTGCGCCGTCCCGCGCGCTCACGGACGTCCGTCGGCCGTTCCCGGAGCGCCTGAACGCGGCAAAATCACGGCGTACCGCGTCCTCGTCCACGCCAATCAGGTCACAGACGTGGCGAAGACTCTCCTCCCGCTTGACCTCGGAGTCCATGAGCGCTACAACAGGGTAGATACCGCGAAGAACCGCGTCCTTACTTTCCGGTGTCATCGAGCTCGACCGGTTCGATGCGGCGTGTTCCTGCAGACTCTGTCGCACAAGGAACTCCAGGACCGTTAGCGGTGAAGATACTGCATTCAGTACTGCCTGACTACCCCTTTCCCGGAGGAGATCCGCGGGGTCGGTCCCCTCATCCAACACACTCACCGACGCTGTAATTCCATGTGGCTCAAGGATCTCTGCGGCTCGACGCGTCGCGCGGGCTCCGGCCTCGTCGGCATCGAAGAGCAGCGTCGCCCGGTCGATGTACCGGCTCAGGAATCGGCCCTGTTCGTCGGTAAACGAGGTTCCCAGCGGGGCCACCGCGGTCCCGACCCCCGCCTGGTGGAGCGCGATCACGTCCATGTAGCCCTCGGCGAGCACGACGTGGCGCTCCTGGCGGATCGCCTTGAGCGCCACGTCGATCCCGAAGAGGCTTTCGCGCTTGCGGTAGATGGGTGTTTCGGGAGAATTGATGTATTTCGGCCCGTCGCCGGTCATGATGCGACCACCGAAGGCGAGAACGTCGCCCCGGTGCGAGCGGATGGGGAACATGATCCGCCCCGCGAACAGCGCCCGACGCGGGTTGGCCCGGGTGAACAGGCCGCTCGTCTGGAGGAACTCCTGCGAGTAGCCCTTCTTCGTGAGGAATCCGTGCAGCCAGTAGGGGTCTCTGCGCGCGTACCCGATGCCGAACCGCTCGATCGTCTCGTCGGAGATCGCCCGGTCGCGCAACGTCTGCCTGGCCTGCGCGCCCTCCTCGGTCCCCAGGAAGTGGACAAACGTCCGCGCGACGCGGTTGTAGAGCTCCCCGAGCGCGCGGGCAGCCCGGCTCGATTCGTCGTCCTCCTCGCTGCCGGCGATCTCGACTCCGACCTCCTCGCCGAGTTGTCTGACGGCCTCGGGAAAGCTGAGCCCTTCCATGTCCATGACGAACTTGTACACGCCGCCGCCGCGCTGGCACCCGAAGCAGTAGTAGAGCCCGGCCTCCGGATCGACGCTGAAGGACGGGGTCTTCTCCGAGTGGAAGGGGCACAGGCCCATGTAGCGCTGGCCCTTCCGCTCGAGTGTTACGTACCTGCCGACCAGTTCCACAATGTCGACCCGACGAGCGACCTCGTCGATGGTCGTATCGGGGATCCTGCTCCTCATCTACGCTGAAGCTTAGCGAATCAGGATGAACTCGACACGCCGGTTTTTCCAGCGGTTGTCGAGGTCGCTGTGCGGAACGATCGGTTCGGTTCCGCCGCGCCCCAGGACCGATATCCGTCGCTCCGAGATCCCTGCATCGATCATCGCCTCCCGCACCGTTTCTGCCCGCGCGAGGCTCAGCGGCTGCAGCTCCTCGCGCTCCTCGCGCTCGGTCCCCGTCACGTTCACCGCGTGCCCCTCTATCCGGATATTGTAGCTCGAGTACTTGTCGAAGATCTGCGCGAGCCGCTCGAGGATGGCGCGGTTCTTGGCGCCGCGCTCGTCGTCCGGATCGAGCACGAGCTGCGGGCTGTTCGGCGCAAAGGTGATGTTCGAGATCTGCACCTTCAGTCGATCCCCGTCGCGCACGACGAGGATGTCGACCGGTATGATGCCCTCGGTCACCGTCACGTTGCCCAGCTCGTCGCTGATGGTAAAGCGGTACGGGTAGTCCTCGGCCGAGATCACGAGCTCACCGTCGGAGGCCCGGCCGTCCCAGATGAGGCGCGAAGCCGGTTGTCCGCGACCGGTGAACTCGGTGAAGAACCGGCGATTGCGGTCGAGAATCTCGAAGCGCCACGCCTGGATCGCGCTCGCATCCTCGACGTCGAGACCGATGACGAGCTCGTCGTCGACCCCGTCGTTGTCGGGCGAGAACGGAACGGGTTCGAGGTCTACCTCGACCTCGGGCGCCGTCACGTCGACACGGAACGGCGTAGAGACCACGCGAGCCTCGTTTCCCTTCTCGTAGTCGACGGCGAACTCGGCGACGAACGCCCCTTCGCGCAGCTCGCCCGCCGCGTCGCGCCCGTCCCACGAGACCCGTCGTTCGGGTCGCAGATCGGTGCCGGAGTACTGCCGCACAACAAGCCCGGCGCGGGTGCGGACGGTCAGCCGCCACTGCTCGGCCCCTTCGATGAGGTCCGCATAGAGATCGAATGCCAGCTCGTCGCGCGTGCCGTCGCCGTTCGGGGAGAACGCGGAGGCGGTGGACGTCACGAAGAGTCGAGGAACCCTCGTGTCCACGGTGAGCTCCGGAATACCGCGGATCACCGTGTTGCCGGCACGATCGGTCGCCGAGATTTCGTACGTATAGACGCCGTCTTCGACCCGGTTGCCGGCCGCGTCGGTACCGTCCCACACGAACGACTCGGCCTCGCCGCGCCAGAGGTACTCGCGAACCACCTCGCCGTCGGCAGCGCGGATCGCGGCGCGCCACTCGTCTTCGTCGCTCGTCGCCTGCTCGATCCGCACGGCGTCGCGGTTGCCGTCGCCGTCGGGGCTGAAGAGCGTATACGGCGTCTGAAGCTCCACAGTCGGTGGCTCCGTATCCACGACGAAGGGAGCGGTCTGCGCCTCGAGCTCGACCCCGTTCTCGAAGACGGTCTCCAGCCTCGCGCGGTAGACACCGTCGGGCACGCGGCGACCGGTCGTCCCGAGACCGCCGTTCCATGCCACGTTGTCGGCGACCTCGCCACGTCCGTCGAAGGCGCGCACGCTGTCTCCGTCCTCGCTCGTGATGTCCACGCGATAGCGTGCGACCTCGTCTTCCCGGTCGACCCGGAGGAAGAGGCGCTGCCGGTCGCGGACGCCGTCGGCGTTCGGACTGAACGCCTCGAACTCCGCGCGCAGCCCGATCTCGCCCTCGCTCGTGTCGATCTCCACGATCACCGGCTCGGACGACCCGATGTTACCCGCAGCGTCCTCGGTGGCGAGGACGTAGGTGTAGCGACCGTCGGAGGCGAGTCGACCGTCGTCGCGGCGTCCGTTCCACACGATCCGCTGCTCCGGGATCGCGGTCCACGTCCAGGTGCGAACGCTCGCTCCGTCGGCGTCGATGACGACGCCTCGCCACCGCTCTTCACGCGACGCCTCGTTGAAGAAAGTCACCGTGTCCAGGTTCCCGTCGCCGTTCGGCGAGAAGAGAGGTACGTCGGCGCGCGCGTCGGCGAGCGGAGGGGTCACGTCGATCGTGAACTCGGCCGACTGCGCGCTCGGGCGGTTGCCGTTGCGATAGACGACTTCCAGCTCGGCGAAGTAGGTGCCTTCGTCGAGCATCGTTCCGGAGTCGGACCGCCCGTCGAAGGTGACCGGTGCCGGCAGCCCCGCGATGTCGGTATAGGTGCGCACGGCGTCGCCGGCGAGCGAACGGATCGTAATGGTCCACGAGGTCACCCCCACGGTGGAGGAGACGTCGGGCCTGATCGTGAGCTCGTCCCTGCGTCCGTCGCCGTCGGGGGAGAACTCCGAGCTCGAGATCAGCAGCGCGACCGGTGTCGACTGCGTGTTCAGAATGATGTTCGCCAGCTCGTCGGACGCGCGGTTGCCGGCACGGTCCACCGCTTCGATGCGGTAGCGGTACACACCGTCGGGCTGGATCGCGCCCTCGTCGCCGCGGCCGTCCCATACGAAGTCCCGCGGCGCGCTGTCGGCGAAGCGGAGCGTACGCACGGTGCGCCCGGACGCGTTGACGATCTCCGCCTCCCACTCGTTCTCAACCGTACCGCTCTGAACGATCGCGAACGTGTCCTTGTTCCCGTCACCGTTGGGCGAGAAGACGCGATTCTCGGCCGCGGGCGCGACGACGTCGACCCGCGGCGGCGTGGTATCCACCACGACGCGGTAGGCCGCGCTCGACCCGCGGTTTCCGTTGTCGTCTACGGCGAGGAGCTGGAAGCTGTACTCGCCGTCGGGCGCCGTATCTCCGTCGTCGGTGCTTCCGTCCCACCTGATCTCCTGCGGAACGGGCACGCCGGTGCGGACCTCCACGATCCGGTCGACGACGTTCTGAAATCCGGTGTTCTCGGGACGGTCGTCCTTGTTGCGGATCGTGCGTACGATCGCGCCGGTCTCGTCGCGGACCTCGAAGGTCCAGCCGACCACGAATCGCTCGTCGCTGATCTCGACCGGGACGACGAGCGCGTCCTGCGTCCCGTCGTTGTTGGGCGAGATCGCCGCCGGCTGGCCGTAATCGATCGACACGCGCGGTCCCTCGGTGTCAATGATACCCAGCGGCGCGTTGATGCCTCCGCCGATCGCCCACACGTCGTTGTACAGGGGAGCGGCGGCGACCGCCGTGCGCACCTCGGTCCGGGTCCAGCCTCGCTCGGCGGCGAAGCCCTCCTCACCGAGCCCGGCGCTGAACGAGGCCGACAGCCCGAAGCTGGGGACGAGACTGCGGCGGGCGATCTGCGGCTCGATCAGCTGGCGAAGATCGGCCTTCCAGCCGGCGTGCAGCGACACGGTATCGAAGAACGTCGCGCGCGCACCGACGCCGAGGCGAAGGTTCTGGAACGCCGGAGCCGACAGCGACCCGCTCGCCCGCACCGTCAGCCAGTCGTTGGAGACCGCGTCGAAGTTCACACCGGCCACGGGCGTGAACGGGCTCGAAAGCGCGCTCGCACCGACCAGCGGCTCGTACCACTTGCCCACGTTCTGCAGCGCGACGCCCCAGCGCACGTTCTGCATGAAGCCGAGCGCACCCATCTCGCGCACGACGCCCAGGTCGACTGCCGCCCCGACGTCGAACCGGTCGGCGCCGCCCGCCATGACCCGCATGCCCACACCGGCGAGCCAGCCCGGGTAGAGCTCCTTCGCCGCCGAACCGTGGATCGCGACGGTCGTTCCCCAGCGCATGCCGGAAAGCGGCATCGCGAGAAAGTGTGCCGAGCCGCTGAAAACACCGAAGCGCGTGGGCGACACCACGCCCAGGTTCGCCACGTGACCCTGCCAGCCGCCTCCGGCGACCGGCGATCCGAAGCCTGTCACGGCGAGGTAGCTCGCGTCGAGCGTCGTGCGCTGCACGAGCCCGCTGATCGCAGGGTTCATGGTGTCCGCCTGCGGTCCCTCGTCGGCGACCGCCGGCGCCCCTTCGGCGAGCATCAGCGGTGAGTAGAGGTCGTAGAGGTCCTCACCGCCGGTGGGCGGTTCGTACTGAGCGGCGATCGGGCCCGCCGCGATGACGAGAAACGCGAGTGCGATACGAATTGGTCGGCTCATGCTCATCTCTCTCAAGAAAAAAGCCTCGACTCGCGGTGGTTACACGCGGTCTGATCGGCTGCGGGCGGCGAGGATCGTCTCGTAGTACGATTCGATCGCCTCCATTTCGGAGACCGAGAGCTCCGCGTAGAGCTCGCCGGCGACCCGGTCGAACACGTCCGCCTGCAATCGGTCCAGCTCCTCTTCGCGCCGGCTGAGCGCGAGGTACAGCGACACCAGCTCGGCGTGCGAGAGCGCGATCTGGTAGCAGCGATCGCTCATAGATCGACCTCGAGCCCTTCCTCCGAAATGTACACCCCCAGGTCCGTGTTTCCCAGGTTGCGCGCGTACCACCGCGCCGATTGGAGGTTCTTGTAGAGCCTCCGGTCGTCGTACATGGGATCGTGGTGGTACATGTACAGCTGCCTGATCTTCCAGGCCGTGACGAAATCGACCCCGAGGCTGAACGAACTGTGGCCCCAGTCGTACTTCTCGATCGCCTCGCCGAGCGTGTACTGCGAGTCGAGAATGATCATCTCGACCCCGCCGTAGAACGCCTGATTCTCCGCCGACTTCTCGAAGTCCGACTCCTCGAGCTCCGTATCGGTGCTGAAGATGAACGCCTTCTCGGCCTCCTCGACGCGGTAGGCGACCGCACCGCCGGGATGCTTGTGCCTCCGCCACGTCACCACGCCCGGACCGATCGGGACCGGGTCGCCCTCGAGCTGCACGAACCGGAAGTTGCTCTCCATGGCACCCTCCATCGTGACCGGGAAGTACGGCGGGCGCATGTGGTTGAGCACAACCTGGTCGAAACCGGGTACGGGGCTGTAGAAGGTGATGTTCACGGCCGGATTGTACGCAGGTCCGAAGAATGGGAGCCCCTGCAGGTGGTCGTAGTGGAAGTGCGTGATGAAGATGTGGAACTCGCTCACGTCGTCCATCTCGCGGGTGAGCGAAGCGGCGAGCTCGCGTATACCCGACCCCGCGTCGAGGATGATACAGCTGTTGTCGCTGAGGCGGACCTCGATGCACGCGGAGTTTCCGCCGTAGGTACCGAAGAGCCACGGCGGGAGATCGGCGAGAAAGCGTTCGCGCGTAAGCGGGCTCTCGAGGTCCTCGGGCCGAATCCGCTGCACGACGCTGGCGATCTTGCGGCGAATGTCGTCGGGTGTGATAGGAGAAGGGATCGATCCGCGAACGCCCCAGAATCTGACTTTCATCACTCTAAGCTATCGGCATTGATCGGCGGTGCCACCCGTCGCTTTTCGAGCCAGGAATCGATCGCATCTGCGCTGTGCACGGCGCCCTGGTTCACCCCGGGACAGTGATCGCCGGTTCGATCCCACGTCTCGCGATCCACCAGCTGGTGCGACCAGAACGGGAAACTGCGGCACTGCAGAGGCCGCGACCGATACACCGAGCACGCACCGTTGCGCCAGAAGATGCAGTCCATGTTCTCCTGCTCGCGGAGACTCAGCTGGCGGAACCCTGCAATGTCGACGACCCGGCAGTAGCGGCGCACGACCTCGCCGACGGTGAGGTCGAGTCCGGCCGCCAGATCCGCGAGATCGCGGCGCGAGAGCCAGACGTAGCCGCTGTCGAACCGGCAGCAGAGGTTGCACCGTGTGCAGGAAAAACGAAGGCCGTTCTCGTAGAAACGGCCTCGGGTATCAGGCGCCATGCTCACCCGCCGGGGCGGCACAGCCGAACGAATGGGTGTTTGGGGAGAGAAGGATTCGAACCTTCGAAGGCTTAGCCAACAGATTTACAGTCTGC
>CAZICD010000027.1:11360-47163 GCA_964537725.1 uncultured Spirochaetaceae bacterium | reverse complement strand
CCGGGGCGCCGGCGCGAGCGCGAAGATACCGAGCCCGGCCCCATCGAGTCGTAGCGCCCGCGCGGGAGTCGAATCGCCGCCTACGCCACGGCCCCCGGCCCCGGTTGCGCGGTCTTGAACTCGGAGGTGAAGTGGAACTCGATCTTCGGGTTGTCCCGGATCATCGACTGGAGCATCCATTTGCTCTCGGCGAGGTAGACCGGCTTGCCGTCCCGATCGTAGGCGAGCTGATGCTCACGGTACTTCGTGAACGCGGCGAGCGCGGCGGGATCCTCTGAGGTGATCCAGCACGCGCGCGAGTAGTCGAGCGGCTGGAGTCGGCACGCCGCGCCGTACTCGTGGTTCAGTCGATACTGAATGACCTCGAACTGCAGCTCTCCCACCGCGCCGATGATCTTGCGGCGGCCGCGGTCCTGGATGAACAGCTGCGCCACGCCTTCCTCGGAGAGCTGCTTGATCCCCTTCTCCAGTTGCTTCGAGCGCATAGGATCGGTGGAGACGAGCTCCTTGAAGATCTCGGGCGCGAAGCTGGGGATACCACGGAAGACGAAGTCCTCGCCCTCGGTCAGCGTGTCGCCGATCTTCAGGTCGCCGCGGTCGTAGAGTCCCACGACGTCTCCGGGAAACGCCTCGTCGATGACGTTCTTGCGCTCGGCCATGAAACTGTAGGGGCGCGAGAAGCGGATAT
The DNA here is from genome assembly GCA_964537725.1 of uncultured Spirochaetaceae bacterium. Classification (GTDB taxonomy): domain Bacteria; phylum Spirochaetota; class Spirochaetia; order DSM-27196; family SLST01; genus SLST01. The sequence continues at coordinate 46,475 of CAZICD010000027.1, read as the reverse complement.
CCTTTCCGTTGCGCACGTGGCGGAACGGCTTGTCCTTCTGGAAGGTCCCCGAGCAGACGCGCAGGAAGGCGATCCGGTCGCGGTGACGCGGATCGAGGTTCGCGTGGATCTTGAACACGAAACCGGAGAACTTCTGCTCGGAAGGGTCGACCATGCGCGTGTCCGACTCGCGCGGAGCGGGGGGCGGCGCGATCCGGACGAAGGTCTCGAGGAGCTCGCGAACGCCGAAGTTGTTGAGCGCGCTTCCGAAGAACACCGGCGCCACGTTGCCGGCCCGGTACTCCTCGGTGTCCAGCGGCTCGTACACGCCGTCGACGAGTTCGACGTCCTCGCGGAGCTGGTCGGCGGCGCTGCCGAGCTCCCGGTCGAGCACCGGATCGTCGAGTCGCTCGACGTGAACCCGCTCGTCCTCGACGACGGTCTTGCCCGCCTGGAACAGATAGACGTCCCGGTCGTGCAGGTTGTAGACGCCGCGGAACGCCTGCCCCATGCCGATGGGCCAGGTGAGCGGTCGCACGCCGATCTGCAGCTTCTCTTCGAGCTCGTCCATGAGCTCGAACGCCGGACGGCCCTCGCGATCGAGCTTGTTGACGAAGATGATGACCGGCGTGTTGCGCATCCGGCACACGCCCATGAGCTTCTCTGTCTGCTCCTCCACACCCTTCACCGAGTCGACGACGAGGATGACGCTGTCGACGGCCGTGAGCGTCCGGTAGGTATCCTCGGCAAAGTCCTTATGGCCCGGCGTGTCGAGGATGTTGATGAGCTGACCCTGATACTCGAAGCTCATCACGGACGTCGCGACCGAGATGCCGCGCTGCTTCTCGATCTCCATGAAGTCGGAGGTGGCCGACTTGCGGATCTTGTTCGATTTCACCGCACCGGCGCTTCGGATACTCCCGCCGAAGAGCAGGAGCTTCTCGGTGAGCGTCGTCTTGCCCGCGTCGGGGTGGCTGATGATCCCGAACGTGCGCCGGCGCAGAATCTCGTGTTCAATACTCATCGTGACGGCATAAGCTACCGACGGTACGGCCGATCGCCAAGGGCCCGAGGCGCCGGGACCGGTTTGATGGTGCGCACAGGGAGGCGTATATTCAGCTGAGATGAACGCTTCCATCATCATTCCCACGTACAACGAGGCCGATCTGCTCCCGGGGCTGCTCGGCGACCTGAAGGCGCAGCGCGGTGCCGACTTCGAGCTCATCGTCGCAGACGCCGATTCGACGGACGCGACCCGCGACGTGGCCCGGGCATCCGGCGCCCGCGTGGTGGACGGCGGGATGCCCGCGGTGGGGCGAAACGCCGGCGCTCGCGTTGCGAACGGCGATATCCTGATCTTCCTTGACGCCGATGTCCGCGTCCCGCGCACCTTCGTACGCCGCGCGGTGGCAGAGATGAAGACGCGCGAGCTGGCCGCCGGGACGTGCCCCGCGCGTCCCATCTCCAAGCTCACGACCGATCGGATCATTCACAACTTCGCGAACCTGTTCATCCGGATGAACCAGCGGTCCGACCCGCACGCCGCCGGGTACTGCCTGCTCGTGCGCAAGGACGCGTTCGACCGGATCGGCGGCTTCGACGAGTCGCTGAAGGTCGCCGAGGACCACGACCTGGTCAGCCGCGTGAGCGAAATCGGCCCCTTCCGCATGATCGACTCGACCTACGTCCGGGTGAGCGTGCGGCGCTACCAGAAAGAGGGACGCATCGCCTACGCGCTGAAGGCGATCAAGATCGGACTCTACCGGGCGGCAGTCGGTGAGATCACCGAGGACAGCTCGGTGGTCGACTACGACTTCGGCGACTTCTCGGAGGACGACGCCCGAGGTTCGCGCCGGGTGCTCCGTCAGATCGAGCGGGGTCTGATCAAGCTCGACCGCCAGACCTCACGCCTCGACGAACGCGTGATCAAGGGAAACGAACAGCGCCCCGGGGCCTACGACCAGTGGCAGCGCGCCTCTCAATCGCTGCGCGAGGCGTGGGACGCGCTGTTCGACTCGGAACCGGACGACGAGAACGCGCCGGAGCGGCACAGCGATCGGTAGAAGTGGTAGCTGTCCTTCGGGATTCGCGCGAGCGTCTCGTAGTCGACGTGCACGATCCCGAAGCGCTGCGAATAGCCGTGCGCCCACTCGAAGTTATCGAGCAGGCTCCACACGAAGTAGCCGCGGATGTCCTGGCCTTCTTCGATGACGCTCGCGATCTCGCCCAGATACCACCGCAGATAATCGATTCTCCGCTCGTCGTGCACGCGGCGTTCGGTGACCGGTTCGTCGAACGACGCGCCGTTCTCGGTCACCACGATCGGAGGGTTGCCGTAGCGGGCGCGGATCCAGCGGAGGATCCGGCCGAACGCCGGCGGATAGACCTCCCAGTTCATGTCGGTGAAGACGACGTTGTCCCGAACGGGGCGAAGCATCCGGAAGCCGATGAACGGGAGCAGCGTCCGCCGTGCGATGTAGCGCGAGTAGTGGTTCACGCCGATGAAGTCGGGCGGCTTCGCGATCAGATCCCAGTCGGACGGACGAATGCTCCGGTTCAGCAGATGGACGATCGGCGCGAGCCACGCGGGGTAGCGCCCGAAGTAGAACGGATCCATGAACAACTCGTTCAGCACCGCGCTGATCCGACGCGCCACGCGGGCATCCTGACGACGAGCTGCGTAGACGGGCGAGAAGCTGTTTGCGATCCCCACCGCGGCGCCGGGATCCACGCTGCGAATCGCCTGGGCCGCGCGGGCGTGCGCGAGGAGCAGTACGTGGGTCGATTTCGCCGCGTCGATCAGGCTCCGGTGGCCGGGCGCGTGGACCCCGGCGAGGTACCCGGCCCCCACGACCGACAGCGGCTCGTTCAGCGTCATCCACTGGTCGACGCGGTCGCCGAGCCTGGATGCGACGACCTGCGCGTAGTCGGCAAACCATCCTGCAGCGTCGCGGTTCGTCCAGCCGCCGCGATCCTCGAGCGCCTGTGGCAGGTCCCAGTGGTAGAGCGTCAGGAACGGCGTCACCCCCCTCGCGAGCAACCCGTCCACGAGCCGCTCGTAGAAGTCGAGGCCCGCCTCGTTCACCGAGCCCTCACCCCGGGGCAGGACGCGCGGCCAGGAAACTGAGAACCGGTACGCGTCGACCCCGAGCCCGGCAATCAGGTCCAGGTCGTCATCGAGCCTGTGGTAGTGATCGCAGGCGCGGTCTCCGGTCGAGCCGTCCGAGATATGCCCGGTCTCGTGGGTGAACCGGTCCCAGATGCTCTCGCCCTTGCCGTCCGCCTTCCACGCACCTTCGATCTGGTAGGCCGATGTACTGACTCCGAAGGTGAATCCGTCGGGAAACGTTCGCCGCTGCACCCTTTCAACGTACAGGCGACGGCTCGCACGGGTCAAAGGATCGTCAGATCAGGTCGCGAAGCGCGTAGACGTGGATCGACTCGAAGCTTCCGCGATGGTTGAGGAGCGGTCTCACGCCGTCCGGGATGAGCTCGAGGCACGGGCCCGTCACGGCGAGCCCCCCGGGATCGACGAAGCGGCTTCCCAGATGGAAGACGAAGTTCACCGACTCGGACACGATGTCGCCGGTACGGCCGGAGGCGCGATAGGTGGTGTTGCCCAGATGAAGCGCCAGCCGCCAGCTGATCTCGCCGTACTGAGCCAGCTCCTCCGCGTTGATCAAGACGCGGTTGAGCATCAGCCGCAGCGCCGGAATCGCGACGTCGAGCTCCAGCCCGTCGAACGGCATGAGGAGCAGTCCCTCCTCTTCCTTCCACATCCAGATGCGCGCGTGGTGCTCGGCAAAGGTGCGCTCGAGCAGCGCGGTGAAGCTGGACCGAAGCGACGAGAGCAACGTCTCGCTCGACGTCCGCCTGAGGTCGCCTGCCCCGTCGATGCCGGCGTAGAGCATGATGAAGGTGTATTCCTGCCCGTCGCGCACCCGCGACCAGTCTTCGCCGGAGGGTACGAAGCGCTGCTGCTCGTGCTCGGGTACGTGATTACCGGCCCGTCGGGCGACCGGCGTGGGATCGTACTCCACGACCCGACGGAGCCGGGATGTGCTCAACCCCTCGGCGAGCATCGCCTTGCCCACATAGTCGGCCGCGGCGTAGTGGAACAGCTCGGCGACGTCGCAGATCGCATTCGTCCGATCGATGATGCCGAAGCGGTACGGCCGTTCGTCGCGCAGCCGGCTCAACCGCCGCTTGAGACTGCGAACGTCCATCCCTTCGGCATCCACGTAGAGGAAGGAGTCGGGAACACCGTTCGCCGTTCGGATCGTCTGGTTGAGCTCGTCGCGTCCTGCGAACTCTACCGAGTAGGTCCGGCTGCGGACGGCGGAGGCGAACGCCTTCTGGACGGCCTTGCTGTCGGTGACGACGAAAATGGTCATCTAGTCGGCGAACCTCACGGCGTAGGTGTAGAAGGCCTGGTCGTTGGCGACGTCCACCGGCCGAAGTCGGGAGGCGACGAGCCGTTCCAGGCTGGGGTAGACGGCGTCGGTGACGATCATGGTATCGGGAGCGCCGTGCTTCGAGTCGATCTCCCACAGGCGCTTGAGCGTATCGACCTTGAGCTCGGTCCCGTTCTCGTTGTACTCGCACGGCCCGTTGTGGACGGTCACGCGAACGTGCAACCCGTCGTCCAGCGGGCAGTCGGTCATATTGTAGAGAAAGAGCTCGTTGAGGAATTCGATTCCGGAGAGCGTCGCCCGCTGGTTCTGCTCCTCGAAGGTGAAGGCAGCAACACCGCCGTCACCCTCCCAGCCCCACAGGCGACCGTTGCGCTTTTCGACCACCGCCGCGAGCATGCGCCGCAGCGTTCGGTAGTGCCCGCTCATCTCGCGCTGCCCGTACTCGCGCACCAGCGTCGAGTTGCCCACAACGTCGATCCCCAGGAACGCCATGATGTACGTCTCGCCGTGCCTCAGAACTCCCCAGTTCCGCGTCGTCCGCACGGCGCTGTCTTCGACGAAGCTCCGCGTCTCATCGTCGTAGCGATAGCCGAATTCGAGTACGTCGTTGACGATCGCCTGGAGGCGCGGGAATCGGTACTTGCGCCCCTCCATCCCCAGGCGTTCGACGTCGATCAGCAGCGAGACGAACTCGAGAAAGAGCCCTGCCTCCGCGACGTCGTCCACGATCTGCCGTGCTGCCGTGCGGTTCGGGATGGGGACCGAGCCGGGAAAGCCGGTGCGCGCGTTGAGATCGTAGTTGCCCAGCAGACGCCGAGCGAGGTGGACCATCGTCTTGACCTCCATCGACTCTGCAAGCGCCCGGCTCGCGAGTGTTCGAAGGCGCGCCTTGACCCGCATTGCCGTAGTATACCGTGCCTGCGAGATGAGGAAAACTACTCGTAAATGCTCACGCTGTAGCGACCTGTGGAGCCCTCGCTATAGCTCGTCACGATCAGCTCGAGCGTCTGCGACCGCTCGGCGGAGAAGCTGATCTGCGGATTCGAGCCGTTTCCCCCGTCATCGTCGCGGTACAGAATCTCCCCGGACCTCGATCGTACGATCGCGTAGCCGTCGAACTCCTCCGACACGACGTCGATCGTCACGAGACGCCCGGCGCTCACGGTGAAGCGGTAGGTATCGTAGTACTTCCCCGTGATGTCGGTCGCGTCGTCGCGGGTCAGCTCTCCCCGCGTGTCGAGGAGCAACCGGGTGTCCGAGATGCGGTCGAAGCTGAGCGTGTACTCGCCGATCGCCCCTCCTCCCAGGTCGGAGGCATAGACCTCGTAGACCCCGACGGTGTCGGCGGTGAACACCACGCGCGAATCGAGCCCTCCGGCCGAATCGTCGTCGGAGATCTCGCGACCGTCGGGGGTGACAACCGTGAGGTAGCTGTCGAAGTCGTCCGAGCGCAAGACGATTTCGATGCGCTCGCGCTTGCCCGCCTCGAAGGTGAACCGCTGCCGGTAGCTGCCGTCGCTCACCGGGACGTGCGGCCCCAATGCGCCGGAGATGCTCTCTCCGTCGGAGAGCCGATAGCCGTCCGGAATGCGCGGGCCGGCGTAGTCGTAGGGCTCGACGTCGAGCGTGTACTCCCCGCCGCCGTCGCCGAAGCCCGAGACGGTGATGGTCGCCTCTCCGGCGTCGCCGATCGCGTAGACGATGCGGGAAAGCGAGAGGCCGCCGGCGTCGTCGTTCGACAGGTACGTCCCCGACGGATCGGTGAGCTCGAGGTAGGTATCGAAGTCGAACGACTCGAGCTCGATGGTGACCGTCTCGCCTGGACGCCCGGTGAGCAGGTACTCGTCGCCGGGCCCGCGGAGCTCTCCCTCGAGCGACTGACCCACGCGGATCGTGCGTTGCTCGACGAGCGACACGTGGACCCGGTACGCACCCGTCGACGCGAACCCGAAGCTCGTGACCTCCACCCGTGCCGTTCCGTCCTGCCCTGAGGTGAACGAGACGCTCGAGTCGGTCCCGGAGGCGTCGTCGTTCTCGACGACCCTGCCGTTGGGAAGCTCGACCTTCAGGTAGGTGTCGAATTCGTCGCTCGTCACGTCGACGCGCACACGCTGTCCGCGCGAGAGCGAGAGATCGTAGGCGTCGACGTAGGCGCCGTCGCGGTTGCGCTCGTCGTCGGCCGTGAGCTCCCCGCTGAGGCTCGCGCCGGGCACGAGGGCCGATGACCCTTCGACCGCCGCGTAGCGGGCGACGACGAGGTAGTCGGCGAAACCGGTCAGCCCGCCGGCACCCGCGTCGTAGACGCTGACTGAAATCGACTCCCCGGCGTTCGCGTAGACGGCGAGGCGCGCGACGTTCGTGCCGGTCGACTCGCGCTCGGTGCCTTCGCCCGCGCTCACGTCGAGGCCCGGAACGAAGTCCGGGGACACGACCGTGACCGCGATCGTGCCCTCGCGCGGGGCGGTCAGCGTGTAGCGGTCCTGCGTCCGGCCGCCGGGGCCGAGTTCGTCGGTTGCCTCGAGCGTCCCGTATCCGCGCAGCAGCTCTTCCGCGGGAGGGGGTTCCTGTGCGAGAAGCCCCGAGACGAAAGCCAGGCCGAACAGGAGCGCGAGGGTGCGTTTCATAGCCTCCGATTGTAGCGCGGCCCCCGCCGGAATGCCAGAACACGGTGGCCGATGCCCCGGGCACTCGGTACCTTATCGCTATGCCTGAATCGGTCATACACGTCGAGCACCTCTCCAAGACGTACGGGGACGTGCGCGCGGTCAGGGATCTGAACTTCGACGTGACCTCACGCAAGTGTCACGCCTTCCTCGGCCCGAACGGGGCGGGAAAGACTACCGCGATGAAGGTCCTCTACGGAAAGGCGCAGCCCGACCGGAGGGACGAGACGCGCATCAGCGTCTTCGGATTCGACCCGCGGCACGAGGAGCTGAAGATCAAGACGCTGAGCGGCGTCGTCCCGCAGGAAGACAACCTGGACGTCGAGCTCAACGTCTACCAGAACCTGAGGATCTTCAGCCGCTTCTACAACATGAGCAGGGCCGAGGCCGAGAAGCGGATCGACTATCTGCTCGACTTCATGGAGCTCGGCGAGAAGAAGAAGAGCCGCGTGCGCGAGCTCTCCGGCGGCATGAAACGCCGGCTGATCATCGCACGAGCGCTTCTGAACTCACCGTCGCTGCTGATCATGGACGAGCCGACGACCGGGCTCGACCCGCAGGTGCGCCAGCTCATCTGGGACAAGCTTCGAGATCTGATGCAGGACGGTGTGACCATCCTCCTCTCCACGCACTACATGGAGGAAGCCTACCAGATCGCGGACATTCTCATGATCATGGACAAGGGCGAGAAGATCGTCGAAGGCTCGCCGCACGATCTGCTGGAGTCAGAGGTCGAACCGCACGTCCTCGAGCTGAACGACCTCGCCCACCTGGACCGGTTCGAGGCCGCGCTCAACGGCACGCCCGTTCGCCGCGAGGACGCCTCGCGACGCGCGATCTTCTACGCGAGCGACGCGGGCGCGCTCGAGCGTGCCGCCGGCGAGATACCACGACAGGCGTACATCATGCGCAACTCGAATCTGGAGGACCTCTTCCTCCGCGTTACCGGGAGGCACCTGAATGAGCACCAGTAGCGAAACCCTCGCTCCCGCCACCGACGCGCCGACCATCCCCGTGCGCCGGGAGGTGCGCGAGCCGTCGCTCGCGGCGCGGATCGTGTCCGTCTGGTTCCGCCACGTTCGCGTCTACTCGCGGAACCTCATCAGCAACGCGCTGCCGCCCTTCCTGGAGCCGCTGATCTTCCTCGTCGGCATCGGCATCGGGCTGGGTCGCTACATCAACACGATGGAGGGGTTTCCCTACCTCGAGTACCTCGGGTCCGGGATCCTCGTGACCGCGGCCATGTTCACCGCGGCGTTCGAGTGCACCTTCGGCACCTATATCCGGATGGAGTTCGACAAGGTCTACGAGGGCATGCTCGCCGCGCCGCTGACCGCGAAGAACCTCATGGTCGGCGAGATCCTCTGGGCCGCGACGAAGGGCTTCACCTTCACGCTGTCCGTGCTCGTCATCGTGACTGCCTTCGGCGTGATTCCGCTGGGCTGGTCGCTCGTGACGCCGTTCATCGGATTCCTCACCGGAGCCATGTTCGCCTCGCTCGGGCTGCTCATCACGAGCTTCGTCGACACGATCAACCACTTCAACTTCTTCTTCTCCGGGGTGATCTCGCCCATGTTCTTCTTCTCCGGCGTCGTCTTCCCCGTGGAGAACCTGCCACCGGTCGTGAGACCCATCTCCGAGGTCCTGCCGCTCACCCACCCCGTCCGCCTCGCGCGGTCACTCGCGCTGGGTACGGAGAATCCGCTCTGGTGGTTCGACCTGCTCTACATCGTCGTGTTCGTCGTGGCGATCGGCTGGATCGCGACGCTGCGGATCGAGAAACGCCTGATCGACTGAGGCTCGCTCAGCTTCGTCGGGCGACGAAGCGGGCGCTCGTCGCTTCGCGCGTGGAGAGGCGAACGCCCTTCGCCTTCACGCTCTTGATCAGGTAGTCCCCGACGTCGAAGTCCTCTTCGAGGACGCGGATGTTCTTCTTCTTGCGGTACTTCACGTTCGCCACCACGCCTTCGCGCGTGGTGAGCGCGAGCACGCTCGTCTTGTCGGGCACGATCTGATAGCCCTTGTCGAGGATGTACTGCTCGATCTTCGTCCGCTTCAGGTAGGGGTATTTCGTGTCGTTGTCGCGGTAGACGACGTTGAAGACGGTGTTCGCGAGCACGTCCTTGTCGGCGTGGCCGCAGGAGAGCATCCCCTTGTCGACGAAGAGTTTCTCGGGGACGTTGATGACCGAGTAGGCGCCGCTCGCGCGCACGACGAGGATCCGGTCGTACGCCGAGACCTTGAAGAGCTCCTTGCCCGAGGTCACCGCGGTTCCCAGGTACCCGGTCCGCCCGTCGTAGCGCAGGCTCAGGTTGCGCGTCGCCGCCTCGCGCACATCGACCTTGTCGAAGCTGCCGATCTCCGTCCGGCGCTCGTACAGCGACCGGTAGTCGGAGACGACCTCGCCCAGGTAGTCGATCGAATACTCGACGATGTTCGCGAGATGGTGCTTGATCTCCTTGATCCGCGCCTTGATCTCCTCGATCTCCTTCTTCGCCTTCTCTATATCGTAGCGCGAGATGCGGCGGATGGGGATCTTCAGCAGGCGTTCGACGTCCTCCGGGGTGACCTTGCGGCGGATCTCGTTCTTGTACGGCTCGAAACCCTCGATCACCGTGTTCGTCACGGCATCCGCCGTCTTCTCCTCCTCGATCCGCTTGTAGAGCCGCTCCTCGACGAAGATCCGTTCGAGCGTGCGGGCGTGCAGCCGATCGAGGAGCTGGCCGTGCTCGAGCTCGAGCTCCTGCGTCAGGATCGCGACGAGCCGCTTCGCGTGGTACTGGATCACCTCCGTGACCGTCATGGGCGTAGGCTTGCCGTCCTTGATGACGAGGAGGTTGACGCTGATCGAGTTCTCGCACTCGGTGAACGCGTAGAGCGAGTCGACGACCTCCTGCGTGTACACGCCGCGGGCGAGCTTGATCTCGATCTCCACGCTTTCGCCGGTGAAGTCGCTGATGCTCTGAATCTTGACCTTGTTCTTGCGCGCGGCCGCCTCCACGCTCGCGATGAGGCTTTCGGTCGTGGAGCCGAAGGGGAGCTCGCGCACGACGATGCGCTTCTCGTCGGACGTGTCGAGCTTGGCGCGTACGAGCACCTTGCCCTGCCCGTCCTCGTAGTTCGAGACGTCGACGTAGCCGCCGCCGGGGAAGTCCGGGTAGAGCTCGAACGGCTCGCCGCGAAGCGCGTTCTGCACCGCCTCGCACACCTCGATGAAGTTGTGCGGGAGGATCTTCGTGGACATGCCCACGGCGATGCCCTCCGCGCCCATGACGAGCACGACGGGGAACTTCGCGGGGAAGACGACCGGTTCCCTGCGCCGCCCGTCGTAGGAGGGCTCGTACTGGGTGATCTCCGGCTTGTAGAGGATCCGTTTCGCGAGCGGGGTGGCGCGGCACTCGATGTAGCGCGGCGCGCTCGCCTCGTCGCCGGTGAGGATGTTCCCGAAGTTACCCTGCTTGTCTATGAACAGGTCCTTGTTCGCGAGGACGACGAGCGCGCTGCCTATGCTCGCGTCGCCGTGCGGATGGTACTGCATGCAGTGCCCCACGACGTTCGCGACCTTGTGGAACTTGCCGTCGTCGATCTCGAGCAGGCTGTGCATGATGCGTCGCTGCACCGGCTTCATGCCGTCGTCGAGATGCGGGATCGCGCGGTCCTTGATGACGTAGCTCGCGTACTCGAGGAAGTTCCGGTTGAACAGCGTGTTGACGTAAGCCATCAGATCAGGTTCTCCATGATGAACTCGCGTCGCTCGGGGGTGTTGCGGCCCATGTAGAACTCGAGCGTCTCCTGGATGCTCTTGATGTTCTTCAGGTTGACCGGGACGAGGCGGATATCCGGACCGATGAACTGGCCGAACTCGCTCGGCGAGATCTCGCCGAGCCCCTTGAAGCGCGTGACCTCCGGGTTCGAGAGCTCCCCGGTCGCCTGGTCGCGCTCCTTCTGGCTGTAGCAGTAGCGCGTTTCCTTCTTGTTGCGCACGCGGAAGATGGGCGTCTCGAGGATGTACACGCGCCCGGAGGCGACGAGGTCCTCGAAGTAGTTCAGGAAGAAGGTGAGCAGCAGGTTCCGGATGTGGAAGCCGTCGTGGTCCGCGTCGGTGGCGATGACGATCCGATCGTAACGCAGGTCGTCCACGTCGTTCTCGATCCCGAGCGCCATCGTCATGTTGAAGAGCTCTTCGTTCTTGTACAGGTCCGCGCGCTTTCGCGAGAAGACGTTCTGCGGCTTGCCGCGAAGGCTGAAGATCGCCTGCAGGTAGACGTCGCGCGAGCTGACCATGGAGCCGGAGGCGCTCTGCCCCTCGGTGATGAAGATCGTCGACTCGCGTCCCTTCTCGCCGTCCTGCAGATGATACTTGCAGTCCTTCAGGTTCGGGATCTTGAGCGCGATCTTCTTCGCCGCCTCCCGAGCCTCCTTCTTGACCGCGTTCAGCTCCTTGCGCAGTCGCTCGTTGTTGAGGATCTTGTCGAGCAGCGCCTTGTTCGCCTTTCCGTTCTTGTGCAGGAAGTCGACCACCGCGCTTCGCGTCTCGTTGACGATCCAGCTGCGGATCTCCGTGTTACCCAGCTTGTTCTTGGTCTGACTCTCGAAGACGGGGCTCTTGATCCGGATCGCGATCGCCCCGGCGACGCCCTCGCGGACATCGACCCCGGAGAAGTTCTTCTTGTAGAACTCGTTGACCCCCTTCAGGAGCCCTTCGCGGAAGGCGCTCTGATGCGTGCCGCCGTCGGAGGTGTACTGTCCGTTGACGAAGCTGAAGTACGTCTCGCCGTAGTTATGCGTGTGTGTGAACGCGAACTCGAGACGATCGCCCTTGTAGTAGCCGATGTCGTACGCGGTCTCGTCGCCTACCTCGTCCCGCAGGAGGTCGAGCAGGCCGTTCCTGCTCTCGAACTTCTGTTTGCCCAGGTAGAGCGTGAGCCCGCTGTTGAGGTACGCGTAGTTCCACAGCCGCTGTTCGATGAACTCGAAGTTGAACTCGTAGTCGCCGAAGATCTCCTCGTCCGGCTCGAACTCGACGTAGGTTCCGTTCTTCTCGCCCGTCTTGCCTTTCTTCTCGCGAACGAGCTGTCCCTGCCGGAAGACCGCCTCAGCGTACTTCCCGTCGCGCATCGCGACGACGCGGAACTCGCCCGACAGCGCGTTCACCGCCTTCGTGCCGACGCCGTTGAGCCCGACCGAGAACTGGAAGACATCGTCGTTATACTTGGCGCCGGTGTTGATGACGCTCACGCACTCGACGACCTTGCCCAGCGGAATGCCCCGTCCGAAATCGCGCACCTTCACGCGGTGGTCCTTGATGTCCACGCGGATCGTCGAACCGGCGCCCATGATGTACTCGTCGACCGCGTTGTCGATGACCTCTTTCAGGAGGACGTAGATCCCGTCGTCGAGGTTCGAGCCGTCGCCGAGCCGCCCGATGTACATCCCGGTACGCAGCCGGATGTGCTCGAGCGAGCTGAGCGTCTTGATCTTGCTCTCGTCGTAGACGGCCGGATCGTGGCCTTTGCCGGGCTTCTTCGCCGAGCCGTTCTTGCCGCCCGCCTTCGATTTCGTGGACGCAGACGTGCCACGCTTATTCGTGGCGGTTGTTCCCCTTCCCATTCCAACCTCACGGATTACTGCGGGAAGGGTACCACAAGGCACGGGCTTGATCAAATCGTTGCGGTGGCGGAGAATCACGATATGCCGAGCTTCCGGCGACCCGCCGTAACGTTACTCGTGGCCTCGATCCTCACCGGGATCACGCTCGGCTCGTGCCGAACCGTACCGCTCGACGAGCACGAGGCCGCGCTCGAACGCATCGAGACGCTCGACGAACGGCTCGCGCAGGCCCGCGACGAGGTCGACGACCGGAACGAGCGGATACAGGAGCTCGAGGCGGAGGTCGCGAATCTCACCGCCGCGCTCGAGCGGGAGCGCCGCGACGCGTCGGAGATCCGAAGCGACCTCGACGTCGCGCTCGCGCAGCTCGGCACGCTGCGGGAGGACCGGCTCGACCTGCGCGACGAGCTCGACGACCTGGAGGAGCAGCTCGAGCGGCTGCGCTCGACGGCGATCGCGGCCGAGCGCGCGCGGGAGGCGGTGGCCTCCGCCGAGCGGGACTCCATGCCCGACGAGGAAGCAGCGGTGGACACGCTCGGCGCCGCGCTCGCCGGGCGGGGCGGATTCACCCGGGTGCGCGACCTGGGGCTGCAGAACGACCCGCGAGCGGCGGCGCGTCTGTCGGCGGCGGCGCCTGGCGTGGGCGTCGACACGAGCTCGGGCTCGCCCGTCCTCTACGATTCGCGTCTCGACTACGAGGAGACGCTCGCCTATCTCTCCATCGTCGACCCGGAGGGACGCCGCCCGCGGCTGCGCCTGACGGTTCAGTACGCGACCTCGACCGATCCGTTCTACCTCCAGACGGCGTTCATCACGATCGAGGGCGGAGACCCCGTAGATCCGATCGACCCGATCGTCGTGACCGGCGATCCGCGGCGCGAGACCGACGGCGCGACGCTTCTCGAGGCGATCACGATCAACGCCGACCGCGCGCTGATCGAGCGGTTGAGCTCGATGATCGGCTCGAGCCGCTTCCGGGTCACCTTCATCGGCATGGACGACCAGCACACGCACGCCCCCTCGGTGGCCGAACGGGCGGCGATGTCGAATATTCTCTTTGCGTTCATCGACCTGGGAGGAGTGCGGTAGCGAGTGCGTCTGGCGCGACGACTGACGACGATCCTCGCAACCTGCCTCATCGCTTCGGCCTCGCTCGGCGCTCAGCAGGCCGGTGACCACGTACTCGCACTGCACTCGTACTACCCCGACTTCGCGTGGACGAACCGGCTCCAGCGCGGCATCGAGCGGGGCCTGGCGCGCGGGACGGCAGGCGACGGAGCCGCGACGCGGGTCTCGGTCGAGTACATGGACAGCAAGAACCACCCCGGGGTCGCGCTGCACGACGAGCTCGCCTCGCTCTACCGGGCGAAGTACGCCGGGGGCCAGCCCGACCTCATCGTCTCAGCCGACGAGGACGCGCTCGATTTCCTCTTCGCGCGGCGCGACGAACTGTTCCCCGGCGTTCCCGTCGTTTTCTGCGGCCTCAACGCCGAGGACTACGATCCGTCGCTGCTCACCGGCCGCGAGGGGTACACCGGCGTCGTGGAGCGGCTCGACATCGCATCCACCGTGGAGCTCATCCTCGACCTGCATCCCCGGACGAAGGAGATCCGCTTCGTCCAGGACCACACGACCGCCGGGCTGCGCGACCGCGCGACGGTCGCCGAGCTCGCCGAACGCTTCGAAGACCGGGCCGATCTCGCCTTCGTGGGCGGCAACCGTGAGCTCACGCGCGCGGAGCTGCTCGCCGACATCAACGCGCTCGGCCCCGAGGTGCCCCTCGTCTTCCTCGGATTCTTCCGCGACGCGGCGGGGGCCGAGCTCTCCGCGGAGACGATCCTCCCCGACGTCTCGGCGGCCGCCGACGCGCCGGTCTACGCGATCCTCGAGACCTACCTGGGGCTCGGCATCGCCGGCGGGAAGCTTCTCAGCGGGGAGGTGCACGGCGTGTCGACCGGCGCGATGGCCGCGGAAATCCTCGCCGGCACGTCCGTCTCCGAGCTGCCGGTACGCGTGGAGAGCTCGAACCGGTACATGTTCGACTACCGGCAGCTCGAACGGCACGGGATACACCCCGGCCTGCTCCCCGAGGAAAGCATCGTCCGCTTCCAGCCGGAGAGTCTGTTCGAGCGCAACCGCGCGGCGTTCGTCATCGGAATCGTCGGGCTCGTACTCGTGGCGGCGCTCATCGGCGTGCTCACGATGGTGAACCTCCGGCTACGCGCGAAGGAGCGGCAGCTCGGCGAGAGCGAGCGCAAGTACCGTACCCTCGTCGACCACCAGTCCGACATGGTCGTCCAGATCGATCCGGAAGGCCGGTTCCTCTTCGTGAACCCGCGCTACTGCGAGCTCTTCGGGAAGGCGCGCGAGGAGCTCGTCGGCCACACGTTCCTGCCGCTCGTTCATCCCGACGACCAGGCTTCGACCACGGAGGCGATGGAGCACCTCGCGCGTCCGCCGTTCACCTGCTACCTCGAACAGCGCGCGATGACGGCGCGCGGCTGGCGATGGCTCGCGTGGACCGACACTGCGCTGCTCGACGAAGAGGGCAACGTCACGTCGATCATCGGCGTGGGTCAGGACATCACCGACCGGCGTACCGCCGAGCACGACCTCCAGCAGGCGCTCGCCGCGAAAGACGCGCTCATGCGCGAGATGAACCACCGGATCAAGAACAACCTCCTCATGATCACCGCGCTCATCAAGCTCAAGAGCCGCGAGGTGGACCACGCCGACCTCTCCGACATCGAACACCAGATCGACGCGATCCGCATCGTGCACGAGAAGCTCTATCAGGTCTCCGACATCGCCCGCATCGACATGCAACCGTACCTCCAGCAACTGCTCGAGACGGTTTTCGCCTCGTTCGCCGAGGCGCCGGTCGAGCTCGACGTGCGCGCGTCCGAGGTCCACCTGCCGTCCAAGATGGCCACGAGCCTGGGACTGATCGTGAACGAGGTCGCCACCAACGCGATCAAACACGGATCCCCCGGCGGAGGCCGCATGCGGTTCGCCTGCCATTTCGAACTGGACGCCGACGGTCTCGTACTGCGGCTCGCAAACAGCGGGGCGCCCTTCCCGGAGCGCGTCTCGCTCGACAACCCCGGGACACTCGGACTGCGCATCATATCCATGCTGGTCGCCCAGCACGGTGGCACGATCGACCTGCGCCGAGCGCCGTACCCGGAGTACACGATCCGGTTCCCGCGTTCGGGGTTCGGAGTAACGTCATCGCAGGGGTGACGTGAGCCGCGGCGCGCGCGTGTGAGTCGTCGCTCGACCGGGCGCGGCAGCCGGTTCACCCCGCTTCCGCGCGTCCCCCGGCGAAGCCCTCGTACTCGTCGAGGAACCACTCGGCTACCTTCGTCATGCGCACGCCCACCTCGTCGCCCGTGAAGGAGAGGCTCGCGCGCAGCGTTCCCAGGTAGTCGTCGACGATGTACACGAGCAGGTCCAGCTTGTGGTCTTCGACCCAGGCGGCCGACGCGAGGCATCGATACTCTCTGCCCGCAGGGGTGCCGATCCTGCGGCCGTAGTAGTGCGTCTCCGGGAACGTCGCTTCGATCTGGCGTCCCAGCCCGAAATCGATCCGTTTCTCCGCGCCCGCCTTCACGTACCGGAGGGCGCCGCGGTCGGACCCGATGTCCACCCGCAACCGCTCGATGCCCATCGGATTCGGCTCCAGCTCGTACCACCGCCCGGCGACGCGCGTGGCGACCGGCGAGCTCGTCGCCCCCGCCCGAGGAAGCAGCCGGAGCCCTGCAAGCCGCGCTTCGAGCTCCGCCGCGGCGTCGGGATCGGCGGGCAGCGGGTCGTCGGAGAGGCTCGCGTAGAGTTCGTCCCACATCGCGTCGACGACGCCCTCGCCGGTCGGCCCGATCCCCTGCGTGTCGGCGATACAGGCGAACTCGAAGTCGCGGTCGGGAAAGCAGTACGCGAGCTGGCTCCCCATGCCCACGAAGCCGAAGCCGTTCTCCGCGAGCCGCCAGATCTGGTGCCCGTAGCCGTGCTTTCCGTGGACGATCGTGTTGTCGATCTGCCTCGACGTCGCCTCGCGGACGTACCATTCGGGGAGCAGCTGCTCGTCGCCCCATCGACCGTCGCGCATGCAGACGTGCGCCACCTTCGCCATGTCCCGAAGCGTGCAGATCACCCCGGAGCCACCCCACGAGGTGCCCTCCGGCGTCTCGACGCACCACGCGTCGGGAGAGAAGCCGATGGCATCGAGCAGCCGCGGCCGGAGGTAATCGAGGAAGGTGGAGCCCGCGAGCCGTTCGACGATCGTCGTGAGCACGACCGTGGCGGCCGTGTCGTAGTTGAAGAGCGTGCCGGGCGGGTGCGACGGCTCGACGGCGAAGAAGGTCCGCGCCCAGTCGGCGTCCGCCGGCGTGTACGAGGTCCTCGAGTTCTGCGTCGCCATCGTGAGCAGGTGGCGCACCGTGGCCGCCCGCACCCACGGATGGGCCGCCCTCAGATGGGCCGCCGACGGATTGCCCTCGTCGGGCACCTTGTCGGGGAGCAGGTCGGCGACGCGGTCGTCGAGCGAGAAGCGTCCCTCGTCTACCATGAGCCCCACCGCGAGCGAGACGAAGCTCTTGCTCACCGAGTACATCCGGTGCCGGCTCTCCGCGGTGAACGGCGCCCAGTAGCCTTCGGCGGCGATCTGTCCGCGCCGCACGAGCAGAAAGCCGTGCATGGGCACGCGCTCGCGCTCGATCCGGTCGAGGAAGCGGAGGACGGCGCGGGAGGGGATGCCGACGGATTCCGGTGATGGCGCGATCGCGAACTGGCCCGCTCCTCGCGGAGAACTGGTTGTGCTCATACGGACGCCTCCTGCTCCCGCAACCTGCCGGCGCTCGGGCGGCTCAGCGGACCATCGGTTCGGCGCGCTGGCAGAGCTGGACCGCGAAGCCCCACGGGTCGCGGAGCATGCAAAGCGTGTCGCCGGCGGGGGTGGTCCTGACCGGATCCGCCACGGTTGCTCCGGCGGCGGTGAGCCGCTCGACGTCCGCCTCTACGTCGTGCGAGACGAGCGCGAGGTGGAGCATGAGCGGGTCCTGCTGCGCGTAGTCGGGCACCGCGCACGCGGTGTTGTGGTAGATCTCGATCATGACGCCGCCGGTGTCGTCGGCGAGGAAGTGCGCGAACGGCGGCTCGCCACCTGCGCGTTCGATCGTGAAGCCGAGGTTTTCGGCGTACCAGGCGGCCACCTTCTGCGGGTCGGCTACGTTGTACGCGATGTGTTCGATTCTCATGGGACCTCCGTGAGGGGTCACGATAGCGCGCACGGAGGTCGGGCGCAATACACCCCGCGAGCTTTTTTTGTACGATCCGCGTGCGGGCATCACGGCACCCGCGCGGTTCGGCTTGCGGGGAGATCGCGCGTGGGGTAGTGTCAGAACCGTGAACACGCCGGTCGACCTGGGGCCCTACAACGAGTACGACATCGCCGTGTCGTCCATCCACAACGTGCTGGAGAAGGTTGCGGCGCCGGGATGGGAGTTCAGCTGGACGCGCCGCAGACACTACGGGCTCATCCGGGTGTTCGACGGGAGCGCGACCTTCGAGGCGGCCGCATGGCGTCACGTCGCGATTCCGGGCGACATCGTCTACGTAGAGCGCGAGGATACGTATCTCGTAACCGCGGGGTCCGAGGGCTGTCGGATGGTCGTGGCAAACTTCTTCGTCGCCGACGGACGAAGCCAGACCCCCTTCCCCTTTCCAAGAACGTTCCGGACAGCGCGTGTCTCGCTCTACGAGGCGTTCTTCCACGAGCTACTCACGGCGTGGACGGGCAAAGGAGTCGCGCACCGGGTCCAGTCGCGCAGCGTTCTCGAGTCGATCCTGTATAACCTCGTCTACGACGCGCTGCAGGAGCGACTGCACGCCTCCGGAATTGGCAAGATCCAGCCGGCGCTGGCGCACATCGAGCGCAACTATAACACCGACGTACGCGTAGACGAGCTCGCAGCCATGGTGGGCGTGTCGGAGGCGCACTTCCGGAGGCTCTTCCGGGAGGCGACCGGCCACGCGCCCAAGGACTACATCCTCTATCTGCGGGTCGTCCGCGCGATGGACTACGTGAAGAGCGAGCTCTACTCGCTCTCCGAGATCGCCGAGCAGCTCGGCTTCTCGTCGGTTTCGCACTTCAGCCGCGCGTTCAAGAACCGCACCGGTCAGAGCCCCCAGGAGTTCAGGCGGGGAGCGTGAGCTCGGTGTCCGGAAGATCCGCGATGTCGAGCAGGAAGACGTGGTTCGTCTCCGTTTCCGGGTCGCCGGCGGTGATCACGACGTGCTCGCCGTCAGGAGTGACGCGCGGGTGGAAGTGCGACTTCTGCCCGCTGCCGAAGGTGGGCCAGTCACCGAACAGGTAGTCGAGCTCGACGCCGGAGCCGCTGCCGGACGTGGGGCGCCCGGGTACGGCACGCGTGTCCAGACGCCGGACGAAGACGAGCGTGTGGCCGTGCTCCTCGTCGTGGCACTCGAGCAGCATCCGTCGCCCGGACGGGTCGGCGCCGACGTGCGACGAGCCCGCCTGTACCGACGGAGGAAGCATCGTCTCGGACGGTTGCCTCGTCGCCGGGTCCACGACCCCGGCGACGAGACCGGCGGAGCTGTGCGCCTCGTAGAAGATGCCGCGGTCGGTCACGCAGTAGTGGCAGGTCGTCCCGCCGTCGTCGGCCTGCGTGCGCAGGTGGGTGTACCAGCCGCCGTCGTAGTCGGTGACGAGGATCGCCCGCTCCACGGCGAGGCTCGAGAAGACGAGCCGATCCTCGCCGAGCGGCTGGACGTGGTGGAGGGGGGTGTTGGCCGCGACCACGGTGCGGTGCTCGCCGGTCTCGAGGTCGAAACGGGCGAGCTTCGTCCCGCGCGAGAGGTGGCGGGGATACGAGTACCCGCCGCGCCGTTTCTCGGAGCCGGGGTCGCCGTAGATCTCGCGGTAGAGCTCACGGTCGTGGTGGATGAAGAAGAAGTAGCGTCCGTCCGGGGAGCAGCAGTTCTGCCCGATGGCGAGACGGTCGGCGGACAGCTCGAAGAGGAGCCGGTCGGTGAGCGTCTCCACGTTCACCGCACGGACCTCGTTGCCGTCGAAGAGGATCGCCTCCCCGGTGGCGACGTTGAGCGCGCTGCGATGGTCGAGCACGCCGCGACCGGCCGGCATGTCCCACGGATGCCACTGGGTACCCGCGCACGACGCGCGGGTGAGCTGCGAGATCTCGCCGGTGGTCAGGTCGACGCGGTGGAGTTGCACGGACTCGCCGTCCGAACGGTGATGGACGAGGTAGCGCCCATCCACGGTAATCGACGGGATGAAATAGTAGAGCGGGTAGCAGAACGCGGGGCCGCTCGTGAGCTGGATCGCGCGCCGCGTCGAGCCGGGCGCGTTGATCACGCGGAATCGATCTGACGTGGTCATCGGTCTTCCATCGGCGATGCCTCCTACAGCGCCTCCGTGTGGATCTCGCCGCTCGCTACGTCGACGAGCTGGAACCCCAGGTCGTCGAGCAGGAGCGCCCACCCGCCTTCGTGGGACGGCGGCTCGATGTGGATCGCGCCGTCCTCCCGCGTGCGGAAGTGCCACTGCCGGATCCTCGGCTCCTCGTCCATGGCGACGCCGTGCACGAGGCGGAGGCTCGTCGCCGGACCCGAGGTTACGTAGCCGAAGGCTACGGTGCTCCCCTCCTTGCCCTGACCCTTCTGGTTCGGCTGCGGGTGGTAGACGTCGTGCTGATAGCCCCACGAGAGGTCGAAGCGGACGTCGTGGTCGTCGTACTCGGCTCCCGACTTTGACTGTGCAGCGAGGTGAAAGAGCTTGGCGGCCGCGTCGTTGCGGCGGATCACCGTCCGGTCCCAGGCGGGGTGGTTGTACGTCATGCGGTTGTCGCCGTTGTTGACGACGAAACGGGCCATCGCGGTCACCGGCTCGGCCGCCTCGACGACGTCCACGACGAACAGCGAGTGCTCGTCGGGGAAGACGAAGATCCGCTCCGCGCGCACGATCGGCTCGCCGTAGGCCGCCGCCGCGTCGCACCCGACCACAATGCCACCGCCCGGCAGCTTCGTCGTCCGGGTCGTCTTCGCGAGGATGGGCCCCGGCTGCCAGACGTTTCCGGAGACGGTCGTCTGGGTCACAGCGCGCCCGCTCGCCGTCTCGAAGGAGAGCGTCGAATGAGCCGCCGTGGACTTTGAGAAGCGCTGCGTCGCGAGCCGGTAGCAGCAGTGGCCGGGGTCGGTGAACAGGCGCTCCCCCCGGAAGAAGAGCTGGAATGAGAGCAGGTCCTCGTGGCGGTGCGAGCTCGCGTTGAGTACCGCGTGCTCGCCCTTGAAGGCGAGCACCGAATCGGCGTGCCCGGAGGCGGGCCGCAGAAGCGCGTCCCCGTTCTCGTAGAAGCGGTGCGCCACCGGCAGAGCCGGAGCCGGGTCGGCGAGGGTCTTCTCAGCACCCGAGGAGCGCTCGTCGAGCGCGAGGTAGAGCACCGCGCGGTAGCTGTACGTGTTGAAGAAGCCGAAGGTCTGCCTGTCGACGGGCTCGAGCGTCGGATCCGCGTAGAGATCGTCGAAGAGCCGCCGGGCGGTGCCGGCGTTGTCGAGCGGGGTGGCCGGTGCACGGCGGCTCGCGGCCATCTGGAGCAGCACGTCCGCAGTCGGGCGGTACATGTGCGAGCTGTCGCCGAAGTTGACGCTGTTGGCGTAACCTGCGCCCCATTCCGCGACCTCGTGCGTGCCCAGGATGGAGGCGTCGATCCACTCGAGGCAGCCGGTATACGAGCTCTCCACCACGGGGTCGAGCGTGATCGTCGGGTCGTTTGCCGCGGCGTACCGCTCGACGACGTTCACGATGTGCGCGAGGTGGATCGTCGCGTAGTTCCAGTACTGCAGCGACTCGCCGTAGCTGTCGGCGTTGTAGACCGCGGCCGTGATGGCCGCCTCATCGGCCGCCCGTTTCACTGCGTCGGTATCTCCAAGCAGCGCCGACACCGCCACGTAGCCGTCGAGCAGGACCATGAACCAGTTGTTGATATGCGAGTGGTCGTCGAGGCGCGCGTCGAGCCAGTTGCGCGTGAGGTACTGACCCTTGTCACGGAGCGCCGTGCGAATCTCCTCCAGCTCGGCGTCGCTGAACAGCTCCGGGCAGAGGTCGTAGACCGTTCCCACGCCCAACGCGACG
The DNA here is from genome assembly GCA_964537725.1 of uncultured Spirochaetaceae bacterium. Lineage (GTDB taxonomy): Bacteria > Spirochaetota > Spirochaetia > DSM-27196 > SLST01 > SLST01. Next base: position 24,639 of record CAZICD010000027.1, on the reverse strand, counting down.
TGCGCGGTCTCGAGCTGTCCCTCCGGCGGCTCCTTGCGCGCGCGAAACCACGGCCCGATCCACTCGTCGCGATCGTAGCGCGCGACCTCGAGCGTCGTGTCGCGGAGCCAGCCCCGCAGCCGGTCCAGGTCGGCCTCGGCGCCGAGGACCTGTCTGCCCTGCGAGGCGAACCGCACGGTGAACGCCGCGTCGGAGAGCCGCTCCCATACGATGTGACGCCATTCCATCGTGTCGCCGGGCTGCACGATGCCCGTGCGGTCGCATGCAGCAAGCGCACGCTCTGCGAGCGCCGCGAAGAACGCCTGCGTCGGGCCGCCGGCGGTGACCGCCTGCTCGACGGCCGCGTGCTCGTCGTCGCTTATGAAGAAGCTCACAGATCCACCTCCGTAATCCCGTTGCGGTGCGCCTCGAGGAGCGCGTACATGATCGGCGCGAAGCCGTGGTGCTCGTTCCTGTAGGGCAACCGGAGCGTCACGTATGCCTTCACGGTTCCCTTCTCCTCGCCCTCCCCGGGGCAGAGGCATCCGGGACAGCTGTTGTTGATCGAGTAGTCCGGGTTGACCGCGACGTCGACGAGCCCGCGCACCCCACGCTCGAAGGCGGGGCGAAAGGTCGCCTCGTCGAGGAGCCCGGCGCGAAGCCCCGCGCCAAGGCCGTAGAGAATGAGCCCCGTGCCCGAAGTCTCCTCGTAGGAGAGGTCGAGCGGGATCTCCTGCCGCCACATCCCCCGGCGCGACTGATGCGGCAGCATCGCCTTCGCGTGGTCGACGAAGTAGCGCTCGACCCGCTCGCGGTGCGGAGAGTCGTCCGGCAGGAACCTGATGAGCTCGGTGAGCGCGATGAAGCCCCAGCCGTTGCCGCGACTCCAGTGGTCTTCGCTGAAGCGTCCCGGGCCATTGAAGTCCCTGCTCTGGTGGAGCAGGCCGTTCTCGGGGTTACGGAAGACGTCGTACATGAGAATCGACTGGTTCACCGCCTCGTCGATGTACCTCTCCTCTTCGAAGGCGAGACCGGCGAAGAGCAGGTACGGCGTCACGGCCATCGCGACGTCGATCCAGATCAGGTTCTCGTCGGGCCGATGGGGGTTCGTCATGATCCCGTCCGGGTCGCGCGGCGCGCTCATCATCTCGTCGGCGTACTCGCGGACCTGCTCCCGCTTCTCGGGCATGTGGCCTTGCATGAGCGCGTACGCCGCCGGGATACCGCCGATGTAGTAGCTGGGGAAATTGTACCCGTAAAGCGGCGGATTAGGCCTCGGGTGATCGATCCGGTCGGGGAAGAGCGAGAGGATCCATCGGCATCGATCGACCGATTCTCCTCCCTCTTCGGCCACCTGGCAGAGCGCGTGGATCGCGAGCAGGCCGTAGTAGTGCTTGACCTGCTCGACCGACTCGTACGTGTCGTACAGCCTTCGGGCGAGCTCGAGTGTCTTCATGGTTACCTCGTCGCGGTTATTCCGCGTTGATTCCGGTGAACAGGTGCGACCGACGGCACGCCGTGTAGTGCGGCGTCCCGGCCGTTTCGACCTTCTCGATCTTCAGCGGCGGCATCGCCTCGTTGCACTCGGGCTCCGCGTAGCGGCACCGGGGCGCGAAGGGACACCCGGGGATCGACTTCGTCGGGTCTCCAACCTCGCCGCTCGGCACCTCCTCGAGCCAGTCGACGCGCGGGTCGGCGTCGGGCACCGCGGAGATGAGCACGCGCGTGTACGGGTGGACCGGCCGGTCGAAGATCTCGTCGGTTTCCGCGAGCTCGACGAGTCGTCCCATGTACATCACGGCGATGCGGTCGCAGATGTGCGCGATCACGCTCAGGTTGTGCGCGATGAAGACCATGGACAGGTCGAGCTTCTCGCGGAGATCCTTGAGCAGATTCAGCACCTGCGCCTGCACCGAAACGTCGAGCGCGCTAACCGGCTCGTCGGCGACGACGATGGACGGGCGCAGGATGAGAGCGCGGGCGATGCCGATGCGCTGGCGCTGCCCGCCGGAGAAGGCGTGCGGATAGCGGTTGCGGTACCGGGGGTCGAGCCCGACGAGCGAGAGAAACTCGTCGACGAGGTCTTTCATCTCGCCCCTGGGGAAGCCGAAGTTGATCAGCGGCTCGGAGAGGATCTCGTGCACGCGCATCCGCGGGTTGAGCGAAGCGTACGGATCCTGGAATACCATCTGGATGTAGCGGCGCGCCTGCTTGAGCTCGTCTCCGCTCACGTTGGCGATGTCGACGATACCGTTCGGCGTGCGGGCGAAGATGGACCCCTCCGTGGGACGGAGCGCCCGAACGATCATCCGCGCGGTCGTGGTCTTTCCACAGCCGGACTCCCCGACGAGTCCGAGGATCTCACCCTTCCGGACGTGGAAGGTGACGTCGTCAACGGCTCGCACGTAGCCGCTCGCCCTGCGAAAGAAGCCCTTGTGAATCGGGAAGTACTTCTTCACGTGCGAGAGCTCGAGCACGTGGTCCTCGGCGAGATCGGGGGCGGCCTCTTCGAGCGTTCCCGGTGTTGCGTCAGTCATTGCCACGGGGCGTTCCTTTGTCTGCCGACGCGGCAAGATCGAGACTCGTCGGGTCGGGCTCGTCGGAGTAGAGATAGCAGCGCACGAACTGATTCTCGGCTACCTGAGTTCTCGCCGGGCGAGCCTTCGTGCACACGCCCTCGATCACCTTCGTGCAGCGCTCGGCGTACGGACAGCCGGGCGGAACGCTGTAGGCGTCGGGCACGGTGCCGCGGATGGGCGAGAGCTTGGCGTTCCGGTCGGCGATCCTGGGAATCGACCTCAGGAGATCGGTCGTGTACGGGTGCTTCGGGTTCACGAGCACCTCCGAAACCGGCCCCTCCTCCATGATCTGCCCGAGGTACATGACGTAGACGTACTCGGTGACGTGCGCGATGACGCCCAGGTCGTGCGTGATGAGCACGAGCGCGAGCCCCAGCTCGTCCTGCATGCGCTTGATCAGCCGGAGCACCTGCGCCTGGATCGTCACGTCGAGCGCGGTCGTCGGCTCGTCGGCGATGAGCACGCGCGGGTCGCAGATGAGCGCCATCGCGATCATGACGCGCTGACGCATCCCGCCGGAGAGCTGGAAGATGTACTCATCGGCGCGCTGCTCGGGAGCCGGTATTCCGACGAGTTTCAGCATCTCGATCACCTTCTCGCGCGCCTGCTCCGGAGTCGCGCCCGTGTGAAGGATGAGGCTCTCGGCCATCTGGTCGTAGATCGTGTGCACCGGACTGAGCGCGGACATGGGCTCCTGGAAGATCATGGAGATCTCCTTGCCCCGGATCGACCGGACGAGGTCGCCGTCGGCGTCGCCTTCGGTGAGGTCGATCGGTTGACCATCGGCACGCCTGTAGAGCACGTGCCCCGCCGTGATCCGGGCGTTGTTCGGGAGCAGCCGGAGCACCGAGTAGGTCGAGATCGTCTTGCCGCACCCGCTCTCTCCCACGATGCCCACCGATTGCCCGGCGCGCACCTGGAAGGAGACGTCGTTCACCGCGTGGACCGTGCCCACGTCCTGGTAGAACTTCACCTGCAGCCCCTGGACGTCCAGGATCACGTCGCGGGTGTCGTCGCCTGTGTTCATCGTTTGACTATCCATAGGTCCTACCGTGAGTACGGGTCGGCGGCGTCGCGTATGCCGTCGCCCAGGAAGTTGAAGGCGAGCACGGTCACCACGATGAAGAGCACCGGTGTCAGCAGCCACGGAGCAAAGGCGACGGTCTGAAGGCTCTGCGCCTCCTGCAGCAGTACCCCCCAGCTCACGATGGGCGGGCGCAGGCCCAGCCCCAGGAAGCTCAGCGCCGTCTCCGCGAGGATCATCCCCGGGATCGCGAGGCTGATGGAGGCGATGATGTGGCTCAGGAACGAAGGCAGCATGTGCCGGAAGATGACCCTGAGCTGGCTCGAGCCGGAGAGCTCGGCGGCGAGCACAAAGTCTTCGTGGCGAAGCGAGAGGAAGCGCCCGCGCACGACGCGCGCGAGCCCGGTCCACCCGATGAGCGATATGATCACCGTGATCCCGAAGTAGATCGCGAGCGGCGAGAGGTTCGGCGGCAGCGCCGCCGAGAGCGCCATCCAGAGCGGGATGGAGGGAAGCGATCGCAGGAACTCGATCAGCCGCTGGATGATCACGTCCGCGGTACCTCCGAAATAACCGGATATGCCGCCAAAGAAGAGCCCGAGCAGGAAACTCATGAAGACGCCGATCAGCCCGATGCTCGTGGAGATGCGCGTCCCGTAGACGATGCGCGAGAAGATGCATCGGCCCAGCCGATCGGTACCCAGGGGAAACCAGTCGCCGCCCTCTGCGTTGAGGAGCTTGAATCGGCTCTCGAACTGCCCCCAGAGCTCGTAGGTATCCCCCTGCGTGAAGAGGCGAAGCGGCTTCTTCACCGACGTATCCGGCGCCACGATCGGCCGCAGCGTCTCCGGATCGCGCGTCTGCTCGACCCCGTAGACGAAGGGCCGCAGCGAGAAGTTCCCCTCGCTGTCCACGAAGTGGGGCCACTGCGGCGGCGCGAAGAGAATGTCACGGTGCGTGTCGCGCGGATTGTTCGGCGCGACGACCTCCACGAAGGCGGAGCCCAGGTAGACGATGATGATCACGAACAGCGAGATGAACGCAAGGCGGTGCTTCTTGAAGCGGATCCACATCAGGGTCCACTGCGACGCGGAGTAGACGTCGATCTCCTTGCGCCGTCGTCTGAGCCACGACCAGCGTCCTGGCTTGACCGGGACGTTGCCCGCAGTCGCATCGCCGCCGACGGCGTCTTCGCCCGGCGCGATCGCGGCTTCGTCCGGCTTCGTCGCCTTCGAATCGTCTCTGAGGTCGAATCCAGTCTTCATGCGGAAGCCCTCTGCTGCAGTCGTATTCGGGGGTCGAGAGCACCGAGAAGGAGGTCGGAAACGAGCACCCCCACCACGGTCAGCACGCTCATGAGCAGCACGATCGAGCCGGCGAGATACATGTCCTGCGCCTGTAACGACGAAAGGAGGAGCGGTCCGAGCGTGGGCAGGTTGAGCACGATCGCCGTGATCGCGACGCCGGAGATCAGCGTGGGGAACTGGAGGCCCAGCGCGCTCACGAACGGGTTGAGCGCGATGCGTACCGGGTACTTCAGGAGCACCCGCCGGAACTTCAGTCCCTTTGAGCGCGCCGTCGTCACGTACGGCTTGCGGAGCTCGTCCAGAAGATTCGCGCGAAGCGTCCGGATGAGGCCCGCGGTACCGGCGGTGCCTATTATGACCATGGGAACCCACACGTGGCTGAGGAAGTTCAGGAACTTCGCGAACGACCACGGCACGTTCTGGAACTCGGGCGAGAACAATCCGGTGACGTTGACACCAAAGAAGTCGAAGGAGACCCACATGAGCACGAGCGCGAACATGAAGTTCGGAATCGCGAGTCCAAGGAAGCCGAGAACGGTCGCGATGTAGTCGAAGACGGAGTACTGCTTGACGGCCGAGAGGATGCCGATGGGAATCGCGACGACCCAGGTGAATATCATCGCCGTGAGCGTGACCGACACGGTCAGCGCGAAGCGCTCCCAAATGAGAGCCGAGACGGGACGCAGGTACGCGAAGGAGTAGCCGAAATCACCTGCCGTGACGATGCCCCCGATCCATCGGACGTACTGCACGTAGACCGGCCGGTCGAGGCCGTACTGAGCACGAAGGTTCGTCTCCAGCTCGGCGTCCACGATCGTGCCCTGCGCCTCGAGCTCGTTAACCAGGCGGGTCACGAAGTCCCCGGGGGGGAGCTGGATGAGCGTGAACGCTACCACCGAAACGAGGATCACGATCACGACCATGTAGCTCAGACGTCGTGCCAGATACACCAACATGTAATGCTACCTCCAGTACGATTCGCGGTCCGGCCAAGGAGCAAAGGACTTCCCGGGCGAATGCCCGGGAAGTCGACTGAATCGGCTACTCCGCAATGTAGAACTGTTCCAGCCGTCCGTTGTTCGGAGCCATCAGCAGGTGCTCGGCCAGCATGCCGTCGGGGACGTTACGCATGCGCCGCGATACGATCGCAGGATTCGGGTACTCGCCAACCGTACCGATACTCCAGATCTGTTCGGTGCTGTGCCTGATCAGAGCGGTTCCGATCTCGAGGCGCTTGTCGGGATCTGGTTCGGCAAGGTACTCGTCGTACATCTCCATCGCCTCTCGCACGGGACCGCCCTCGGGAGGCTCAATACCCTGCTCACCGCCGGTCTGGTACCACTCGCCGTACAGCGGCGCGGGGTTCCAGATAGTATCCGAGGGGAAGACGAACTTCGGTGCGATGAGCGGCGTCAGGCCGCGTCCCCACGCCCAGCCGCCGATCTCGAACTCGCCTGCAGGGTAGCGTGTCTCATACAGCCCGCGCTCGACGATCTGGACCTCGTTCTTGAGCCCGAACCGATCCCAGTGCTCGCCGACGAGCTCCAGCAGGTCGGGCCAGGAGCCGAACGTCGTGAGCGGTGGAGCGGTCAGGACCACCGACAGCTCGCTGCCGTCCTTGTGGCGATAGTACCCGTCGCTGCCCTTCTCGAGGCCGATCTCCTCGAAGAGCTCGGCCGCCCGATCGGTATCGAACTCGGCGTACATGTCTTCGAGGTCGGGCGTGTAGAAGGGGCTTCCGGGAACGACCGTTGCCGCACGCGGCTTACAGACACCCAGGAAGAGCACCTCGTTGATCTCCTCGCGGTCCATCGCGTGCGAGAGCGCGATCCGGAACCGCTGATCGTTGAAGAGCTCGTTCAGCTTGGGGTCCTCGACGTTGAGATTCGGCATGAACGAGTACACAGAGCCGAGCGCCGTCGGCCAGCGGTAGACATCGTAGTCGCCGCGGTCGCGATTCTCCATGAAGATCGAGTAGTTGCCGAAGGTCATATGGCGGAGCTGGAAGTCGACCTCGCCGGAGATCACCGCGAGGACCATCGACTCGCTGTCGAGCATCAGCCGGTTCTCGATCCGGTCTATGTAGGGAAGCTGGTTCCCTTCGCTGTCGACGCGCCAGTAGTACGGGTTACGGACCATGCGAACCGTATCCGACCCGAGCGTGTCTTCGAGAAGCCAGGCGCGCATACTCGGCCGCTCGGGATTCTGCGTGAACTCGTCGCGCGCCTCGAAGAGCTGGACCCAGGTTTCGAAGCCGCCGTCGTCGATCAGCTCTTGCAGCTCGTCCGCGTCGGCGAAATCCGGATGGAACTGCCGCATGTAGTGCGACGGGGTAGCGTAGCCCCACTCGGTGTCGCGCGCCATATTCTGCAGGAACGTTGCCGAGACGGCCGGGAGCACGTAGCGGACCGTGTAGTCGTCGACCATCTCCATGCGGATCTGCTCCCCGCCAACCTTCCAGATTGAGGAAATCGACGGCGTGAATTCATCGTTCAGGAGCAGGTTCTCGTAGTCCCACATCAGGTCTGCGGCGGTGAACGACTCGCCGTCCGACCAGCGAAGACCCTCACGAAGGTGGAAGGTGTAGACCGTGCCGTCCTCGGAAAGATCGAAGCTCTCGGCGAGCGCCGGAACGATCTGCGAACCGTCGGGAGAGAACTCCACGAGGCCCACCCGGCTCAGCTTCTGGAAACCTGGGACGTCTGCCGCGCCGTTGTACATGCGGCGCATCGTCCCGCCGTAGGTCCCGATCTCGTTCCACGGCTCGACGACGAACGGATCCTCGGGGATTCGTTCGTCGAGCGCCGGGATCTCACCGGCCTCGACCATCTCGGCGAGCATGGGAGCCTCGCCCGCGGCCGCCACCTCCGGTTGGGCGATGACCTCGCCCTCCTGCTCCTGTCCGCCGGACGCGAACACGAGGCCGCTCATCACCAGCAGCGCGGCGATGACCAGCACGAATAATCTGCGTGTCATGGATACCTCCTGTGAGTTGTGCCCGCGCTCCTGCGCGCGAGATCACGTATGGCCTCATGCTACCACGGTCACGCCACGGCGCCATCGCTAAACCGATCCTTTTTTGTACATTTCGATACACAGAACGCGGCGTCCGCCACGACCGCGGGCATCAGCTCGCGTCGATGACGACGAGACCGGCGTGTCGGCCGGGGAGAACGTTTGCGAGGATCTTCGTACCGTCGGGGCTGAACACGGGATGGTGGCAGACGCGGTACGGGTTGCGTCCGGGCGGTTCGCTCTCGCCGTTGACCCGCGGCAGCTGCCAGGAACGGATCGCCTGACCGGTACGCCCGTCGATGAGCTCGACGGTTCCCGGGTTGCGGGAGAGGTCGTTGAGGTAGAGCTCGTGCTCCACGGGATGGGCGCTCGGGTGGCCGCTCCCGCGATCGGAGACCTTGCGCTCCCCGCTGCCGTCCGCGTCGACCACGGTCAGGCACGGCGTCGCGGGGTCGTCCTCGCGCGGACCGTAGCCGACGAGCCGCTCGTTGTCCGGGTGCCACGACCAGTGCACGCCGCGCCGGCCGAAGCTGAGGTCGACGGCCAGGTGCAGGTCGGAGAGCGACCGGTCGCTCGTGAACACGGACGCGATCCGGGGCTCGCCGCGTTCGGCCACGACGTTGTGGTTGCCGAAGTAGAAGAGGAATCGGTCTCCCTTCGGGCTCCAGCGCAGCGCGTACGTCATCAGCGTGAGACCCTCACCGGGACCGAGCCGGTCGCGTACCTCGCGGTCGGCTTTGAGGAGGAGATCGCGCTGAGGATGGCGCTCGAGGATCTCGGCGGTGCTGAGAACGAGGCGCGAGCTCGGTTCCGGCTCGAAGGCGACTTCCGAGATGCCGTGCCGATCGCGCGCCTGGAAGGGGACGACCGCATCCTCCGGCGTGTACCGTCCGGTGCCGTAGCCGGCGGCGTAGAGGAGGCTGTGGCTGCACGAGAGGCCCGGTTCGCCGGACGGCGGGATCCCCTCCATGTCGCCCTCCACGCGCACCTCACGCCCCGTGGAGAGCTCGCGCCGCACGATCCACGGCTCCTTCAGCGAGCCCGACTGGAAGTAGGCGTAGCGACCGGCCGGGCCGAAGCACTGCCAGAAACCGGTGTGCCAGAACGACGGTGTGACGGGATTGCGGCCGAATCTGTCGAGCACACGCCCGTCGGCGTCGAGAACAACAACCTCGCCGACGGGCTCTGGGGCGTCCAGATCGGCCGCGGCGGCGATAATCCGCCCCGAGCCGTCCGGCGCGAACGGCGGGATCGTGTAGTAGGCGTGGATCATCCATCGGTCCGGAACGGTGAGCCATCGGGGCTCGTCGCTGAATCGATTCGCATAGTCGCTCATACAAACCTCCGGTGGATAGCGGTCATGAGTCGGCATCGTCGTTGACGAGTTCGGCGATCGCGAGCCCCCGCTCCCCGGCAACGCTGTAGACGAGGTACGTGTGCCCCTCCTCCTCGTAGATACCGGGATCGCGCAGCTGACGGACGCGTTCACGCGCGAGGCCCTTCACCGAGGGCGCGATGGGCAGGTCGGCGCCCTCGTACTCCGTCTCCGGCTCGAGCACTTCCTCCGCGAGTTGCGCGCGCCACGACATCCAGTCGCCGTCGGTCACAATCCGCGAAACAAGGATCCGCTCCGGCGCGTCGCCGCGGACCGTGTGAAAGGCGTCGACCCACCCGTCCCGCACGCGCACGGCAAAGTGGCGCGCGTTCGGATCGAACAGAAGCGGCCCCTTTTCGAAGGCACGCTCGCCGTCCGGCGAGCGGTAGAGGTTGCCGGGAATCGCGATCCCGTACGTTTCGCCGCGCACGCGGAACACCCGGAGATACGGTCGCGCGATGAGCCCGCCCTCGCGAACGAAGGAGAGCCCGTCGGCGGAATACGCCCGGGCACTCGCCTGACCGGTCTCGTAGTCGGCCGGCGACCCGTGGAAGTACATCACGAAGCGCCGCCGTTCGTGGTCCACGTCGACGTCGGGCGAGGCGATATGACCGCTGAAGCCGGCCGCTTCGAGGTCCATGACGCCGGGAGTGTGGACACGCCAGGGCCCGGACAGCCGATCGGCCCAGGCCAGGCGGATGAACGAGCCGGCGTGGTGCGCGAAGTAGAGGTAGTAGGCGCCCAGTCGGCCCGGGACCCAGTCCGGAACCCGGACTAGCGAGGGACCGTTGATATTCTCTCCGATCCGCGGGTCGGAGGCGGGTGTGATGATCGGGTTCTCGTCGAAGCGTATTGCGCGCATTACTTCCCTGCCCATTCTACGGCGAACCGGGCTCGCCTCCCATTTCCGATTCGATACTCGTTTGCACATTTCGACTCTTGTGCCGCGCGTGCACGAGCAGGACCCCCGCCTCCACGGCCTCCGCGCAGAGCATTGCAGCGACTCCCGCCTCGGGCCGTCCGGGCAGGAGCGTCGTGAACAGCGCCACGCCTCCCAGGAGCAACGCGAGGTTCGCGCTCTTCGCGACCCAGATCGGACGCGTCGTGCGACGATACATGAGCACGCCCCAGAAATACTCGCGCGCCGCGTAGAGAAGCGGCAGCAGCGTAAGCGCACGCAGGACTCGCAGCGCACCGGCAAGCAGGTCGCCCTCGACTCCCACAAGGCCGGTGAGGACCCACGGTCCGACCGGCGTGAAGCCGAGCGTCGCGAGCGCCGCTGCCGAGACCAACCCGAACAGCGCCGCGGTCGCGATGAGGTGCGGGCCGCTCCGTCCGCTCGTCTTCGCGAGAAAGGCGAGCGGTACGTGATGGAAGAACATGAGCGGCGCGAAGAGGATGTAGCCGATCTCCCACCCCACCGTGAACGAGGCGAGCGCGAGGTCGGCGTCGGGCATCCGCGCGAGCCCGGCGTTCACGATGGGAAGCGCCGCCGTACGCATCAGAGCGGTCACCGCGAGCGGCACGAAGAAGACGAGAACGGCGCGGTAGGATGGAACCGGCGCCACCGCGGCGGGCGCCCCGTCGCTTGCGTCTCGCGGACGCGACAGGTCCGCGGCGCGGATCGACCCCGCGTCCCCGCTCCCGCTCTGCCGTCGGTGCCACAGCGCGAGGGCCCCGCCGCCGAGCAGGACCAGCGCGTACACGACGATCCCCTCGGCCCCGACCGAGCCCAGGAAGAGGAACGCCGCGCCCGTTTCGGTGGACACGGTCGGCACGAGGACGACGTAGACGAGCAGCCCGAGCAACACGGTCCGCACCGTCATCGCACCCGCGATCACACCGGAGCGGCCCGCGTGCAGCGCGACGCCCTGCCAGAAGTGTCTGAACCCCACGATGACCGGGAAGAGCGCGAAGACGCGGAGGATGCGCTTCGCGTGCACGAGCGCCCCGGCACGGACCCCCATGAGCGAGCCGAAGACGACGTCGGCGAGCGGCGTGAACGCGACGCCGGCGACGATCACGGTGTTGATGACCACGACCACCGCGAAGAAGCGCTTCAGCACCGCGAGCGCCTCATTGCTCCCGCCGAGGGTCGTCACCGTCTGGCGCACCATCATGAGCGAGCTGAAGAGCATGAAGAGCAGATTCTTCGCGACGCCGTAGCCGGCGATGAGCGTCTCCGGCCGCGGCGCCCGCGCCATGTACGCGTTCACGATCGCGTTCGACACGCCGGTCAGAAACGGATCGACCGCGAGGGGAAGGAAGAAGAGGACCGGGGCGACGAGCGAGAGACGGGCGGCGCGGTTCAGGAACCCTCCTCGGGGCCGGGCGTCCGGCCGTCGCGGTAGCGAAGCACCCGCGCCGGGTTTCCCACGACGATCGCCTCCGCGGGAACGCGCTTCGTGACGACGGCCCCCGCTCCGACGATCGCGCCGCGTCCGATCGTCACCCCGTCGAGGATGGAGACGTTCATCCCGATCCAGACGTCGTCCTCGATCACCACGCCCTGCGAGGTGACCCCCTGGCCGTGGATGGGCACGTCGGTGCGGTCGAAGCGGTGCTGCATGGGGACGATCACCACGTGCGTGGCGATCCGCACGTTGTCGCCGATCGTCGCGCCGCCGAAGACGCAGACGTAGGGGTTGAGCGAGCAGTGCGCGCCGATGCGCACCGAACGGTTGCCGCCGGCACGGATGACCACGTGCGGCATCACGGAAGTCTCAGCGCCGATTCGCACGTCGCCGGATACGAGCGCGTGCGGCGAGACCCGCGCGTCGCGCGAGACGCGAACGCGACCGCCCGACGAGTACCGCAGGATCGCGCGCACGACGTGCTGCTCGGCGCGGTCGCGCAGCCGCTTCGACCGGCGGTAGTAGCGCCCGTAGTCGTGCCCGAAAATCAGTCCGTAGAGCATCATCGCCAGGAACCCTCCACACGCTCGCACTCGTCGAACCGCCACGGCTCGCCGGTCGCGCCGCGCACCGTGCACCCGTCGAGCCGCACGTCCTCGGCGTGGCGGCACAGGAAACCCGCGCCTCGGGTCGGTTCGGCAGCGAGCGCCATCGCCGCGACGCGCGCCGGAAGGTCGTCGCGGGTGACCACCTCTATGTCCACATCGCGCAGCGACACGCGGCGCACCGGCATCTCCGGCAGGCCCCACACGAAGCCTGCCGCGCTCATCGCCCCGCGGCACGCGACGCCGGCGAGCCGGATGTCGCTGAAGACCGGCGTCGTCTCGCCGACCGGCTGCGCGGCCTCGCCGTGGATGAACCGGTCGGCGGGATCGCTGCCGCAGTGGTAGTAGGCGTTCACGACGAGCGGGCACCAGACGTCGCGCATCACGATGTTCGAGAAGGAGAGGTCGCGCGCCCGCCCGCCCCGGCGGCGGCGCGACTTGATCCGGATGCCGCGATCGGTCCCGTCGAAGACGCAGTTCGTGACGAGGAGTCCCTCGACGCCACCTGAGATCTCGCTCCCGACCACCACGCCGCCGTGCCCCCGGCGCATGATGCAGTTCGAGATGACGACGTTCTCGCAGGGCGCTCCGATCTCGCGGCCGTCGACCTCGTTGCCGCTCTTGATGCAGACGCAGTCGTCGCCGACGTCGACCGTGCAGTCGGATATGACGACGCCGCTGCACGAGTCGGGGTCGATGCCGTCGGTGTTCGGCGCGTCGGGCGGGTTCGTGATATGCACGCCCCGGATCGCGACGTCGGTGCAGAGGACCGGGTGCACGGTCCACGCCGGCGAGTTCACGAGCCGGACGTCGCGCATCGTCACCCGGCGGCACCGGTTCAGTCCGATGAGCGTCGGGCGCGCGCGCTCGAGCCGACCGGATCGCTTGAGCTCCCACCACGGAGCGCCGCACCCGTCGATGGTGCCGGGCCCGGAGATCGTCACGTCGTCGACACCGTCGGCCCAGATCAGGGGCCGATGCGCCTCGCGGGAGACGCGGGAGAGCGAGGCGCCGGCCCCGCGCGCACCGGACCCGTGCTCG
>CAZICD010000027.1:0-11350 GCA_964537725.1 uncultured Spirochaetaceae bacterium | reverse complement strand
CGCCGAGGCGCTCGAGCCGGCGCCGGCGCCAGGCCCCGTGAACGCCCCCGCCTCCGAGGCCGAGTTGAACCCGACGTAGCCGCCGTAGCGCGACTCGATCACGGGATAGTGCTCCTCGCCGGTCGCACCGGCGAGAGTCGCGCCGGCGGCGAGGTGAAGCTCAACCCGGGAGCGCAGCACGATGCTTCCGGTGACGAAGACGCCCGTCGGGACGACGACCGTACCGCCGCCCGAGCCGGCGCACGCGTCGATCGCCGCCTGGATCGCGGCGGTGTCGATCGTCCTCCCGTCGCCGGCGGCGCCGAAGGCACGGATGTCCGAGCGCGCCGGGTCAGGCGCAAAGCCGGCAGCTCCCCGGGCACTCACAGCTCGATCTCCTTGAGACGCACCTGTCCATCGACGAGCGAGTTGAACACGATCTTCCGACCGTCGCGCGAGAAAGCCGGATGCGCGTGCACCCGGTAACGTTGAGCGTGCTTGAGCGCGCGCGCCGATTCGACGCCGCACTCGGCCGCGCCGGTAGCCGGGAAGTCAACACGCTGCCGACGCCGGAGCGGCTCGAGGTCGTGCTCCTCCGAGTGGATCTCATTCATCCGTTCGCTCTCGAAGTCGTAGAGGAGAATCGTCGCCCGCTCGGCGGTGTTCTCGTCGACCGCCACGCGCGCACCTTCGGGAGAGGGAACGAGGTGCGGGCCTCCGGTGAGCCGGTGGTCCGAGAGGACCCTCATCACGCGCGCCCGTGTGTCGTAGCAGCCGAGCAGCCCGTAGCCCCACGACGAGGAGGGGCCGCGCAGCTGTCCGAAGTACGACGAGTGGTGCGGGTTGATGAACCCGACGACCTCCCGGCTGTTCGGATGCCACATGAGGTGCAGGCCGATCCGGCCGTGGTAGGTCAGCTCCGAACCGTCGGGGTTGCAGAGATAGTAGTCGCGGACGAGCACGCCAAAGCGCGTGACGAGGTAGAGCATCACCTTCGATCGATCCGGCGCCATCTCCCCGCCGAGCCGCAACAGCACCCGCGACCGGCGGATGCTCGAACCGTGCGGGTGCAGCTCGAGAAGCTCTGAGACGGTGGCGAGGCATCTGCGATCCGACCCGTCGATGCGCCTCGTGGAGATGCCCATCGATCCCTGCTCGTCGGCCGGTCTGTCGGCGTCTACCTCGAGAAACCGCTCGTCGATGTCGCCGCTGTAGATCCCCACCTCGCCGCCGAACTCGGTCGACTCACCGGTGGCGAGGTCCACGCAGGCGACCGTGCTCTTCCGCTTGTCGTCGTTCTCCCAGTCGTAGGTCTTCTGGTAGATGACGCTCCGGCCACCGGCGGCGAAATAGGCCGTGGCGCCGTTGTGGTAGGTAACGTCGTGCGCGGTGGCGACCACGCGCTCCTCGCCGCTCGCCGTGTCGAGCACGCAGACGTCGGCCGGTTCGGCGAGCGACGCGAATCGCGTGTAGAGCAGGCGCCGTCCGTCCGGGTGGTACGGCGAGCCCTTGAAGTAGGTGTGAACGCGCTGCAGCGCGTCGTCCGGCGTCACGATAGTCGTCTTCACGGTTCGTCCCTCGCTGCCCGCGTCAACCGAACACGAGCTCTACGTACCGCCGCTTGAGCGCATCGGCGTCGATCTCTTCGGTCACGGCGATGAACTCCGGCGACGTGGCTTCGGTGTGCTCGGCGTACATCACGCGTCCGGCGAGCCGGAGCGTCTTCGCGACGAGGCGGGCGCGCGCCTGCGTATCGCCGGAGACGGTCGTCACTCCCGCCAGATTGAGTTCCGGATGACTCACGATGAGCGCGAGCGCCCAGAGATCGTCGACGTCGGAACCGGCGTCGGTGTCGAAGATGATCGGTACCGGCATAGAGTCTCCCTTTCGCTTCGGCGCGGGACGCCCCCGGGGTACGTCTGGGGCCCCGGAGGTCGGCGGCTGCGCCTCGCCAGCGCTCCGCGCGCTGCCGACTCAGGCCCGGCGTAGCGACGCGGCGAGCTCGCGCGTTCGCTCGAGCACGCCCGGCAGGTTCATCTTCCGGTCGCCGCGGTACCAGTTCCGCCACACGCCGTGCTCGGCCTTCCTGCGGTCGAGAAGCACCTTCTCGAGCGCAGTCGCGGCGGTGTCGACGAGCGCCGCGACCTCCCCCGACCCACCGTCCTCGCGCGACGTCCGCGCCGCCTCGAGCAGCCGGTGCGTCCACCGGTAGATCCCGACGATCGTCTCGTACTGGACGACGAAGTGATCCGTGAAGAATCGCCGACGCGCGGGCGAGACCGTTGGTATCGCCTGGTAGAGAGCACGCTGCACCGCCCGCCAGCGCGGCTCGGCTCCCGCGAGCGCCTCGCCGAAGTAGGCGAGAAACTCGTCGGCGTCGGCGAATTCGTCGAGATGACGGTAGTAGCCGAGCTTCGACTCTTCGACGTTTCCCTCGAGGAGATCGAGGAGCTTGAGCCCAAGCCTGCGCGTCATGCCGTCGATGAGCAGGAGCTCGTCCGGTCGTTTCCCGTCGCGCAGTACGTGAAAGGCGTCGAACCACGCGTCGTAGACAGCGCGCGCGGGGGCGACCGCGTCGGCGCCGAGCTCGCGCGCCATCCACCGGCTCAGATAGTCGTCGGCGTCGAAGGCATCGGTCTTCCAGGTCAGCTCGGTCACGGCTTCCGCGCCGAGGATCACCTCGCGGACGTTGGCGACGTTGAGGATCGAATAGTGAGTATCGCCCATCTCGTGCGCGCGGCGGTAGTTGTGCGCGAGCTTCCCGACCGAGGTCCCCTGCGCGAGGTGCGGCCCGTCGCCCCAGAAGCAGACGTGGTGGTAGACGCCGTAGGTGTGCTCGTCCCGGCGCTCGGTGAGGTCGAAGTCCTCCTGCATCATCTGGCTCGATCCCAGATCGGAGAAAACGATCGTGACGCCCGGCGGGAAGGCCAGGTGCCCGTCGCGCTGGAGGTGCGAGCCCTCCATCCAGAGCGTGGTCGTGGACGGAAACTCGGTGGTGCCCAGCACGTCGGCGATGATCGCGTGCTGCGCGGCGTACGCGTCGGAGATGAGCGCACCGCGGTCGGCGTCGCTCGGCGGGACCGCGTCGTCGTGGAACCAGACCGGCCGGTCCCCCCGGCCGCGCAGGCCGAGCTGCCAGATCACGTTCGGGTAGCGCGCCCAGCGTTCGGCGTAGGCTCGCCAGATCTCCAGGTACGCCTCGCGCTGCGTCACGTACGAGCAGGGAATCTCGCGCCCGCGAGCGGCCCAGTAGTTGTCCCAGGCGAAGTGACTCACGCCGAGCGGCTCGACGTGGTGCTGCGAGACGAACATGCCGCGCGCGGTCACCGTGCGAACGAGGTTCTCCTCCGCCGGGTTCATGATGTCGACGAAGGAGGCGGGAATCATCAGGTTCTGCCGCATCCGCAGCGCCGTCTCGATCACGCGCGAGAGGACGTCCTGGTGAATGACGTGCTCGTAGAAGGGGTAGTCGATGTATCGCCGACCGCCGTCCTGCCGCCATTCGCAGAGCAGGTCCTCGTCGTTCAGGAACCAGCCGCGGTAGCGGAAGGTCGGTTCATCGCTCACGAAGTCGATCGAGTCGATGCCGATGCGCTCGCGCGGCGGGGGGGCGTTGTCCGTCCAGAGGTACGCGGGGTCCACGCCGAGCACGTGCTCGCAGACGTGGTAGACCCCCCACATGGTCCCGCGCGGGTCGCTGCCGACCACGACGAGGTTCTCGTCGTTCTCGCCGAAGGTGCGGATCGCGTAGCGCTCCCACCCGCCGGAGACCGCACTCGCGTCGACGCCGCGCTCGTCGAGGATGCGGTCGACTTCGGCGGTGCCCAGCGTGACCACGAGCAGATATCCGCTCTCGTCGCGAGGCGCGAAGCGCTTCACCACCGGTCGTCGGCCTCCGACTCGCTCGGCGTCGCGGGCGAGGTCTGCGACGGCCAGCGCGACCGAGTCGGGCTCGGTCGCGGGAACGAAGACGTCGGCGACCCGGTCGGCGTCGAAGAGCGTGAACACCGTGGAGCTCCTTGTACTACTTGAAGAAGAGGAACGACTCGAAGGCGACGTCGTGGAAGACGACGTTCGGATTCATCCGGACCACGAAGGCGATCGTCGCCGCGACGTCGTCGGGTTTCATGAACTTCTCGCGCGGGACCTGGCGGTCGCCCCAGAAGGTCGAGTCGATCGGGCCCGGGTTCATCGTCGTCACCCGGATGTTCTTCTCGATGAGCTGCAGCGCGAGACCGGAGGAGAACATCGCGACCGCCGCCTTCGCGGTGCAGTACATGGGCGCGTTCGGGTTCGCGCGCTTGGAGGCCATCGACCCGATGTTCACGATCAGCCCGTCGGCGTCCTGGGTGACGTGCGGGACGAAGTGCTTGCTGCACAGGAAGATACCCTTCAGGTTGACGTCAATAATCGTGTCGTAGTCTTCCTCCGGCATGTCCCAGATCTTCCCGACCCGGCTCAGGCCCGGCAGGTTCACGAGGATGTCCATCCGACCGAAAGCCGACATCACGCCGTCGAAGAACGACTTCACCTGCGCCTCGTCGGTCGCGTCCACGACCTTCGTAAGGACCTCGTTACCGAGTCCTTCGAGCTCCTTCTTTTGCTCGGCGAGCGCGTCGGCGTCGACCGAGCAGAGCGCGAACTTCACCCTCTCGCCGGCGAGCTCACGCGCGAGCGCGCGCCCGACTCCACCGCTGCCTCCGGGAATGACGACGACTCTGTCCTGCAACTCTCTCATGATGTACCTCTCTTCCGGCCCGGCGATACTAGAAGTACCCGCCGCGATCGACAACTTCCTGGGCGCTCAGCCCGTCGTTGACCCACTCCTTGATCTCTTCCTCGTTACGGGACACCTCCTCGGCGCGGAGCAGGACCTCGTACGCGATGTTGCGCGGAACAATGAGCGCTCCATCTATGTCGCCGAAGACGAAATCACCGGGATAGACGTGCACGCCGCCGATCTCGATCGGCATCTCGTAGCCGATGATGCGGAACCGCCCGAGCATACCGTTCGACGTGCGGTAGCGTACGAAGAGCGGAAAGTCCTGCGAGAGCACCTTCGCCGTGTCCCGAACCCCGCCGTCCACGACCGCCCCGCGGCAACCGCGGCGCTTGGCCGCCATCGTCATGACCTCGCCCCACTGCGCCGACTCGTCGTCGCCGCTCGTGTCCCATACGACGACCGAATCACGCGGTATCGCCTCGAGCATCGTGGCGCGCTCGACCATCTCGTCGGTCACGTCCAGGTTCTTCGACCCCTTGATCGTAAACGCAACACCGGCCACGACCATCTCCTCGCGAAGCGGGAGGATACCGTGGGGCAAGGTCTGATAGAGCAGGTTGCGCTCTCGGAGGACGTCGTTAATCGCCCCGCTGTAGAGCGCCGAGAAGCGGTCGCACATCTCCGCCACCGGAATCTCGAAGTCGGCGAGGTCGCGCGGGGCTCGTGACGCCCTCAGTTTTTCCAGGTCCATTCCGCTCATGTTCACCTTCCTCGAGCTCAGAGCCTCGATCTCTACGGCCGAATGGTTCGATTATACCCGGCCCCGAAAGCCGGCGACATTCATGAATCGGCCATTCTTTGTCGTATCCGATACTTGTGCGCGTTTCGCCGTGGACACGACGAACGTCCATCCGGTAGTCTGAGCCCGGGCTGACATGGTCTACGACACTGCAGACGAGTATAACCTGACGGTTTCGAAGGTCGGATACGTGATCCAGCGCGATCCCGACCCGTTCTGGAGCATCAAGGGTCTCAAGAACGACGAATTCAACCTCCTCGCGTACGCGCTGGGCGGTGAAGCCCATTACTCGTGGGACGGCCACGGCTGCACAGTCAGAAAGGGCGATGTTCTCTTTTTCCCAAAAGGATTTGTCCATTCCGGAGCGAGCAAGCCGAGCAACCCGTGGAGCTTCTGCTACGTTGCCTTCGACATCCAGACCTTCGAGCCCACGACTCCCGACATCGCGCACCGGATCCAGAAGCTCACGACCTCGCTGAACGTCCATCAGGTGTCCGCGGCGTTCAACGAGCTCGTCCACGCGTGGTCCGCGAAGATGCCCGGCCACCTCATCCGCTGTCGCAGCCTCGTCCTCGAACTCCTCTCGCTCGTCATCAACGAGACTCACCACCTGATCACCGCGAGCCGCGTGCCTCACTACTACGCGATCAACAACATCGTGCAGGCGATCCAGCGGGAGTACGCGGCAAACTTCAGCGTGGAAGAACTCTCCGAGCAGTCGGGCCTGAGCCCTGCCTACTTCCGCAGGCTGTTCAAGCAGGTCACCGGCTACACACCGGTCAACTACATCAACCGGGTGAAGATCGACAAGGCGAAGGATCTTCTGCTGAGCGGGGAGTGCAACGTCTCCGAAGCTGCCGAAGCGGTCGGCATCGACAACGTCTTCTACTTCAGTCGGCTGTTCAAACGCATCAGCTCGGTCAACCCGTCGGAGTACATCAGGCGGTAGCCGCCGTCGCGCGAGGAGAGAGAGTGAGCAAGCCACGCAACCTGGTCTTCGTCTTCCCGGACGAGTTTCGTCCCTACTCGATGGGGTTCCTCGGTCGCGAGCCGGTCGTCACGCCGAACCTCGACGCATTCTCGAAGCAGGCGGTCACATTCACTCACGCGGTGAGCAACTTCCCGGTATGCAGCCCCTACCGCGGCATGCTCTTTTCGGGGAAGTACCCGTACCGCAACGGTGTCGTCGGCAACTGCCGGTCCACCGCCGGCGCGATCGGCCTTCCGGAAGAGACCGTCACGCTGAGCGATATCCTCGCCGAACGCGGCTACTCGACGGGCTACGTTGGCAAGTGGCACCTGCAGGCGCCGCGGCCCGGCGACGAGCTCTACGGCGAGGGCCCGCGTCGAGACGGGGTGGTGTGGGATTCCTACACGCCACCGGGACGGGGGCGACACGGGTTCGACTTCTGGTACTCCTACGGCTGCTGCGACGACCACAACCACCCGCACTACTGGACCGGCGACGCCCCGATCGACCAGCCGATCCGCGTCGACGAGTGGAGTACGATCCACGAGACCGAGGTCGCGATCGACTACCTCCGTAACACCGACGGCCAGCGTGACCCGGACAAGCCCTTCGCGCTGTTCGTCGCGCCCAACCCGCCGCACATGCCGTTCTCTCAGGTCCCCGAGCGCTACCGCGAGCTCTATGCAGACAAGTCTCCGGAAGAGCTCGCGATCTGGGAGAACCTCACCGAGACCGGATTCGAGAGGATCCGAGGCGACATCGCCAACTACTACGCGATGATAAGCGGGGTGGACGACCAGTTCGGGCGATTGCTCTCCGTGCTCGAAGAGACCGGACTCGACGACGAGACGGTCGTCATCTTTACCTCCGACCACGGCGACATGATGGGCAGCCACGGCCTCGTGCGCAAGACCCACTGGTACGACGAGTCGCTCCTCGTGCCCTTCCTCGTTCGCCATCCCGACTCGGGGCGCACGGGCGAGACCGACGACGCGATCCTGAGCGCGATCGACCTTTTCCCGTCGCTTCTCTCGCTGCTCGGTCTTCCGGAGGCGGTCCCGGACGACCTCGACGGCACCGACTGTTCGGTCCGAATCCTCGACGGCGTCAGCCCCGCGACGGCCGAAGCGCTCTACATGCACATTCGGCCTGAGGATTCGACCAACGGTAGACGAGGGATCAGAACCGATCGCTACACGTACGCGTTCGAGAAGCAGGACGGCCGCGTCGATCACTACACGATCGACAACGAGAACGATCCACACCAGATGCGTAACGTCTACGGCGAAGACAAGGAGCGCGACCGCGACCTGCAGCACCGGCTCTACCGGCTTCTCCTTCGTGCCCGCGATCCCTTCGCCGAATGGTTTCGCTCGGAGGCCCGTCTCGACTGAGCGCCCCTCGCCGGGCCGGCAGGTCACACGGTGTACTCGACTCCGTCGCCGAAGCGGAGCAACGACCGTTCGCCGATCAGCATCGTCACGGCCCGTCCGCGGAAGTCGATGCTCCGGGCGAGGACACCGCCTGCACGAGGCTCGTGGGCGGTCTCCCGCACGCGTGGAGCCGCCTCGCCACGCTCGAGCGGCGCGATGAGCCAGACGAGGTCGAACGCACGCGGGTTACCGTCGAGTACGAAGTCGACGCGCCGCGCGGTTCCCGGCTCTCCCTCAACCGGCATACCGGGGAGGATATGGTAGGCGAGATGGAGCCTGCCGTCGGAGAAGGCGAAGCCCGCGGAGGTCGGCGTCAGCACTTGAACGCTGAGATCCGAATGGGGTCGGCTGGCTCGAAGGTCGGTCCCGTCCACCTCGAGCGAGAGCGCGCCGTCGCGGTTATTGAGGTTGAAGCCGAGCGAAGGTGAGCCCGGGTGATCACCCGCGTCGACGCGGTCCCATACCACGAAGTAGTCGTCGTGGATGAACCAGACACGCCGGGTGAACGCGGCGAGCCACGGCTCGTAGCAGCGTCGGCCGTCGGAAGCGACGTAGTCGAAGAGGCGGTAGTTGCGCTTGCAGACCACCTCCGCACGATTGTGGTGCGAGATGACCGGCTTGCGCTCTTCCGGCTTCATCCCCATCTCGACGAAGGCGAGATCCTGGTCGGCACCGTCGAAGCAGAGCGTGTTGTGCGCGTACGTGCGCCGGTCGTACCCGCCGTGGGTTTCGCCCCGGTAGCACGAGTGGCCAGGGTCGACGATCCAGTACTCGCCGCGCGAGAAGAGGCTGATACTGTTCTTGTCGAGGTGCTGGTGCGAGTTGGCCCTCCCCCCGCCGCCGGAGGCGAGCGAGAAGACGGTGTCTCCGGCCGGGGAGGCGATGCCGGACCACCCGTCGCGCAGGTAGACGAACCCGGTATCGTGGAGGACGCGCGACGGCGGGAGGCACAGATCGCCGGGCGAGCGAGGCACGACCTCCGGATCGTCCAGCGCGACGAGCGCCGCGGGGCAGTAGTGGAACGCCGTGTGCAGCGCGTCGGGTCGAGGCGGGTCGGCGAGGAGGAATCGCTCGATGTACCACGCGGCGAGCGGGCTGGCAAAGCGCCGGAGATAGAGCAGAACCTCGGGCGCCTCCATCTGGAAGACGTAGGGACAGTCGTAGGTGTTCACGCTGATCGCGATCGGACGGTCGAACTCAGGATGCTCGTAGAGCCCCACCTGGTTGTAGACCGCCCACTCGAGCGACCGGGAGATGCAGCTCGTTTGGGGCAGCTCGACCTCGCGGACGTTCGCGAGCGCCTCGAGCGCGAAGAACAGGCAGTTCACGGGGTACGCCCAGTAGTGGAATCCCTCGCCGTAGCTGCCGTCGGCGTCGATCGTCTCCATCCAGCTGCCGAGCGCACCGGAGATCAACTCGACGTCCGTGTCGATCGGAATGCCCTCCGCCGCGATGCGGTCCGCGTCTTCGCGCGGGAAGAGGATGGGCTCATCGTCGCCTGAAGGCCGGACCTCCGCCCTGACGCCCTCGAGACTGAGCGCGACCAGCGTGAGCGCGGAGGCAATGACGCAGAGATGGTTCATGACCCATCGCTCGGACTGGAAGAGCGTCGAGTTTTTCAGCAGCGGGTACGCGGTCCCCAGCAGGAGGCCATAGACGCGCTCACGCGTCGGCGAGGACAGCAGCGGCTTGATCCAGTCGAAGGAAATCGCGAGGCCGGAGGCCAGGGCAGCCGTCTCGAGCTCACCCGTGTAGCGCGCGCGACCGTCGTAGACCTGGTAGCGCGGTCGATTCGGGTAGTCCGGTCCGATCCAGAAGTCCAGCCCACGAGCCGCTAGATCGTCTACGATCGACTCGTAGCCGGCGACGTAGCCGGGGTCGCGAGTAACGACCGCGGCGAGCGCCAGATTCATGAGCCTTCCCCGGGCGTGGTAGTAGATCGTCGCAGAATCACCAGGGAGCTCCAGACTACGCGCGGCGCGGACTGCGTCCGCACTCGCGAGCACCGAGCTCCACACGCCCGCGTAGCGATCGGTCGTCGCGCGCACGCTGACCGCGTCCAGCTGAGATCGCGGGAAGAGCAGTCCGCGGTGGTCGACCGCGGACGGAGCCCGGCGAGGGTCTGTGAGACGTGCGAGCGGCGTCATACGGCAGGCGCCTCCCGGGCACCGGTGTTCATCTGGTGGAGACTCGCGCCGTTGAGCCGATACGGTCCCTCGTAGCCCGTATCGCCGAGCATCATCGAGATGAGCGCGACGGACAGAGGATAGAACCAGCTGCCGAGCATGATATGGGTTCTTGCGGGGTCGTCGTCGCGGTATTCGGCGCGAACGCTACGCTCGCCGTCGCGCCACACCCAGTGGGGTCGCGGCTTCCAGTCCGACGGGTCGCTATCGCGGCGATGCAGGAGCCAACCGCAGCCGTCCGGGTCCTCGTGCGTCTCCACGTGGCGAAGCAGCGCCCGGGCCGCCTCGTCCATCTCCGCGCGGCGGTAGTCGGTCAGGCGCGAGAGGTTGAGCAGCATGTACGCGCCGTCGAAATCCGGGCAGTCCGATCCCCCTGGCCAGAACGAGCCGTCGGGCCGCTGGAGGGACAGCGTCGAGTCGACGTTGCGCTCCACGAACGGGATGGGCCGGCCGTGCGCGAAGTAGATGGGCGCGATGTGGATCGCGCCGAAGAGCCCGTCGAGGAGCCCGCCGCCGTACTGAGTTCCCCAATAGCCGGTCGCCGGATCGGCGAGCTCGTCGAGCACCGGAAAGAGTCCGTCGTCGATCGCGCGATCCACCCGATCGTCGCCGAACCAGTCTCGCTGGGCGTAAAGCGCGGTCACGCAGGCGAGCACCTGATTCGCCGCCGCCCACGCGGTCGTCCAGTCGTAGGCGCGGACCCAGTCGGCGAGCGCGCCCGCGTCGAGCAGCGGCTCGAGGAACGCGTACGGACGCGCGGGCTTCCGGCCAAGGACACGAAGCGCCCATGTGGCGCCCCTCGTCGTGTGCCAGACCGATTCGAGCCGCTCGGGGGGACGGGGCCCGGCGTCCTCCTCCGGTCGATTCAGGAAGTAGCCGGTGTCGGTCTGACGCGAGCGAAACACATCGGCCCATTCGTTCAGCTCGTGCTCGGGCAACGCGCGAAGCTCGTCGAAGAGGTCGAGTATGTGCGCGGCATGGTACGACCCGTAGAAGCTCGATCCGTCACCCGGCTCCTTCGCGTAGATGCCCGGCTCGTCGCCGATCTTCATCCGGTTCACGAAACAGAGCGACGACCGCCTGATCCGATCGTATCCTCTGACCACAGAATCCTCCGCGCACCATTGTACGACCTGCGGAGCTTCCGCGACATTCAGGAAACGATACCTTTTTGCACCAGACGCTCGAGCCGTTTGCACCCGACACGCGCTCTGGTAGGATGGGAGCCATGAAGCGAATACCGTCTGAATCGCTGCGAGC
>CAZICD010000026.1:37137-47306 GCA_964537725.1 uncultured Spirochaetaceae bacterium | reverse complement strand
GGAATACCTCGTAGACGCGCGGCTGAATCTCGAGCAGTACGATGTCCCCGCCCTTCGGCTTGACCGATTTGAGGAACGCCGTGAACGAACCGATCCCGGTCGACGAGACGTAGGTGAGGCCGCCGCAGTTGAAGATCAGCTTGGTGAACCCGGCGTCCACCGCGCGATTGATGCGCTTCTGAAAGAAGTTCGAGTTGTAGGTGTCTATGTACCCGCTGAGGTAGAGCACGAGCGCGCCGGGAAGGCCGTCCACCTTCTGCAGCCTGATTCGCAGACTCTCGTCTTTCTCCTCGTCAAAGCCCGGTACTATATCATTGTTGTTCATCAGAACGGCTCCCCTCACGCGCGCGCCGGACGCTCTCCCCTTCAACATCGGCACGCACACGGCGTTTCTTGACGCCGGGCGGTCCTGCAGGTATATCAGAAGAGACGCCGAGTTTCAATCCGGAACCACGGAGACAGGAGCTTCCATGACCACCGATGCCGCCGTTGCCTACGCGGATCTGATCGTTTCGAGCGTGAATCTCCAGCCCGGGCAGAATCTGCTCGTCAAGGCCGAACCCGGCCACTGGGATTTTGTGACGACGCTCGCCGCCCGCGCCTACGACCACGGCGCCCGCTACGTCCACGTCTACGCGGATCACGCGCTGCTGCAGCGCGCGCGCATCGAGCACTCGCGCCCGGAACACCTCACCTACGTCCCCGACTTCAGACGCGACGCGAACAACCTCATGCTCGACGAGAGCTGGGCGCTCGTGTCCATCAAGAGTCCGGAGGATCCCGATGCCCTCTCGGGCGTGGACGCGCAGCGTAACGGCACGGTGCAGAAGGCGATCTTCGAGGCGGACTTCCCGTTTCGCCGCGCCGTGCAGGCCGATCGTCTGCGGTGGACCGTCGTGGCGGTTCCCACCGAGAAGTGGGCCGCGAAGGTGCTCGGGCGGGAGGCCGATCCGACCGCAGCGCAGGAGCTGTGGAACGTCATGAAGCCGATCCTTCGGCTCGACCGGCCCGACCCCCGCGCCGCGTGGGCCGAGCAGCGCCGGCAACTCGCCGCCCGGCGCGCGGCGCTCGACGAGCTCTCGCTCGACGCCGTTCGCTTCGACGGACCCGGCACCGAGCTGACGGTCGGCCTGTCGGAGCGGTCGGTCTGGGTCGGGGGTGGCGGACAATCGCCCGACGGCCTCGAGTTCATGCCGAACCTGCCCACCGAGGAGGTCTTCACCACTCCCGACTTCCGCCGCACCTCCGGACGCGTCGCGGTGACGCGGCCGGTGCAGCTGCTCGGCACGATCGTGGAAGGAGCATGGCTGCGCTTCGAGGAGGGCCGGCTCGTCGAGTGCGGCGCGACCGCCGGAGGGAGCACGCTCGACCGGTACTTCGAGCTCGACGAGCGCGCGCGCTACGTCGGCGAGCTCGCTCTCGTCGACGCCGATTCGCCCATCTACCGCTCGGGGCTCGTCTTCTACAACACGCTCTTCGACGAGAACGCCGCGTGCCACATCGCGCTCGGCTCCTCGTACCCGAAGTGCCTGCGCGACGGCGAAACGCTCTCGCCTGACGAGTACCGCGCTGTCGGAGGGAATACCTCGACGCTGCACACCGATTTCATGATCGGATCGCCGCAGGTCACCGTCACCGGTATCCGGGGAGACGCGAGCGAGGTCCCCATCATCAGCGGGGGAGCCTTCCAGCTCTGAGTGCCGAGGCGTCGCCCGCGCTAGTATCTTGATAGTATGAATAAGCTATCCCGCAGTCTCATACCGATCGTCGGTCTCGCGGCCGTCGTGGCCGCGGTGGTCCTCGTGGGGGACGGACCCGCCGTCGTGACCGCGCAGGGCTCCGGTGAGTCGGAAGGCGCGACCATGCCCGCCGGCGCGCCCGAGGCCGCCTCCGGCGCGGAGGGGCCCTCGGCTGCTCGCGATATCCTTGGCGCCGACCTCGAGACCGCGATCGAGCTCGCGAGTCGCACGCCGGACGAGTGGGACTACGATCCGGCGGAGCGCACGATCCACGACGAGGACGCGGCGCTCGACTATCCGCTCGAGCTTCCCGAGGCCGAGTGGCAGGAGCTGCTCGACCCCGACTCCTACCATATCCTGCGCCAGAAGGGCACCGAGCCGGCGTTCACACACCCGCTGAACGACAACCGGCAGGCGGGGATCTACTACTCGAAGGCGACCGGACAACCGCTGTTCAGCTCGGAGGACAAGTACGAGTCGGGCTCCGGCTGGCCCAGTTACACGAAGCCCATCAACCCGCACGCGATCGTCTACGTGGAGGACAACAGCCTGTTCGCGCGCCGGATCGAGGTCGTCGACAGCCTCAGCGGTTCGCACCTGGGCCACGTCTTCTCCGACGGCCCCGAGCCGACCGGCCAGCGTTACTGCATCAACGGTGCGGCGCTCGTATTCGTCGCGGAGGGCGAAGAGCCCCCGGAGATTCGGAGGCCGTAGGCACGGCGCCTCTTCGCGCGCGGGCCCTCAGAAGACCGGCTTGAGGCCGGCCCGGTAGAGCTCGCCGCTCGCGCGGTACATGGAAAACGTCGTGCGAATCATGCAGATATCGTCTTCCTCGGCGAGGTCGACGATGTCGCGCGGTACCGATTTGCCCCGCACGACGAGAATCGTGTGGATGTCGGATACCACCGCCGTGCGGATCGTCTGCGGCGCGACGAGACCCGTAATGAAGAGCACGCCCTCTTCGGTGATCGTGAGCACGTCGCTCATGAGGTCGGCGGCGAAGGCGTAGTCGACGCTGGTGTCGTTCGCCTCGCCGCAGACGAACGAGCCGTTGACGATGGTTGCGATCTCCCGGGCGGTCACGACCCGACTATACCATGAGCCGGCGGCTCAGCAATAGGCCGATGCGCTCACGCGGCGGCATCACTCGTCCACGGCCCACGGCAACACGGGGCGGGCCTGCGCCTCGCTCGCGCGCCCGGTATCCGTCGCTGCCGAGAGGTGCGGATAGCGCGCCGCGAGGTCCGGCGCACGCGTTTCGAGGAGCGTCATCTGCCGCGCCGCCGCGTCGCGGTCGCCCGCGAGGTACCGCGCCTGCGCGCGCAGCAGCGTCGTGATGACGCCGTCGGGCCGTCTTGCCTCGGCCTCGTCGAGCCACGCGAGCGCTCGCTCCGGGTCCTCGGCGAGCAGAGCGAGGTTCGCGAGGTTGACGTAGCTCGCCACGTAGTCCGGATCGACCTCCACGGCCTCCCTGAACGCGCGCTCGGCCGCGCGGGCCTGCGCGAAGCGTCCGTGGAGCACGCCGATCTGGTTGAGCGTGCGCACGCGGCGGCGGGTGGGCGCGCCGTCGAGCGCGTCTTCGAGCCGGGCGACGTTGGCGAGGTAGATCGTACCGCGAAGCGCGGCCATCGACTCCTCGTAGCGCGGCTCCACGAGCGCCACCGGTGGCGGGGTGACGGAGAAGCTCGCCGCGTCGAGCGGGAGCGCCGGGAACCGTTCGCGCTGCGCGCTCAGGGGGATGAACTCGACGTCGCCGTCGGGCTCGTGGCGCCGGTAGAGTCGCGACCCCTCCTCCCACGAGGCGAGGAACCCCTGATCGAGGATCGTCGTCTCGTAGGGCAGCCAGACGGTCCCGCCGTGGGCGATCGCGGCGGTCGTCTCCGACTCGAAGAGCCATCGATTCTGTTCCGGCTCACCGGTGTCGAACGCCATGAAGACGTGACCGGGACTCGTCATGATCGCGGTGTCGATGCCGACAGACTCGTAGAGCGAGCACAACAGCGCCGTCGTATCGTCGCAGTCGCCGTACCCCACGCGCATCGTCGTGCGCGGGAACCTCACCGTGTCGATCACCGACGGGTTGCCCAGCACCTCCGTGATGCCCGAGTCGGGGTCCTCGATGTACTCGAGCCCGCCGGCTCCCACCGCGTCGGAGATACGCGCCGCGCGGAAGAGTTTCTCCGAGAGCGAGAACGCGTTCGCATCGCCCACCCCGACGAACGGCGCCGCGTACGACTCGACGACGGCGTCCCGCGGCGTGACGTAGGCCGCGAGCTTGGCCGACTCGTCCCAGGTGAGCGCGGTCGCCCGGTGGACGGTGATGATCTGCAGCCGCGAAGCCGTCTCGCGATCGCCCCCGGACCGGTAGGTGACCGTCACGTTGACCGGGGCAGGGGTGCTCTCCTGCAGCCCGAGCGTGTCCACCGAGATGGGCAGGTTCACCGCCAGCGTCGCGCTCTCTCCGGGCGCGAGCTCGGCGAGCGTGCCGCCAGGAGTCGGGAACTCGAGGAAGCGCATCTGCGCGGTGAGCTCGAGATCGCGGACCGGACGCTCGCCGGTGTTTCGCACCGTCACGGTGCCGGCCGCATCGTTCTGATACCGCGTGAACAGCGACGGGAAGACGTCGGCGAGCGCGACGTTGTCGATCGACAGCGGCGGCTGCTCGTCGTCGGGCCGTTCGGCCTCCTCGTAGCGGTGGCGCAGCTCCTGAAGCCGCTCGCGGGCGGCATCGTCGTCGGGCGCCTGCGCGATGAGCCGCTCGTACGCCGATTGCGCCTGCTGGTAGGCGTACGCGGCCGACGCCGTGCCGAAGCGTTCGAGCAGCCGGACGGTCTGTTCGTAGAGCCGCCGCGCGTTCTCCTCCAGCCGCCGGAGCGCGACCGCGTCGCGCGCCTCGGTGATTTCGGGGTCGGTCGGGTTGACGCCGTAGGCGGTCTCCCAGGCGTACGCCGCGGCTTCCCACGCCTCGATCTCCTCGTAGATCTCCGCTCGGGCGGCGAGCGCGTTCTGATCGTACGGGTTGGCGCGCAGCGCTTCGTTGGACGCGAGGATGCGCCGCTCGACGTCGGTGAGCGCGCGACGCGAGCGGATCTGGTCGAGATCGACGAGCTGCACGACCCGCTTCGACTGGATACTCAGCAGGTAGATCGTGCCGTCGCGCGGATCCAGGTGGACCTCGGTGAACAGGCCCAGTCCCCCGATCTCCGGGACCTCGCTCACCGGGAGCTCCCAGACGACGGTGCCGTCGCGCGAGAAGCGCATGAGCCGATCGGCAAAGACACCGAGGATATCGCCGTTCCCGTAGGCGCGGAACGCCTTCATCCCCAGCGCGACGTCGAAGGGGGCGTGCGGCACGACGATGCCTACGCGCGTCCCGTCGGCGTCGTAGATCAGGATCGACCGCATCGTCGGTTCCCAGAGCATGAACGTATTGTCCGGACCGGTGGCGATGAACGATACGTAGCTCCCGTCGGGAAGCCCGGGGTCCAGCGGACCGGCACCGTCGGCTGCGAAGCGCATGAAGCTCTGCTGCATGTCGAGCGTGAAGACCGTGCCGTCCTCGGAGACCGCGAGATCCATCACCGGATTGCGGGTCTGGAAGCGGAACGGGTCGGGGATGCCGGGCACCATCCGTACGATACCGCCCTGCGCGGCCGACGCCGCCGCGATCGTGCCGGCGGGCGTTGCGCCGGCGTGCATCGCCCAGTAGCCGGCGACGTCGCTTCCAACGCCCACCTTCGCGCGCTCGCGGAAGTACCGATCGGTCTCGAGTACGAAGGTGCCGGACGCGACGAGCAGGTTTCCGTCGCGGCTCGCGAGCGAGTACGGCTGCACGACGCTTCCGGCCGGCAGGTCGCCGGTGGCGATGAAATCGGTCTGGAAGTCCTGGAAGAAGGCGACGTTCGCCTCCGGAGGATCGGAGGGCTCGCCGAGGACCGCGTCGAAGAAGCCGAGCACGCTCGCGATCTCCCGGTAGAGCGCGTCGTGCCACGGAAGCTGATAGAGGAAGGCCTCGCTGCCCCCGGCGTCGTTCGTCGCGTTGAGCACGAGCATCGTCTGCCCTTCGGCGCGGGTTGCCACGACGTCGATACGAATCGACGCGTTCGAAGCGGGAATGCGTTTCGCGAAGCCCTGATACCCCACCCGCAACCCGTCGTACGCCTCCTCGGCTGCTGCGGCCGCGCGCACGAACTGCGCGTCGAGAAACGACTCGATATCGCCGGAGGGTACGGTCACCAGCGGGCGGTTGATGAGCACCGTCTCGGCGACGGAGGGAACCGCGAGCAGCGCGATTCCGACGAGCAGCAGCGGTGCGCGTCGCACGCCGCGAGAACGACGACAGGAGGGCCGGTTCATGACCGGAACGGTAGCACATTCGCTGCAGTGCTGCCAGAATGAGTATCTTCCCCGTATGACACGCCGATTCATTTCTACATCGATCATCATAACGCTCGTGCTTGCCTCCGTGCCGAAGCTCGTCGCGGAGCCCACCCTTCGCGAGCAGGACCTGGGCCGATTCTCGAGCGCAGAGGCTGACTTCCGGCTCGTGCGCGTCGTGGACGGGCTGCGTGAACCCTGGTCGTTCGTCTTCCTGCCCGACGGTGAGGTGCTCGTGACCGAACGCACCGGCAGCCTGTGGCTCGTGGCCGGCGATACGGTCGAGGCGGTGTCCGGCGCCCCGAACGTCGCGGCGACCGGGCAGGGCGGGCTTCTCGATCTCGCGCTCGATCCCGACTTCGAGTCGAATCGGCTCGTCTACATGAGCTTCAGCGACCGCTACGACTTCGGCACCGGCACCGCGGTGGCCCGGGGGCGTCTAGAGGGCAGCCGGCTCACCGACGTCGAGGTCATCTTCCGCATGAACCGCTCGTCGGCGGGCGGCAGACACTTCGGTTCGCGCATCGTCTTCGGTCCCGACGGCATGCTCTACGTCACGATCGGCGACCGGGGCGACCGCGAGCGCGCGCAGGATCGGGGCGATCACGCGGGAAGCGTCGTGCGCATCCGGCCCGACGGCTCCGTCCCGTCGGACAACCCCTTCGCCGGCGACGACGAGGGTGCCCCGGAGGTGTACAGCTACGGACACCGCAACGCGCAGGGCATGGCCGTCCATCCGCAGACGGGCGAGGTGTGGCTCCACGAGCACGGACCGCAGGGCGGGGACGAGATCAACGTCGTCGAACGCGGCGCGAACTACGGGTGGCCCGTGATCACCTACGGCGCGAATTACGGGACGGGAACGCCGATCGGCGAGGGGACGAGCAAGCCGGGCATGGAGCAGCCGCTGCTCCACTGGACGCCGAGCATCGCCCCGTCCGGGATGGCGTTCTACACGGGGGAGCGGTTCCCGGCGTGGCAGGGCGATCTCTTCGTGGGTGCGCTCGTCGCGCGCCACCTCAGACGCGTCGAGCTCGACGGGCAGGAGGTCGTGGAGCAGGAGGTGCTCCTCGACGGTGTCGTGGGTCGGATTCGCGACGTCCGCGAGGGTCCCGACGGGCTGCTCTACCTGATCACCGACGAGCGGTCAGGCGGACTGTACCGCATCGAACCGGCGCGCTGACGCCGCTACTCGCCCAGCTCGAACCGCATGGGGGTGCCGGTGGGCGTGGTGATCACGGTGCCGTGCTCGCCGCGAGCGCCGTCGGCGTAGTGAGCGGTTACCGTGCATCGCTCGCCGGTGACCTCCACCCAGAGGTAGTGGATCGACGTCTCCCCGTACGTGTACCCGTAGAACCCGGCGTCGTCGGAGTACCGGACCGCCGGATCGTCCGAGTACTCCCTGGCCGCTTCGGCGGCGGCGTCGTCGAAGGGGAACGAGAAGTACGAGGCGGCCTTCGGGTAGACCGCCGGATCCTGATACCGCACCCCGGCGCCTTCGGTCTTCGCCCGTTCGCGCTGCCACGGCCGCTGAACGAACACGCGCGTGACCTCCCCGCCGTCGTCGAGCGAGATGAAGGTGCGCTCCTCGCGAAACGGCCGGTGCGTGAAGAACCCGGGGTAGAGCGCGTCGATCCTCGAACCGGCCGAGCCAGTCGTGAAGAGATGGACCGGGCCGTCGGCGGGCGAATCGCCCTCCTTGAAGACGAGCCCGTTCGCGCCGTAGGTGTAGGCGTAGTGCTCGAAGAGGTGATCGTGCCCCCAGAACGCGGCGTCCACGCCGAACTCCGAGAACAGGCCGAATAGCTCGCGCGCCCACCGGGGGTCTTCGCGCGCGACGGTCGACGCGAGGATCGGGCGGTGCATCGCGACGAAGATCCACGGGACCTCCGCGTTGCGCGCCGCCCGCAGGTCGTCGGCGAGCCACGCGAGCTGCCGGTCGAACCGCTCTCCGTCCGCCTCCGTATCGAGGACCGCGATGTGCAGCGGTCCCACGGTCACCGAGTGCCAGGTGTTGCGCCTCGGGGCGTCGTCGGCGTACCCGACGGGGAAGACGTTCTTGAAGATCCGCGCGGATGGGATCCCGTAGTAGTAGTCGTGATTGCCGGCGACCGGGACGACCGGCGTCTCGGCAGCGAGTCCCGAGAGGATGGCGATCGCGCGGCGCCAGGAGGACTCGAGGATGCCAATCTCCGCGATGTCGCCCATCTGAAGCACGAAGTCAGGCGCGAGCGAGGAGACCTTGTCCATGACGAGTGAGATGGTCCGATCTGTCTCCTCGTTGAACGGCTGGAGGTCTCCGACGATCGCGAACGAGAGGCGCTCGGGCGCGGCCGGCAGGGTGCGGAACGAGTGCCACCGCTCCTCGCCGGCGATGCGGTACCGGTAGACGGACCCCGGTGCGAGCCCGTCCAGCTCGACGCTCGCGAACCCGCGGGTCTGCCCGGCTTCGTAGACGCGCGAGCTGCCGTGGGGACCGACGAGCTCGATCGCCGCCTCGCGGTGCGGCGCGTGCCAGCTGATCGCAGCGGTATCGGCCGCAGCGCCCGGCCACGAGACTACCGGCGCCGCGGGTCGCCGGCCGTCGGGTACGGTCGCGCACGCGCCGAGCAGCGCGGTGAGCGAGACGAGCGCGAGGACGAAGCGGAAGGTGGTGCGTTTCACGTCACCCATCGTATCGCGTCGTCGCGGTTTGGTCTTCCGGTCGCGGCGAAGACGCTCGCGCGTCGGGGCTGTCTGCAGGGGCTGTCTGCGGCGCGCGGCGTTCGTATACTCTCGGGATGGATACCAGCGAATTCTTCGAACGCTACGCCGCGGTGGTCGCGGCGGTGGGCCTCTCCATCCAGCCCGATCAGGAAGTCTACGTCCGCGCGCCCCTCGAAGCCTCCGACTTCGTCCCGCACTTCGTGCGCGCCGCCTACCGGCGCGGCGCCCGATACGTTCACGTCGACTACCGGCAGCAGGCAGCCACGCGCGCGAGGCTGGAGGAGGCGCCGACCGACTCGCTCTCCTACGTCCCGCCCGGCGCGACGACCGAGCGCCTGCGCATCGCCCGCGACGGCGGGGCATCGCTCGCGGTGCTCGGCGAGGATCCCACCGGGCTCTCCGGCATCGACGCCGACCGAAAGGCGGTCGCGATGAAGGCGCTCGCCGAGGCGTCGCACGAGATTCGCGAGCTCGCGATGAAGGACTTCTTCCCCTGGTGCGTGATCAGCATCCCGAACCCGGTATGGGCGCGAAGCGTCTACCCCGACCTCCCCGAAGACGAGGCGCTCGCGAAGCTCTTCGACGCGGTCGCGCACGCCTGCCGGCTCGATACCCCCGACCCGGTCGCCGCGTGGCGCGCTCACTCGGATCGGCTCATGAAGATCGCCGAGTGGCTCACGCGCGAGGCGTTCGACCGGTTCCACTACGAGGCCCCCGGCACCGATCTGAGCGTGGGGATGCCCGCGAATCAGCGCTGGATCGCCACCGAAGGGTACTCGGTGAACGGGATCACCTTCATCGCGAACCTTCCCACCGACGAGGTATTCAGCGCGCCGGACTGGCGGCGCGTGGAGGGAACCGTACGCTCGACGAGGCCGCTCGTGCTCGACGGGACCGACGTGGGCGTCGCGGAGTTCGTCGTGCGCGAGGGCAGGATCGCCGAAGCGACGTGCGAGCGCGAGCAGGAGGTGCTCGACGCCGAGCTCGACCTCGACGAGCACGCGCGCCTGTTCGGCGAGATCGCGCTCGTACCCGAGGACGCGCCCATCGCCGAGCTCGGCACGACCTTCTACGACGGCCTGTACGACGAGAACGCCGGGTGCCACCTCGCCTTCGGCAACGCCTACGCGAACTGCGTCGCCGGCGGCGACCGTCTCGAGCCCGAGGCGCGCCGCGAGGCCGGGCTCAACGTGAGCGAGCAGCACACCGACTTCACCGTGGGAAGCGACCTGCTGACGCTGACCGCCTACCGGAAGGACGGGAGCGCGATGGTCCTCATGCGCGAGGGGCGGTGGACGCCGGAGATGCAGGCCGCCGCCGGGGTGTAGCGGACCCGCCCCGCCGCCG
>CAZICD010000026.1:20498-37037 GCA_964537725.1 uncultured Spirochaetaceae bacterium | reverse complement strand
CGCCGGGCGTGCAGGCCGCCGCGGGCGGCGAGCCCCGCCGCCCTCGGCCCTACTCCAGGTGGCTTCCCAGCGCGTCGGCGATCGCGATCTTCGAGGCGCGGCGCGTGGGGATGAGGCTCCCCGTCGTCGCGGTCACGATCCCGATCGCCGCCCCGAGCAGGAAGTCCCAGACGCGGAAGTCGGCGGTGAACCGTTCGCCGAAGGGGATGGGCAGGCCGGTGCCCGCGAGAGCCGACAGATCGAATCCGACGATGCCGAAGTAGATGCCCACCAGCGCGGCGAGCGCCGCGCCCACGACCGAACCGACGGCGGCGACGCTCACCCCTTCGGCGAGAAACAGCCGCGTGAGCTGGCCTCGCTTCATGCCGATCGCGCGCAGCGTTCCGATCTCGCGCGTGCGTTCGTGGACCGCCATGGACATGGAGTTCAGGATGCCGATGACGATCAGCAGGAAGAGCACCGCGATGATGATGGAGAAGCTCGCGATGTCGGCCTCCACCGCGCTCACGATGACCTCCACGAAGGTGCGCCAGCCGTAGACCTCGAGCGGGGCGTCGCTCGCCGCGCTCACGCGCGTGCGAAGCGGCTCGAGCAGTCCGCTCGCGTTCGGTCCGGAGTCGAGCCCGACCACGAGGTGGGTCACCTCGCCCGCCATGCCGAGCAGCCGCTGCGCGCTTGACAGGTCTATGTAGAAGACGTTCTCGTCGATCGCCGGATAGCCGAGCGCGAAGGTCCCCCGCAGCACCGTCTCGGTGAAGTTCTCCGCCCCGCTCTGGTCGAGCGCGGTGATGAAGATCGGATCGCCGGGCTCGGCGCCCATCCGGCCGGCCATCTCCTCGCTCAGCAGCACCCCGTCCTCGCCGGCTGTGAGGTAGGATCCGCGTTGCACGTGATCGTCGAGCACGGTGAGCTCGGCCTCTCCCGCCGGCTCGATCGCCCGAGCGAGCATCCGCGTCGACCTGCGCCCGTTCCCGATCTGCGCCGAGAACGCGATGCGGCCGGTCGCGGCCTCGACGGCGTCGTATTCGAGGAGCTCGTCGCGGAGCGCCTGGTAGTCGGGTACGGTGAGGTCGAGCGGCAGTCGGCGCCGTTCGTTCCGGTACTCCTCGTGGAGCACCTGGGCGTGGCCGGTGTCGAGCTCGATGATCCCCTCGAACAGGCTCGTGAAATAGCCTCGCACCCACGCCACGGAGACGATCATGATCGCGATGCCGATCGCGAGCGCCACGACGTTGAGCGCCGTCCGCCTCCGGTTGCGTCGGAGGTTGCGCCATCCCATCCGGAAGAGGTCCATCCTACGCCTCCTGCAGCGACCCGATGAGGTCGAGCCTCGCCGTTGCCCACCCCGCGTAGAGCGCGCTCAGCGCGGCGATGAGCACGCCGTAGACGAAGTTCCGGGCGCTCGCGGCGGGTTCGAACGCGAAGTAGTAGGTCTGCCCGGTGCCGAAGAACTCGCTCATCGCGCCTATGTCGAGTCCGTGCTCCTGGAGGTAGAGGACGATCGGAATGCCGATGGCCAGGCCCACGGCGCTGCCCAGCAGCCCGAGGAGCGACCCCTCCCACACGATCATCCCCAGCAGCTGCCTCCGCTTCATGCCGATCGCGCGCAGCGCGCCGAAGGTGCCTATCCGGTCGAAGGCGGTCATCAGGATCGCGTTGGTGATCACCGACGCCGCGACGATGACGACGAAGGCGTTGATGATCGCGCTCATCAGGTCGCCGATCTCTACGAAGACGATGATGCTTCCGTGGATGTCGCGCCAGGTCGTTCCCGCGACGTCGTAGCGCCCGGCGAGCCCGGCAGTTGCCTCCAGGAAGCTCTGCGCCTGATCCGGCTCCTGAAGCGAGACGCGGATCTCGTTCGTCTGCCCTTCGGCGAAGAGGAGTTCCTCGGCGTCGGCGTGATGGAGGAAGAAGACGTTGTGGTCGAGCTCCGCATGGCCGCTCTCGTAGATCCCCGTCACCGGGTAGCTCAGGTACCAGGGGCTTCCCATCGTCGTCTCCACGAGGACGAGCGCCGTGTCGCCAAGGTGCAGGCCCACGAGCTCGGCGTTGCTGCGCGAGAGCGCGACACCGGGTTCACCCTCCGGCAGGAACGCCCCGGCGGTGACGTTTTCCGTCGCGTCGGGGAAGTAGGCCGTGTCGGCCGCCACGCCGTGGCCCTGAAGCGGGACGTTCTCCTCTCCGCTCGAGACGATCGCGGGAAAGCTGAGGATCTTCTCCACGCGCGTGGTCTCCGAGCGCTCCGCGAGCCCGGCGACGAGCTCGTCGGGCGAGTCGATCATGTACTCGACCGAATAGCGGTCGAGCCGATCCTCCCATCCCGCGGCGTGGTACTGCACGTGGCCGCTGCCGCGCAGGATCTCGCTGAAGAAGGTCTCGCGCATGCCGTTGAGCATGCCGCCGATCGTCTCCATCACGACGACCGAGAGCAGAATGCCGGCGAGCACGACGACGGTGCGCTTGCGGTACTTCCAGAGATTCAGCAGCGCGAGCTTCAGGTACATCATCCGCGCTCCTCCGACTCCACCTCGCCGTCGCGCAGCCGCACGATGCGCGAGGCATGCTGGAGGATCTTCTGGTCGTGCGTCGAGAAGATGAAGGTGACTCCCTCTTCGCGGTTGAGCCTGCGCATGACCTCGAGCACCTCGTTACCGGTTTCGCTGTCCAGGTTGGCCGTCGGCTCGTCGGCGATCACGAGGCGAGGACTGTTGACGAGCGCGCGCGCGATCGCGACCCGCTGACGCTGCCCGCCGGAGAGCTCGCTCGGCTTGTGCGTCGCGAACCGCGAGAGCCCCACCGCGTCCACGAGGTGGTCGGCGACCCGGCGTCGGTCCTTCGGTCTCACGCCGTCGAGCATCATGGGAAGCTCGATGTTCTCGCGCACGCTGAGAACGGGCACGAGGTTGAAGCTCTGGAAGACGAAGCCGATGTGCTCGAGCCGGATCTCCGCGGCCTGCGAGTCGTCGAGCGCCACCACGTCGCGCCCGTCGAAGTGAACCGATCCGGAGGTCGGCTTGTCGATGCACCCGATCATGTTGAGCAGCGTCGTCTTCCCGCAGCCGGAGGGCCCCACGACGGAGACGAACTCTCCCGCCGCGATGTCCATGGAGACCCCCCGAACCGCGTGGACGGTCGTCTCGCCGAGCTTGTAGTCCTTGTGGACATCGCTCATCGTCACCAGTGCCATACCGTTCCCCCTCTAGAAGCTGATCCGGGAGCCCAGCGCCACTTCGCTGAGCGTCCCGGCGAGACCGAGCTCGCTGCGCCGCGACGGACCCCACGCGACCGCCCAGCGCGCGTAGAACTCCAGCGGTGCCAGCCCGAGCAGCGCGAGCTCGGTGCGCGCCGCGAGGCTGCCGTCGCTCGCGTTGACGAGCCCGAAGGCCGACGCGGCGAGCGTGTCGTACCACTCGAAGGAAAGATCGACCGCGACGTAGTGCCGGCCGAGCGGCGCGAGCTCGTTCGCCGCGCTCTCGGCCGCCGGAAGCGTGCCGCTACCGGCTGCGGCAACCGCCGGAATCGCGAGCGGCCCGTCGAGGACCAGGTCGTAGAACTCGTCGGCCTCGTCCGCGGTATGCCCGAGCGCCGTGTAGAGGTACTCCGCGGTGATCCCCGCGCTCACCGAGCGGCCGCCGAGCGATCGCTGCGCGGCGACCGCGAGGAGCGGCGCCGGGTCCTCTCGCGGCTCGAAGCTCGTGCCGCCCGAGGGATACTCGTAGCGCTTCGCGAGCTCGACCGCGGCGTCCACCGCGAGGATCGTCCCGGCGAGGTCGACCGAGAGCGCGAGCGACGGCCGCGTGATCCGCTCGTGCTCGTACTGGAACCCTGCGAACCAGTCGATGCCCGCGCCGTAGCCGTCGACCCAGGCCGCCCCCACGATCTCCTGCCAGGGAGCGCTCGTGGAGGTCGGCGCCGGTTCCTCGAGCGAAGCCGCGGCTCCGAGCGTCACGGCGGTGGAGGGAATGACCGTGAACGAGGCGCCGGTCACCCCGGCGCCGCCCGTTGCGGTGGGAGCGAGCGAGCTTCCCGGCGAGAAGAAGTAGCCGCTTCCCCAGTCCAGGTCGAACCGGCCGACTCGCGTCGTGAGCCGGCTCGTCGGGTAGGCGGAGAGCGAGAGCTCGGGGAGCCGCAGCGTGAGCGGCCCGCCGGCGGCGTCGCTCTGCGCGGCGAGCGCGGCGAGGCCGTCGCCCGGCTGCGTCGCGTCGCCGGGCGGTGCGGTCGCCACGACCGTGCGGGCGGTCAGGTCGAAGGCGTCACCGGCGATGGTGTGCGTGAGGCGCGCCTCGAGCGGCAGCCGCAACGTGGTCGCCGGCTCGGCGAGCTCCGCCCAGCGCAGGACGCCCTCGGCCTCCACGGTTCCGAGCACCGTGTAGTCCTGTGCCTCCGCCGCCGGCGCGGCGACGAGGACCACGGCCGCGGCGACGAGCACGGCGGTCGCGGTTCGGGGGTCTGGGGTTCTGTGGACACGGTTCATGGCGCTCACCTCGTGAGATGACGTTGGGTGAAGACCCGGTCGGGCAGGTCGTCGGCGACCTCCATCTCGGTGATCTCCATCGTGCTGACCAGACCCTCCTGCTGCCGGTTGCGCATCTCGATCACCGTCGGCCGGCGGGCACCGGCGAGCTGTTCGATGCCACGCAGCTGGGAGCTCTTGAAGAGCAGCCCGCTCTTCGCGTAGTACTCGGCGCGGACGAAGTACCGGGTCTCCTTCGTCACCCACACGCGGATGCGCGCGTACGCGAGACTGTCGTCGGTGGCCGTCGCCTCGAGCACCCAGCAGGCGACCGTTCCGAGCTCGGGGTGCTCGATCTCCTCGCTCCCGTCTATGCGCACGTCGTAGTCGTCGGCGAACTCGGGGTCGCTGAGGTCGCGGTTGGAGAAGGCGCTTCCCTGGAACGACGACCGCGGCGAGAGCCGGATCGCGCGGCCGCCTCCGGCACGCGGGTTGTACATCCACAGCGTCTCCTCGATCTGCAGGAAGCGAAGCCCGCGCGACCGCGCCGGCGCGACGACCTCCATGTAGCTGCCGGTCTCGTGCCGATACGAGATCTCGAGCTCCATCTGTGAGGCGACCTCGCCGTCCTCGGTCGTCGTCAGCACGACCGTCGCGACGAAGCTGTCCGGGAAGACCGAGTTCTCCGCCGCGACGAGCAGCTCGTGGGCGCTCGGCTGCGCGCCGGCGACGGCGGGCAGCGCGAGCAGGGCGGCCATGAATGCCACCGTCGCGAGCCGCGCTCGGTCGGGTCTGCGTGCGTCGTCTCGTGTCATGAGGGCTCTCCTTGTTCGGTTGACGCCGATTCGCGCCGCTGCAGGATCTCCTGCAGAAACGCGAGGTACTCGTGGTAAGCTCGGCTTCCGCCCTCCGTGAGGGAATAGACCGTCTGGACGGTGTCGCCGGTGAGCTCCTTGCGCCTGCTCACGTATCCCGCGTCGATGAGCTTTGCGAGATGCGTGTAGAGCGCTCCGTCGGTC
Organism: uncultured Spirochaetaceae bacterium; assembly: GCA_964537725.1. GTDB lineage: Bacteria > Spirochaetota > Spirochaetia > DSM-27196 > SLST01 > SLST01. Next base: position 31,562 of record CAZICD010000026.1, on the reverse strand, counting down.
ACGCCCAGGGTCTGCTTCAGTCCGTTGAACGAGACGCTCTGCCGCTGCTCGATCAGGGTCACGATGGACAGCCTCGTGCGCTCGAAGAAGACCTGGTCGAAGCGGGTGTAGAGGTCACCCATGTGCCCTCGTGAACCGTGCCTCGGCGACGCCCGCGGCGACGAAGGCCGCGATGATGACCGCCGCGGCCCCCAGCACCAGCGCGGGACTCGATACGTGAGCGACGACCAGGCCGATCCCCGGAGCCAGCAGCAGCCAGCCGATCCAGACCGCCGCACCCGGGCTGTACGGCGAGTACGCGTGGAAGAGGCAGGCGGCGACGATCAGCACGATGCCCGCCGGCGAGTACCCGCCGAAGAGCGCGGCGAGACTCACGGTCACCACCGCGACCATGATCCCGCCGATCGTCGCGAAGAACCTGCCGATGCTCCGGCTCATCCAGGGCAGTCCTTCCCGCCGTCCCGTAGCGGCCCACGCCGCGGCCTCCGCGACACCGGACAGCACGAAGACCGGAAGCCAGATCGCGAGCAGCGCGGTCCGCAGCCCCGGCTCCCAGACCGCCGCGACCGTCGCGTGCACGGCGGTCCCCGCGGCGAGGAGCCCGGCGATCACGAAGAAGAACCAGGGCGGGACGTGCATGCGGTCGCGCGCGGTGAGCATGGTCGTGCGGATCTCGCGGATGTCCTCCAGATAGTCGGCGATCGATCGTTCCTCGGGTTTCATCGCCACTCCTCCTCGCATCGTTCCTGGCCCGGCCGGGAGCCGATTACTTTGCGATACAAAGTTACTCTCGAATACAAAGTACTCCGCCCGGGAGCGGGTGTCAATCGAGTGTGAGCGGTGTCGGCGAATGTCGCGAGGGATGTGCGGCGGGGGACTCGGGATCACCCGCGGGAGCGAAGGGGGCCGCGCCCGGCGGGGCCGGGCGCGGCGGGGAGCGTCCGGTCTGCTACCAGGCGTACGCCTTGGGCGCCTCGCCTCCGGGGCCGGGGAAGATCTCGTCCAGCTTCGCGAGGGTCGCCTCGTCCAGCGTGATCTCGGTCGCGCGCACCGCGCTCTCGAGCTGCTCGATCGTGCGCGGCCCGATGATGGGCGCCGTGACGACCGGGTTGTGCAGGAGCCACGCCAGTGCGACCTCCGCCGGCGGGTGGCCCAGATCCTTGCAGAGCTTCTCGTACGCCTCGAGCTGCGAGCGCTTCTGCTCCACGCGCCTGGCGAAGTTCTCGTTCGCGCGTCGGCCGTCCGCCAGCTTCTCGAGCGCGCCGCCGAGCATGCCGCCGCCGAGCGGGCTCCACGGAATCAGTCCCATACCGTAGTGGCGCGCGGCGGGAACCACCTCGAGCTCGACCATGCGGTTGTCCAGGTTGTAGATGCTCTGCTCGCTCGCGAGCCCCATCTTGCCGCGCTTGTCGGCCTCCTGACACGCGGTCGCGATGTCCCATCCGGCGAAGTTGCTCGAACCCACGTAGACGACCTTGCCCTGCTTCTGGAGATTGTCGAAGCCCTCCCAGATCTCGTGCCAGGACACCTCCCGGTCGACGTGGTGCATCTGGTAGAGGTCGATCCAGTCGGTCTGCAGGCGACGGAGGCTTCCCTCCGCGTGCCGCTTGATCTTCATCGCGGAGAGACTGCGTCCGTCGTGGTTGGGCTCTGCGATCTCACCGGGCTTGTTCGCCGGGTTGTAGACCTTGGTGGCCAGGACCACCGCGTCGCGGCGGCCGCCGCCCTGCGCGAACCACTCGCCCAGGATCTCCTCGGTCTTGCCGTGGTAGGCGCCCTGCCGTCCGTAGACGTCGGCGGTGTCGAAGAAGTTGATGCCGAGCTCGAGCGCTCGATCCATGATCTTGTAGGCGTCCTTGTCCTCGGTCACCCATCCGAAGTTCATCGTGCCCAGGCAGAGATTGCTCACGAGCACGCCGTGACGACCCAGTCGTCGGTGTTCAACAGCCATTTTCACTCCTTTCCTCTCGTTTTCAATAAAGGTACTGCGTCACGGCCGTTACGGAAACGACAACCGGGCTGGGGGGACGGGGCCGGCGCGAGCCGCTTTGACGCGGCGTTCACCGCGCGATACGCTGAGCCATGGAGTTCACCTTCGCAACCCCGGCCCTCCTGTTCCCGGCGGTCTCGCTGCTGTTCATCTCGTACACGAACCGTTTCATCTCGTACGCGGAGCTCGTGCGCCGGCTCCACGAGCGCTGGCGGAACGAGGGAAGCGCCGACGTCGAGCGCCAGATCAGCAATCTACGCCGCCGCATCGTGCTGATCCGCAACATGCAGATCGCCGGCGCGCTCTCGCTGCTCGCGTGCGTGGTCTGTATGATCCTGCTCTTCTTCGGGCTGACCATCGCCGCGGAGACCGCGTTCGCGGTCGCGCTCTTCGCCATGCTGCTCTCGCTCGGGCTGCTCGTCGTGGAGGTCAGCATCTCGGTGCGGGCGCTCGGCGTGCAGTTGAGCGACCTGGAGGGCGCCCGCGGCGACGAGGCGACGAGGTAGCCGTGCCTCGGCTCGCTCCCCCCGCGCGGTTCGCCGCGCGGGTCCGATCGGCCCTATACTTGACGCAGATAGCCGGAGGTACCCATGACGACGTTCTTCTTTTTCGGCTCGTACACGCGCGACGCGATCGAGGGAATCGACGCGCGCCGCACCAGAGACGCTGAGGAGATCATCACCGGGTTCGGCGGGAAGCTGCGTTCGGTCTACGCGCTGCTCGGCGAGTCGGACATCGTGATGATCGCCGAGCTGCCGGCGGTCCCGGAGGCTCTCCAGGTGTCGATCGCGCTCACTCGGAAGACCGGGATCAGGTTCCGTTCGGCGCCTGCGCTTCCCGTAGCCGACTTCGACAAGCTGGCCTCCGGCGTCGTGTCGGAGGAGTAAGGGCCGATCGCGGGGCGGCGGAGTCGCGCGCGCCGGCCGCCGCACGCGTCCCGCTACCTGGTCGCGTAGCGGTACAGGAAGCGCGTTACCGCCTCGATCCCGCGGTACCAGTTCTCCACGTGCTGGCTCTCGTTCGGCGAGTGGACCTGGTCGTTCGGGAGCGCGAACCCCGTCAGAATCGACGGCATCCCCAGGATCTGCTCGACCTCGCTCGCCACCGGGACGCTCCCGCCGATGCGCGCGAGCACCGGCTCGCGTCCCCACACGTCGGAGAGCGCAGCCGCAAACGCCTCGTGAGCCGGCGAGTCGGGGTCGCAGATGAACGCGGCGCCGCCGGCGAGCTCTTTGATCTCCCAGCTCACCGTGTCCGGGGCGTGCTCGACGAGGTACTTCTCGAGCTGCTCCCGCACCTCTTCGTGGTTCTGATCCGGCACGAGCCGGGTCGATATCTTCGCGTGCGCTTCGGCCGGAATAACGGTCTTCGCGCCCGGGCCGGTATAGCCGCCCCAGATGCCGTTGATCTCGAGCGTGGGGCGTGCGCCGGTGCGCTCCACCACCGTGAACCCCTCTTCGCCCCACAGCCTCGGCACGCCGGACAGCCGCAGCGCCTCCTCGTCGCCGACCGGGACCTTCGCGAGGCGCGCGCGCTCGTCGTCGTCGAGCGCGCGCACGCGGTCGTAGAACCCCGGCAGCGTGACGCTCCCGTTCTCGTCGTGCATGCCGGCGACGAGCTCGGCGATCGCCTGCGCCGGGTTGTGCACGATCCCGCCGAACGAGCCCGAGTGCAGGTCGCGCTCCGGCCCGCGGACGGTGAGCTCGAAGTACGCGAGCCCGCGCAGCCCGTAGCGGATGGACGGGGTATCCGGGTCGACCATGCCGGTGTCCGGGTTCACGCAGACGTCCGCGCGGAAGAGCTCGGCGTTCGCCTCGAGCGCGGCTCGCAGGCTCGGCGAGCCTATCTCCTCCTCGCCCTCGAAGAGGAAGCGGACCTTGACCGGGAGCGGCCCCTGCGCGGCGGCGGCGCGGACCGCGAGCAGCGTCGCCATCACCTGCGCCTTCATGTCCGACGCACCGCGGGCGTAGAGACGGCCGTCGCGGATCGTCGGCTCGAAGGGGTCCGACTCCCACAGCTCGATCGGGTCGACAGGCTGCACGTCGTAGTGCCCGTAGACGAGCACCGACGGCGCGTCGTCGCGGTCGGCCGGGAACTCCGCCCACACGAGCGGGTGACCGTCGGTGGGTACGATGCGCGTCTCGGCGGCGCCGTACTCCTCCAGCCGGGCCCGCAGCCATTCGGCCGCGCGAGCGACATCGGCATTGTGATCGGGGTCGGTGGAGATGGAGGGGATGGAGACGAGCTCCTTCCACCGTTCGAGGAAGTCGTCGCGGTGGTCGGCGAGGTAGGCGAGGGCGCCGTCGAGTGCGTTCATGGCAGAGGATTGTAGCCGATGGGCAGGCCCTTCGTCACGCCCGCGACGCGGCGGGCTACGCGCCGAACTTGTCGAAGCGGCCGGCGTGCGCGAAGGCGAGCGGCAGCAGGCTCGAGCCTTCGAATCTCGGCCCGAGCGAGCCGCGGATGCACGCGCGCTCGCCGAAGGTGCGCACCTCGTCGGGACGGATGACGTTCATCCCGCGCGCGTTGCGATCGGCCCCGGCCGCCCAGATGAGCGCGGGTACCGGGTGCCAGCTGTGCGCCTTCATCGCAGCCGGCGTCGAATGGTCGCCGGTGACGACGAGCACGTCCACGCCCAGCCCCACGAGGTCGGGGATCGCCGCGTCGACCTCCTCGATCAGCGCGACCTTCTCCGCGTACGCGCCGTCCTCGCCGTGCGAGTCGGTCTTCTTGACGTGGACGAAGAAGAAGTCGTGCTCGTCCCAGTGCTCCTTCACCAGACCTATCTTGCTCGCCATCGTCGATTCGGCGTCGTAGACGGCCATCCCGAGCAGGCGCGATACGCCCTTGTACATGGGGTAGGCGGCCACCGCCGCGCCGCGTACGCCGTAGCTCTCCTCCATCGTCGGCCAGTCCGGCAGGCTCGAGAAGCCGCGGAGTAGCACCATGTTCGCCGGAGCGTGGTCGGCGAGCCGCTTCTTTGCCTCGTCGAGGAAGCGCTCGAGCGCGCGAGCTGTTTTCTCGGAGGCCGCGTCCCCGGGCGTCGGGGGATGCGGCTTCTTGCCGACCTCGTGCGGGTCGGTGTCCTCAACGGCCGGGCCGAGCCCCTCGCCGCGAAGCACGACGAGAAACCGGTGCTCCTTGACCGGCTGGACGTAGGCTGTCGCTCCGTCGAGCTCGATACCGCCCAGGACCTCGCAGAGCTCGGCGTTCTTCTCGGTGGGGATGCGGCCGGCGCGGCGGTCGGTTACGACGCCGTCGTCGTCTACCGTGCAGAAGTTGCCGCGCGCGGCGACGTCTCCCGGCTTCAGGTCGAAGTCGACCCCCAGCGCGCTCAAGACGCCGCGCCCGATGAAGTACTTCGTCGGCGGATAGCCGAAGAGCGCGAGGTGGCCGGGACCGCTGCCGGGGGTCACGCCGGTGGCGACCGGCTCGTGGAGCCCGGTGATGCCCTCGGAGGCGAGCGCGTCCATGTTCGGCGTCTTCGCGAGCTCGAGCTCGGTCTCGGCGTGCTCGGCGTCGGGCAGGCCGCCGAGGCCGTCCATGACCAGGAGCACGGTCTTCGTCTGCGCCGGCTGTGCGATATCGGCATAGCTGTCAAGGTTCATGCTTCCAAGCTCCTCGCGCGGCGACGGCCGGACGATAGCCCATTCGTACTATTCCTCGCCGGCGCGCGCTGCGCCATCTTGGGCCTCAGAACGAGGATACCATGGACCAGAACAACGAGACGACACTCCAGGTGGCAGGCGCACAGCCCCGCGACGTCGGCAAGGGCGCGGCGCGCGTTCCCGCAGAGCTCTTCGACCGACTCGGCTTGCAGGAAGGAGATATCATCGAGGTGACCGGGAAGCGGAGCACTCCTGCGGTCGCGCTGCGCCCCTACGAGGAGGACGCCGGCATCCAGGTGATCCGGCTCGACGGGCTGCAGCGGGCGAACGCCAACGCGGGAATCGGCGACACGGTGGTCGTTGCGAAGGCCGATGTCTCGCCGGCGAAGAAGGTGGTCATCGCGCCGGCGCAGCCGAACGTCCAGCTCTCCGGCAACGGGCAGGCGCTCGCGCGGACGATCCTGCACCGCCCGCTCGTCTCCGGCGACGTCATCTCCACGTCGGTCTACCGCCGCGGAGCCGACGGGCAGCCGCCGAGCGGGATGCCGGACGCGATGTTCCAGCAGCTCTTCGGCCAGCGCAGCTTCGGGCTCGCCGAGATGCGGCTGCTCGTCGTGAGCACCTCGCCTCGCGGCGTCGTGCAGATCACGAGCGAGACGCAGATCGACCTGCGCCCGCGCTACGAGGAGCCCGACGAGTCGCGCAAGATCGACGTCACCTACGACGACGTGGGCGGGATCGGCAACGCGATCGACCAGGTTCGCGAGATGATCGAGCTGCCGCTCAAGCACCCGGAGCTCTTCCAGCGCCTGGGCATCGACCCGCCCAAGGGTGTCCTCCTGCAGGGCCCGCCGGGCACCGGCAAGACGCTCCTCGCCCGCGCGGTCGCCAACGAGTCGGACGCCGGTTTCTTCGTGATCAACGGACCGGAGATCATGGGCAAGCACTACGGCGAGAGCGAGGAGCGGCTGCGCTCGGTCTTCCAGGAGGCGCAGAGCGACGCCCCGTCGATCATCTTCGTCGACGAGATCGACTCGATCGCACCGAAGCGCGAGGAGACGACCGGCGAGGTGGAGCGGCGCGTGGTCGCGCAGCTCCTTACGCTGATGGACGGGCTCGAGCCGCGGCAGAACGTCGTCGTCATCGGGGCGACGAATCGCGTGGACGCGCTCGACGAGGCGCTTCGCCGTCCGGGTCGTTTCGACCGCGAGATCGTGATCGGCGTGCCCGATTACCACGGCCGGCGCGAGATCTTCCAGATCCACACGCGCGGGATGCCCATCGCGAACGACGTGGAGATCGACGACATCGCGCGCCGCAGCTACGGCTACGTGGGCGCCGACATCTCGGCGCTCGCGCGCGAGGCGGCGATCGAGGCGCTGCGGCGAAACCTGCCGGAGATCGACCTGGACGCCGAGGAGATCCCCGGCGAGGTGCTCGAACGGCTGGAGGTCACGCAGGACGACTTCGTCAACGCGTTCAGGCGGATCCAGCCGTCGGCGCTGCGCGAGATCCTCGTTCAGGTCCCGGACGTGAGCTGGGACGACGTGGGAGGACTCGAGACCGTGAAGGCGCAGCTGCGCGAGGGGATCGAGCTGCCGCTGAAGAACGCCGATGCCTACCAGCGCCTGGGCATCCGCCCCGCGAAGGGGTTTCTCTTCTACGGCCCGCCGGGGACCGGCAAGACGATGCTCGCGAAGGCGGTCGCGCACGAGGCGGAGGCAAACTTCATAGCCGCCAAGAGCTCGAGCCTGCTCTCCAAGTGGTACGGCGAGAGCGAGCGGCAGATCTCCAAGCTCTTCAAGCGCGCCCGCCAGGTCTCGCCGTCGATCATCCTCATCGACGAGATAGACTCGATGGCGCCGCAGCGCGGCGCCGGCTTCGGCGATGCGAGCGTCACCGAGCGCGTGGTGAACACGCTGCTCGCCGAGATCGACGGGCTCGAGGAGCTGCAGGGAGTCGTCGTCATCGGCGTCACGAATCGGCCCAATCTCCTCGACCACGCGCTGCTGCGACCCGGCCGCTTCGACGAGCTCGTCTACGTGCCGGTGCCCGACAAGGACGCGCGGCGCGCGATCCTGGGAATCCAGGTGAAGGATATGCCGCTCGCTTCCGACGTCGACCTCGACAGCCTCGCGAACCGCACCGAGCGTTACTCCGGCGCGGACATCGAGAACCTCGTTCGCAAGGCGGGGCTCGAGGCGCTGCGCGAGAGCGTGGACGCGAAGGAGGTGACGATGGAGTTCTTCGAGCGCGCGCTCGCCGACAGCCACCCGTCGATCACCCCCGAAATGGAGGAGGACTACCGGAAGATCGCGGCGCAACTCAAGCAGGAGCGCCCGACGACGAGCCGGATCGGCTTCGCCGTGGGAGAATGACGCGTATCGGAATAGAGAATATTGAAAGAGTGGCGATCGTAGGGTAGGATGGGGGCGTGACCTCCCGGCCATCGCCCCAGCAGACCGGTCCGCGCATCCTTCTCGTAGAGGACGAACGGATCGTCGCGCTCAGCGAGCAACGCACCCTCGAACGCTACGGTTACGCCGTCACGACGGTCGAGACCGGCGAGGCCGCCGTCGCGCTGGTCCGCGAAGATCATGACATCGACCTCGTGCTCATGGACATCGACCTGGGCGACGGCATGGACGGGACCGAGACCGCCACGAGACTCCTGGCGGTCCGCGAGCTGCCGGTGGTCTTCCTCACCGGGCACGCCGAGCGCGAGATGGTGGACCGGGTCAAGGGTATCACCCGTTACGGCTACGTGCTGAAGACCGCCGGCGAGTTCGTGCTCATCCAGGCGATCGAAATGGCCTTCGAGCTCTTCGCCTCCCGACAGGAGGCGGTCGCCGCCGCCGAGCGCTACCGCTCGGTGACCAACCTCACCGGAGAGATTATCGTCCAGCACGACGCCGAGGGGCACTGGACCTTTCTCAACGACCGCGCCTGCGAGTTCTGGGGCGCCACGCGCGAAGCGCTGCTGGGGCGCGACTTCCACGACTTCATCCATCCCGACGATATTGTGGATAACGGCACGGTGATGGAGCAGCTCGCGGGCCGGAAACTCGCCATCACGGGACGTCTCAACCGTCAGAAGACGCCCGGCGGCTGGCGGGTCGTCGAGTGGAACAGCGAGATCATCCGTGATCCCGACGGTCGCGCGATCGGCTACCAGGCCACCGGTCGGGACGTCACCGACCGGATCGATCTCGAGCGGTCGCTGACCTACCACCGCGACCTGCTGCAGAAGATCATGTACACGACGCCCACGAGTATTCTCGTTCTGCGTGCGGACGGGACTATCACGCACGTGAACCGCCGTGCCGGAGACGTGCTCGGAGTCGATCCGGCCGAGGTGGAGGGACTGCACCGCGACCACCTGCCGTGGCACCTCGAGTCGAGCGAGGGAGAGCCGGTCCGCATGGACGAGGGTCCGTTCTCCACCGTTCGCCGGACGGGTCGGCCCGTGTTCAACCTCGAGTACACGCTCCGGCGCCCCGACGGTGACGTACGGCTCGTGGAGATCAGCTCGGCGCCGCTTTTAAGCGGCGACGGCACCTTCGACGGTACGGTAGCGGTTCTGGAGGACGTCACCGATCGCGTGCACGCGCGACGGCAGATCGCGCAGCGCGAGGCGCGCTTTCGCGAGCTCTTCGAGCAGTCGCCCTCCGGGATCATCCTCGCCGACGCGGAGAGCAGGATCGTGGACGTGAACCCTCGCGCCGTGGATATGCTCGGCTACACCCGCGAGGAGCTTCTCACGATGGACGCGTACGATCTGATTCCGGCCGATTCGCTCGAAGAGCGACCGCTTCGCCGGACCCTCGCGGAGGCCGCGGAGGGGCAGCGGTTCGTCGAGATCGACGGGCGGTACCGACGGAAGGACGGGTCGCTCATGAGCGTGATCGTCCGGATTCGCAAGCTCGGCGAGACGGACGGCAACGCCGACCACATGGTGACCTTCAACGACGTCACCGCGCGGCGCGAGGCGGAGGAACGGATCCGGAAGCTGCTCGAGGAGAAGGAGCTGCTCATCCGAGAGATCCACCACCGGGTGAAGAACGACCTCAACCTCGTGCAGTCGCTCGCCTCGCTGCAGAAGCGCCACAGCTCGCACGAAGAGACGAAGGCCGCGCTGGATGAGATGATTAACCGGCTCGCGGTCATGAGCCGGGTCTACGACGGGTTGCGCGCCGGAGACGATCTGCGGCGCGTCGCGCTCGACGAGCTGCTCACGACGCTCGTCGACGGGCTTCGCCGCACGACGCTGCCGGCGGGCGTCGAGATCGAGCTCGAGGCGCCTGGCGTCCTGGTTCTCCAGGTCGTGTCGGTCGCGATCGGCATCATGGTGAACGAGCTCGTGACGAACTCGGTACGGCACGGCCTCGCGGATGCCCCCGCGGGGCGGATCACGGTGCACGCCACCGCGGCCGACGGTACCGTCGAGGTCGTCGTCGCCGATTCCGGCCCCGGGTTCCCCCCGGAGTTCCTCCGCGAGCCCGTATTCGGCTACGGCCTCACGATCGTCGACGCGCTCGCGCGTCAGCACGACGGGCGGCTCGAGCTCGACAACGCCGACGGCGCGCGGGCGCGCGTGGCGATCCCCCTCGGGGACTGACCGGTTTACCACACGCGCCGGCAGTGGTCGGGCGTTCAGCATTTGGAGAAGGAGAGCGTATGAGACGATTGGCAGCTCTGGGGGCGGGAATCATCCTGCTCGTAGGTATGGTGGCGTGCGACGGTGGAGGAGGCGCCGCGGTCAGCGACGAGGAGGCGAAACAGGCGTTCGTCATCAGCTTCGGGTCGGTGCTCATCGTCAGCATGGCTACGGCGTTCGGGGAGGAGCCCGAAGGCGTCGAGCTGAGCGACGAGGGCGACGAGCTTACCCTCGACGGGTTCGATCTGACGACGTATCTGGGCGAGGGCGCGCCGGAGACGGTGTATTCGTCGATCTCGGGCACGATCACGAACGAGGAAGAGCGGATGAACGCCGACCTCACGCTCGAGGGAGGACCGGTCGATTCGCTCGAGTTCTCCATCGGCTCGGAGGAGATGCAGGCGACCGAGGGATTCTCCACGACGCTCACCGTCAACGGTCGCGAGATGGAGCTCGAGATCACCGAGGAGGACCTCCAGGGCTGAGGCCGCGCCGGCCGGGTGCGCCGGGCGCCCGGTCTTGCCGCAGGCCCCCGGGTTTGATAACTTGCAGGCGCGTATGCGTCGACTGCCGGTCCTGCTCGCCATCCCGTTTGCGCTCCTGCTCGGCGCGTCGCTGCCGCAGGTGCAGGCGCTCTACCTGCCGTCGCCCGACCTCGTGAGACGGCTCGTAGCCGAATCGGAGGCGAAGCCTCCGGCACCGCCGGTCGTGCACCGGGACGTCGTCTACCACCGCGGCCTGCTCCAGGCCCATCGCCTCGACGTCTACGAGCCCACCGCGCCGTGGGAACCCGGAACCGGCGCCGGCGC